>NZ_JBBMQM010000001.1:2523567-3154459 GCF_038900055.1 Henriciella sp. AS95
TTCCTCAATCGTGATGTAGGGGTGCCACTCGGCCTGCGCGGATGCCACAACCGCGTTGAATTCCGCTTCTGTCAAACTGACCGGGACTGGGGTGGTTTCACAGGCAGCGAGGGTAATCGCCGCCAAGGCACTACAAAGCCTCAGGCGCATACTCGACTCATACTTTCTTCTGAACGTCGCCTCACCCTACCGGCGGCCTGAACCGCGCGATAGCCAGTAACTGAAATGTAAGGTTCAGGCGCGTGCAAAGCGCTCGATTTGCTGAACGTCACCGCGTCCCAGCGCTTCAATTGCGCGCGCCGCAATGCTCCGCGCATCAAGCCCAGCTTCAGCATACATCAGGTCAGGTTTATCCTGATCCTGGAATGTATCCGGCAGGTAAAGCGTCCGAATCTTCAGCCCGGTATCCAAGGCACCAACTTCGGCCAGATGCTCAAGCGTGAAAGCGCCGAAACCGCCGCGAGCGCCCTCTTCGAGGGTCAGAAGCACTTCGTGCTCCTTGGCGAGACGGTTGATCAGATCCTTGTCCAATGGCTTGGCAAACCGCGCATCGGCAACCGTGCACGACAGCCCCTGCGCCGCCAGCATGTCCGCAGCCTTCAGAGCTTCCTGAAGGCGGGCGCCGTAAGACAGGATTGCAATGCTCGTTCCCTCGCGAACGATGCGCCCCTTGCCGATTTCAAGCGCTTCAGGGTTGGTCGGCAGGTCAACGCCTACTCCATTGCCGCGCGGATAGCGGAACGCGCTCGGGGCATCGTCGATCTCGACGGACGTGCGGACCATACGGACGAGTTCTGCTTCATCGGAAGCCGCCATACAGACCATGCCCGGCAACGCTCCGAGAAAACCGATGTCGAAGCTGCCGGCATGCGTCGGGCCGTCAGCACCGACGAGACCGGCCCGGTCAATCGCAAAGCGGACAGGCAGTTTCTGAATGGCGACGTCGTGGACAACCTGATCATAACCGCGCTGCAGGAAGGTCGAATAGATTGCCGCAAAAGGCTTCATGCCGTCGGCAGCCATACCGGCCGCGAACGTCACAGCATGCTGTTCGGCAATGCCGACATCGAACATGCGGTCCGGGAATTCTTTCTGGAACAGGTCCATGCCTGTACCGCCCGGCATAGCGGCCGTAATGCCGACGATGCGGTCATCCTTGCGCGCTTCTTCGATCAGGCTCTTGGCGAAGACTTTCGTATAGCTCGGTGGGCCGGCTGTGGATTTCTGCTGCTCACCGGTGACGACATTGAACTTGGCGACGCCGTGATATTTATCCGCAGAGTTTTCTGCAGGCTCGTAGCCTTTGCCCTTCTGTGTCACGACATGCAGAAGGACCGGACCGGCCTGCATCGCCTTGCAGTTTTCGAGAACCGGCAACAGGACATCCAGGTCGTGTCCATCAATCGGTCCGACATAGTAAAAGCCGAGTTCCTCGAACATCGTGCCGCCCATGGCAAAGCCGCGAAGATATTCTTCTGCTTTGCGGGCGGGATTGGCGAGGCCAATTGGTTTCGCGATCGTCTTCGCGAATTTGCGAAGGCCGCGATAAGACCGCGACGAAACAAGTTTTGAAAGATAGTGGCTCATCGCGCCGACAGGCGGCGCAATGGACATGTCGTTATCGTTCAGAACGACCAGCATGTTGGTGCCGTCTGAGCCGGCATTATTCATTGCCTCATAGGCCATGCCGGCCGACATCGCCCCATCGCCGATCACACAGACGACCTTGTTGTCATTCTTGGCGAGGTCGCGGGCCTTGGCGAAGCCCATACCGGCGGAAATCGACGTGGAGGCGTGCGCGGCGCCGAACGGGTCGAACTCGCTTTCGGCGCGCTTGGTGAAACCAGAAAGGCCGCCGCCCTGACGAAGGGTGCGGATACGGTCCTTGCGGCCCGTCAAAATCTTGTGTGGATAACACTGGTGGCCGACATCAAAGATCAGCTTGTCGTCCGGCGTATTGAAAACCGAGTGAATGGCGACGGTCAGTTCAACCACGCCCAGACCCGCGCCAAGATGCCCACCCGTTACCGACACGGCATCAATGACTTCAGAGCGCACTTCATCGGCGATCTGCTTCAGCTCATCACGAGAACGGCCTTTAAGATCTTCCGGGGAATCCACACTGTCGAGCAAGCGGGTCTTTGCTGGCAGGGTCATAGGGGGCTGTCCTTTCGGAAGGATCTTTCAGTCAGTTCTAACGTACATCTAACGCGTTCGATCCAGAACATAATCCACAGATTGCAGCAATATATGGGCGCGTTCGTGGAAGAATGCGAGGTGTTGCTTTGCTTGCGCGGCCAGGAGACGCACACGCTCACGTGCACCATCAACGCCTAAAATAGTTACGAAATTGGCCTTTCCTGCGGCTTCATCGCTGCGAAGCGTCTTTCCGACCACAGTCTGGTCACCTGTCGCATCGAGAAGGTCATCCGCGATCTGATAGGCGAGGCCAAGGTCTTGCGCAAAGCCGGCCAGGGCATGCCGGGCATTGGCGCTGGCGTCGCCAATAATCGCCGCAGCCTCGACAGAATAGGATATCAGCGCGCCTGTTTTCATGCGCTGCATGCGCGTGATCGTGTTGAGGTCTCTCGGGCTTTCATCCTCAAGCATATCGATCATCTGGCCGCCAACCATTCCGCGAGCGCCAGATGCATCAGCCAGCCGCTCAATCAGGCGCAGCCGGACTGCCGGGTCAGGATGGGTCTCGTCATTTGCCAGAATCTTGAAAGCCAGAGTCAGCAGAGCATCACCGGCCAGGACAGCTGCCGCCTCACCAAAAGCCTTGTGGACCGTGGGTTGGCCGCGGCGCAGATCATCGTCATCCATGCAAGGAAGATCGTCATGGACGAGCGAATAAGTGTGCACGCATTCCAGAGCTGCCGCCGTTCGAAGAAGCGCCTTTTCATCGGCGTCAAACAGAGCGCCGGTTTCAATCACATAGAACGGACGCATCCTCTTGCCGTTCGCGAGCGCGGCATGCCGCATCGCGCGCAGAAGGTCGGCTTCCGGTCCCTGAGCGGCCGGAATCAGCTGGTCAAGCGCTACCGTTACCCTGTCGGCAATCTCGGTCAGACGCTTTTCAAACTCCATGCATGTGTCCTTAATCGAAGCTCGCACTCTCGGTTTTCGGCTTGCCGTCCGCACCTTGCACAATCTGCTCAATCTTCAGCTCGGCCGCTTTCAGCCTTGCCTCGCAGTGCGCTTTCAGCTTGGCGCCACGCTCATAAATCTCGATCGACTTTTCCAGCTCAACATCGCCGCCCTCAAGACGCCGAACGATGTCTTCGAGTTCTTTCAGAGCCTCTTCGAAACTCATTTTTTCAATCGAC
Source organism: Henriciella sp. AS95 (assembly GCF_038900055.1). Taxonomy (NCBI): domain Bacteria; kingdom Pseudomonadati; phylum Pseudomonadota; class Alphaproteobacteria; order Hyphomonadales; family Hyphomonadaceae; genus Henriciella; species Henriciella sp. AS95. The sequence continues at coordinate 2,526,897 of NZ_JBBMQM010000001.1, forward strand.
TGTTCTGCCTTACCGGCCATTCGATCGCTCCTGATAATTTAAGAGGTAGTCGGGCACCCTAAGCAGGCTGCGCAGCCTTCACAATGGCCGTATCTCAAGATTTTCCGCGATATTCATAGACGCGGTAGCTCCAGTATTTGTCGCCGCCATCACGCACGCAGACCCAGCCCAACTTGGCCATCGCCGGACGCAGCATCCTGTTGAACCAGCCATGCGCCGCCAGGTACACCTTGCCACCTTCGGCCGCCTCATGAAGATGCTGAGCGGCTCGTCCGGCTCTTTCGCGCGCGTCGCGATTGCTTTCGCCGTCGAGGCTGTGACCGTAAAGCCATGCTGTCCGGGCGAGGACATTCCACGTCTTCGGCAGGTATTTGCGGTTCTTGAAGCGCGGCGGAGGCAGTGGCGCTTCGCAGAACACTTCGTGGCTTTCAGGCTGACGCCCACTGGCCAGCACAGCCGTTTCAATCGCCCGTGGCGCTGTCGAACTCAGCACGATATCTGCGTCCGCAACCGCTTCCTTCAGATTATCGGGAATCGGCTGGTCCGGCGCGAGACTTCCGATCTCATAACGGTTCCACCAGTCGCGATACTGCTGCCAGTCCAGGCGTGGACCGGCCTTACGGTCCAGCGCCGGTCGACCATGACGCGAGACAATAATCGGTCCGCGTCTTGGAGCTTTCTGATCAGAGGTTCCAGAACCCATTACACCCTCAGCCTAGCAGTGCAGAAGGCTGGTTTAAACAGCCGCCTTCCGAACACCTTCCCGGCAAAGCGATTAGATGGGTTAGTCCGACTCGGCAAGCTGCAGTGCTGCAGCTGTTCGCCCCATTGCCTGGCGAAGACCACTGACCCGGCTGAGCGTATGGGTCTCCGACAGGCAGATCTGGTCAAGCCGACGGCGTGATTGGGCCATGACGTCGGACGCCTTGCCAGAGAGATAGGTCTCGCCACTCCTCCAGGCCTGCCCCAGCAGTCGATCTGGACGCATGGCGAAGGATTTCGCGCGGACGACACCGGAGCCGACCGGGACCTGATAATTGGAGTAGTGACGCTTGTAGTAATCGAGCCCCGGACCCGCATCGTAAATCGACGGACCATCCATCGCCATTTGCTCCAGCATGTTGTGCACAACCATATTGCCGGGCGAATATTGCGAATAATCCTGCTCAAATGCAGTGATCCACCCATGTGTCACTTTGTCGGACTGAAGCACCAGTTCACTCGCTGCGTGCTCGCCGTCAAAATAGATGCTCACCAGTCTCAGACGGAATCGCGGGCCAGTATTGCTGCGCAATCTGTCCATCAGGCGGCGAGACCAGAGCGACGCCAGGACATCGTGGCGGCCTGTGCGGATGAATTGCTCGCGCTTCAGCTCGATCAGCCGGTCAAAGGTCTGGCCACATTCATTATCGTAGCGAAATTCGAGTTCGGAAAAATCGCGTTCAACATTGCGCTGCAACCGGCGCATCTTCTTGAAATGCTTTGGCCAGCGCTGAGTCTGGTTCTCGATGAAAGCATCCCAGCCGCCGCTGACATCGCTCATATTGGCGCCGACAAAAGTGAGACGCCGCTCGCTCTCCGCATCCTGCGGAAGCCAGCCATAGGCCGACATGCCCAGCAGGCCGACTCCCCTCAGAAATTCATAGGGTTTGAGGTCGGTTTGTTCCGATAGCACGGGTCCGTGCCAGTCCGAAAAGCATCCACCAATTGGACGTGCCCAGGCGCCAGGCCGACGGTGCAGCGGCCAGAACCCGACCGGGACATCACAGTCAAATGCAACGGCAAACCGGACATCAGGACGGACCTCGGCGACAAGACGCGCATAAAGCGGATCGAAGAACGGGTCATCGTAAATCGCCCTTGCATCGCGCAGGCGTTCAAAGGCCTGCCACAAATCGTCGGTCATGTCCTTGGAGTGAAGAAGTGCGAACTTCATGTGTGCCATCCCTGATCACAGATCCAGTTTCTGAGATCAGTCTTGCAAACAGCGAGCCAATTTCCCCCCAAAAGGGAATTTAACTCAGAGTCCTCGCCAGAGACGCTTCTTCATGCAGGGCTCGGCATCTGCCTTTGAGCAGGAGTAAGTCGAGAACAGAACCGTGTCGGCACGCCCGATCAGGTTTTCTGCCGGCACGAACCCAACCGACGCTTCTTCCGCCGATATCCCGCGGGGCAGAGAGCACCCTGCCCGGTCCACAATGCCTTCAGCATTTGGCGGACAATGCCCCGTCAGCGACCGGCCATCTTCGGAATTGTCGCGGTTGTCACCCATGAACAGGTAATAGCCTTCCGGGACATCGAACTCGGGCGTTGAATCGAGACGATTGAATTCATCCGGACCTTGCTGGAAATCATGCGTCAGCCAGGAGCGGCCGTCGACCGTCTCCTGATACTCTCGGGCGATGGTGCGATGCCGATCCTTGGGATTGTAGGTGATACGACGCACAAATTCACGGTCGATTGGCTCACCATTCAGATAGATCTGCTCATCAATCATCTGCACGCGATCGCCCGGCAGGCCGATAATCCGTTTGATCATGACGCGGTCCGTGTGCGGATGCATGAAGACAGCAACATCGCCGCGCTTGGGCTTGCTGCCAAACACACGTCCATCACCCTCTGGGATCAACCGCCAGGCACCCCATGGCAGGCTGTACCGGCTATAGCCGTAGGCAAACTTGTTCACGGCGACCCGGTCACCGACCTGCAGGTTGGGCACCATGCTTTCCGAGGGGATCACCCGCTGTTCATAGATAAGGAACGAGAAGATGTAGAACGCCGGAATAAAAATAGCGAGCGTCACCAGCCATTCGCGCACTTCGTGCAGAAGCTTGTCTTTCAGCGACCGCTCTTCTGCTGGCGCTTCGGAAGTCTGGGAGGATTCAGTCATTTTAGTCTGACGGCTGTTCCATAAGCGAGCAGTTCCGCAGATCCGCCCATTATCATTGATGTTGTTATGCGCATCGAAATGATCGCATCGGCGCCAAGGCTTTGGGCGTCCGCGCGCATCCGGTCAAGGGCCTGCTCGCGCGCTTCTGCCATTAGTTTGGTGTACTCAGGCACTTCTCCACCTACCAGATTTCGTAATCCAGCCATGATGTCACGGCCGAAAAATCGTGTCCGCACGACATTTCCCCGCGCAATCCCCAGCACCTCGCTCACATCGCGTCCGGGGACATTCTCGGCCATGGTCACAATCATCACGCGCGCCTATTTATCGACCGTTCTGGAATAGTGGTCGTCTTCCTTGCTGGCCAGCCTGTCGGCAACAACCTTTATGAAAAGCAGCAGCATCCCGATGAACACGATCCCCGGCACCAGCAAAATCAGGAATATCGGCGCCCCGCTCTCCTGAGACGCTTCCCCAATCGCAAAACTAATCCCCAGCACGGAAAAAAGCGCATAGATGCCTGCGCCAAGCACGATCAGCGCGATGCCTGCAATGAAAAGGAAATTCGTGCCGCCGCGTTCGCTCATGTCGCTCTCCTGCCAAGTCTGGCTAGAGTAGAGACGTGGCGAAAGCTTGGCGACAAAAAAACTGACTGTCGAAAAAGTCGTGGGCGTGCTGGCTGGGGACTGTGATCAGCTAGCGGTGTACCAGTCGACCCCATCAGCGTCCCGGGACCTGCGGGCTTTGCCGTCCGCCAGCAGATAGTTGAGATGCGCGATCGCTTCCCCCGTCGCCATCGAGACAAGATCATCGCCAATCTTGCGACCAAATACGGATGGAAAAATATCGATCACGCGCCGCGGTTCTTCTGCGAGGCGCTGATGAAGGCGCTTCAACGCGGTCTCATGGCCCTTGATAAGGTGACCGAGGCGTTTGTGTGCGCCTTTGAAAGGCTCATTGTGCGCCGGTAGCACCAGCACGTCATCGGACAACTCAGCCTGCAGTTTCCGACAACTGTCCAACCAGTCCTGGAGCGGATTGGCATCCGGTTCAGTCGGGTGCACGGAAACGTTTGACGAAATACGCGGCAAAAGCTGGTCACCGGAAATGACGATGTCGAGCGCTTCACAATAGAGGCAGGAATGTTCCGGGGAATGACCATTGCCCGAAATAACACGCCAGCTTTGCCCCCCCATCTCAAACACATCGCCGTCACTCAGCCGGTGATAGGCGTCCGGCAGCTGGCTAACGGCGCGGCCGAACCCGCCGAAGCGTTCGCGATAGCTATTGAGCTGGCTCTCATTCCATCCAGCGGCTCGGAAGAAACTGATGCCTGCCTCTGGTGCCTCGCGGCCGGTATCGGCCACCAGCATACGACAGCTCACATATTCCAGTCGGCTGATCCAGAGTTCGGCCCCGGGAAACTTCCTCGTCAACCAGCCTGCATTACCGATATGGTCTGGATGCATATGCGTGACGATGACGCGCCAGACGGGCCGGCCACCAAGCTTCTCATCGAAGATTTTGCGCCACGCGGTTTTCGTGTCCGGCATCGGCATCCCGGTATCGACAATCGTCCAGCCCTTCTCGCCGTCATCGATCAGCCAGAGATTTATCCATTTGAGCGCAAACGGAAGCGGCATGCGCACCCAATGCAGCCCCGGCACGATCTCGATCGTTTCGCCGACATCCGGCGTCGTGTCTCCCAAGGGATAATGAAGCGCCGGTCGGCTCGGCGTTTTGGTCTGAAAGCCATCCATGGTGGTGAGTCTGACATGGGTCGATCACGCTGGGAAGCCTGACCGCGGGTCAATGTTCAGCACGCGATCACATTGACGGCGAGACCGCCGGTGCTGGTCTCCTTGTACTTTGACGACATGTCGATGCCCGTCTGACGCATCGTCTCGATGACCTGATCGAGACTGACCTTGTGATGCCCTGTCCCCTGCATGGCGAGACGCGCCGCATTGACGGCTTTGACGGCTCCAAAAGCGTTGCGCTCAATACATGGTATCTGAACAAGGCCGCCGACAGGGTCGCAGGTCAGACCGAGATTGTGCTCCATGCCGATCTCGGCTGCCACACAGCACATTTCGGCATCGGCGCCCCAGACCGCCGCCAGGCCCGCCGCCGCCATCGAGCAGGCGACGCCCACTTCCCCCTGGCATCCCATCTCGGCACCCGAGATCGAGGCACGTTGCTTGTAAAGAAGGCCGATCCCTCCCGCGACCAGCAGGAAACGCCGGGCGTGATCGCGATTGAGCTGCCCATCCTCGCTGCAATAATGACGAAGGACGGATGGCAGAATCCCGGCTGCACCGTTGGTGGGCGCGGTCACAACCCGCCCGCCTGCCGCATTCTCTTCATTCACCGCCATCGCATAGACGTTCAGCCAGTCAAACAGCTGTTCGCGTTCGTTGGAGCCGGGATTGTCGCGCAGCTTTTCGTGCAGACCGCTTGCGCGCCGAGCAACCTCCAGACCGCCGGGCAAGATGCCTTTCCGCGACAAGCCACGGTCGATGCACGCCATCATCGTATCTGCGATCTTGTCGAGCCGCTTCAGCGTCTTTTCCCGCGTGCGGCGCGCGTCTTCATTGTGCAGGATCAGCGTATCGATGCGCCAGTCATTGCGGGCGCATATGTCCAGCATCTCAGCCGCAGAGTTAAATGGATACGGTGCCCCTCTGGCACTCTCGACCAGATCTTTTCGCACCGGTTTCTGAAGCTGGCGCTTGGAAGCGATGAACCCTCCGCCCGTAGAGAAGTAAGTGCGCGAGAAGGATGCGGTCGCTTCCCCGGCATAGAGGTTCATCGTCATGCCATTGGGGTGCAGTTCAGGAACGGTTTCGGTATCAAAAACGATGTCCTTGACCGGATTGAAGTCGAGCACAGGTCCATCCATCAGGGCGATGCGCCGCTCCTGGACCGTTTTGCGAAAGGCCTGCTCGGCTTCCTCAGCGTCGGCTGTTTCAGGCTGCATGCCGATAAGGCCGAGGATCACCGCTTTGTCCGTCCCGTGACCAACCCCCGTCAGCGCGAGGGAGCCCTGGAGCACCGCTTCCACCCGTGATGCCTGCGACAACTTTCCAGCCTTCTCAGCCTCCTGCAGGAATCGCCGCGCAATTCGCATAGGCCCCACCGTATGGGAACTCGACGGGCCAAGGCCGATGCGAAATAGGTCCAGGACGGAAAGCATAAATCAGGGCTCGTCTAAAATTGTTTCGTTTGAAATCAACGGCTAATGGCGATGACTTCGAACAGCAAGCCAGATCCCGAAACCGGCCGCAAATCACAATGCAACCTCTGCATTAGTGCGACAGCGCCCAAGATCAAGTGATGCGTGAATGCCTCACCAGTAGCTACATTTTGTCATGCGACTCACACAATGAGTTGCGTATCTGGAGTGAACTCCAATAATCAAACGCGTGTGAGTCTGTAACATTCATCACACAAAGGCCGACCAGATAAGGTCTGCCTACACATAACCATAAAACCTTGAACTGGGAGCATTTCATGCAGCGCCATTTTTTCCTTCTGTCCAGCGTCGCCATGGCGACCGTGCTGACATTCGGAACAGCACAGGCACAAGAGGCAGAAGGCGAGCGGGAATCCGCCGTCGACCGCGTTCTCCAAACCGTTACCGTCTCCGCCACCAAGAAGAAGGACGTTGAAGACGTTCAGTCCGTTCCGGTGTCGGTAACTGCCTTCAACGAAGACACACTCGACGCTCTTAACGTCACGACACTTGAGAGCCTCAGCTACACGACCCCGAACGTATCGCTTGATGATGTCGGCACCGCCCGCGGTACGGCAAACTTCGCGATCCGCGGCCTTGGCGTGAACTCGTCCATTCCATCCATCGACCCGGCGGTCGGTGTGTTCATGGATGGCGTCTATCTCGGCGTGAACAACGGCGTTGTTGTCGACCTTTTTGACCTCGACAGCATCGAAGTTCTGCGCGGCCCGCAAGGCCTGCTTTTCGGCCGCAACACGACGGGCGGCGCGCTGGTGATCAACACTGGCAACCCGACTGACGATTTCAGCTACAAGGCCCGCGCGACATTTGACGGTCCGATTGACGACGATCGCGGCGGTCTGAACTCAACCGTACAAGCCACCGTTTCCGGCCCACTGATCGAAGGCGTTCTGAACGGCAAGATCGGCGCCTACTACAATTCGGATGCTGGCTACTTCAAGAACCTCTACAATGGCGACAATCACGGCGAAGCCCAGACGACGATCTATCGTGGCGCCCTCGAATGGTTTGCCACCGACAGACTGACCGTCCTTGCAAAAGGCCAGTACTCGGAAGCGCGTGTCGACGGTCCAACTGGACAAAACCGCGGAACCTTCGAGCGCGATACCTTTGATTTTGCGATCGACAATCCTGGCTTCGGTGATTCTGAAACTGTCTTTGGTTCAATCCAGGCCGATTATGATGTCGATTTCGGCGATGGCCAGATTACGAACATTCTCGGCTATCGCAGCTATGACGCCACTGGCAGCAGTGATATCGATGCATTACCCGTGTTCCTCTTCCATTCCGACACCGAGTTGGAACAGGAGCAGATCTCCAACGAGCTTCGTTATGCCGGCACTTTCGGAAAGTACGATGTCACGACGGGTCTGTACTATTTTAACCAGGATCTCGCCTATACCGAGATCCGCTATCTGCCTTTCGCAACGCCTGCCCCGTTCTACGGCGGCGGCAGTCAGGAGCACACGGTCTATGGCGCTTTCGCCAACGTGGATTACTCATTCACGCCTGACCTGATCGGTACAGTCGGCCTGCGCTACTCGAAGGAAGAAAAAGATGCGGACGTGACCTATATTCGTCCACGTCCAGCTTGCAGCGTTGTCGATGAGACATGCCCGACATCAGGAACCAACCCGTTTGTTCCTGGTGAAAACAACGGCTTCACTGACAGCGATGAGTGGTCCAACTGGACGCCGAAAGTCGGCCTTCAATATTTCTGGAACGACGACTTCCAGACCTATGGCTACTACACCAAAGGCTTTCGCTCGGGCGGCTACAACTTCCGCATCACCGATGTTGGGGTTTTCCTCGGCCAGATCCTTCCGGCGACCGGCGGCGATTTCGGCTTTGATGAGGAAGAAGTCGATGCCTTCGAACTCGGCTTCAAGGCAAACAGCCCTGATGGCCGGATTCAGGTCAATGGCGCAGCCTTCCTGACCAAGATTGACAACATGCAGCGCGAAGTGAACACCGCCGGTGCTTCTGGCGTCGTGCAGAACATCCTCAACACGGCTGACGCCACCATCAAGGGTGTCGAGCTTGAGGGCCGCTGGGCTGCCACGGACAACCTGCTGTTTAACTTCAATGTTGGCATGATCGACGCGGAATACGACGATGTTCGCTTCGACATCAGTGGCGACACGGTGGTCAACGCCCAGGATGCTCGCCTCGACCTTCCGCGCGTGCCCCCGCTCACCTATGGTGCAGGCTTCATCTATGATCTGGATCTCGGTGACTCAGGCGCGATCATCACGCGTGCGAACTACCAGTATCGGGATCGCATCGCCTATACTGACAGCAACTTTGGCTGGGTACAGGCCGCCAATCAGGTTGACGCCAATGTGACCTGGGAAACGCCGTATGACGGTTTCTCAGTGTCCTTCTTCGGTGACAATTTGCTGGACGAAGTTCAGGTCGGCAATGACACGCAACTCGGTCAGATTCCGTTCGGTGGTCCGCTGTCGAATGGCGTACAGACACCTTATCAGCCTTATCCGGGCGGCGGCACCTTCTCCCCGCTCAAGAAAGGCCGCGTCGTTGGTGTGGAATTCACCATCAGAGGATAGCTGCGGCATCATATGTCTACGAGAGAGGCGGCAGAGCAATCTGCCGCCTTTTTTCTTTGCTCCGAACATTGGCAAAGTCGCCCCTGCGTCAGGCTTGCAAATGAAATTCGAGCGGCGCAACCTCCCGGAAAACAAGACAATATCGGGAGGACTTCATGACCAATCTTTCGCGGCGCAACTTTCTCAAGGCCGGCACGAGCCTGGCGGCGATGCTGCCATTTGCAAGCGCATGCGCCCCCTCACAGGTGATGTCGGCATCGACACCGCCATCAGGCATGATGGACGGTGTCAGGATGGCCGAACTCGTCGCCAGCGGCGACGTATCGAGCCTTGAGCTGACTGAAGCGGCGATTGCGCGGGCGAAAACCGTGCAACCGGTGATCAACGCCATTGCGTCGCCCATATACGATCAGGCTCTTGAGCGTGCAGCCTCAGCACCGACCGGAACATTCGGCGGCGTGCCAAGCTTCATCAAGGATCTCGATGACTGGGCGGGCGCGCCCTCTTTCTATGGAAGCCGGGCCTTCAAGGACAATATCGCGGAAAAGGACTCGGCCTTTCCAGCACGCTGGCGCGAGCTTGGCATTGTCGTGATTGGCAAGTCGACGACGCCTGAGGTCGGGCTGATCTCGTCCACGGAACCGCTCGTGACCGGCCCGACGCGCAACCCTTGGGATACCTCGCGCATTCCCGGCGGCTCATCAGGCGGGGCGGCCGCGCTGACAGCCTCCCGGGTTACGCCCTTCGCGCATGCCAGCGATGGTGGCGGCTCCATCCGCATCCCTGCGGCCTGTTGCGGCCTGTTTGGCCTCAAACCCTCCCGCGGTGCCCTTGTCAGCGCGCCGTTTGACGGCCCGGTCAATCTGTCGGTCGACCATGCCGTCACGCTCACCGTGCGAGACAGTGCAGCGCTTTTCGCCGCTGAAGAAGCCCCGAAAGATGGCCTCACACGCACCGGCAATATCACCGGGCCGGACGCAAAACGCCTTCGCATCGCCTTTGCGCCCGAGCCACCGAATGGCGCGTCGCTCGATGCCGAAACCCGGACCGCCATCGAAAAGACCGCAGCACTCTGCGAGTCTCTGGGGCACGAGGTCGTGGAGCGGACTCTCCCGATCGACGGCAAGAAATTTCAGGATGATTTCCTGCTGCTCTGGGCGTCAGGCGCTGCGCAGTTCGTGCAACAGGTTCAGACGATGCAGCCGGGCGCGGACATCACACAGCTGGTCGAGCCATGGACGCTCGGTCTTGCTCAGGACTTTGCGTCCAAACAGGATCGGTTCGAAGCCGCGATTGCATATCTCAAGGCCTTTGAGGCCGAATATGACAGCTGGTTTGACGCGTTCGACGTGCTTCTTACGCCAACCGTCTCAACCCTGCCCCCGGCGATCGGATACCAAGCGCCGACCGGCGACTTTGCAGAAACGATGCAACGCGTGACGGACTTTGTGGCCTTTACGGCCCCCATGAACGTGTCCGGCGCAGCCTCCATGAGCGTTCCGATCCAGTGGACCGATAGCGGACTGCCCGTCGGATCGCTGTTCTCCGGGCGGCGCGGCGATGATGGCAAGCTCCTGGCACTCGCCTATGAGCTCGAAGCGGCCCAGCCCTGGATCAGCCGGAAACCGGCCATTCTGAGCTGACCGTGATTTCCCCTTGGCTCTCGCTACGGTAGCGGTGATTGGTGAGGTCAAAGCAAAACTCAAGGGAGATCGCATCATGAAAGTTGCGGCAGTCAAGAAACCGGGCGGACTGGAAAACCTCAAGATCGAGGAACGCCCGGAGCCCAAACCCGGTCCCGGCGAAATCCTGGTCCGCGTGCGTGCCAGCTCGCTGAACTATCATGACTTTGTTGTGGTCATTGGCGGCATACCGACCCCGGATGGCCGTATCCCCATGTCTGATGGCGCAGGCGATGTCGTCGCCGTCGGCGAGGGCGTGACCCGTTTCAAGGAAGGCGACAAGGTCCTCTCCACCTTTTTCCCGGACTGGCATTCAGGCCCGATCGGGACGGCTGGCTTCTCAGGCGTACCGGGCGACGGCGCAGACGGCTTTGGCGCAGAGCTGGTCGCCGCCTCTCAGGAGGGCTTCACCCGCATGCCGGAAGGCTACTCCTACGCCGAGGCCGCGACGCTCACCTGCGCTGCGCTGACCGCCTGGCGGGGCATGTTCGTTGAAGGAAACGTGAAGCCCGGCGACTGGGTGCTGACGCAGGGCACGGGCGGCGTGTCGATCTTCGCGCTTCAGTTCGCCAAGGCAGCGGGCGCGCGTGTGATTGCGACATCGTCATCACAAGAGAAACTCGACAAGCTGAAAGAGCTCGGCGCGGATCACGTCATCAATTACAAGGAAACCCCGAAATGGGGCAAAAAGGCCATGGAGCTGACCGGCGGACGCGGTGTCGATGAAGTCGTCGAGATTGGCGGACCGGAAACGATGGCCCAATCCATCGCGGCCTGCCGGGTCGGCGGACACATCTCGCTGATCGGTGTGCTGACCGGCGTCTCAGGCGAAGTGCCGACGGCGGCCTTCTTCGGCAAGAACCTCACCATGTCCGGCATTACGGTTGGCTCACGCGCGCATCAGGAAGACATGATCGCCGCGATCGAGGCCAATGGCATCAAGCCGATTATCTCCGACCACTTCCCGCTGGACAAGATCGCCGAAGCGTTCGGCCATCAAGCCGCACAGAAGCACTTCGGCAAGATCGTGCTGGACATCTAAATAACAAACAGCCTCATGGTGAGCGAAGTCGAACCACGGGGCTGTAGAGGCGATGCATATCCCCCTCATCCTTCCACTTTGTTCGGGATGAAGGGGATCTGTTACTCTAGTTCACCGAGCTGAACTGAGCGCCAGTGCGTTCGAAATAGTCACCCCAGAAGGCTTTCACGTCGCTCATCGGCAGATCGTATTCCTGGCGCGGCACAACGCGGGCGACGATCTCCACGCCATCCATCTCCGGCATCTGATCAGCAATCCGCGTTGTCGCGAATGCGTCCTTGTCGGTGCCGGTACGGTACATGGAATAGTCGTCTGAGTGCTGCATCAGGTCAGAGACGAGGATAATGCGGCGATCACCGCGCGATGACTGGAAATCTGCCCGGTCAGCGACCGAATAGACAGCCTCAAACAGCGGCGAGCTCGGCTGGCGCTTGTCCATCAAGGCGGTTTCGATCTCTTTTGCCATCGGCTCATAGAAGGTCTCACGCCATGTATCCTCAATCATGCGCGGGTTCTGCAGGAACGCGTTCGCATGGTCGGCGCTGCCCGGCGAGCAATGGCTGTAAATGATCTTTGCATCGTAAGGATCGGCGGAATTCGGCGCGACAACAGTGAGCCGGCCAAAGCGAGGCAAGGTGCGCGCTTCACGATCCACGAACTCGTTGACCCAGCCCAGATCATTCGGGTTGAACGGGTCCGACTGGTCGATCAGCAACACCGTGTGCGCCGGGTCTTTCCGGTCCATGCGGCAGCCCGTTTCAGCGACGGTCGCTGGCGCGGCAGTAAAGGCGGCCAACGCAAACAGCCCGAACACACTGGCCAGCATCGCGCCGATCATGCTGCGCCAGAACCAGGGCCCTTTTTCTCGAGATCTCGCCATAGTCTGTCCCTCCTGGGTTACGCGCTACGCGCATGGTCCTGGCCATCGCGCTTGTCGCGGATTGCCTGAATGTGGTCACCGACACGCTTCTCGATGGAGGAGAGGCCCTTCTGGACCTGCTGAATATGCTGCTCCATCCACTCACGGGTGATGTTGAGCGCAGTGATGTTCTGTTCGATACGTTTGATCGCTGCCATCGCCTGCTCGCGTTCCTTCGAATAGTCGAAGGCCGGCAGGTTTGGCGTGACAATCTCGTCGAAATAGGCCGGCACGGGGGCCTGATCACCGAGACGTTCACGATTGGCGTTACGCTCACGGCGATGGGCCTGGCGGTAGGCCACTTTCAGAGAACGTTCCTGATCCCCTGCCCGGGCCGCAATCTCGACAGCGATGTCGCGTCGCGTCTCCAACAGGTTTACAGCCTTTTCGATCTCCCGCTTGGCCGCAATGTGGCGGTTCTGCTGGGTCTCGAAGAACAGGCGTGAGCGCGAGAAGAAGTCCGACAAGTCATCGCGCACGCCATTGCGCACCTGCTGGCGCTTCTCATAGGCCGCCCGCTCCTTGCGCCAGACGCGGCCATAGCCCGGGAACTTGTCTGAAATCCGGTCATAGCCTTCGTAGATAGCGATCGCGAAGACTGTGAGACCAATCAGCAGAAGGCCAATCGCGACCAGGCTATCGAGACCAAAGATGTTCGGGAACATGTCGCCAATCACGGCCGATGGCGCGATGGAAAACATCGAAAATCCAGCGAGTGATCCTTCGGCCAGAGCATTGTGAAGCGCAATCTCCACTGCGTCCCTGAAGTGGGCGACGAAGAAATTCACGAACAGACCACACGTCACACAGAGACCGGCAACGATCCCGCCAAGCACTTTCATATGCATGTCCGGATGGTTGAGGTTTCGAAGGCCGACAAAGCCTGCCGTCACACCAAACAAGACGTTCACGGCCGAGATACCAAAGGCGACCATCATGCCGCCGAGCAGACCCGATGACTGGGCATCCTTGAAAAGGAGCGCGTTGAAACAGCCTTCCACAATCAGCACGAAGATCAGGATCGCAATCGTCTGCTCGACATTCTTCTTGATGTCAGGCGTGCGCTTGTTCAGCTGGTTGCCATAGCGCTCCTTGAAGCTTTCCAGCTCGATCACCGTCGCCTCATGATGGGCTTTCGCATCCGTGGAGTCGTCGACCTCGTAATGACGGTACTCGTTCTCTTCAGCCTTGATGGCTTCCTGCAGATGATCCGGATGGATATCGGCCGGCGTCAGATCTGAAATGAAGTTGCGGACAGCGGCCGACGTGGCGCTCATCCAGGTCTTGAGACTGCGGCGGACCTGTTCGGACTTTTCCGCGATCTGCTGCTCGCGCTCGGACCATTGGTCTTCGGTGATCGCTTCCGATGTCGGAATACCGTCGCGCGCATCCTTCTTGGCGACCTTGCGGGTTATCATCCGGCTGAACCCAAGCTCGCCGTCTTTGAGCGACCCTTTCAGCCCATGTTCACGTTCGACGACCTTGGCATCCAACGGCTTGACCGGTTTGGAATAACCAATGTCCGCGCCCCAGCGCACCTGACGTTTCATCATGCTCAACCCTCTTAACAATACCAGCGCTGGCGTTAACCAACGCCATGAAGGTTGACCGAGAGGTTTAACAAGTTGCTAAGCATGACAGACCCATCACAGGGTCCCCGAATCAAACCTTTGATGGGAAAGCACTTTTCGATGATCGGCCTGACTTATCTTACAGATTTCTAATCTTGTGACGTTGTGGCCGACACCTCTCGCTATCGAAAATCGGTCCTGTTGATGAGTTTCGGTCGACGGATCAGATAGCCTTGAAGCGCTCCGCAATTGCGGTTCATTACGCGCACCCCCGCTCGCCGATATTCTATCTGATTGATATTTTCCCGATATCTGACTATCGCAAACAGGAAGGTGCTGGCTCGCATGACGAGCGGCCCATCGACAATAAAAAGACGCGTAGACCGGGCGTAAGACCCGTCGCGCACAAAGGGAGGCATTCATGGCGGCACGGATCACAAACTGGATTTTTGCGGCATTTCTGGCCGCCGTCGCCATCAACCTCATTTTGCTTGGCGCCAAGCTCATCTCGCTGGGCGGGAGCTGGTACTATTCGATTGCCGGCCTCGCCCTTCTCGCGGTCGTTTTGCTCCTTGTCATGCGCCGCTCTGCGTCAGGCATTCTCTACGCCGTCATCGTCGCGGCGACGATCATCTGGTCAATACAGGAAGCGGGGCTCGATCTGATCGCCCTTCTCCCTCGCCTCGCAGCATGGCTGGTGGTTGGCCTCTGGTTTCTGTCGCCCTGGCACAGGGCCGCCATGAAGGATCGGGGTGATGCAAAATGGATGGCCGGCGCGACGGCAGCCGGCGTCCTGCTGCTTGCGGTCAGCGCCTTTCAGAAAGGCTCCGTCATCGAGTTTGACCGCACCCTGTCTGCCGCCACAGTGTCTGATGACGACTGGACCGACTATGGCAGCACATCCAAAGGCACGCGCTATTCACCGCTCGAACAGATCACACCTGACAACATCGACCAGTTGGAAGAGGTCTGGCGTTATGAGACGGGCATTCCCTTTGAGTTCAAGAACACGCCGATACAGATCGCAAGCCAGATCTACGCTTGTACGGCTGGCAATATCGTTGTTGCGGTGAACGCGGCGACGGGCGCTGAATCCTGGCGCTTCAACCCTGAGAACAAATTGTCCGGCTCCACCCCTGAAGCCATGAAGGCCGGCAACACATTCACCCGCGGCTGCCGCGGCATTTCCTATTATGAAGCTGGGGATAATTATGAAGGCGCCTGCCCTGCGCGCATTCTCACCGGCACGACGGATGCCCGGCTGATTGCGATCAATGCCGAAACCGGCGAGCGCTGTCAGGACTTCGGGACGAACGGCGAGGTCGATTTGCGCCAAGGCCTCGGCCCCCATCCGATCTTCGCTTATTTCCACAGCTCCGTGCCACAGGTGGCGGGCGACAATGTGGTTGTTGGCGGATGGGTCGTCGACAATCAGGAGCTCGGCAATCCATCAGGCGCGCTGCGCGCCTACAACGCCGTCGACGGCTCTTTTGTCTGGGCGTGGGACATTGGCAGACCTCGTGAAACACAGCTGCCAGACGATGGCGAACCGCTGACGCTGGGCACCCCAAATGTCTGGTCGATCATGAGCTACGACCCGGAGCTCGACCTCCTCTACGCACCGACTGGAAATGCCTCTCCGGACTATTATGGCGCGAAGCGGCGCGACATTGACGACCAGTTCAATGCGTCGGTCGTCGCTCTGCGCGGCGCGACGGGAGACCTCGTCTGGTCCTATCGCACCGTCTATCATGACATCTGGGATTATGACGTCCCCGCGCAGCCAACCCTTGTCGACATCAACCGGAATGGCGAAGAGATTCCAACAGTCGCCGTGCCCACCAAACGCGGAGAAATCTTCCTGCTCGACCGGCGCACGGGCGAACCACTATGGCCAGCCACCGATTGTCCGGATGGCTCGCAACCGACCGCCGCCGGTGAATGCCCGGTCCCCCAAGACCCTGCGCCCGGCGACTGGGTTGAACCGGTCCAGCCCTTCTCCGGTCTTCCCCGTTTCAATGAATCGCGCTGGGAAAAAGACATGTGGGGACTCACTCCGCTTGATCAGCTCTATTGCCGGATCGAGTTCCGGAAGATGCGCTATGACGGCCACTTCACCCCGCCCATGCCGGGCGGCGGCGTGCTTGGCCGCGACAAGACGTGGGGCGGCACGTTCCAGTATCCAGGCAATCAGGGTGGCTACAACTGGCCGAGTGTGTCCGTTGACGCAGAGAACGGCCTGCTGGTCGCTCAACCCATGTTGCTGGGCAATCGCATCTACATGCAGACCGGCGCAGAGCGGGAAGCAGAAAGCGGCCGGCCCATGCCACCGGCCTCAGACAACGCCGCAACCGGTCAGGGAGCATGGGACCCAGACGCGCCACGTTATGGCATTACGTCCCGCTTTGTCTCGAAGTGGAAGATACCCTTCACCGGCATCGCGTCTGACATGCCGTGCTTCGAACCGCCTTATGGCCGTCTGGCCCTGATTGACCTCAATAATAATCGCCTGCTGTGGAGCCGTCCGATCGGCAATATGCGGGAACTCGGGCCCTTCGGCATCAAGCCCAACATGCCCTATTTCGAAGTCGGGACACCGGTATATGGCGGCACGACGACGACGCGCAGCGGCCTTATCTTTCAGGTCGGCACGCTGGATTCGACATTTCGCGCGATTGATATCAGGAACGGCAAAACCCTTTGGTCGACCAAACTACCAGCGACAGCCAATGGTGCCCCGATCACCTACACTCAGAACGGTCGTCAGTTCGTCGTTGTGACCGTGCCGGACAACGCCGAGGATGGAGTCGCTTCTGGTGGTGGGCGTCTCATCGCTTATGCGCTTCCAGACGATAAGTGATCGACGGGGCATTTTACCGCTGATGTCTTTTTGACGGGTTACGGCGTTTAGCCGAAGGCGTGCTGCTTGTGTCTACGCGGTTCGCCGTCTTTGGCCGGATCGATGAGAATTTGAAGCTGATCGCGTGAAGATCTTTTGTTGAATTCAGAAGCGCCATCTTCTCCTTCGGCGGTAACAGGGTCGCAAATTCATAGGCAGAAGTGGCGCGCTCTGCCCGAGCCCGCGCCATGGCGAGCGGCTCGTGGACATCGTACTGGCGCAAAGGCCAGTACGGGTCGACAAATGCGTCGCGCGCGACCTGCCTGGCCCTGTCCAGGATCAGGTATTGCAAGCGCTCCGGTTTCAAAGCGGCGAACGTAAACTGTGCCGCAGCCGCGCTCGAATAGCTTTGCGGCGGGTCGATTTCGGCTGGCGTGACAAGACCACCAAACTTTGCAGCCAAACGCCCCGCGCCCTTTTTCGCAGTGATAAAAGTGATCGGCGCGCTGAGGATGAGACCGACCGTGGCAGGCGCGAGCCAGGCGGCATAGACCGGCGAAATCGCAACCGAAGCGATGGTCAGAAACAGGCCGAGCAGGGTTGGAAACAGGCTGTGACGCAGAACGGTTTTCAAACCGTACCCGCCTTCGCTGCGCGCTTGTGGCGACCAGCCGGAGTCGCGCCCGCTGAGCACGCTGATCACAGCGCTGGTCTGCGTTGCCATCAGGATTGGCGCGATGAGCACGGAAATGACGATCTCTGTCACGACGCCCGCAACCGTCCTGACCATGCCGACAGACCGCCGCCACTCTGAACTCAGCAGCCCATAGAGCATCCCGTACAATTTGGGCGCGAACAGAATGGCCATCGTAGCAATGAACAGCCCCAGAGCGCGCTC
The DNA here is from genome assembly GCF_038900055.1 of Henriciella sp. AS95. Classification (NCBI taxonomy): domain Bacteria; kingdom Pseudomonadati; phylum Pseudomonadota; class Alphaproteobacteria; order Hyphomonadales; family Hyphomonadaceae; genus Henriciella; species Henriciella sp. AS95. The sequence continues at coordinate 2,544,561 of NZ_JBBMQM010000001.1, forward strand.
GGAGTCGATCACCGGCCATGTCGGGAAGAGTGATGCGCTGTCACCAAAATAATTGGGCAGCATGAACGTGTTCTGCAAAGAGAGCAGCATGCCGACCGTGATGAAGATCAACCAGAGCGGCGAGGCAAGGTAAGAGAAGATACCGGTCACGAGATGGAATCGGCTCGTCCAGGTCAGGCCGCGTGTCTTCAGCAGCACGGCCATGTGTTGCATGTTGCCCTGACACCACCGCCGATCCCGAACGACGAGATCGATCATCGTCGGCGGTCCCTCCTCGTAGGATCCTTTGAGGTCAGCCCGGATATCAACATTCCATCCTGCCCGGCGCAGCAAAGCTGCTTCGACAAAGTCGTGGCTAAGAATGGCACCGCCGAGGGGCGCGCGGCCCGGCATGATCGGCAGACCAGCAGATTCCGCGAGCGCCTGAACCCGGATGATCGCGTTATGTCCCCAGAAGTTTCCTTCCTTCTGCGCCCACCAGGCAATGCCGTGGCCAAGCACCGGCCCATACAGCGCTGAGGCGAATTGCTGTGCACGGGCAAAAAGCGTGCGCGCGCCGACCAGTTGCGGGATCGTCTGGATCAGGCCTGTCCGCGGCGCGGCTTGCATCCCGGCGACGAGCTTCAGGATCGTGCGCCGCTCCATATAGCTGTCGGCGTCGTAAACGATCATATAGTCATAGCGCCCGCCCCAGCGGGTGACGAAATCCCGGATATTACCGGCCTTGCGATCGATGTTCATCGTCCGCCGCCGGTAACGGATGGCAACATCGGCCGGCGCGTTGCGCAGCAGTTCTCGAAAACCCGCCTCTTCGAGCAGCGCGATATCGGGATCGGTCGTATCGCTCAGGATGAAGCACTCGAACTGGCCGGAAGCGCCAGACATCAGGCGCGCCGTCGAAAGCACGGTCGCAAAAACGTGTTCAACGTCTTCATTGTAGATCGGGAAGGTGATCGCCGTGCGCGCTGTAGAAATATCGCAGCAGGCCTCGTATCTATTCCGCTTCAACAGTGTAGCGACCGCAGCAACAAAGCCGACCGTCGCGTTGACAAAGGCATAGCAGACCCAGCTGATATTCATCACGAAGATGACCAGCAGTACCCACTCCAGGATGGTCAGGCTGGACACTGCAAGCACGCCGTACATTTCCCGCGTTGCCCAGCCCGTCAGGAAAAGCGATGCCACCAGAACGAACAGCTTGCGCCACTGATATGACTTTGGGCGGTCACGCAGCTCCACGCGGCCTGTCTGAAAGGCCTGGTCCGGCATGGTAAGCGGAAACTCGGTCGGTCGGGCACGATGAGGCGTCATGGCAATCTCCACCGGTAAATCCAGGTCTCGGTCACCGGCTTGCCAGCACGTGTGATCAGCGCGCGCAACTCAGCTGACTGTGCGCTTTCCGGATCGAGCTCAAAACTCAGGCGAGTGATATCCGCGTCTGGATCGCGGCGGATGACCACGTTGGATACCGTCCCGGCAGACGTGGAAACCGAGGCTTCAACGTCCTGAATAACGGCTGGGTCAGACGTGTCGAAATCGATGACGAACAGATGCCGTTTGCCGCCCGGCGTTCGCCCGACCCGGCTCTGTCTGATGGAGACAACATCGGGAACGGCGGGAGACTGCAGCCCCCAGCTCAGCCTGTAGGCCAGATGATGAGCCTGTCCCGCCTCCCAGGCGTCACGTGGGCGCCAGAAGACGACAATATTGTCGTTATACTCGTTTGTGGTCGGTATCTCGACCAGGGTGAGTTGCCCGGCTTCCCATCCTTTGCCGGGCTGAACCCACACGCTGGGGCGCAGATGGTAGTCCGCCTCGATGTCGGCATACGCATCGAAACCGCGCAATCGCTGCATCAAGCCAAAGCCACGCGGCACATCCTGCGCAAGAACAGACACTTGCAGCTCTGTGGGGTTTATCAGCGGGCGCCAGACCCACTCGCCATTGCGCTGACGGAAGGACAGGCCCTGTGAATCATGCACGGCAGGCCGGTAATCGCCGCTCACCTTGGCGACGTCCTGGGGCGAGAAATAGTACATGCTCGTCAGCGGAACGACGCCCACATTGTCGAGACGGCGCCTCGGCACGATCGTCGCCTTCACGTCCACCGTGGTGATCGGACCTGCGGAAACGAAAAACTCGAAAGCGCCGGTGACGCTCTTTCCATCCAGCAGCGCAAAAACCGTGATGCCGGCATCGCCTGCTGACGGCGTCCTGATCCAGAACTCTCGAAAAAACGGAAATTCCTCACCGTCGGGCGACGCGGTTTTCACCGCAATGCCGCGAGCGGACGCGCCGTAAACGGATCCCGCGCCAAGCGCCCGGAAAAAGCTGGCCCCGCGAAAGCTTATCAGTTCGTCGAATTTTCCGCCCCGGTTAAGCGGCGTCTGCACCTTGAAGCCTGAAAACCCAAGTTGCTGACGTTCCTCCACACTCAAGGGCAAATCTTCAAAACTGAAGGCCGTTTCATCATACTCGACCGGCACGATCGTCTCGCCGTCGACGATATTGAGGCGAACCTTGTGAGAGAACAGATACCCACGCGGATCAAGTACGAGACGATAATCGGATGGCTGATCGGCCCAGAGAATGGAGCCCGGGCGGTTCTGGATACGCCGAAACTGATCATAATTTAGCTCAGCCGCCGCTTTTGGAAGGTCTGGCGAAGGCTCGAAATCCTGCGAGGCCAGCTGGCGCGCCAGTCTCTCCACATCACTGAAGTCGAACGGTTTTCCGGAATTGGCGGGCGAGCTCTGCGAGCCCTGCGGTGCATCGCGAGGGATGACATCACTCTCAACTGACTCGCCCTGTTCACTGGGAATCGGTTCAGCCGGCGTTATCGGCGTCCCTTCGGAAGATGGCTCGGCGGGATTTTCTGCGGCGTTAGGCTGCTCACGCTCGGCGGCGCTGTCGGTCGGGACGGGTTCCGCAGGTACCGGCTCCTGCTCCTGCGCCGCACTGGGCGGGCTGTCGGCGTTTTCGGAATTGTTCGGTGAGCACGCGGCAACCAGGCAGATCGCAACGGCAGTACCGGGAAGGACAGAACGCAGACGGCGGACCAGATTCACCCATTACCTCCACTTCGGCTCTGTGTGCTAGAGCAGCGAACAATTGCTGCACCGCAACAGGCAAGTGAAGTGAAGCAATGATTAGCGCTGAAATTGGTTGCAAGGCGGGCCGCAGAAAGGACGGATTGCCCAAACTTCGAACGCAAAGAGATCACGAAACCGTCTGTGTCAGGGCAACAACTCGATCACACCGCGCCTCAATAAGCTCACCCGTCTGAGCGACGCCAGCAAACCTTTAAGGATAATTAGACCGGCAATGAGGTTCCAATAGTTGGGTATCGCGGTGTACAACACCTGCAATTGACCCAACGACAAGCCTGATACTGGCGACAGCAAGGAAAGACGACCGCTCATGCCCGCAATCTCAATGACCCCGGAAGAGGTTTCAGCCTACATCGCCCAAGCAGGCCGCGACGCCTGGAAAGTGCCAGACATAGCAGCCGACACGCCCCGGCGAACGATCAACAAGGTTGGCGTCATCGGTGCCGGCACGATGGGCGGCGGCATCTCCATGAATTTCGCGACAGCAGGCATCCCGGTGACCATCCTGGAGCAGAAGCAGGAAGCGCTCGATCGTGGCCTTGGCGTGGTTCGGGGGCATTATCAGCGCAGCGCAGACAAGGGCCGCTTCCCGCAAGATGAAGTCGATGCCCGCATGGGCCGCCTCACAGGCACGCTCGATATGGCCGACTTTGCCGATTGTGACCTCATCATCGAAGCTGTCTTCGAGGATATGGGCCTGAAGAAGAAGATCTTCACCGACCTCGACAACATCGCCAAACCCGGCGCGATCCTCGCCACCAACACGTCAGCCCTCGACATCAACGAAATCGCCAGCGTCACCAAGCGCCCGGAAGACGTGATCGGCCTGCACTTCTTCTCGCCTGCCAATGTGATGAAGCTGCTGGAGATCGTGCGCGCGGATCGCACGGCGGACGATGTCATCATGACCTGCATGGACCTCGCCAAGACGATCAACAAGATCGCCGTTCTGGTCGGCGTATGCCCCGGCTTTGTCGGCAATCGCATTCTTTACGCCCGTCAGGCGCAGGCCCAGAAGCTGGTCTACAAAGGCGCAATGCCCTGGGACGTGGACGCCGCGCTCAACGCGTTCGGCTTCCGCATGGGCCCGTACCAGATGTCAGATCTGGCCGGTCTCGACATTGGCTGGAAGAAGGGCGCGACCACCGCAAACCCGATCCGCGATGCGCTTTGCGAACTGGACCGCCGCGGCCAGAAGACTGGCGCTGGCTATTACGACTATGACGAGAACCGCCGCCCGATCCCGTCTGACGTGACCGCCGGCATTATCGCTGACGTCACTGGCGTCACCGAAGGCAACGCTCCCGGTCAGGACGAGATCATCGCGACCTGTATCTACCCGATGATCAATGAAGGCCTCAAAATCCTCGAGGAAAAGAAAGCCCAGCGCGCCTCCGACATCGATATCGTCTGGCTCAATGGCTATGGCTGGCCATCAGACAAGGGCGGGCCGATGCTCTACGGCGATATGGTCGGCGCGGAGACGGTCCTGGCGACGATGGAGCGCATCGGCGCTGACGATGACCGCTTCGCCCCGGCCGCCACGCTCAGGCGCCTTGCCAAGGACGGCGGCCGCTTCATCGACGTCCAGCCTGGCTGACAACATGTCTTGCAACATGCCCGCGATCGGTCGGCCAGTCGCGGGCATATGACACCGTTTCTCAATGTCCGCCGACGATTGGTACACCGGCAGGCGCAGGCGACACTCAGTCTGCCCGCCTCGGCATCCCATCAATCGTAATAACAGGTTCGCTTGCCCTGATTGACATAGCAGCGCAGGGACTTGCCTTGTCTGGATGAGCGGTCCTGATCCAGCTTGTCATTCCAGGCCTTCATCGCACTCGCGAAGTCATTCTCCGACTCGGGCGGTGGCCCTTGTTCTTCCTGGACAAGGCCCGACTGCATCATCGCCGAATAGATCGAGGACGGCAGATAATGACAAGCGTCGCTGCCGTAGCCGTTATAGGCGCTAAAAAACAGGCGTGAGGCCTCATCTGAACGTCCGATGCTAAACTGGTGGGCGGCGGCACACAGGTCGCCATTGACGGACATGGCTCCCCCGCGCGATTTCAGGGCTGCAATCGCGTCGGTGCGCTCTTTAAGCCTCGCATATGCCGCGTCCTGAGCCGCTTGAACAGCTGCGGCATCCCGGGCATTTCGTGTGTCGATTGCGACGACAGGGTCGGCGTAGCCTTCGCGTGTGGTCCAAGCCTCTTCCAGGAATTTGTGCATTAAAGAGGCTTTGCTTTCCTGGATCGGATACCATTGCTCGACCTGGTCGCCGTTTTTGCGCTTTGCGGCAATCGTAAAACTGTCGCCATTGTCGTAGTTCCTGTTTTTGAAATAGAGATCGCTCCAGCGGTAATTGTAATTGTTGTGATACATGGCCGAAGTGGCAGTCTTGATGTTCGGCGCAAGTTCGAATGTTCGCGTGCCGTCCTGCTCGTAGACGATGACATAGCCGTCGAGATCGGCAACGGACGAGGACGATCCCGTTTTCTCGAACGTTTCGCCCTTCCTCATATCAGTATACAGCGGAAACAGGCCCTTGAAGTTTTCGGTCGCCTCGATCGGGACGCCGTTTTCGTCCATGGGCCAGTAGAGGTTGGTGCTGTAATCGCCGAGCGGATGATCGAACGGGCCGAGATCGTAGAGAACCGACTGAAGCACGCGCTGCGCCAAATTCTTCGGGTTCGCGGTATGCACGGCGACCACGGGCGGGGCCTTCTCAAGCAGGGCGTTCCCGTTCCAGTCAAAGCTGGACGAGTATTTCTGCCCTTCGGGCGTCAGCCTGTTCATCACGATCCGCGTCTCAAAGATGAAGCCTGATGGGCCGTCTTCCAGCTCAGCCGAAATGTCCCCCGCCACCCGGTCGACCCATTTCTCGCATTCACCATCCGCCCCGGTAAAACAGTATCGGAATGTCCCGTCCGGCTGACTGGATCCGATCAGCAGCACCGCGGGCGCCGCGCCGTTGAACGACGTATAGTACCAACTCGCATCAGGCAGGGGGCGGAATGTGCCGGTGGGAATGTCCACAATACCCCACACGCCATCATCCCGCTTTACAAGAGCCGCGACCGTCGAAAGCGGATTGACACTCGCATAGATCCCCTCAATCAGAACCTCTCCCGTTGCCGTTTGGAGTTGCTCGAACTTCACGCGCTTCTCAGACCCGGAATAGTAGAATGACCGGCTCACCTCTCCCTTTTTCGGCTTCGGCAACCCGCTTCTGGCGATACGCTTGCGGGCTTCGTTGATTTTCACGTTCTCGATCATGACGGTGAGTTCGACAGGAGGCCCGCCATCAGCGTCGCGCACCAGATACTTAGCCAGTGCCGGCGGAGCCACCACAACGACACAAAATACCGCAATGCCGCAAATCCGGCCGAGCATAGACTGCATGAAAATCCCCATAATCGAAGAGACCGGCCCGGTCCCCGCACATCTAATTTTGAGAGCAACCGGCAGAGTTGGCAAGAGAGGTTTCGGGGCCTTTACGCGGCATGTTCGAGTTGGGTGAAAACGTGTGCTGCGCGGAACCGCCAGGCTTCGACATCGAAATGACTGCAGGGAAGAAGAGTTGGTGCGCCCACGAGGATTCGAACCTCGGACCCGCTGATTAAGAGTCAGCTGCTCTACCAACTGAGCTATAGGCGCATTCTGTTTTGGAGGACGCGATGTAGGCGTGAAGCCTGCAAAAGGCAACCGCCCTGTTCAGAGTTTGTAATCCGGTAGAGAGCCGAACGCGAACTTCAGCGCTTCGCCCCAATTGTCTGAAATCAGGTGGTAATACGGATCATCTTCCTCGATCCGGCGCTGAGCCAGAATGTCGAGACTGTCTGTCTCGTACAAGAGGAGATCCAGCGGCAGCCCGACCGACAGATTGGCCTTTAACGTCGAGTCGAAGGACACCAGCATCAGCTTCACTGCGGCCTCAAAACTCATGCTCGGCTCATAGGCGCGCACCAGGATCGGGCGGCCATATTTCGTTTCGCCAATCTGGAAGAAGGGGGTCTCGGCCGACGCTTCGACAAAGTTCCCCTCCGGGTAAATCAGGAACAGTCGCGGCTCGGCCCCGGCGATCTGACCGCCCAGGATAATCGTGGCCTTGAAGGGAGACTCAGCATCCTGCCCGCCTTTTGGGGCACTCTCTTTAATGACGTCGCGCAAGGTCTGACCGACGAGCCGCGCCGCCTGAAACATAGACGGCACCTCAAGAATGGATGGATTGCGCTCTTCGGGTGCCTTGGTGCGCTCATCCAGCATGCTGACCACGGCCTGGGTCGTCGCCAGATTGCCCGCCGTCATCATCACGATGGTTCGCTCACCCGGTTTCTCCCAGGTGAACATCTTGCGATATTTGGAGACATTGTCGACGCCCGCATTCGTCCGGGTGTCGGACATGAATACGAGGCCTCTGTCGAGGCGAAGCCCTACGCAGTACGTCATGCCGTTTTAAGGGTGAAACCCATCTTATTGTTGAACCTGAACCGTTACTTCCAAAGTCTCGGCACCCGGCCCGAAAGACAAGCCCGAGATTGGGGCTGCGTCATCATAATCCAGTCCCGTTGCAACCGCCACGTAACGCGAGTCCGGCGAAATTGCATTGGAGATGTCGAATCCGACCCAGCCCAGAGCATCAACATATACCTCCGCCCAGGCATGGGAAGCATCCTGATGCACTCGGTCATTCATCATCAGGTAGCCGCTGACATATCGCGCCGGATAGCCCAGATAGCGGGCAGCGGACACAAAGATCTGCGCATGGTCCTGACACACGCCATGGCCCGCCGCCGCCGCCTCCTCAGCCGTGGTCGTGACCTCGGTAGTGCCGGTTTCATATTGGACATTGGCCTGGATCGCCTTCGCGAGTGCATGCATGCGGTCGACATCATTGTCGAAGTCACTGCCGAGCGAATTGGCAATTTTCCGGATGGTCGGACCGGGCTTGGTCAGCTCAGACTTGCGCTCATAGAACCAGAGCGGTGTCGCCCCGCCATGCTTGCCGACCACGCCGGACTTGTCTTCGGTTTCGACTTCGCCATACGCCTTCACGAGCAGCGTTGTCGCCCCCGGATCGGTGCTGACCAGCATGGTCTGATTGTTGAACTGGTCGACGAATTCAGCCTGTTTGACGCCGCCTTCTATTTCAACGTCCCAGCTCAGCACCTTCTGCCCGTTTCGCGATTTCGGCGCGAGGCGGAGTTGATTCAGGGCGTATGAAACAGGCTGAGAAAACTCATAGCGCGTCTCGTGCGAGATCTTCAGTCGCATGTCATCTCCTCAGTTTGCAAAACGATAGTCCTGCTCGATTTGCACACCCAGCTTGTTGTTATCGATAATGAGATTGGTGAGAAATTCGTGCAGTCCGTTCTCAATGATCTCATCAATGGTGGTCGTCGTCAGGCGTTGCAGCGTTTCACCGCAGATTTCCTGGCAATGTTTGGTCTCCCCATACTCGGCCTCAAGATATGCCAGGTTCCGCGCCAGATTGATGTAACAAAAAGCCAGTGACCGAGGCAGGCGCTGATCGAGAATCAGGAACTCCGAAATGGCCCGAGGCCCGGACTCCTTGTTCAGCCAGGCAAAGCTTCGCTCGGCCGCCGCAGATCGCAGAATGGTTTCCCACTGGAAATTGTCGATCGAGCTGCCAACCATCGAAACAGATGGCAGCAGGACATAGTATTTCACATCCAGGATACGCGCGACATTATCTGTCCGCTCCAGGAAGGTGCCGATCCGGCAGAAATTGAAGATGTCATTGCGCAGCATCGTTCCATGCAAGGCACCGCGCACCTGAGCGCTTTGTTGGCGAATAAGCTCAAGCACATTGGGCAAGTCCTTCTCAGTGACCTGCCGGGCCAGAGCATCCTTGAGCCGCATCCACGTATCATTGACGGCTTCCCACACTTCTCGCGTCAGAGCCACGCGCACCATGCGGGCACTGCTGCGCGCCGCATCCACCACGGACATCACCGATGAAGGGTTTGTCTTGTCCCGGAGCATATAATCGATCACGTGCGTGCGATCGATAACGTCGTGGCGCTGATTATATCCGTCGAGCGCATTGGCGGTCGTCAGTACAGACGTCCATTCGGCATCCGATGAATCCGCCCGCGTCATCGCCATTCGCGATCCCGCTTCGATGAGGCGCGCATTATTTGCGCTGCGTTCGAGATAGCGGCACATCCAGAACAGGCCGCCAGCTGTTTTTCCAAGCATCATGATTCAAGCACCCACGTATCCTTGGTGCCGCCACCCTGGCTGGAATTGACCACCAGCGATCCTTTCTTCAGCGCCACACGAGTCAGCCCGCCTGGCGTGATGTCGACGCCATTAGGCGAGACAAGCACAAAGGGGCGCAGATCCACATGGCGCGGCGCGAGCCCTTTGTTCGTGAAAATGGGCACGGTGGACAGCGCGAGGGTCGGCTGGGCGATATACCCATCCGGCTTGGACTGTAGCTTCTTCCTGAATTGAGCGATCTCTTTCTTGCTGGCCGCCGGCCCGACCAGCATGCCGTAACCGCCAGAGCCATGGACTTCCTTGACCACAAGCTCTTCCAGATTGTCGAGCACGTAAGCCAGCGAGTCCGGGTCTGAACACCGCCATGTTGGCACGTTCGGCAGCTTCGCTTTCTCGCCAGTATAGAACTCTACGATATCGGGCATGTACGAATAAATCGCCTTGTCGTCCGCGATACCTGTACCGGGCGCATTCGCGATCGTGATCCCGCCGGCCCGGTAGATATCAAGAATACCCGGCACGCCCAGAACCGATTCCGGATTGAAGTTCATCGGATCAAGAAAAGCATCATCCACCCGGCGATATAGAACGTCTACGGGAGTATAGCCCTGCGTCGTTCTCATCGCGACACGGCCATCGACAACCCGAAGGTCATGACCTTCGACAAGCTCGGCCCCCATTTCGTCAGCCAGAAAGGAGTGTTCGAAATAGGCTGAATTGTGAATACCGGGCGTTAGCACCGCCACGACGGGCTTACCATTACAGGCCGACGGCGCGCACGCAGCCAGAGACCGCCGCAACCGTTTGGGATAAGTGGAGACCTGGCAGACCTTGTTGCGAATGAAGAGGTCCGGGAACATTTCGAACATCGTCTCCCGGTTTTCCATCATGTAGGAGACGCCGGACGGCGTGCGAGCATTGTCCTCAAGCACGAAGAACTCATTCTCGCCGGTACGGACGATGTCTGTACCAACAATGTGGGTGTAAATCCCCCCGGGCGGATCGACGCCGATCATCTTTGGCTCGAAGGCGTCGTTATCACTGATCATCTCGCGCGGTATGCGTCCGGCTTTCACGATTTCCTGCCGGTGATAGATGTCATGGAGAAATGCGTTGAGCGCGAGGACCCTCTGCTCGATCCCCTCGGACAGTTTCTGCCACTCTCGATTGGAGAGAACGTGAGGGACGATATCGAACGGTATTAGCCGTTCATTGGCTTCTTCGCGTCCGTAAACATTGAACGTGATACCGGTTCGTCGGAATGCCAGTTCGGCTTCCTTGGCCTTTTTTCGAAGTATTTTTGGGTCTTCTGTTTCGAACCAGTCACAATAATCTTTATAGGGTTCGCGCGGATTTTCTCCGTGTCCGAACATTTCATCGAATGGTGATTTATCGTCAGACATAGCTGGCGAGGGCGCCGTCTCCTTCATTGCAATTGGGTCACCTTTGCATCCGATCGCGTTGGAGGCAAAAACTTTCACTTTTACCGGGCGATACAGGGTGAACCTGCCTAATATTCGAGCGGCTGAAACGCAGCAAAGTTCCGAAACAATCGCCAGATTCCCGATGTCAGCTGCGCATTTCAGCATTGTGTCTTTTTAGTCACACACCTTATCCGGGAGTAATAACCGACGTGCAACCGGAATGAATGTGCTGCGTTGGAGCCAGCATGACACACCTGCAATCATCCCTGCAGCACGAACCGGTTGATGCACCGGACTCGAGCCCTGCCCTAGAAGTGGCTCTCCTCACATGGGAGTATCCGCCAATCCCGACAGCCAAGGGCCGCGTTGCCTGCGAGACCGCTCATGCGCTCGCGGCGCACGGCGTGAATGTCCGGGTCTTCACAATGGACCGCGATGACGTCGTCACGACCGACCACGACCGCATTGAGGTCATCGGTTGCGCCGGACGGATCACTGGTCTTCGCCGGCTGATGCGGGCTATTCCCGGCCTGGAACACCTTGCCGCCGCTGCCGCCTTCCGCGAACGCGTGCAGGATGAACACGAGCGCCACCCCTTCGATCTGATCGAGGCGACCAATTGTGGTGCCCCCGCCGCCATGCTGATGGATTGCGGCCTTCCGATCGTAATTCGGAACACTGCGCCTCACGCTATTGACGCGCCTCGCTCGAATACAATGGGGTCGCGCCTGTCGGCTTTTGTCGCCCGTGGCCTGGAGGCGAAATGTGCCAACAGCGCCGCCGCGGTCATCTCCAATAGCCGCACGCATGCGAGTTTCATAAAGGATTGGTACGAGTTCCGTCCCGGTCACATCCACATGGTGACACCGGTTTCGGTCGATCCGCAAATCGCCAGGGCCGGGGCATCCCTGCCCTATCCGCCAGCCCATGCGCGGCTTCGTCTTGGATATGTTGGCGACGGTAGCGCCCGAAAAGGGCTTGATGAGCTACTCATCGCCTTCGACATCGTCGTGCATGCTTCGCAAGCCAAGGATGAACCGCTGCCAGAGCTCCACGTGATCGGTCTCGACGCTGCGGACATCGATAACCGGATGGCGAAACTCGGCATTTCCGAAATCGCCCGGGAACAGATCCTCGACTTCGGTCGCCTGACAGATGAATCGATGAGCCATGTACTGGCGCGTTGCCACGGTATTGTGGCGCCATCCCGCTATCAGTCCACCGGGTCGATCTACCGCGAGGCAGCCGCGTTCGGTCGCCCGCTGGTCGCCAGTGAGGAAGATCCCGCTGCTGCAGAGTTCCTGCGGAAGTACGCCTGCGGCCGCCTGGCACCTTCCTGTGAACCTGGTGACCTTGCCCGGACCATTCTGGAAACCTTCTCTGACCGCGCTCAGCTGGTGCAGATGCGCCATCGCGGCCTTGACGCCGCAAAGAGCTGGAGCCGCGCAGAATTTGGCGCGCGGACACTGCAAGTTTATCGCCGGGCCATGAACCTCGCGCCGATCAGCCTGCCTGCCTATCAGGACGGTCAGACCAGCAAGACGCGGATAACGATTTAAGCTCACAGCCGGTCAGGTGATCACCGTGCGTCGGCTATGGCCGCCTCGTGCTCGTCTTTCCGCAAGTCTGCGCTAGCGAGCGTAAGCCACTCGCGCAACACCGCAATTTTGGGCTCGTTCTTGCGGGCATCGAGAGTGGAAAAATACCAGTTCGCCGGGTGTCTGACGTGCAGGCCCGAGAAGACTTCCACCAGCCGCCCTTCCGCAAGATCTTCATTGGCGAACGGATCGATGGCGAGCGCCACGCCGAGCCCCTTCGCTGCCGAATCCAGGGCGTGGTCGTAGCTGTCAAAGCGGCTATCGCCAGCAGAGTCGACCTCGCCCGCCCCGACAGCCTCAAGCCAGACATCCCAGTCACCCTGCGATGGGTAGACCTGCAACAAAGTATGGTCAGAGAGATCGGACGGGCGTTTCAAGCCGGGATTGCGAGACAGGTATTCCGGGCTGCAAACAGGATAGACGGTCGAGCTGAAGAGATACGTATAATCGACCTTGTTCTCACTCGGCTCGCCGATCATCACACACGCGTCTGCCGCCCCTGTGGACAGGTCAATGTCATCCTGAGACGTAACGATACCAAGCTCGATCGAGTCATGCTCGGCTTTCAATCGGGGCAGCCGCGGCAATAACCAGCGCACCGCGAAGGTTGAATAGACCTGCAGCGTCACCCGGCGACTCCCGCCTTCGCTGATCTCGCTTGCGGCGTCACTGATACTACGCAAGGCCCGACTGACTTCGACAGAAAATTTTAGCCCCTCGGCCGTGAGATCGAAGCCTGACCGCCCCCGATTCATAAGGCGGCAGCCCAGCTCCTTCTCAAGTCGCCGGATCTGATGGCTCACAGCAGAAGGGGTGACATTCAGTTCGCTTGAGGCGTCTTTGAAGTTCTGCAACCGGCAGACCGACTCGAACGCGCGCAGGGCCGTCATTGACGGTAATCTGGGTGTCACTGCAATCCTTCCAAAGAGGCGTAGGCGGCCTCGTCTATTGATGAGCCAAAATCGAATTCAGCCCATTACATGAATTTTTTTCACTTAAGTCAAAAAATTATCTGCCTTTGCCAGCCGCCCAGCTACCGCTACCCAGACGATCGAAACACTTGAAATCTATTGGGAGAGACCGCGCAATGCCAACGCATATTCGCCTTCGTGACACCGTTAAAGGATCAGCGTCGAGGTTTGAACTTGCTTCGGTTCTCCTCTCATCAACCGCGATAGCGCTTGCGGTCGCAGCGCCCCAGGCCTCGGCTCAACAGGCCGAAGGCGATAGCGAGGCGCGGCTCGGCACGGTCACCGTCACAGCCCAGAAACGCGAAGAGAATCTGCAGGATGTGCCGCTGTCCATTCAGGCCATCACGAATGAGGAAATCGAAAATCTCGGCATTGAGCAGTTCGAGGACCTCGCCTTCCTGTCGCCATCGACCTCGTTTGTCAGCTCTGGGCCCGGCACCCAGAACCTCTTCATCCGGGGCGTCGCCGACGGGTCGAACCCCAACCGTCCGAATACCGCGACGGCGACGCTTTATCTCGACGAGCAGCCGCTCACCGTCGGCGGGACAATCATTGACCTGCACGGCTATGACATCGAGCGCTATGAGGTGCTCAACGGGCCGCAAGGTACATATTATGGTGCAGGGGCCGTGTCAGGCACCGTCCGGATCATTACCAACAAGCCGGACCCATCGGGCTTTGAAGCGGGTTTCGACGTTACAGCGGGCCTGATCGAGGAAGGTGACTCGATCCGGACCGTCGAAGGCTTCGTCAATCTTCCAATCGCGGAAGACCGCGCCGCCGTGCGCCTGGTTGGCTGGTACGACTATGACGGCGGCTTCATCGACAATATCCCGTTCCAGCGCACCTGGACCAATGGCGCCGTCGGCGACAACAGCCAGGTTGCCGAGGAAGACTACAACACCACAGAGATCTTTGGCGGGCGCGCAGCGCTCACAGCCGATCTGACACCCGACTGGACCGGCACCGTCTCCGCCTTCTACCAATCCGCGGAAACATCAGGCGCCTGGGATCATGACCCACGCCGCCGCGGCGACCTCCAGGTCGTTCGTTTCGGCCCGGATACCGGAGACCGCGAATTCGGCCAGATTGCGCTGACCCTCGAGGGCAGCACGCCAATCGCCGACATCGTCGCCACGACCTCCTACTTCAAGCAGAACAACAAGACATCGAACGACTATTCCGATTACGTCGAATATGCCTCCTTCAATCAGTGGATCCAGCAATTCGCCTGCGACGAGTTCTACTATTACGGAAATGTCGGCTGCAACGACCCACGCCAGACCTTCAATGGCGACTATGAAGACAGCCGCTGGTCAACCGAAATCCGGGCGACGTCTAACCATGACGGCCCGCTCCAGTGGATCCTCGGGGCCTATTTCGAGCAGAATGACAACGAAACATCGATGTTCTGGGACATGCCCGGCATCAAGTTCGAGGGCGCACCTGCGGCTTACTATCTCGGCCTTTATGGCGGCGATCCGCTGCCGAATGAATGGTATTCCGTCTACGGCAAATCAGACAGCGAGCAGCAGGCTGTCTTCGGCGAGATCAGCTATCAGTTCACCGACAAGCTGAAAGCGACGCTCGGAGCGCGCTTCTTCGAGGATTCCTTCGAGAGCGCACCGGGTGGCTGGTCGACTTACTTCTATTCGCCAAAGACGGGGTCGGAGGGATCATCCGGTTCGACGAGCGGCGAAGGCTTCAAGTTTAACGTCCAGTACCGGTTCACCGACGACTTGCTCGGCTACTTCAACTTTGCGCAGGGCTTCAGGCAGGGCGGATCGAACGGCGCGGTTGGTGAAACCAATCCGCTGGTGCCGCAGACCTACGAGCCAGATTATCTCGATTCCTATGAGATCGGGATGAAGACCCAGTTCGCCAATGGGCGGGTGACGCTCAATGGCGCGATCTACAAGATGCTGTGGGATGACTTCCAGACGTCCATCTACGATATCAATATCGCGCCGGTCGTCTTCTACGCCAATGCCGGCAATGCCGAAATCACCGGCGCCGAAATGGATCTGAGAACCTTCATCACCGACGACTGGACGTTCAATTTCTCGGCCAACTATACCGACTCCGTCCTGGCAGAAGACTTCGTCTCGCTTGTCGACGCGAACCAGAACTTTGCCGAAGAAGGCACCCGCCTGCCATACGTGCCGGAGTGGAAATTCACCTCGTCGAGCCGGTATGAATTCAGCCTGTCCGACACCCTCGATGGATATGTACAGGCGAGCTACGCCTATACCGGCGACACTTACAATCTGCTGGTAAATGATCCTTTCCGGCCTGAAATCGCTCCGGAAAAGCAGGATTCCTATGGCCTGCTCGACCTACGCACCGGCATTGACCGGGGCAATTATACGCTGGAGCTCTTCGCAACGAACGTGACGGACGAACGCGCCGAGCTGTTCATCAACAATGGCTATTATGATGAGCGGATCACAACCAACCGGCCAAGGACCATCGGTCTGAAGCTGACCGGGCGTTTTAATTAGTGCATGAGACGCGCATTGTCCGCCGGGCTGTTGGCCGCCGCCGCAACCGCGTGCTCAACCTCAACGGTTGAACGCACGCAGGTGATCGACGCGGTCACCGAGTATGGCGTCGTACACGGCCACCCATCAGATGGAGCAAGGGCCTGGTTCGCCATTCCCTATGCCGCAGCGCCAGTGGACGATTTGCGATGGGAGCCGCCTCAGCACCCGCAAGCTTGGACCGGCGCGCTGAACGCTGACCAGCCTGGACAGCCATGTGCCCAGCCCGGCTATGAAGAGGACGGCGCCTTCAAGGTGCTCGGTTTCGAAGACTGCCTGACCCTCAACGTCTATGCGCCCGCCGAGACCGCAGACAAGCCGCTGCCCGTCATGGTGTGGATCCATGGCGGCGGAAACTATGCCGGGTCCGCCGCTGAATATGATGGGTCTCGTCTGGCAGCTGCGCAGGACGTGATCGTCGTCACGGTGAACTACCGGCTCGGACCATTCGGCTGGTTTCATCACGAGGCGATGACGACCGCCGATGACGGCTCGGCCCGGACCGGTCAGTTCGCCCTGCTCGACCTGATCGCTTCCCTGGAATGGGTCGAGGCGAACATCGGTGCTTTTGGCGGCGATGCGGACAATGTGACAATCTTCGGGGAATCGGCAGGCGCACAAAATGTTTATGCGCTGGTCTTGGCCAAGCGGGCTGCCGGCCTGTTCGACAAGGCCATCGCCGAGAGCGGCGGCTTCTGGAATATGAGCTTGCCGCAAGCCCGCAACCTGACAACCGAAACGCCGCCCGGCACGCGCGCAAGCGCCAATGAGATTATCGTCGACCTGCTCATTCAGGACGGCCGCGCAGACTCGCGGGCGGACGCCACCGCTTTGATTGAGACAATGTCACAGGATGATCTTCTGGACTGGATGCGCGGTCTGGACACCGAATCTATTCTTCGTCCCTACGCTGACCAGCACGATCTCGGCTATGACCTGCCGAGCGTGGTTCAGGACGGCGTCCTGCTACCAAAGACCGATCACCGCGCGCACATTGCGTCGGGAGACTACAATCAGGTCCCGATGCTGATCGGAAGCAACCGGAATGAACAGAAGCTCTGGCAGGCCTTCGATCCGTCCTTCGTCGATTGGTCCAGTGGCGCTCCGGATATCCTGGACCGGAACCGGTACACAGCCGTCGACCAGCACTATTCCAACCTCTGGACCTTCGACGCCGTGGACGATCTCGCGCCGCGTCTGGACGCGCCCGTCTTCGCCTACCGTTTCGACTGGGACGAGCAACCGTCACAGCCCGTGGACTGGCCATTTCTGATGGGCTCATCCCATGGACTGGAAATCCCCTTCGTGTTCGGCACGTTTGAGGCCTCGGGCATCGAGGATATTTTCAACGATGACAATGAAGCCGGGCGGCTGACGCTTTCAGACGCGATGATGTCCTATTGGGGCGCATTCGCTCATACAGGCGATCCCGGCGCTGGCGCGGACAGCGGGCTGACCGACTGGCCGTCATGGCAGACATCCCAATCCAAGCTCATCTTTGACACCGGCCCGCTAAGCATTGAGCGCGTACCGGATGAAAGCCGCGAACAGCTGCTCGACGCGGCGCTCGGCGATACGCGTTTGACCGATGCCGACCGCTGCCTGATCCTGCATCACAATAGCCTCTATCCCAGTCTCGACATCAAGCGCCTCGCCGAGGCCGGATGTGAGCCTGCCTGGGCCGGGGAGTAGACTGTGATGGTGGAGACAATGACCGACGCACCAAGGGGCACGATACGCCAGGCGTTCGAACGCGCCCGTGGGCTTGTCCAGCAAGGGCAACGCACGCTCGCCGTGCAACAGCTTGAGGCCATTCTCGAAGCCGAGCCCAACGAAGTGAACGCGCTTCTCCTGCTGGGCTCGCTCCGGTCGGTCGAGGGCCGTCTGAAAGACGCCGAAGCATTGGTTCGCAAGGCGAGCGACCTAGCGCCGGACTTCCACGATGCCTCCCTTGAACTCGCCCGCATCCAGCGTCTGTCGAAGAATACGAGCGACGCGATCAATACGCTTCGAAAGCTCATCGATCGCGCTCCATCGAACAACCGCGCCTGGCAGCTTCTGGGCGACAGCCTCTATGAGAACGGCCAGACGCGCGAAGGCCGCGACGCGTTTCGACAGGCCGCTCAGGTGGATCCCCACCGCAACCAGATCCGCGGCGCGATTGAGGCCCTGAAAGACGGTCGAAATCATGAGGCCGAGCAGTCCCTGCGTGCGGTGCTGACAGCCGAGCCAAACCATGTCCACGCGCTTGTAGGGCTCGCCTCGCTCGCCATTGAAGCTGGCGCAACCGAAGATGCCGAGCATCTCCTGGAACATGCGCGCCGCATTTCCCCCTATTCCGACATCGTCTGGCGCAATGTTGCCCGGCTTCATTCCGAACGCGCCAACAATGGCGCCGCCGTCGAGGCCGCACGGCGCGCTGTGGAGCTTGATCCGGACGCCGCCGACGCCTGGTCGATGCTCGGCAACGTTCAGGCCTGGGGCCTGAAACCCGAAGAGGCCGAGGCAAGCTTTACCCGGTCGCTAGAGCTCCGGAATGAGCAGCCGCGTGTGTGGATGTCGCTTGGGCATGTCCGTAAAACGCTTGGCAATCGCCAAGGCAGCGAAGCCGCCTACAAGGAGGCGATCAGCCAGCAGCCTGATCTCGGTGAAGCCTTTTGGAGCCTCGCCGACCTCAAGACCTATGTTTTCTCAGACGCCGACCTGCAATCCATGCTGAGCATGCTGCAAACGCCCGGCGTAGGTGACACCGATCTAGCAGGGTTTCACTTCGCCCTCGGCAAGGCTTTCGAGGACCGCAAGGATTTCGGGCCGTCCTTCGAGCACTACGCTGCCGGCAATGCCATCAAGGCCAGACTCGATCCCTTCGACGCAGATGGTTTCAGCGACACCATCAATGCTGTCGAACAGGTCTTCGACACCGCTTTCATGGGCACGCCGCCGCTGCCGGCACCACCAGATGAAATCGTGCCGGTTTTCATCGTCGGGCTCCCCAGGTCAGGCTCGACTTTGGTTGAGCAGATTCTTGCCTCGCACTCGCGCGTCGAAGGCACGATGGAGCTGCCGCATATTCTCAACTATGTGCGTTCGATGAAGTCAGGCGGCGGTTACCCGCAATCTGTCGCCGACATGCCTCCGGAAGAGCTGCGCGCGCTTGGTGAGCGCTATATCGCCGAGACAGAGGCTTACCGGACCGGGCAGGACTTCTTCATCGACAAGATGCCGAACAACTTCCTGCATGTCGGCCTGATCGCGAAAATGCTGCCGCAAGCCGTATTTATCGATGCGCGGCGCGATCCGCGTGATTGCTGCCTGTCGGCCTTCAAGCAGAATTTCGCACGCGGTCAGACTTTTAGCTACGGGCTCGATATTCTCGGGCAATATTACCGTGACTATCTGCGCGTCATGCGCCACTGGGACCACGTTCTGCCGGGGCGGGTTCACCGCGTTCAGTACGAATCCATGGTCTCCGATACAGAGCGCGAGATCCGCAATCTGCTCGCCCATTGCGGCCTCGATTTCGAACCGGCTTGCCTCGCCTTTCATGAAACCAGGCGCGCGGTTCGCACCGCTAGCGCTGAACAGGTGCGCCAGCCGATCTATGCGCGAGGCGTCGGCCACTGGAAGAATTTCGAACCGTGGCTTGGAGAGCTTTTTACCGCGCTCGGAGATGCAATTCCAAGCGACACCCCCAATGCGTCGGGCACGTCCGAC
Source organism: Henriciella sp. AS95 (assembly GCF_038900055.1). NCBI lineage: Bacteria > Pseudomonadati > Pseudomonadota > Alphaproteobacteria > Hyphomonadales > Hyphomonadaceae > Henriciella > Henriciella sp. AS95. Next base: position 2,564,167 of record NZ_JBBMQM010000001.1, read on the forward strand.
AACAATATTTAAGACAGGAAAAGGCTGGCCATGGTCGACATCATGTCAGGAAAACCCACCGCAGGAGCGGATGAACGCGAAGACCGGACGGGCCAGCCCAGCCAGGGCGTCGCCGTGATCACGGGCGCAGCGTCCGGCATCGGAAAAGCGATCGCTGAAAAGATGCTCGCCGATGGTTGGCATGTTCATATCTGTGACGCGAACCCGCAGGCTGTCGAAGCCTTTAACGCCGCCAATCCGAAAATCGGGGCGAGCCATGCCGATGTCAGTGATCCAGACCAGGTCGCTGCCCTTGTCGCTGACGTGATGGCCAAGCACGGCCGGATCGATATCCTCATCAACAATGCCGGTATTTCCGGCATGACGGCTCCGGTCGAGACGTTCGACCAGGAGGACTGGCGCCGCACGATAGATATCAACATCAATGGCAGCTTCTATTTCGTCCGCGAAGTCGTGCCTGCGATGAAGAAGGCCGGAAAAGGCGCAATCATCAATATTGCCTCGACCGCCGCCCTGTTCGGCTACCCTCAGCGCACAGCCTACGCCACGTCGAAGTGGGCCATGCTCGGCTTTACCAAAACGCTCGCCATGGAGCTTGGTCCGCAGGGTATTCGCGTGAATGCGGTGTGCCCTGGCTCGGTGGAAGGTCCAAGGATCGACGGCGTCATCCAGCGCGATGCCGCACAACGCGGGCGCGATGCCGCAGACATAAGACGCGTTTACGAGTCCCAGGTCTCCATGCGCAAATTCGTTCGCGCAGAGGATATCGCCAACATGTGCGCTTTTCTGGCCTCCGACGCCGCCGCAATGGTTTCGGGCCAGATCATCGCTGTCGACGGGCACACTGAAAGCCTGTCCAACCCCCTATAACGAGGTACGATATGAAAGCGGTCTGGTTTGACCAGTTCGGTCCAGCAGGCGAAGTCCTGACCGTCGGCGAGAAGCCGACGCCCACGCCCGCAGCCGGCGAGGTCCTCGTCCGGCTGAAGACGAGCGGACCCAACCCGTCCGACGTCAAGAAGCGGGCGGCCTCCTTCCCCAACCTCCTCGACAATGGCTACGTCATTCCTCACAGCGATGGCGCCGGTATCATTGAAGCCGTTGGCGATGGCGTTTCACAGGAACGCGTTGGCGAACGTGTCTGGGTCTACCAGGCGCAATATGGCCGCCGGTTCGGCACAGCCGCCGAATATGTCGCTGTCGAAAGCCAACGAGCACCAAAGCTGCCAGATGCGGCGAGTTTCGAGATCGGGGCCTGCCTCGGCATCCCGGTCATGACCGCGCACAGGACCGTCTTTGCTGGCGGCGACGTCAAGGGACAGACCGTGCTGATCACCGGCGGGGCCGGCCGGGTTGGCTATTACGCCATCCAGTGGGCTGCGATGGCCGGCGCGACCGTCATCGCGACCGCCAGTAATGATGCTGATGCGGCCACCTGCCGCGAGGTCGGCGCGCAGCATGTCGTCAATCACCGGGATGAGGACTGGCCTGCGGACCTGCTCACCTTCACCAAGGGCGAAAAGGTTGATCGCATCGTCGATGTCGACTTTGCGACCAATATCGAAAAGTCGCTCGAGATCATCCGCACCAGTGGGACCATCGCGACCTATTCCTCCGGTACCAATCTCAACCCGGTCATCCCGTTCTACCGAATGATGTTCATGGACCTCACCGTCTACATGGCCATCGTCTATGCCATGCCGGAAGAGGCCAAGCAGGCGGCGATCAAGGATATCGACACCGCGCTCACCGCCGGGACACTAAAGCACCGCATCGCCGAAACGCTTCCGCTAGACGACTGCGCAAAGGCGCACAAGTTAATCGAAGACGGCAAGGCAAAAGGCTGCGTGGTCCTGCAGGTCGGGGATGCTTGATCGGGGGCACCCATCTTTCTGCTTTCTGATCAGCGTGATCACGCTCGCCTCGCTGATCCTGGCGGCATGCGCTTCGACGCCATCTGGCGGGCAGCGCGCTCCGGCGGTTGAGACCACATCTGGTACATTGTCTGGCGTCTCTTTCCTGGATAAGGGCGGCGAGTTCCTGGGTGTCCCGTTCGCTGCGCCTCCGACTGGAGACAGTCGATGGCATTCCCCTGCTCCACCCCAGCCTTGGCAAGGCACCCGTCCAGCCACCGCCTTCGCGCCGGCCTGCCCCCAAGGCGAGTATACGACGGCCTGGTATGCCGACCTGATCGCCGCCTTCGGTGGTGACTCGGAAACGGCCGCCCGGCCCGTCGGCGAAAGCGAAGATTGTCTCTACCTCAATATCTGGTCGCCGGACCTGACACCGGACGAGCCTCTGCCCGTCATGGTCTGGATCCATGGTGGCGCCTATAAGGGCGGCTGGTCCTATGAGCCGAATTACCTCGGCGACCGCCTTGCCGAACGCGGCGTGATCGTCGTGTCCATCGCCTATCGCATGGGCCCATTCGGCTATATCGGCCCGGACGGCCGCGCGAATTTCGGCCTGCAGGACCAGATCCGGGCGCTTGACTGGATCCAGTCGAACATCGCTCAGTTTGGTGGCAATGCAGAGAATGTAACCGTGTTCGGTGAGTCTGCCGGCGCATCATCGATCGGCACACTCATTGTGTCGCCCGCAGCAGACGGTCTGTTCGACAAAGCGATCCACCAATCCGGCGGCTTTGAATTCATTGAGACCGGCACGACAGCCACGGCAGCAGAGGCGTTCGACACGCTGCAGGCCGCGCTTGGCGACGAAGATGCCCAGTCGGCAAGCTGGCTAACTATCCTGGAAGCGAGCAATGACGTGCTCTCGGACTACTGGTTCGCGCCCGTGACCGATGGCGCATTGCTGCCCCAATCGCCCCGACAATTGCTTCGGGCAGGCCAGTTCAACGAGGTCGACATCATGATCGGCACGAATGCCGACGAATGGCTGATGTATATCGACCCCGCCAGCGCAGATGATGCCCTCGCGACCTGGCGCGACAGGCTCCCAGACGCGACGGGCCTTATCGATGCGCTCGTCGAAACGCATGGCGAAGTCGGCGCGCTTGACCGCATTGAGACCGCTGATCAGATGCGTTGCCCGGGCCGGATGCTTGCACGCGCCCTCGGGGGCGCCGGACAAAATGTCTACGCCTACCGCTTCACGCGCGTCCGGCCCGCCGAGACAGACCCGCCGCTGGGAAGCTATCATGGCGCCGAAATCCCGTACGTGTTCGGCACGCATGATGACTGGCTACCGACAGACGAAATCGATCGCGCGATCACCGAAACAATGATGTCGGCCTGGGTCGCCTTTGCCCGGACGGGCTCGCCCCAGAGCGCTGAGGCCTGGCCGGACTATTCCGACACCGGAAAACTGCTTGAAATCGGCGATACGATTGGACCAGCCTCACCACTGGACGACGCGCTGTGCCAACACATTGATGCCTTCAGGAGGCTTGAAGAATGACCACTGAAACCGGGGAAAAAACCCATCAGACAGACTGGGTCGCCTTCAGCGCCGCGAGCTTTCTCGTGCTGGCCGTCTGCGTCGCCCTGCTCGCCCAGCCGAGCACTGGCGCGGTGGTGCTGCCGGCGATCTATGACTGGATCGCGACTGAACTTGGTCCGCTCTACCTTCTGGCGGGCACAGCAACGATCATTTTCCTGGCCTGGCTGGCCTTTAGCCGGTTCGGCCATGTCCGGATCGGCGGCGCCGACGCAAAGGCGGAGTTCTCGAAAGTCAGCTGGGCCGGCATGCTGTTCTGCGCGGGCGTCGGGGCTGGCCTCATGTACTGGGCTGCGATCGAGTGGGCTTATTACCTCGATACACCGCCCTTCGGGATCGAGGCCCGAAGTCGGGAATCCCTGCAATGGGCGTCGGCCTATGGTCTCTTCCATTGGGGACCATCGGCCTGGGCCTTCTATTGCCTGCCGACCCTCGCGATTGCCTATGCCTACCATAACCGCAAGAGCCCCTATCTTCGCCTTAGCGCCGGGTGCGCCGGGTTTTCGGCGCTTGCGCCCAACACGCCGGGCGGGCGGGCCATCGACCTCATCTTCATGATCAGCCTTCTTGGCGGCGCGGGGTCATCGCTTGGATTCACCACACCGATGATCGCCGCCCTCATCGCCCGCATGCTCGGCATCGAAACCTCCTTCCAGCTGGAAGTGATCGCGATGGTCGTGATCATCGCCCTGTTTGCGACGAGCGCGGCCGTCGGCATCAAACAAGGCATCAAACGCCTGACGGACCTGAATGTCTGGCTCCTGTTCGGCTTTCTCGCCTTCGTGCTGTTCAGTGGCCCGACGGTCTGGCTCATCAAGACCGCGATCAATGCAACCGGCCTTGTTGCGCAGAATTTCATCCGCCTGAACAGCTGGACCGAACCCTTCGGCACGACGGATTTCGTGAAGGACTGGACGATCTTCTACTGGGCCTGGTGGATCGCCTACGGACCGGTCGTCGGCCTTTTCGTCGCGCGTATCTCTCGCGGGCGAACCCTGCGCGAAATCATTTTCGGCATGCTGGGTTTCGGCACGCTGGGCGCCGGCCTCTTCTTCGTCATTCTCGGGAATTACGGCCTCTGGCTAGAGACAGTCGGCGGCATCGACATCAGCTCATACATTGATGAGAGCGGCGGGTCTGCGGCGATCGTCGAGATGATCTACCAGCTGCCCCTGCCCGCCCTCGCAGCAGGCGTGTTCTGTGTCGCGGCCATCGTGTTTTCCGCGACCACCTATGACTCGGCCTCCTACATCCTGGCCTCGAATGCGACGAAGTCGCTGCCGGCCGGAGACGATCCGGCGATCTGGCAGAGACTGTTCTGGGCGTTGATGCTGGGGCTGCTGCCGCTGAGCCTGCTTTTTGTCGGAGGTCAGCGCGTCGTTCAGACGGCCGCTCTGATCGCGTCGGTGCCGCTGATCCTGATCGGCGTGGTGATGGCCTGGTCGCTCGTGCGAAAGCTCAAGGCCGATCACCCGCCGGGTCAGGTTGCTGGTTAGTTTTCCGCAGACGGCTCGACGAAACTTTCCGCGCCCGCACGCAGATCGTCCGGAATGGCGATCGCCTTGCGCGCGTCGAGGTCGAAGTAGACCGAAATGCTCTCCAGCGTCGCCGCGATATTGCCCTTGCTGAGATTGTGCATCTCATAGCGGATCGTCACCGACTTGCCGCCGATCTTCTCGAGCGCCCCGCGGACTTCGAGAAGATCGCCTTTCGCAATCTCATCCTGATACTCGATCGTATGTTTCACGTCGGCCCAGCCTGGCCCGCTGGATTCGCCCGGCGACCAGCCAAAGGCCTTGTTCAGAAAATGGTATGAAGCATCGTCGAACATGGCGACGTAGTGGCGCGTTGTCATGTGGCCCAAGACATCGCACAGCCATGGATGAGCCACCCCTTGATAGACGGTAATCACGCCGACTTCCTCACAAGCGCCGGGGCGTCCTGCTTCTTCACATTCAGCGCCTTGCGCGCCTCAGCGGGTGTCTGGATGCTGGCGCCCATATTCTCGAGAATGGTGCGCGCTTTCTCAACCAGCTGCGCATTTGAGGCGAGGGTCCCTTTCGACAGGTAGAGATTGTCTTCAAGGCCCACGCGGACGTGACCGCCAAGAAGCGCGGCTTGCGCAACCATCGGCATTTCCATCGCGCCAAGCGCAAAGCCGGCCCAGTTGGCGCCTTCCGGCAGATTGTCGACCATGGTCATGAAGTTCTGAGGCGTCGCCTCGGCCGCCCAGCGCACGCCCATGCACACTTGGAAGAGCGGCGGGGCATCGAGCAGGCGCTCTTCCTGGAGCTGCTTTGCAAACCAGATATGGCCAAGCTCGAACACTTCGAGTTCCGGCTTCACACCAATTTTCTGCAGGCGCTTTGCCCCAAGGCGCAGCATGTCGGGCGACGACACATAGACATAATTGCCGCCCGGATAGTTGAAGGATCCGCAGTCGAGCGAACAGATTTCCGGCAACAGGGCTTCGACATGCTCCATCCGTTCGACCTGGCCGACGAGGTCAGTTGCCTTTTCCAGGGCGAGCGGGTCTTCGTCGGGCCCCAGATAGAGATCGCCGCCCATACCGGTGGTGAGGTTGATCACAACATCGGTATCTTCCTCGCGGATCCGCTCGACGACTTCCCTGTAAAGGTCGACATCGCGGCTCGGCGCGCCGGTCTTTGGGTCACGGACGTGAATATGCGCGATGGCTGCGCCCGCTTTTGCGGCCTCGATCGACGCCTTGGCGATTTCCTTCGGTGTGACCGGAACGTGCGGCGAGCGGTCGGCAGTTTCGCCGGATCCGGTGATGGCGCAGGTGATAATAATGTTGCGATTCATACGATTGTTTGATCCTGAAAAGGACTCCCGTGTTGTTGCGTACGCCTGACTGAGTCACGAATGCGCGAAAGCGGCAAAGGCGCGATAAAAGAGAACAGCGATACGCCTTTGATTCTTCACCCTATTTCTAGAAAACAGGGCAAGCGCTCAAGCCGTCCTCAACGACGCTTTTATTATAATACCTGATGAACCAAATACCACCGTTTCAGGCCCGCTTTTTCATGCAATGTGCAATGGTGATTGCAGCCTGTGCACGATGCTGGCCCACCCACCCTCAGCTGCCGCAAACCTGGCGCCAGGCACGCTGCGCTTGCGCCTCTCATTGAGAGGGGCGACTCGCCGGAACGGAAAATGAAAAAGACTGAAATACGGGTGGCAGAGCGGGGTTGGAAGTGAACCCCGAAATGTTTGGTACGCCCAACAGGATTCGAACCTGTGACCTACTGATTAAAAGTCAGTTGCTCTACCAACTGAGCTATGGGCGCGCCGAAGCGGTTTCCTAGTCGAGTGTGCAGGGAAGGTCAACGGACGCTTTCCCGCTAATTGCAGGTCAGTTGGTGCCATTATTTTGCCCTCAATTTCGCTTGGAATTGGCAAGCTATGAAACAGACCCTTTTTCTTTCCGCGGCGGCGCTCCTTCTGGCCAGCGCCTGCACATCGACTTCCCCCGACTCCACGACCGGAAAAGTCGTGTCGCAGACGCGCTCCGGCATGGCGGACGCAGCGATGACGCCTCTCGAGGATCTCAATCTCAAACGCGACCAAATCCCGGCGGTTCTCGCCGAAATCAAAAACCCGTACGAAGTGTCGACCGATATCAGCTGCGAAGACATCGCAGCGCAGGTCACGGCACTCGATGCCGTGCTCGGGCCTGACTTCGATGCACCAAAGCAAACCGATGACAGCACGCTCTCGGACAAGGCCGCCGGCGCGACCTCCGATGGCATCCTGAAAGCGGTGGCCTCAGAGGCCGGCGGGCTCATCCCGTATCGCAGCTGGGTGAGACAGCTATCAGGCGCCAAGCGCCATGAGGCGAAAATAAAGCGCGCCATCAACAAGGGCACGCACCGGCGGACGTATCTCAAGGCGCTGGGACAGATGAAGAAATGCGAGGGCGTTGCTGCGCCAAACCTCGCGGCGATTAAGCGAGATCAGACCGTTGTCTATCGCGGAGATGCCCCTGACGGCTATGCACCTCAACCGAAAGCCGTCGAAACACAGCCCGAACCGCCCGCAAGGGATATGGGTCTCGTACCGTCGGACATAGACAGCTATGGCCTCGATGATGTCGACGGCCACACCAAGGCGGACCGGAAAGCTAAGACGGCTTCGGAGACGACTTCGTATCCGCCCATCGAAGACTGAGCGCTTCACGGCGAGCCTGAAACGTGCCCGCCGCAATGTGGGCCCGCATATCTGCCATCAGCGCCTGGAAAAAAGCCGTGTTGTGCCAGGACAGGATCATCGCGCCAAGATATTCGCCAGCCTTCATCAAATGATGCAAGTAGGCCTTTGAATAGTCATTGCTGGCGGGGCAATTCACGCCCTCATCCAGAGGCGACAGGTCTTCAGCAAATTTCGCATTCTTGAGATTGATCGGCCCGTCCCACGTCCAGGCCTGACCATGGCGCCCTGCCCGTGTCGGCAGAACGCAATCGAACATGTCGATGCCGCGCGCGACGCCCTCAACGAGGTCGATCGGCTTGCCAACGCCCATCACATAGCGCGGCTTCTCATCCGGCAGGTGGGGGATCGTCATGTCGATGGTCCGGCACATCTGGTCATGGCCCTCACCAACCGCGAGACCGCCGAGCGCAATCCCGCCGAAGCCTTGGGAGACGACGCCTTTCGCAGAACGCTCACGAAGGTCGTCAAAATTTGAGCCCTGAATGATGCCGAACAGCGTCTGCGTGTCCCGCTGCCCAAAAGCCTCGAGGCTCTTCTGCCCCCAGTCCAGCGACAGTTCGAGACTGCGCAGCGCTTCTTCATGGCTGCACGGAAAATCGGTACATTCATCGAGCTGCATGGAAATATCCGAGCCAAGCAGGTCCGCCTGAATCTCGATACTGCGCGCAGGCGTCAGGCGATGCTCGGACCCATCGATATGGCTGCGGAAGGTCACGCCATCCTTGTCCATCTTGCGAAGCTGCGACAAAGACCAGACCTGAAAGCCGCCACTATCGGTCAGCATTGGCCCCTTCCAGCCGGAGAATTTGTGTAATCCGCCAAGCCGCTTTACCCGCTCAGCGCCCGGGCGAAGCATCAGGTGATACGTGTTGCCCAGGATGATATCGGCCCCGGCCTGCTCGACCTGGTCCATATACATCGCTTTGACCGTGCCAGCCGTGCCGACCGGCATGAAGGCTGGCGTGCGAATATCGCCGCGCGAAGTTTTCAGCACACCGGTTCGCGCCGCGCCATCACGCGCATGGATTTCAAAAGGAAACGTCGTCATGGCGCGCGTTTGGCGCATCGGCCTGCCACTGACAAGTCCTCAAAATCGGCTAAGACTGGCTCAATGCCGCTTAGCGAAGACGCCTTCATGCACCATGTGCGCTCCGTTTCGACAAATGACGAACTGCTGGCCCGCCTGCCGGATCTCTGCTTGCCGCAATGCTATCTCGCCGCCGGTTGCCTCTTCCAGCCGGTCTGGAACCACCGCTCAGGCAACCCGTCAGGCTGGGGAATCAATGACTTCGATGTCTTCTATTTCGACGACACGGACACATCCTATGAGGCAGAAGACGCCGTCATCCAGCGGGCCGCGCGCCTGTTCACAGACCTGGACGCCAAGGTCGAGATCCGCAATCAGGCCCGCGTGCATCTCTGGTACGGAAAGAAATTCGGCCGCCCCATCGCACCTCTCACATCATCAAAAGACGGCATCGAAGGCTTCCTCGTCGCCTGTACCTGTATCGGCATTGAGGTCGAAACGGGCGCTATCCACGCGCCGGACGGTCTGCAGGACCTCTGGAACGGCATCCTGCGCCCCAATCCCAGAACAGCCGACGACCCGCTCTTCCTGAAGAAAGCCGAGAGCTATAAGGCCCGGTGGCCCTGGCTGCGTGTAGACGCCTGAACGCAGATCCGCCCGCTCCAAGGCGAACGCAAGATCAACAGGGTGTTAAATCGATCCGCGTTCAACTAGCGTGATAGCGAACACACCTTGTAATTATCTGACCCAATCGCCGCGACAGCAAAGGCATACACATGACCTTCTCGAAGCGAGACCGACTGCGCCTTCTCGGCGGCGCTGCTATTGCAGCCCTCGCAGCCTGTGGCGGCGGAGGCGGTTCTACCCCATCGCCCGCTCCATCGCCGCCACCACCGCCTCCTCCACCGCCACCGCCCCCACCCGCTGTAAATATTCTCCGGGATGTCTACGCCGCCAACTTTCCAGTCGGGGCGGCCATTCAGGCGAGCCAGATCCAGACGGCGACCGAAGACCGCGCTATTCTGGAGGAACAGTTTTCATCCATTACCGCCGAGTATGAGATGAAGCCGGACATCATCGCTCCCAATCAGGGCAGCTATAATTTCGCGCCTGCCGACGCGATCGTGGACTGGGCGGAGGCCAATAATATCGCGGTTCGGGGTCACGCTCTGCTCTGGCATCAGACAACACCGGACTGGATGCTGACGGGCATGGTCAGCGATATTCGCGACAAGCTTCAGCAATATGTAACCGATGTGGTGACCCGCTATCGCGGCCGCATCTATGCGTGGGATGTCGTGAACGAAGTCGCGAGCGACAGTGCGGGCGCCGCCGCGCCCTATCGTAATTCGAACTGGTACCAGGCTGTCGGCGGCCCGGAGTTCATCGACTGGGCCTTCGAGGCTGCCCGCGCCGCCGATCCTGACGTGAAGCTCTTCATCAATGATTATAGTACGGAGCAATCGAGCAAACGCGCGCGCCTCCTCGCCATCGTGCAGGACCTTGTATCCCGCGGCATCCCGGTCGATGGCGTTGGTCACCAGTTCCATCTGCAGATCAATGCCGACCCTGCCGACGCCCTCGCCGCCATCGATGCCGTCGACGCGCTCGGCTTCGGGCTTGAAAACCACGCCACCGAGATCGATGTCTCGGTCTATAGTGATCCCGCTGAGTGCTTTTCGTCCGGCGTGAACTGCCAGTCGAGCTATGGCACGCGCGCAAGCGACGTTCCCGACAGCATCTACGCGCAGCAGGCCGCGATCTATCGCGGCTTGTTCGATGGCTTTTCAGAGCGCGACAGCGTCACCTCGGTAACCATGTGGGGCGTTCAGGATGCCCAGTCATGGCTGAACAATTTCCCGGTCAGCCGTAATAATTACCCGCTGCTCTTCGATCCGTCGCGGAACCCGAAACCCGCCTTCCTGGCCATCACCGATCCCGACTATGAGATCTGACACTCAAGGCAGAAGAAGACACGCATCGCCATAGGAGTAAAACCGGTACTTGTTCGCGATCGCATGGGCGTAGGCCGCCTGCATGATGTCCGTGCCCATCAGCGCGCAAACCAGCATGAAGAGCGAACTTTCGGGCAGGTGAAAATTGGTCACCAGTGCGTCGGTCACCTGCAGCCTGTCGCCGGGCTTGAGAAAAATGTCCGTGGGTCCGGTCGTCGCAATGAGCCGTGCATCGTCAACTGAGCTTTCCAGCGTGCGAAGCGCCGTTGTGCCGACTGGCACGCAGCGATGTCCCGACGCCCTGACAGCGTTGAGCCGTTCAGCCACCTCCGGACTAATCCGCCGCCACTCCTCATGAAGCCGCCCGCTTTCGAGTTGGCTCTCCTTCAGCGGCGAAAACGTACCAAGCCCGACATGCAGGCGCACGGTCTCAGCGCCGATGCCAGCCCCTGCCAGCGCCTCACGAAGCTCAGGCGTAAAGTGTAGCCCTGCCGTCGGCGCCGCCACCGACTGCGCGTCCTCGCCAGCAAAACTCGTCTGATAGGTCTGGCGGTCCTTTGCATCTGCCGCGCGCCGGCGAGCGATGTATGGCGGAAGCGGCATCGCCCCATGTGCATCAAGCGCCTCGTCGAGCTCACGCCCGGCCAGATTGAAGACCAGCGTGACCTCGCCCGTCTCTGCCTTTTCGGTCAGCTGTGCCTCAAAGCCTTGCCCAAACTCGATTCGGTCGCCTGGCTTCAGACGCTTGCCGGGCCGAGCAAGCGCGCGCCAGGTCGCCCCGTCCACCCGTTCGACCAGATTGGCGTCCACCGCCACGTCGCTGCCATTGTCATCGCGGGCAGGACGCACGCCCTTGAGCGCTGCCGGGATCACCCGCGTATCGTTGAAAACCAGTGTGTCGCCCGCCGAGAGATAGCTCGGCAGATCCCGCACGTGAGCGTCCTCCAACCGGCCATCCCCATGCACCACAAGCAAGCGCGCGGCATCCTGCGGCTCAACCGGTCGAAGCGCGATCAGCTCTTCGGGCAGATCGAAGGAAAATGGTGATAAATCCAAGGCTTAGGCCCTAGCCTTCAACGACAGCGGGCACCCGTGGAACATCGCAAATGTCAGTGTCGAGCTGATCGGCGGCGGCAAGCTTGTCGGTCCACGCCTGCGTATCCGTGCGCTGGACGTAGACAACAGGGCGCTCCGCCTCAGGCAGATCTGACGCCATGACAGCCTTGTTCAGAACGTCCGGGTTTTCGATCGGCGTTCCATTTGGCTTCGGGCCTTTCTTGATCGCTCGGACCACGTCGAAGCCGTCAACAACCCGGCCCCAGGCCGTGTAGTTCTTGTCGAGATGGCTCGCCTGATGGCGCATCAGGAAGAACTGGCTATTGGCCGAATTGGGGTCATCTGTGCGGGCCGTCGAGACGACGCCCGGACAATGCGGGATCCAGCTATCAAGCATGTTGTCGGCCGTCATCTCCGCCACAAATTGCGCCTGAGACGCCATTGGGAAGCCTTTGTAGAGGCCTTGCTTGGCATCCTGTTCAGGGCCGATCGGGTTCATCGTCATTTCAGACGGGTCGCGCCGGAAGATGAACTCGCCCGGAATGTCAGGCAGGCCGGACTCCCGGCCTTTGAGCGCAAAAATATCACCGCCCTGCGCCATGAAGTCATCGATCACACGATGAAAGACGGTCCCATCATAGTCACCCGATTTGGTGATCGCGCGAAACTGTTCGACATGTTTCGGCGCGACTTCTGGCAGCATCTCAACGATGATGCGGCCTTTATTCGTCTCAAGGATCCAGAGGTTATCCGGCTCAACTTCGCGCCAGGTCTCCGGCGCAGCCTCCACGTCAGCCATCGTGAATTGCGGCGCGGCCGGCTCAGCCGCCTCGGCAGGGGCAGTTTCTGTATCGGCCGACGGGGTTTCCTGCGCGCAGGCAACAGCCGCGACCAGGGCAAGTCCCGCCGCAGCAGTAGAGGCGATTCTGAACGTTTTCACTGATATTTCTCCAGAAGCTTTTCCCTCACACGTGGTGTGACAAAGGAAGTGATATCGCCCCCAAATTTCGCGATTTCCTTCACGAGCCGCGACGCGACAGCCTGATGTTGAACATCCGCCATCAGGAAGACAGTTTCAATCTCGCGGTTCAGTTGTTCATTCATGGCCGTCATCTGGAATTCATATTCGAAGTCCGACACGGCCCGCAGGCCGCGAATGATGACATGCGCGCCGCACGCCTCGGCAAAGTGCATCAGCAGATTGTCGAAGGGGCGCGCCTCGATCGGCACATTTCGCGGATTGTCCAGGTCGGCGACTTCCTGCTCGACAATGGCAACGCGTTCTTCAAGCGAGAAAAGAGGCTTCTTCGCCTCGTTGACGGCGACCCCGATGATCATCCGGTCCACAAGCTTCAGCCCGCGACCGATGATGTCCATATGGCCCATCGTGATCGGATCAAAGGTTCCCGGATAAAGCCCGACACGTTCCATCACCACCTCCAGTTCGGGCAACTATCTGCAATGATCGCAGCAGGCTCAGCCCTATTCTTCGCTGTCTTCGTCTTCTTCTTCCACGAGGCGGGCGACCGACACAACCCGTTCGCCTTCATTTGTGCGAAGAACCCAGACACCTGACGTTGCCCGACCGGCGATGCGGATCTGGTCGACATGCGTGCGGATCAGCTGGCCACCATTGGTGACGAGCATGATCTGGTCATTGTCTTCCACGGTGAAGGATTGCGCGATCTTCTTGACCGGCCCCTTCTTCTTGTCGCGGCCCCAGATATTGTGCGCCACAAGGCCCTTACCGCCCCGTCCCGTGACCCGGTAGTCGAAGGAAGACGAGCGCTTGCCCATGCCATCGTCTGCGATGGACAGGATGTACTGGTCACGCGCCCCAAGCTCGGCGATCCGTTCCGGGCTGAGAGCGGCTTCTTCGGTGCTGTCATCGGCCTCATCATCAGCCATCACATCACCAGCATCATCGTCCTCGTCCTCACCGGTCGCAGCCCGGCGCATGGCCGCAGCATGCTTCAGATAGGCTCGCGCTTCGGCGGACGTCACTTCAATATGGTGCAGTATGCCCATCGAGATGACCTCGTCGCCCTTGTCGAGACGGATCCCGCGAACGCCCGTCGAGTTACGGCCAGCGAACACACGAACATCGGTCACCTGGAAGCGGATACACTTACCGAGAACCGTCGTCAGCATGACGTCATTGTCTTCGGTACAGATCTTCACCGACACAATACCATCGCCCTCGTCGAGCTTCATCGCGATCTTGCCATTGCGATTGACGCGAATGAAATCGCTGAGCTTGTTGCGGCGGACGGTACCGGACCGGGTCGCGAACATGACATCGAGCTCGTTGCGGCTCTCCTCATCGTCCGGCAGGGGCATGACGCTTTCGATGCGTTCATCCTTGGCCAACGGGAAAATGTTCACGAGCGCCTTACCGCGGGACTGCGGGGAGCCAACAGGCAGGCGCCACACTTTTTCCTTGTAGACCATGCCTTCAGAGCTGAAGAACAAAATCTCCGTATGCGTATTTGCCGTGAACAGACGGGTTACGAAATCCTCGTCCTTCATCGACACGCCGGAACGCCCTTTGCCGCCGCGATGTTGGGCGCGATAGGTCGACAGCGGAACGCGCTTCACATACCCGCCATGGGTCACCGTGACGACCATGTCTTCGCGCTCGATGAGGTCTTCATCGTCCATGTCGGCATCAGCGAAGGTGAACTCCGAGCGGCGCGGCACGGCGAACTTGTCCTTCACCTCGTTGAGCTCAGCCCGGATGATGTCCAGGATGCGCGGACGCGACCGCAGGATGTCGAGATAGTCTGCAATCTTCTCGGACAAGCCCTTGGCTTCATTGCCGATTTCATCACGGCCCAGACCTGTGAGACGGGACAGTTGCAGCGCGAGAATGGCGCGGGCCTGCTCATCGGAGAGGAAAATCGTATCGCCTTCGCCCTTACGGGTCCGCCGGTCGGCAATCAGCTCCAGCATCGGCCCCATATCCATCACCGGCCAGGCTTTGGAAAGAAGCTGCTCACGGGCCGCATTGGGATCCGGCGCATGCCGGATAATACGGATGATCTCGTCAATATTGGCCACGGCGAGGGCGAGACCAACCAAGACGTGCGCACGATCACGCGCCTTGTTGAGTTCAAATTTCGTACGCCGGGCAACCACTTCCTCACGGAACTGGATGAAGGCCTGCAGGACCTGGCGTAGATTGAGCTGCTCAGGACGACCGCCATTCAGCGCGAGCATGTTGACCGGGAAAGAAGTCTGCAGCTGCGAGTACCGGAAGAGCTGGTTCAGAACCACATCCGCGCTCGCATCCTTCTTGATTTCCACAACCACGCGAATGCCGTGACGGTCAGACTCGTCGCGCAGGTCGGCAATGCCCTCAATCCGCTTGTCGCGGACGAGCTCGGCGATTTTCTGCACCATCGTCGCCTTGTTCACCTGGAACGGGATTTCGGTGACGATGATCGCCTGACGTCCGGATTTAACCTCTTCGATCTCAGTCCGCGCGCGCATCAGAACAGAGCCGCGCCCCTCAAGCAGTGCCTTGCGAGACCCGGCATAACCGAGGATCAGCCCGCCAGTCGGGAAATCCGGACCGGGGACGATCTCCAGCAATTCCTCATCATCAATCGCAGGATTGTCGATCATGGTGAGTGTCGCGTCGATCACTTCGCCGAGATTATGCGGCGGGATATTCGTCGCCATGCCGACCGCGATGCCGCCGCCGCCATTGACCAGAAGGTTCGGAAACTGCGCCGGCAGAACCATCGGCTCCTGCTGCGAGCCGTCATAGGTGTCCTGGAACTGGACCGTATCCTTGTCGATGTCAGCGAGCAGGTATTGCGCCGCCTTGGTCATCTTGGATTCGGTATAGCGCATGGCTGCCGGCGGATCATTGTCGATCGAGCCGAAATTGCCCTGCCCGTCGACCAGGGTCAGCCCCATGGAGAAAGGCTGCGCCATCCGCACCAGGGCGTCATAGATCGCGCTGTCGCCGTGCGGGTGATAGTTACCCATCACGGCACCGACGATGTTCGCGGACTTCTTGTACGGCTTGTCAGGCGTATTGCCGTTGACCTGCATCGCATACAGGATCCGGCGGTGAACCGGCTTCAACCCGTCGCGCACATCGGGGAGCGCACGGCTGACAATGACGCTCATCGCATAGTCGAGATAGGAGCGCTTTAGCTCGTCCTCGATATCGACCGGGTCGATACCATCCTCATAATGAGGGTCGTCGTTTTCCGGCTCTTCTGGCGGTGTATTTTCGTCGCTCACGGAAGCCCTGCCTCTGGTCTCTTTGCGCGAGCCCGAATCGCCCGCTGAATCTAGCTTTCAGACTAGCAGGCGGGGGGCCGATACACAAACGTCTGCGGCGCTTTTCAGCAGTGCTGACGCCCATCAGTTCAAACTTGAAACCCAGCCCTCCGCGAGAGCAAATCCCCACCCGCCGCCGCGGCCGTCGTTCCGTCCTTTTTATAGGCCCGGATAACGGTCTTGCCGGTGATCCATCTGTGGACCTGCCTGGCCTCATCCGGGATGGTGAAATCGATCGACATCCCTGTTGTCCCGTTTTCTCTTCGCCCGCACGCTCGTCGGCGCGAGGCGTACTCCACCGCCCAAAACGCCGCCCCTGACGCAGCATGATCTCTCCCGCAGCGCGAGCGTCAAAGCGGGATTGATGCACGATGGCCAGGCGCTAATCTGCAATGCGTAGATCCCGGAGAATCAGCCATGCGCCCTTTTTCCATGAACCGCCGCTCGGCATTGTTGCTGACCGCCGCCGGACTTGGCAGCGCAGGTCTTGCCCCGGCAGCTTTCGCTGACCGCGCAAAAAGCCCCTCTGGCTGGCACACCGGCACCTCGCTGCCCTTCCCCGTCCAGGAAATCTATCCGGCCCGGCATGCCGGCCGCATTCATCTGGCTGGCGGCTTTGTCGCCGAAAATGGCCGCATCACCGGACCGACATCCGCGCACCATGCCTACAACCCCAACACCGGCACCTGGCAGCTGAAGGCCCCGCTCCCGTCTGCGCGTCATCACCCGCAGCTCATCTCTTATCGAGGACACCTCTACTGCATTGGCGGCTACGAATCTGGCGAGGCGGGCGCTTGGCAGATGCGCGGCGGTGTCTGGCGCTACGATGAGGCGTCAAACGCCTGGGCCGTCGCGCCAGCCATGCCGGTCCCCAATGGCGAAAGCGTCACCGAAGTCGCCGACGGGCTGCTCTTCGTCATCGGCGGCCGGCTGCCAAAAGCTGACCGCAATCTCGACTGGAGCGACCAGACCGACATTGCCACCGCATGGGCCTTTGACGGCTCTAAATGGTTCGACGTCGCCCCCATGCCGACGGCACGCAACAGCGCCGCCAGCGGCGTCATCGATGGATACGTCCATGTCGTTGGCGGGCGGACCGTCGGCGGCGGCAATGAATCAACGCATGAAATCTACGACCCGGCATCGGACCGTTGGGAGCGCCGTGCCCCCATGCCAAAGGCGCAGGCCGGACTGGCCGCCGCCGCACTGGGCAACAAGCTCTACGTGTTCGGCGGCGAGTATTTCGACAGCCAGGGCGGCGGCGTTTACCCGGATGCCTGGGTCTATGACGCCATCACGGATAAGTGGACTGCGATCCCCGACATGCCGCGCCCGCGCCACGGTCTGGGTGCGGTCACGCTGGGCCGCGACATCTACGTCATCGGCGGCGCACAGCAAGCCAGCGGTAATGACACCAGCGCAGCGGTCGAAATCTACACGCCTTGACCGGTCGCTCCGATCACGCCAATAGCGCCCCTCATGGCTGACGCGACCCCCGAAACCGAAAATCTCGAACAGCACAAATGGTATGAGGATGTTCAGGCCCTGCTGCTTGGCACGCTGCTTCTCTCCTTTGGCGTGACGCTTTACAGCACGGCCATGCTGATCACAGGCGGTCTCGCTGGCACCAGCCTGCTGGTGGAGTTCGCGACGCCGTTCACCTTCGGCACCGTCTTCTTCGTGCTCAACCTGCCTTTCTACATCCTGTCCTTGATGCGGATGGGCTGGGGCTTCACGATCCGCACATTCATCGCCATCGCCCTCATCTCGGCGATGACGCGGCTCATTCCGATGTGGATGGACTTCTCAGCGCTCGATCCGATCTTTGCATCGGTTGCGGGCGCCGCGATGATGGGTGTTGGCCTGGTCATGCTTTTGCGCCACCGCGCCGGCATTGGCGGCATCACGATCCTGTCCCAATTCCTTCAGGACAAAGGCATCATCCGCGCGGGTATCTTCCAGCTGATCGTAGACCTCGCCATCCTGGTGGTCGCGTTGTTCATGCTGCCGCTGAAACTGGTCGCTCTGTCGATTGTCGGGGCGTTCGTGCTGAACCTCACCGTGGCGATCAATCACAAGCCGGGCCGTTATCGCGGCATGAGCTAAACCATCACGCGCCCCTCTACCGGGCTTTTTTATTCCTCGATCATCACGGGGCGCAGGTCGATCGACTCAATGTGCCACATCCGGTCTTCCATCGATGCGCCGGGGACATTGTTCACGCGGCTGAGCAGCACAGGCCCCTCCATGCGATAGGCGTCGCCATTCTGCAGCTCGCCCGACATGGTGACCTGAGCTTCATAATAGACAGTGCCTGCCGCGCCTTCCTGGCGCCCCGGTTCGGCGTCGATCTCGATCGTCTTGTATTTCTCATAGGCCCGCTCGAATTCCTCGGGCGCCATGCCGCTGGCTTCGCCGTTTTGTCCCCAGACCTGACGCGCCGTTTCCCAGTCGCGTGCTTCGAGCGCGTCGGCCCATGTCTCCAGCGTGTCTTCTGGCTTGCCAGCATCGACCTCATTGGTCTCGATGGTGTCTTCAGCAGGCGCCGCATCCGCCTCGTCCGGTACAATCGAGCGGTCGCCGGTTTCTTGCGCGCCGCAGGCTGCGACGATCGCAACAAGCGCAGGAACAATGATACGGTGGGTCATCAAGAAACTCCTCTTTCGAATGAGGACAAACGGCCTGCAGGGAGCATGCGTTCCCGCCGCTGCGCAATTGCATCGGTCTCAGCGTGTGCGGTCTTCCACCACGCTGACCTCGTGTTTGGCGTTTTTCTTGAGGACGATGTCGGCATGCTCGCGCATCGGAAGAATGTGCTCTTCCAGATTCGGCAGGTTGATCTTCCGCCAGACGGACATGGCGAACGCTTCAGCCTGCGGCACCGTCATATTGCGGAACTGGGCATAGAAAGACGTCGGGTCGTGCTCGGCTGCATTCCAGAACCGCATGAAACGCGCCAGGAACCACGTCTCTATGTCGCGCCGCTCAGCATCGAGGTAGATCAGGATATCAGGTCGGTCACGCTCACCCATGGGGCCGCCCGGCGGCTCGAACCCAAGCCCTTCCAGGATCAGCAAATCCGGCCGTGACAGCGTGCGAGCCTTGGCCGGATTCACATCATACGTCTCGTGATCATAGGCCGGGATCCGCGCCTGACCGAGCCGAATAGACCGGATGGCGGCCGCCAGCGCCTCACGATCATAGGTCTCCGGGAAGCCCTTGCGCATCATGAGCTCGCGCTTTTCGAGAATGGCGTTCGGCAACAGGAAACCGTCCGTTCCGACAATCTCGGCGCCCGGCTCGGGCGCAAGCGTTTCGGCGATCGCCTTGGCCAAGGTCGATTTGCCAACAGCGACCGACCCGGTAAGGCCGACGATCAGGTAATCGCGCTCTTCCTGGAGGGCGCGAAGACGCGAAGCGACCTCATCGATCCCTTCCCTCTCAGCCATCGCCCTCTCCTATGTTGTGAAGAGTCTAGAACGGAATTTCGTCTTCGAAATCCTGATTTCCGAAATCCTGCGGCGGGCCATCCAGCTGACGCGGACCACCGCCGCCACCACCACCGCCGAAGCCACCACCCGAACGGCCACCGCCGCCGCCCTGACCGCCGCCAGCGCTGTCGAGCATGGTCAGCGTGCCATCAAAGCCTTGCAGCACGACTTCGGTTGAATAGCGGTCATTGCCATTCTGGTCCTGCCATTTGCGGGTCTGCAGCTTGCCCTCAACATAGACCTTGGAGCCCTTCTTCAGATAGTTCTGGGCAATCCGGACAAGGCCTTCGGAGAAGATGGCGACCTGGTGCCACTCGGTCTTCTCACGGCGCTCGCCTGTATTCTTGTCCTTCCAGGTCTCTGACGTTGCGATCCGCAAATTGCAGACCTGGCCGCCATTCTGGAACTGGCGGACCTCAGGATCCGCGCCGAGATTGCCAATCAGAATGACCTTGTTCACCGAACCTGCCATGTCGCGCTCCATTCATTTCGTCTTCGAATCGTCTGTTTCACCCTGTAATACGAGATCCACCGCCTGTCGCCCTTCGGTCCCACAATTTCACAAGGCGCGCCATGAACTGACTTTCAATCACCCCGTTTGTTCTTGTTTTGTTTCTTTAGCGAGACCATCCGGCAGTTGTCAACTCGGCCCCGGCAATTAAGCTCGCCAGCAGATTCTCAGGGACTTGCAGGGACGATTCACGCACATGATCGAAATACCCACGACCGTAATGAACATTGCGGCGATCTCGATTCCATTTGTCAGCGATTGGCTAAAAGATGCCAGCGCTTTCGATATCGCTACGCTGATCGGTACCGGTATCGCGATCATCCAGTTTGTTGTGTGGGTCGCCGGCGCTGAGGCGAGGCGACGTGAAAAGGCGGAAACCGTCGCGCGCGCCGAGCGCGCCGAAGCAGAACGCGACGCTCTGAAGCGCCAGGTGGATGCATTAATGGAGCAATCCACTGAGCAGACCGGCCTGGTTCGTGACATGCATGAGAAACTGGATCGTCAGTTCAAGGCCTATGTCGCTCGCGCAGAGGCCGGCTCCGCTTCAGGCAGCGGCCCTGCAGACAAGGAGGATATCGCAAAGGCCAAGGCCGCTGTCTTCGACATAGCGAGCACCGGCGAAACGTTTGAACAGGCCATCGAGATTGCGCTTCAAGGAGATGAGTCCGGTTTCTACACGCTCATCCGAGAAGCCGAAAAGCGCAACGACATCGATCTTTGGATACGTATTGCACACGTTGCCCGGCTCAATGCTCCGCGCATAGCCATGCGGGCACTCGAGGAAGCCAGGAAGATGGACCCCAGCGATCCGGGAATCCGGTATGAGCTTGCAAGGGTCTACGGCAATATCGGACGCACTGAAGAGGCGAAGGCGCTGTTTACCGACCTTCTTGCTGCGTCAGAGACCACCCGTGAACAGAGAGCACACGTGCTACTCGAGCTCGGCTATATTGCCGAACATCAACACAATATCGATGAAGCTAGAGATTTTGTTGAACGCGCCAGAAGCCTGTTTCACGAATTCAAAGATCCAATCTCGGAGCTCGATTGCGTAGCATTGCTGGCCGAATTCGCGCGCCTTCAGGGGCAGCCATCACTGGCAGAAACACACTATAGGGCCGCCCGGGCTATCGTCAGCGGGCTTTCTGATCCCGAGCAAAAAATAGATGGCCGCGATATACTCGCCATTGTCTGCGAATCGCTCGGCAAGCAGACCGAAGCGGAAAGTCACCACCGCAATGCCCTGCAGCTGAGCAGGGAGATCGGGAACACACGGTCGGAAGCCGACCAGCTAGAGTCGTTCAGCCGGTTCCTTCTAAGCAATAAAAACTACCTTCAGGCGATCCGAAACGGCCGCGCAGCCCTTAAACTTCATACGGAAATTGGGAATAAGGTAGCCTTGCCTCGCCTTCACGAAGTTGTCGGGGCAGCCTACGCCGGAAGAGGTGAACCAGACCAGGCCCGCGAACACTATGCCCGGGCCTTGGCCCTCAGCGAAGACTTCGGTCAGCTAAGCCTATCGGCAGACGTTCTCAATGGCCTGGGCCTTCTGGACGAAAAGGCGGGTGACCTGGACAGCGCCGCAATGAATTTCGAGAAATCGTTGAGCCTCTGTCAGGACACCTCTGACCGCAAGGGCCAATCGCTCCTTCTGGAGAACCTTAGAAGGGTCTTCGACAAGCTCGGCCAAAAGGAGCGCGCTTGCGAATTCGGCCTACGCAAATTGAAGCTCGATCGCGAACTCGGCCTCGAAACATCCTCTCTGGAAACATGGCTACGCGAAAAGGGCTGCTTGAACTGAGCCTGCGTCAGGCGTCTGAAAGTTCAGACGGGGCGGTCTGGTCTTGCACCGGAGCGGACCGGAGGAGCTCAGGCAATGGCTCGCCCGCCTCGCGCAAGGCGAGCACATCGTCATCAACCGGCTCGATCAGCAGCCGCCGATAGTCGACGAAATAGTTCTGCGGATTGTCCCACGGCTTCTCTTCGCCCTGGCGCGGGATCCATTTAGAGCCACGTTTCACATAACCGGCCGTCAGGTCGAGCAGCATCTTCTTGTGCCCATAGTCGTCCACGCCAACCGGCAGGAAAACCTGCTTTCCGACGCGGTCCATATGACTGATCAGGCGGCAGAGATACCGAACGCCCAGCTCAAGCTTCAATGTCCAGCTGGCGCCGGCATAACCGAAGACAACCGCCGCATTCGGCAGGCCTGCAAAAAGAATGGACCGATAGCTGATCAGGTCCGACGGCTCGATCGACGCACCATCGAGCCGCACGTCGGCCCCGCCGAAAGAGACAAGCTCAAGCCCCGTCGCGGTGACGATGATATCCGCCTCGATCTCCCGTCCGCTTTCCAGCTTGATACCGGTCTTCGTGAACCGCTCGACCGCATCGGTGACCATCTCGGCCTTGCCCTGGCGAATAGCCTCGAAGAAGTCGCCATCCTTCGACACGCAGATGCGCTCATCCCATGGGTTGTAGCGCGGCGTGAAATGGGTCTCATAGTCATAGTCGGGACCCAGTTCCTTGCGGGTCCATTTGTCGATCAGCTTCTTCACGCGGTCCGGTCGGCGGCGCGACATGCCATAGATGATCTGCTGCATGACCAGCGCTTTCCAACGCGTCAGCTTGTGGCCCACCTTCTTCGGCAGGAAGCGAAGCCGCTTTGACATCGGATCCACACTGGGGCGCGTCACCACATAAGCTGGCGAGCGCTGCAACATGGTTGTATGGGCCGCCTTTTCGGCAAGCGTCGGGACCAGCGTGATCGCCGTCGCCCCCGAACCGATCACGACGACGCGCTTGCCCTCATAGTCGAGATCGTCTGGCCAGAATTGCGGATGCGCGATGGTTCCCTCAAACTCATCCTTGCCATCAAACTTCGGGTCGTTGCCGCGATCATATCGGTAATAGCCGCTGCAGAAGACGACCATCGTACCGGTCAGCGTCACCTCTTCTCCGGTTCCGACCTTCTCGGACTTCAGCGTCCACTTTGCCTCTTCGGTGGACCAGTCCGCAGACAGCAATTTGTGACCGAACCGGATCAGCGGAAGGATCTCGTTTTCGCGTGCCGCTTCCTCGATATAGTCGCGGATCTTGTCGCCGTCGGCGATGGCTTCCTTGCCGCCCCACGGTTTGAAGCGATAACCGAGCGTGTACATGTCGCTGTCGCAACGCACGCCCGGATACCGGAAGAGGTCCCACGTCCCGCCAACGCGCTCGCGCTGCTCAAGGATGGCGAAGCTCTTGCCTGGAAACTTGCGCTTGAGGGTGACCGCCGCGCCAACGCCCGACAGGCCCGCGCCGACGATCAGTATATCGAAATGGTCTGGTGTATCGCTCATGCCGGTCCTCAAGCGCTCAAACCCCACCTTTTCAGACCGTCCGGGCTCTGAAAAGCTAAGTCAACTGGAAGGTGTATGTGAGGCTGTACAATTCGCGGCTCAGGACGTTTTCGGTCCGCACAGCACGAATCTTGGCGGCGGCCACCTGCATTCACGGCCTTGATGGCGCCTCCAATTGCGCCAAATTTAGAGGCTGACTGGACCATGCGCGCTACAATGCGGGTGCTCGCGCACTCTGTTCTTTTTTTGTTCTTGTCGCCGCGCTGGACTCCGGGCACACATATGATTGAACACCAAGAAGACCTCATCAAGGGCGATTGCTGATGACCTCCCCGGACCTTCGCATGATCCGCGTGCGCGGCGCGAAAGAACACAATCTGAAGAATGTCGACGTCGATATCCCGCGCGACAAGCTGGTCGTGATCACCGGCCTGTCCGGCTCGGGCAAATCCTCGCTCGCCTTCGACACGATCTATGCCGAGGGACAGCGGCGTTACGTCGAGAGCCTCTCGGCCTATGCGCGGCAATTCCTTGAGCTGATGCAGAAGCCGGATGTGGAAAGCATTGAAGGCCTCTCGCCAGCCATCTCCATTGAGCAGAAGACGACCAGCCGGAACCCGCGCTCGACGGTCGGCACCGTCACCGAGATTTACGACTATATGCGCCTCCTCTGGGCACGCGTCGGCATTCCCTATTCGCCGGCCACCGGCCTGCCCATCCAGAGCCAGACCGTCTCCGAAATGGTCGACCGGACCATGGACCTGCCCGAAAAGACCCGCCTCTACCTGCTCGCGCCGATGATCCGCGGCCGCAAGGGCGAATACAGGAAAGAGTTTGCCGAGTTGCTCAAGAACGGCTTCCAGCGCGTGAAGGTTGATGGCGAATTCCATGACCTCGAAAGCCCGCCGACGCTCGACAAGAAGTTCAAGCACGACATCGACGTGGTCGTTGACCGGATCGTCATCCGCGAGGGCATGGAGCAGCGCCTCGCCGAGAGCTTCGAGACCGCCCTCGGCCTCGCCAACGGCATCGCCGTGCTGGAATATGCCGACATTGAAGACGGCGAGACCGAAGCGAAACGCATCACCTATTCGGCCAATTTCGCCTGCCCGGTTTCCGGTTTCACCATTCCCGAAATCGAGCCGCGCCTCTTCTCGTTCAACAACCCGTTCGGGGCCTGCCCGACCTGTGATGGCCTGGGCGAGCAGTCAAAGGTCGATCCGCAACTCGTCGTGCCCGACAAGGATCTGACCCTCGCCAAAGGCGCCATCGCCCCATGGGCGCGCTCGTCTTCGCCGTATCAGACGCAGACACTACAGGCCCTGGCCGACCATTACGACTTTGACCTCGACACGCCCTGGAACAAGCTCTCCGAGGATGTGCGCGACATCATTCTCAACGGCACGGGCGACGAAGAAATCGACTTCGTCTATGATGACGGCCTGCGCCGCTACGAAGTGAAAAAGACCTTTGAAGGCGTCATCCCGAACCTCAACCGCCGCTATCGCGAAACCGAAAGCCAGTGGTCGCGCGACGAGATCGCCAAATTCCAGTCAGCCGCCCCCTGCCCGGCCTGTAATGGCAAGCGCCTCAAGCCCGAAGCCCTGGCGGTCAAGATTGACGGCCTCGACATCTCCGACAGCGCCGAATTCTCCATCAAGGAAGCCGGCAACTGGTTCGGCCAGGTCGAAGCCACGCTCTCCGACCAGCACAAGGAAATCGCGAGCCGCATCCTGAAAGAGATCAATGATCGGCTGATCTTCCTCAACGCGGTTGGTCTTGAATACCTCTCCCTGTCGCGCGCCTCCGGCACCCTTTCCGGCGGTGAAAGCCAGCGCATCCGCCTCGCGAGCCAGATCGGCTCCGGCCTTCAGGGCGTGCTCTACGTCCTCGACGAACCCTCCATCGGCCTCCATCAGCGCGACAATGAACGCCTTCTGGAAACGCTGAAGCGCCTGCGCGATCTCGGCAATTCGGTCCTCGTCGTCGAGCACGATGAGGACGCGATCCTCACAGCCGACCATGTCATCGATATGGGCCCGCGCGCTGGTGTTCATGGCGGAGAGATCATTGCCGAGGGCACACCGGAAGAAGTCATCGCCCATCCGGATAGCCTGACGGGTGCATTCCTCTCCGGCAAGGAAGAGATCGCCATCCCGCCGAAGCGCCGCCTGTCAAAGAAGACCCGCGCGCTCACCATCAAGGGGGCAACCGGCAACAATCTCAAGAATGTTGACGCCACGGTGCCGCTCGGCACGTTCACCGCCATCACCGGCGTCTCCGGCGGCGGCAAGTCCACCCTGATCATCGAGACGCTCTACAAGGCCCTCGCCCGAAAGCTGAATGGCGCGTCAGCCGCTCCGGCCCCCTATGAGAGCATTCAGGGCCTCAATCATCTCGACAAGGTCATCGATATCGACCAGTCGCCGATCGGCCGCACGCCGCGCTCCAACCCGGCGACCTATACCGGCGCCTTCGGCCCAATCCGGGACTGGTTCGCCGGCCTGCCAGAAGCGAAAGCCCGCGGCTACAAGCCCGGCCGTTTCTCGTTCAATGTCAAAGGCGGGCGCTGCGAAGCCTGCCAGGGCGACGGCGTCATCAAGATCGAGATGCACTTCCTGCCCGATGTCTACGTCACCTGTGAGACCTGTAACGGCAAGCGTTACAATCGCGAGACGCTGGAAGTCCTCTACAAGGGCAAATCCATCGCCGACGTGCTGGACATGACGGTCGAGGAAGCCGAGAAATTCTTCTCCGCCGTGCCCGCCATCCAGTCAAAGATGGAAACGCTGAACCGCGTCGGCCTCTCCTACGTAAAGGTTGGCCAGCAGGCGACGACGCTATCGGGCGGTGAAGCCCAGCGTGTGAAGCTCGCCAAGGAGCTATCCAAACGCGCCACCGGCAAGACGCTCTACATCCTTGATGAGCCGACCACGGGCCTCCATTTTGAGGACGTCCGCAAGCTGCTCGAAGTGCTGCATGAACTGGTCGATACAGGCAATACCGTCGTCGTGATCGAGCACAATCTCGACGTCATCAAGACGGCAGACCACCTCATCGATATCGGCCCTGAGGGCGGCGATGGCGGCGGCAAGATCGTCGCGACCGGCACGCCTGAAGACGTCGCTGCCGTCGAGGACAGCTGGACCGGCCGATTCCTCGCCGAAACCTTCCGCCGCCAGGACGAACGCCGCGCCGCCCGCAACAAGGTCAAGCGCAAGGCGTCAAAGGCAAAGGAAAAGCAGGCGGCTGAATAACCCCACACCGCTCACTATGTGCCGCTTCCTCAATTGGAGAAGCAGACCCGCTCTGTCTGGCCGGATTCCGTCGTGCCTGTATTGTAGCAGCGCGTGGTCGGGCGGCTGGTCGGCGAATTGCTGGAGCTATTCGGCGTGTTGGCATAGTCACTGAGCCCCTGAAGGATCTGGTCCCACTCGCTCGGTGGAGCCGGATTGGCAGCTGCATAGGCTTCTTTTCTCAGCTTCTCTTCATAGCGCTTTTTAGCGCTCAGGAAGATGCCTGACGGTGTGGCACTGCACAAATCCCAGGTCATGCCGTCCGGCGCTGCTCGCACAAGCCGGTAATATTCGACCTCTCCCGGCGTCGACGGACGCGAGATCCCGTTCCGGAGGTCGCTTCGTACGACGCCCATCAGTGTGGCGCAGCTGTCTACGTCGACGAGGGAGACGAGCTGTTCGTTCGGCGCCATCTTGGCCATCCGGCTTTCGACGTAGTTTCCCCAAACATCGCCATCAATTTCTCGCGGGGAAAGGCGCCTGCGTGCCTCAAATGGATCTTCGACCGGCTCAAACTTGTCGAGGGGCTGTTCCACAGCCCAGACAGAAACGGCATCTGGAATTTCTGGCTCCGCTTCGCCGTTTCGAACTTTCGTATAATAATCGTCCGACCACTCAATTGCCCCATCCGGCAATGGACGGGTCGGTGAATGTTCACCGGATTTGGTCCGGTAAACGAGGCTATAGGCCATACGATAGGCGTCCAGACCTTTGATTCTTTCTGCAATCGGCCGGTTTGCATAAGCAATCCGTGCCTGCTCGTCGGCCTGACGCTTCTGCTCCTGGCGTTCGGGATAGGCCAGAAGAAACGCGAGCCCTGGTTCAGGTACAACCGCGCAGGCTTTTACCGGCGTCTCCTCGCCCCAGGGCGTCAGATAATGCTCCAAGGCTTTTGCCCAGGTCTCGTAGTTCACGATC
This sequence comes from Henriciella sp. AS95, assembly GCF_038900055.1. NCBI lineage: Bacteria > Pseudomonadati > Pseudomonadota > Alphaproteobacteria > Hyphomonadales > Hyphomonadaceae > Henriciella > Henriciella sp. AS95. Next base: position 2,591,753 of record NZ_JBBMQM010000001.1, read on the forward strand.
TCAGGCGGCAGCCCTTGAGGATAATACTCGTAGTTCTGAATGGCACGGGCGAGATCAAAACACGCATCCATGTCGAAATCGCCCTCAACGAGCCCCACGTCGGCGAGCGTCGGTAGAGCAGGATCATCCCCGAAGCAGGTCCCAAGGCTTCGCATCGCAAATTTAACAGCCTCAGGTGGAGGCCTGTCGGTGAAAACCTTTTTAAGCGGGTTTTTATTCCGATTGTCAGTTCGGTTTCGATTAAGTTCTTTGACAGTCTTTCGATGTGGCTTCCATCCGCATTTCCCATTGGCTTCTTTTTCGAAGCAGCTTGAAAATGCGTATTGCCAGTTGTTCCATCGTGGGAAGTCGGAAGCACCTTCGAGTCCGTAGGCATACCAGGTCCAGATATAGAGCTCATGGGAGTAATAATTCCGGTTTGTTCCACTATCGAGAAACGAGGTTTCGCTACTGAGCATACAAGTCGGACTGTCGATGGAATTCGTGGATTGCGCGCTTGCAGAAAAGCCGAGCGCCAGACCGATGCCTAGCATCGCGAAAAAGCGGGTGAATGCTGAAAACAACGACAACTCCTGCAATGGACTACGACGGAGCCCGCTGGTTCCGCGTCCTAAGTCTCTGGCATTGAGTAACGATTCCAAGACTGGAGCATAGCCCCCCAAAGGGTTATCCCGGATCATTCCGCCGGACAATTGCCAACGCAATCGATCTTAAGTGGATTTGCCCCTCACGCAAACACATCCGGCGCTTGCGCGACACCGCCGCCGCGCGGGTCGGTCTTGGCCGCGAGGGCAGCGGGTCCGGCCCACATATAGATGAAGAAGCCCTGCGACAGCAGACCGGTCAGGAAGGCCATGGTCATCGGCCCCAGCACGTCGAACGACATGACCAGCGTGAAAAGCTTCAAAGGGTTGTTCTCGCTCGCCGCCTGCTCCAGCGCGGCGATCTGATTGGTCAGCATGGCAATCACGGCTGCTCCAATGACAGTCCAGATCGCGTAGAACGCGATCCAGATGACGATCATCAGAACGATATAGGCCCCGAGCAGGGACCAGAACCGGCCTCTTGTTGCGCCCCATGCGCCAAAGAAGGTGATGCGCCCGTCACGGATCGTCATGGCGGAGGCCGGGGACAGACGCACTGCGATCCACAGCCAGGCGAATCCGAACAGGAAAAAGCCGGCCACAATCACCAGCGCACCGCCCGCTTCATTGTCCACCACATTCACGATAGGGCTGGCGATCATCGCCGTGACAATCATGGTGACGAACTGACCAATGACCGTAAACGCCGCCCAGATGAAGCCGACCGCGATCAGGCGAAACTCATCTGCGCCAAGCCTGACCCGAAAGCCTTCTTCTCGCACATAGCGGCGCTGGATCGCGGCCTCGAAGACGGACCAGAGGAGGATCGTCAGCACAATCATCGCGACATAGGAGAATACCAGCCAGCCGACGATTTCGGTGATTCGCCGCACGAATCGGCGTTCCATCTCCGCTTCGCTGCCGCCGGACGCCACATCAATGAAGACGTCGAACCAGATATTGAAGAGCGGGCGAAACAGCATGTAACCGACCGCCGCCAGCAGCACAGCCCCCAGCGCATAGGCCAGGAGGTACTGCCACACAAAGCCGCGCGGACCATTCGCTCGCGCAAAGTGCAGGAAGGCATTGCTGAAACTGAATCGATTTTCCATGGCGCGAACGTCCCCAGATTGTATGCGCCAGAGCCAGATCAGCCGAATGTCGTGTCGGCGTCAACTCTATTCGGAGCGAGGCGTTGATAAAGCGCCGCCGCCAGGCCATGGCCCAGCCAGTAGAACGGTGCCGTCACCAGCGTCGCAAGGCCTGTCGCCACGGCTCTCATTACTGACTGGCTCATCTCGGCGTCTTCCGCGGCCCCGGTGTAGAAAGAAAAGACCGCTTCAAAACCCATCGCGTACATCACGCCCGTGGCGACCAGCGTCAGCACCAGCCAGGGGATCAGCTGCAGGAAAACCCAGAGGAGCGCAATGCGCGACACATGTTTCGACGTCCACGGCCAGCTCCTGAAGATGGTCAGGTCACGTTCGGCCACGGTCGCAACGCCAAACAGGAACAGCCGAAGGCCCAGCCAGACGAGCCCGGCCGCCGCCAGGAGCAGCAGCAGGTACAGGACCACAGCGCCGCCAGACGAGGAAAGCGCCCGGATCGATTCCCAGACGGCCTGCGAGGAATCCAGCGTTTCGGATGGATCGTAGCCCGTGCTGCCAATCAAGACGCCCGCAAAGATCGAGAAGAAGAGCGTCAGCAGGAAGAGCAGGACGAAGTAGAGCCCATATATAGCCAGATTGGCCAGGAACAGTCGGATCGCATCGGAGATAACCGAGCGCGTACCGGCTTCAGGCAGGATCCGGCGATACATGTCGGCTGACCAGAAGCAGCCCACAAAAATCGTGATCAGGCCTGTCGTCATCCACAGGAAGACCAATTGCCCGCCATGATTGGCGATCGTGTTGAAATAACTCTGAATCCCCACCGCCACGGCGAACAGGAGAAGCGCTGGCGCCGTCGGCAGCATCACGCGCCGCGCCATTGCAAAGGCATCGCGGGCCACAGTATCGAACCGCATGGAAGATGCTGCCGTCATATCCCTGCCTGTCCTTCGCGGAATCCATCGGGCCTGACCATCCTTCCGGCCAGGCAAAAATGTCTTGCCTCGACGCCTGACGTTTTTAAACCCCGCTGCGTCAGTCGGACGCGAGCCTCACTCAGGCAAACAGCGGCCACGCACGCTCATCACGAAGCGAACCAGGGTCGAACTATCCTCTTCCGACAGATCTTCAGGCAGATGGTCCATCATACCGTCTTCGGAGCCGGCCTCGCGCGCATCGGCAGCAGACTGCGCGGCGGTGACCAACTCGCTATAGAGGCTCTCGTCCAGCGAGCTCTGCGCCTCTTCGTCCATACAACTGCAGAGGTTAGCGGGCATGTCCGTTCGCACGCATGCCTCGACGAACTCGCTCTCGCCGGCGGGCGCGGCTTGCTCGCATCCGCCGGTCACGACAGCCATCACACCCACGACCAATAGAATGACCGCCGCACTCTCGCGCGGCGGTCTTTTATTCGCGTCCCTCATCACGACTTAATCGTCGCGCCGGGCGTCAGGCAGACGATCATTGATATCGTCGCGGATGTCGAGCAGGGTCACGATCAGGCCGCAGACGAGGCTCGCTGCGATCCAGCCAACGGCTGCGCCGACCGCGATTTCAAGCGCGCGTGCCGGCGTTCCTTCCAGTCCCAGGAGGTCGCCCGCAAACGCCCCCTCCTGGTACACGCCCATCAGGATACCGGCGACGATGATCGCGACATAAGCGACGTAAACCATCGTGCGGAAACTGTTGATGATAAAGAACTTCATTTGTGTCCCCTTTCAACCAAGGTGGGAGGCCGGTCCCACGATCAAGCCGACCTTCCCGAAGTAGCTTAGCTCAGGTTGCGCCGCACGTCATCGCGGCTTGCATCGCGAACGACATGAATTGACCCTGCTCTTCTGGCGAGAGGTCTTCCATCATGGCATTTGCAGATTCTTCGCCTTCCTTGGCGGCTTTGGCGAGCTTGCCATAGAGATCATCGCTGAGATTTTTTTCAGCCGAATCTGCCATGCACTCGCAGGTTTCCTTGTCGGTTGACCCATCGTCGAGACAGGCACTGACAAGCGCTTCACGATTGCTACCGCCGCCGCCGCCACAGGCGGCCAGGCCAAACAAGGCTGCTGACGCAAAAACAAAACTTCTCATTAGGCAAACCCCTTCCTCATTCGGTTGCTGAGGCGAAGTTTTCACGATTTTCCCGGGCTGACCAGTAAAAAACGGCTCATTCACGGCGCAAAAGGCGATCCAGCTGGAACCTGTTGCCAAATGTCTTCAGGAAATCCGCCTTCACCCTGGCCGGGTCATAGTCCTCGTTCACCCAGTCAATGAACGGCTTTGGCTCATCCGTAGTCTCGGCGATATAGGCCTCGAAGAAGGCGTCCAGCATGCCGGTCTTGCCGGACTTCACATGCAGGTATTTTCCTGACAGCTGCTCAAGCGCCTTCGACACCGGCATCTCCTGCCGGAAGATCATGTAAAGCGCGCTCATCAGGCCTGCCCGGTCCGCGCCAGACTTGCAGTGCATCAGAGCCGGATACTCGATCGTATCAAACAGCGCCTTGGCGGCATTGATCGTTTCCACCTTTGGCGTGTCCCGGGAGAAGACCTGAAAATCGACGAGCGCAACGCCCTCGGCTTCGCAGGCCTCTTTCTCCAGCAGGTAATATCCCTTCGTGCTCTCACCGCGCAGGTTCACGATTGTCCGGATACCGCGCAGCCGGGCATGCTCGCGCACCTGACGAGGATTGGGCTGGTTCGCGCGCCACATTTCCGGGCTGATCTGATGCAGGTTCTGAAAGCTCTCGCGCAGGAAACCGTGGTCACCGAGGACGAGTTCCCGCTCGGCGCGCTGGCGGCCCTTCGGATCGCCAAGATCAGCTGCGATGTGGGGCGTCTTTTTCTTTTTTCGCTTCTTGGGCGTGGGTTTCGCGTCGTTTTCAGTCATATAGAGCGCCTATCGAAGCGGGTCCCGTGAGGCAAGCAGCGCCCCTCACACGTCTTGTTGAACACAGCTTGCCTAAACAAACCGGTAACCTCGTTTGAATAGCCTGACTCTCGAGCAATCAGCTTAGCCGTTTACGGATCTTCACGATGGCCTTCCTGCCCGTTTCGCGCGCCTGTCTCGCGTCTATCGCGGCAACGCTTATGGTCGCCCCAATCGCGCATGCGCTCGGGATCGGCCTGCAACCGACCAGCGTCGAAATGGACGCCGAGCCAGGCACCCGCCAGCGCCAGGTGATCAGCATCGCGAATGTGAACCCGGAAAAGACGATGTCACTCACGCTCGGCCTCGCCGACTGGACGCTGGACCGCGATGGCCAGATCCAGCTGGCTCCGCCGGGAGAACGCGAAGAGTCCGCATCCGAATGGGCGCGCTTCAGCCCGGCTTTCGTGACGCTCAAACCGGGCGAAACCCAGCAGGTTATTGTCGATATCATCACCCCACCACGGCTTGAGCGGTCCGGAGACTTCCGTTTCGCCCTGCTGGCATCGACCATTCTGCCCGACACCCGAACCAGGCAATCCGGCGTCTGGAGGAAGTACGAGGTCGCAACCCTGTTCTACCTCACCGCCGATCCCGCAATGAGCGAACCGGCAGTGCGCGATGCACGCCTCTCGATCTCGCCCAACGGCAAACAGGTCATCGACCTGATGATCGAAAATACGGGCAATGCCCATGCCCGCCTTGAGGGCAACGTGCTCATCGAGGGCGACGGCGACAGCGTCAGCATCCCGATCTCAAACCTGGTCGTCCTGGATGGCGGCGAGCGTGAATTCCAGGCGCGAGTGCCTGGGGACTTGCCGGGCAAGCCGAAAGTCACCGTCTCGTTCGAGAATATATTCGCGCCGCAAGCGTCTGGCGGTGTCATGCCGATCAAGACCTACACGGCCCCGCTGACCATTTCCGGCGCGTCGGTCGGTTCGGGATCCGACGTCTACCGCGACTAGTCGCGCTGATAGCCCATCCCCTCAAGCATGGACACCGCATCGTAGAGCGGCAGGCCGACAATCGCTGTGTAGGAACCGTTGATACTCTTGATCAGTGCCGCGGCTGGCCCCTGTATGGCGTAGCCGCCGGCCTTGCCGATCCCGTCCTTGCAGGCGACATAGCGCGACACGTCCCTATCGGTCAGCCGTTTCAACACCACCCGCGCCGTGACCACACGAACAGACTGTCGCCCATCCGGCGCCATGACGCTGATGCCAGTCAGCACTTGGTGCGCGCGGCCTGATAGCAGGGTGAGACACTCGGCGACCTCCTCATCGCTCTCGGCCTTGGGCAGCATGCGCCGCCCCATGGCCACGACCGTATCGCCGCCCAGCGTGAACTGACCGGCCTTGTGCACGGCAAGCACCTTCTCGCGAGCCAGCCGCTCGGCCAGCTCCCTCGGCGTTTCGTTTTTGAGAGGTGTTTCGTCGATGTCGGCGGGCGCAACGTCATCCGGCACGATGTCTGCCAGCTTCAGCAATTGAAGTCGCCGCGGGCTCGCGCTCGCCAGCACCAGAGGCGCGCGCGTATCAACCACTTTATTTGAAGCGGTACGTGATCCGGCCCTTGGTCAGATCGTAAGGGGTCATTTCGACGAGGACTTTATCGCCCGTCAGAATACGGATGCGGTTCTTGCGCATCTTACCGGCCGTATAGCCGATAATCTCGTGATCATTTTCAAGCTTCACACGAAACGTCGCGTTTGGAAGCAATTCCATAATCGTTCCGTTGAACTCGATTAGTTCTTCTTTTGCCATTGGCACTCCTGGATTGGCCGCGGAATCGTTTCCGCAGACCGTATATAGGAGCGGTTCGTATCTTTCGTCACCTATAAGAGCAAGCCGTTAACACCAGATTGGATGGTTTCTGCAGTAACGATAACGGCTTGGATACGATTTTTAACTACAAATTGCCGGGACATAATGGGATTTTACGTGAATGCTTGAAACGTTGTCGACACACCAGGGACTTCCCGCTGAGGCAGTCTACATCAATTTCCGCAACATTCTGGACAATATCCCGTCAGCCTACATGGTGATGGATCGGGATTTGCACATTGTCTACGCTAATCCGGCCTATCTGAACTATGTTGAACGCAGCCTCGATGACGTTCTCGGCCAGTACATTTTCGATTGTTTCCCGGAAGATGAGAAGCGCGTCAACGCGGTGAAAGAGCGCTTTCTGAAGACGCTTGAAGGTAAAGTCACACTGCTAGACCGACAGTATTTTCAGTTCACCCATGCGGATGGCTCAACAAGTGAGAAATGCTGGCAGTGTGTCCAGACGCCCTATTACGGCGCGCACGGAAAAGTCTCGTACATCATTCAGCACGCCGATGACATCACGACGGCCGAAGAATTGCGCCAGAAATACGAGATGATCGCACGAGAAATGGATCACCGGGTGAAAAACACCTTTTCGGTGGTTCAGGCTGTCGCCTCGCTCGCCGGACAGGGCGCCGCGGACATCGACGAATTTCGTGAACAATTCAATTCGCGCCTGACGGCTATGAGCCGAACTCATTCCGCACTGTGCCACAAGGACTGGAACGGCCTGTTGCTGAGCGAAATCATGAAAAATGAGCTAGAGCAATATGGCGGGGTTCCATCGGACCGCATCTGCATGAAAGGCCCGGATATCCTGCTCGGCCCGAAATCCAGCCAGGACGCCTCGATGATCATTCATGAGCTGGCGACCAATGCGGCAAAATACGGCTGTTTTAGCCGCCCCGAAGGCCGGCTCGGCCTTTCCTGGTGGACCGAACGCTCAACGCAGACCCTGATCGTCGAGTGGGCGGAGACAGGTATGTCGGGCATAACCGAACCTGAAAGCAAAGGCTTCGGTACCCAGCTCACAGAGCTCATGCCGACCATTGAGGTCGAGCGCATCTACCGCGATGAAGGCCTGCTGGTGCGCACATCCGTTCCGCTGGCGATCGCAACCCGCAACCCCTTCAAACGCTCCAGGCTACGGCGCGCGGGTCTGCCCCGCATGCAGCGCGCAAATTAGGGTGAACAGACGCCGGGCGGTATCGAAATCGACCTCGATCTTACCTTCCAGTCGCTCGGCGAGCAGCTCCGATCCTTCATTGTGAATGCCGCGCCGGGCCATATCGATCGCCTCGATCTGATGCGGTGACTGGGTCTTGATCGCGCTGTAATAACTCTCGCAGATCATGAAATAGTCGCGGATAATTCCCCTGAAAGGCGAAACCGACAGGATGAATGTATGCACCTGCGTGCCGTCTTCTTCCCTGATCTGGAAAACGAGCTTCCGCTCCATCATCGACAGATGAAGCACGAATGGCCCGCCATCATGATCGATAACGCCGAAACTATTGTCCTCGATGAGGTCAAATATCGCGACGCGGCGCTCATGTTCGGCATCCGGGCCGCTGCTGCTCAGCGTCTCTTCATCAATCTCGACGGCGATGAGGCGATTGTCAGCCATGACCTCCGCCTTCATTTGTCCGGATCGAAATCGATCGCGCATGGGCCGGCAGCCCTTCGGCTTCAGCCAGCTTCAACGCGGCTGGCGCCAGGGCCCGGAAGCCATCGGCGCTGGCGCGCTGAACACTCATCCGCTTCAGAAAATCATACAGACCGAGACCAGAGCTGAACCGCGCGGCCCGGCTTGTCGGCAGCACATGGTTAGACCCGGTAACATAATCCCCCAAAGCCTCAGGGGTGTGGTGTCCTAAAAACACAGCTCCCGCATGCCGGATTTCAGGCAGCAAGCTGTCAGGGTCTTCAATCGCAAGCTCCAGATGCTCAGCGGCAATTTTATTAGCAATTTCAGCAGCTTGAGAGAGGGACTGCGCTAAAATTATCGCACCATGACTGTTCCAGGCCTCTCGCGCTCGCAATTCTGTGGACAAAGATTTCAACTGCTTTTCCACAGCGTTATCCACAGACGTACCCACAGCCTTGTTCACAGTAATCAAAATCGACTGTGAACTTGCGTCATGTTCGGATTGACTCAGCAAATCGGCGGCAATCCAGTCCGGGTTTGCCGTCTCATCCGCAATCACCAGAATCTCCGACGGCCCGGCAATCGTATCGATGCCAACCGTGCCGAAAACCTGCCGCTTTGCTTCAGCGACATAGGCATTGCCCGGCCCGACAATCTTGTCGACAGGCTCCAGATGCCCCGCTCCATAGGCCAGCGCTGCTACAGCCTGGGCACCGCCAATCGGATAGAACTCATCCACGCCCGCTTTCAATGCCGCATAGGCCACGGCTGGCGAGAGCTGCCCGCCAGGCGCCGGCGCTGTCATCACGACCCGCTTCACACCGGCGATCTTCGCCGGAACCGTATTCATCAGAACCGAGCTTGGATAAGAGGCAAGACCGCCCGGCACATACACGCCCACGCTATCAAGCGCGGTCCAGCGCCACCCCAGTTCAACACCGGCATCGTCGGTGAACTGGTGATCGTCCGGCCGCTGTTTCTCGTGATAGGCCGCGATGCGGGCGGCCGCGAAGTCGATCGCCTCTTTCAACTCTGCCGGACATCCGGCCGCGAGCGCATGCAGGTCGACATTGTCCGACTGCAGCGTCGATGGGTCGAGCGTCAGCCGGTCGAATTTCGACGTGTAGCGCGCGACAGCCTCACCGCCATGTTCGCGCACATCCCTGATGACGTCACGCACAGTCTCGGCGACATTGTCGACAGCGCCGCGCGGCTCTTTCAGAAAAGCCTGAAAGACCATGCGGAAATCAGAAGCTGTGGCATCGATCCACCGAGCCATCAGCGCTTCCTCCGCTCATGGCTTGGGGTGTGGCGCGTGGTCCATTCATAATCGCTGTCCAGCATCGTCACATCAAGCGCCTCGACCTCCAGCGCCAGTTCGCCATCGCCTGCAAACATCAGCGTAACGACGCCGCCCGGCGCTTCAGCATCCGGCGTGAACGTCGCACTCAGCAATGAGTAGACCATATCCGGGTCAGATTTCGTGATCCCGCGCGTCTTCACGGACAGCACACCATCGATCGCCAGCAGCGACCGGATTCTCGTCTTCGGTTCAGACTTTTTCTTGCCGATCGACTCTTCCCACCGGAACCGGTTGAGCTCGATCGTAAAGCGTCGGCGGCGCGCCTCGAATTTCAGGTTTTCCGCCTTGGTGACAGAATCCTGCAGGCTCGCCGAGATCACGGTGAGATCGTCTGCATCCTCTGCGATCAGCCGTAGCGGCCTCGACTCTGCCATAGGCTTACCAGCCCCTATTCTTCCTCAGCGCTCACGCGGCGGACATCAGCACCGACCGCATTCAGCTTTTGCTCCAGCCTCTCGAAACCGCGATCCAGATGATAGATGCGGCTCACTTCCGTCTCACCTTGGGCAGCCAGCGCGGCGATGACAAGAGAGACAGACGCACGCAGATCAGTTGCCATGACAGGCGCGCCTTTCAACGCGTCAACGCCCTTCACGATTGCCTCATGTCCGCGCACTGAAATATTCGCTCCAAGACGCGACAGTTCCGGCGCATGCATGAACCGGTTCTCGAAGATATTCTCGCGAATGATCGACGTGCCATCGGCCAGGGACATCAGCGACATGAACTGCGCCTGCATGTCCGTCGGAAAGCCCGGATGCGGCGCGGTATCAATGTTCACAGCGTTCAATCTGGAGCCATTGCGCTGAATGCGGACCGTTTTGGCATCCTTGTCGGTATCGACGGTCACACCGGCATTGCGAAGCGCATGGTTCACCGCGCTCAACGCCGCGACAGGCGCATTGGTCAGCGTGACGTCGCCGCCAGCTGCTGCAACCACCATGGCATAAGTGCCCGCTTCAATGCGGTCGGGCATGACGGCATGGGTCGTTCCATGAAGTTTCTCGACGCCCTCAATCGTGATCGTCGCCGTGCCGGCCCCGGACACTTTGGCGCCCATCGAGTTCAGACAGTCAGCAAGATCGGCAATCTCCGGCTCACGCGCGGCGTTTTCCAGCACCGTTTCGCCATCGGCTAGCGTCGCCGCCAGCATGGCATGCTCTGTCGCGCCGACCGAGACGAACGGAAATACGATGTGTGCGCCTTTGAGCCCGTGAATGGCCGCCGCCTTCACATAGCCTTCTTCAACCAGCAGGTCCGCGCCCATCGCCTCGAAGGCCTTCAGGTGCAGATCGACAGGCCGCGCGCCAATCGCGCAGCCACCCGGCAGGGACACGGTCGCATGGCCATAGCGCGCGAGCAGCGGGCCGAGCACATTGAAGCTCGCCCGCATCTTCCGCACCTGCTCATAGGGCGCGATGGTCGAGGTGAGCTCAGCCGCATTCAGATGGCAGGTCGAATCACCCTTCGGCCAGTAGACCTCCACCCCAAGCGTCGCCAGCAGCTGTGAAAGAAACCGCGTATCGGCCAGGTTCGGCATATTGGTCAGCGTGACCGGATCCGGCGTCAGAAGCGCAGCCGCCATGAGCTTCAGCGCCGAGTTCTTCGCGCCAGAGATCGGGATTTCCCCGGAAAGCGGTTTACCGCCGGTGATTTTGAGTCTGTCCATGGGGAGTTCTTATAGTGTGGTTGACGGCGCGGGAAAGGCGGGAATGCGGCTATTGCAGACACATTCTGGAGCGCGCTCGACTCGGTGCCCCGTCACGCGATCGATTTTGCCAAGTCTCGAATTTCATCGGCGTAAAACTTCGGCGGAAGAAAAGGCATCGGAATTCGAGCACCTGCAGATTCTCTTTTGAATTCAAACGAATATATCCTGAACAACCAAAGCATGCACAAACCTTTGAATACGATTGATTTCTCAATCTCTTCGACTTTTCTACCAAAGCCTTCGCAAAAGGCTTTGAAGTTGTCATCTGAGGCTGAGAACCGACCATTCTCCCCAATGCTGCCCCAGTATTTTACTTTCACCAGGTCGAACAATTCGTGATGAATGCATAAGTTATCCCAGTCGATGATGCTTACGCCCGTATCTGGACGATAAAAGATGTTATTTGCGTGCAGGTCATTGTGACAGAAAACAAATCCGCGCGAACTCTTCGCATCGCTCCGCAGCGCCTCTTCCAAGACTACTAGAATCTTCGAGAATTGAATTGAACCAATTAGTGCGAGATCGGAATTTCGATCTCTTAGCTCTCGCATCACATCCTCGCAAAAATCTCTGGAGAAACGATATTTCCCAAGCTCTCGAAAATTGCGATAATAGGCTGCGAACCTGATACTTTGCAGGCCTTTGATTGCATTACCTAGCCCGACATAGGCGTTTCGAGCGCAATCGTTTCCGAGATGTTGTCCATCTATCCAGTCGATAATCGACATGGGAAACTTCCTGCCCCGAACGATCTCTTCCAATTCGGAATAGTAGTGGACATCTGGACCAATGTCGAAATTGATGGACGTATCATTGTCCTGATCGTTAGCGACGTGATGGATTATGTCTGACACGAGGACTTCATGAGGTGGATCTTCCTGCTTGCAGCGCTCAAGCGCTCGCGCAATGACGGCCTCTTTTATAAGACCTTTCTCATATTGGAATATCGCCTCGTTCACGCGAATTCGAACACAGTAGCGTTTCTGGTTTACTTCGCAGAGCGCAATCTGATTGATTGTCCCCAAGCACTGTTGAACAACTCGAACATCTTCAACGCCCACGTCTAATTTGAGCTTGCGGATCAATAATCGAGAAATGTCATCGAAACTGAACAGTTTCTGCTCCTCACTCCAACTCTTCCAATCTCCCGGCTCACGCAAACTGGCAGCATCATCAAAATGCATTGGCTTGTCGGCGAATCGGTGCCCCCCACCAAATATCGCATCCGTGCGACCCTGCTTCGCGATCTTGTAATTGTCCTCCTCATAACGCCTCAGTTTTTCGACCATTTCCGAACTATCTCTCGCGCAACGCTGCACCGTGTTCACCAGTTTCCGAAAAAGCGATTGCAAAGGGCCGACGTTCGTGAGGTCGATATCAGATGATCCACTCACTTCCAGCTGCTGAAGTGCTGCATCCACATCAATCTCGATGTTGCGAGCCGTCAGTTGTATGCGAAGTGCGTCGCGAGTGAGATACTCAGGCAGGAGTGCCAAGTCTTCTATTTTGACGGCTGAAAACAGCGCCTCCGTTGCGATGATTTCAGGTTGTTTCAGCGAAATTTTCAGAAGTGCAACCTTCAGCTCCGCGGCTAATTGGGTTTCCCGGTAAAGTTCCGTGACCCGCTTGAGGTTGGTCGCCGAGTGGCGAGCGATGTGTCCAAACTCAGCCTTCAATAAAGAAACAACTTTTTTGCGCTGCTGCTGTTCGTGGAACTTTTCGCGCCGGCTTTGAAACCAATTGGTAAAAACAGGCGCTAAAATCGCCGCGACCACCGCCCCGATCGGAATGAGTACGTACCGCCATGGGACACCTTCACTCGCGGCGGCTGACGCTGATATTTGCACCGCGTGAAATACTTGCCAATGCAACACTTCAACTACGTACATCATTTATCTATCTTCTATAAAGCAGCATGAGATCCAGAAACGCCGGAGTTAGAATGCATAACTTTCCCGTTGAAACGCAACAAATAGAAAACTTGCCACACGGTCTCGATCTCATCGTGAACCGTCGGCTGGCATCCAGCTTCTCTCGCGCTGCGCCGTTTTTCGTTCACATGTTAGGCGTTCCTGGAGCCGGAAAGTCAGTGATCGCTCGAATGCTCTATGGGACGATTACAAGTTGGTTGCCGGAAGCGCCGTCATACGTTGGCTTTGACCGCCTTATGGCGGAGATTCCAGCTTATCAAGATACGCCTGACATCGTTGAAGCATTCGCCAAATACGAACTTCCAGCCCGTGCGGCGGGTTATGCGCTACTTAAGGAACTCATCTCAAAACGCGCTTCTATTTTCCTCGACCATGGAGGATCTGCTGCTGAGCATCCGGAAATTCTGCGCTTGGCGAAACGTCAGTTTGGGTATCGCATTTATGTTGTTTCCGTAGAGGTCGATAATGACATTTGCCAATCTCGCATCGAAGCACGAGCGAAGGCAGAAGGTCGGCACACTCCGCCGGACTACATCTCTGAACGAGCCTTGCAGATTGAAGAGATGGTGCCGGAGTATACTGACATAAGCGACCAGTTCTTCGCCTTCAAAAACAATACGCAATCAGACCTCGTGAAGATCGTCACTGATCAATCCCTCAAAGCGGCCTCAATAATATCATCCTAAGAACTCAATCTTCGGAATCATTCGGCCGCTCCCTCGTAAAGCCCGGATTAGACTGCTTGTCGTCGCGGGCCTTACGGGCCGCCTGTTTACGCCGTTTGAGATTGTCGCGCAGGGCCGCTTTCAGCCGTTTATCGCGTTCGCTTTCGCCGTCTCTTGCTGCCATTTGTTCAGTGATCCTTCCGAAACGGTCTTTTCATACTTCCCGGCATAAGCTAAGGGCACCCCACGCTAGCTTCAAATGCCGCGGTAGCTCAGTGGTAGAGCGCATCATTGGTAATGATGAGGTCGACAGTTCAATTCTGTCTCGCGGCACCATCCTAATCCAGTTCGCTTCGCGAAAAAATCGATCCCTGGGGTCGATTTCTGGATTTGGATTCCGCAAACCATGGTCACACGCCGCTCTCCTCTGTCATCGACAGTTATGTTGATCTCCTGCGAACTGGGCGGATGGGGCATCATGCAATGTCTTGTTGGCCGTGTCGCGCGGCTCTAGCATGACGCTGTCAGACCAGATCACCGGATAGCCCGCTCACCCATGCAGATTGCAGACAGCCTCGCCGAAGAAGCCCAGCAAGCCTATCGGACTGGCAATTTTGACCTTGCCGAACGCAAGCTCGCCGAGAGTCTCACCCATCCAACCGACACCGGCGCGCGCAGAAGGCGCCTGCCGAGCCTTGCCCGTCTGCAGGCGCATCTGGGCGATCTTCACGCCGCCGAGCAGACCTTCAGCGCCGCTGTCGAAATCGCGCCCGCCGACACCGGACTGATTGTAGAGCATGCAAAAACCCTCAACGCGCTTGGCCGACACAGCGATGCGCTCGCCCGGCTCTACAAACTCCCGGCGAGTGTTCGCGCGACATTTGACGTGCTGTCGCTGACCGCCGACACAGCCCGCAAGGCGCGCCAGTGGTCTCAGGCCGCCGAGACGGCGCGCAAGGCGCTGGCCGTCAATCCGAACAGCCGGAACATGAAAATCGTCCTCGCCGCTGCGCTTGCGCGCCAGGGCGACTGGGAGCGCGCCGAACCGCTATTCGATGCCCTAAAGGACAATGCCCCCGCGATGGAAATGCGGGCCGGTGCGCTGACGGGCGCTGGCCGGACGCAGGAAGCTGAGCGCTGCCTCATCGATGCGCTGGAGCGTCACCCCTTCGACCCCGGCCTGCACAATGCCCTCGCCATGATCCGCTGGATGGCTGGCGAAACGGATACGTTCGCAGACACCTTGCTGCAGGCGCTGAAAACCCGGCCGGCCGATGCCGGTCTCGCCATGACCGCCGCTGACCTGCTGTCCCGCGCCGAGCAAAAGGAGGATGCTCTGGCGATCATTCGTACTCTGGCGCGGTATCAGTCGGCCCCTCAGATTGACGCCGCCATGGCGCAGCTCGAAAGTGATACCGGTGCACACGAGGCCGCCAGCCAACGGATTGAAAAAGCAGTCGCAGCCGCGCCGAGGCTCGATCCACTGAGGCGCAGCGCAGCCGGTATCCTGCTTCGCGCCGGCCACGCCGAAGCCGCCTTGTCCCATACGCTCTGGGGGCGTGAGCGTGACCGGTTTGACCAAGAATGGATTGCCCTGCACACCACAGCCCAGCGCGCCAGCGGTGACGAGGACTGGCGCGAGCTCTACGATTTTCAGAATTTCGTTCGTACGTTTGAACTCAAGCCGCCCGAAGGCTTCGAGACGACCGAGCAGTTCATTGTCGCGCTCGCCGAGCGCCTGCGGGAGCTTCACAGCTTTTCCAGCCACCCGCTCGACCAGTCGCTTCGCGGCGGAAGCCAGCTCGAACTCGACCCGTCTTTACCTCAAGATCCTCTCATCAAGGCAGCGATGGATGGGTTTCTCGATTGCGCCGCGCGATACATGGCTGCCATCGGCAACAGCCCTGACCATCCGTTTACAGCCCGCAATACCGGCAAGGTGAAGATGAGCGGATGCTGGTCCGTTCGCCTGCGCTCCGGCGGCTCACATGTGAACCACATCCACCCGGAAGGCTGGATATCGTCGGCTTTTTATGTGGCGGTCCCGCCCTCTGTGAAAGCGGGCAGCAATACGCGCGATGGCTGGTTGACGTTTGGCGATCCCCGCTTCCCCGTGCCCGGCCTTCAGGCAGAGCATTTCGTGAAGCCGGAAGAAGGCAAGCTGGCGCTCTTCCCCTCCTATATGTGGCACGGGGTGCAGCCCTTTCAGGATGAGGCCGAACGCATAACGATTGCGTTCGACCTCGTTCCGTCCTGAAGGCCTATTCTTCGGCAGGCGGCACCCAGCCGGGGCCGATATTCGCCTGGAAGAAATCAACCGCATCGGTCAGGATTTCAGCCCATTCGCTGGCCTGGTGAGCGCTGAAATAGTGATCCATATCCGGCACCAGCATGTATTGGAACGGCTTTTCCGCCGCGCTGAGTTTGCTGATCATGATCTCTGATTGCTCTACCGGCACAGTCGAATCCTTCTCACCGTGAACGATGAAAAGTGGCATATCGATCTTGTCGATGTTCTGAGCGGCCGACGACTCGTCCAGCGAGCTGTCGCTGCGGCTGCCGATCGCATTCGTCCAGTATTTGTAAGAAACGCTCGTCGTTCCGCCCTGCTCTTGGCGAACCCATTTCAGCATCTCGCGCAGATCGGAAACGCCCGCACCCGCAAACGAACACTGGTAAAGGTCGGTGTCCATGAAGCTGGCCGTAAAGGCGACATAGCCGCCATGTGACCAGCCAGCGACACACATCCGGTCAGGATCTGCGATACCGTCGGCAATCACCGCTTCTGCAGAGGCGCGGACATCGCTCTGAATCAGCCCGCCCCATTGGCCCCAGCCGGCTTCGACGAAGGCACGGCCAAAGCCCGATCCACCGCGGAAATTCGGCTGGATCACAGCATAGCCCTGAGAGGCCCAATAGGTCGCAAAGGGATCAAAGCCGAACGTGTCGCGGGCTTCCGGCCCGCCATGCGGCACAACAATCATTGGCAGATTGCGGGTTTCCGGCGTAGCGCCAGGTGGAAGCCAGAGATACCCCCACAGCGGCGTGCCGTCGGCGCCCTCAAAGTCGTAAACGCTCGATGTCGGCAGAAGCGCCGGGTTGAATGGGCGTGCCTGCTGCAGGCGGGACAGCTCACGGTTCGGCACATTGTACGTGTAATATGTACCGAGATCTTGTGGACCGGTGACCTCGATCATGATGGTGTTGGTGATGTCGCCACCCGGCACCACACGGAACTGTGCGTTGTCACCGATCGCCTGGGACAGACCGGCAAGCTCGTTCGCGAAGGCCTCTGTCTGGCCGATACACGTATATTTAAAGCCCTGGTAGCAGGCCGCTGCGACGGCATCGGTCAGCGGGTCCCGGATGACCTGGAACACATCGAAATCATCATTCTCGAAAACAACATCGACATACTCGCCGGTCGCCGTGTCGTAGACATAGAGACCATTTGTGTCGCGACCTTCAGGACGCGCACTGACAATAGCCGTGCCGGGTCGAGGTCCTGGTCCGACACCGGCAAAGTCAGGCGCACCGTTTGCGCCTTCGGCCCCGCGAAAGCGTGCGATCTCAGTCCACTTTCCGGAGTTTGCTGGACTGCGCAGCCAGGCCGTCCCGCGACCGCCAGCAACAATGTCCTGACGCAAAACGGGATTTTCTGCTGAATCGAGCACCCAGCCGACGGTACGCTGGCTGCCGGAATCGATGGTTTCATTCTTGCCGGTATTGATATCGACTTTGCGAAGTTCCGTGCCGCCATAGCTTGGGATCAGCATCAGGACATGGTCCGGATCCTTGCGAAGAATATCGGCGATATTCGCGCTAATCGTCCGCGGCAGAGCCTGGTCGAGGGACGGGTCGTACAGAGATAGCAGATTGGAGCCATCGGTATTGACCGCGTAAATCCGGGTCACAAAGCCGAAGCCTTCACTCATTGGATCGACGGTCGCCGTGCGCCGCGCTGAGCTGGCCTTGTCGACCTTGATCTCGTATTTCTGCTGCACACTGAAGAGGATGCGGTTGTTGTTCTTGAATTGAACCCCCGTGATCGACAGGCTGTCCTCAGATGTCGCGCGCTGGATCGGCGTGACGGCTCCGGTTTCGCGATCAATCAGGATAAGCGTATCGGCGTCGGGCTTGGAGAGAACCGCTGCCACAAGGCGGCCATCCGGCGAAAGGCTCGGACTAAAGAAAGTATCCTTGCCGACGACGGCGCTGATATCGAGCCGCTCAACCTGCGCCTGTGCCGGCGCAGCTGATATGGCCAACGCAACGCTGATGGTTGCGGCTCCTGCGAGCCCCCGGAAATTGTTGATGATCTGTTTCAAAACTGACCCCTTTGCTGGACACTGACCTTGGATCAACTAAGGTCGGGAAAACAAATTTTACGGCCAAATGACGCCCATTCCCGACAACAGGATGTAGCTTAGAATCCGACCCTGTCTGGGATGCTATGGATACCCGGCAAATGACGCAACGCCCAATTGCTTTTGAGCAGCAGCAGCAAATCAGCAGTTTACTTGGACAGGGCGTTCACGCGATGCGTTCTGGCGACCATGTACGCGCCGCTGACTTCGCTCAGCTCGCGCTCAGAATCGACCGGAATTTCCCGCCAGCATGGGTCCTGCTCTGCCGCTGCCTTCTGGTTATGGAGAGCGGGGACGACCTGCGCGCTTTTCGCGATGCGTTGGGCGCAATACCGACAAACGACCCTGCGCACATGCTACTGAAAGCGGATTTCCCCCGTGTATTGGCCCGACGGGGGTTTATGGCGGAAGCCGTTGCCACGATTGAAGACGTGGTCAAGCAACAGTCCTTGAGCACTCGCCAGAAGGATACTGTGGGTCAGACACTCTCACATCTCGGCCTGCACGAGGAAGCCCTTCCGCATCTGAAAGCGGCTGTCAGCGAAGCGCCTGACGATCTCTCCGCGAACTACAACCTTGGTACTGTTTTGCGTCATCTCGGCGATATAGACGGTGCTGAGCGCCACCTTGAAAAAGCGCTCGCCGCCGACCCCTTGCATGGTCTGTCTCACTTCTCGATTGCCGGACTGCGAAAATGGGATACTGCAAATAATCACATCGCCCGGCTGGAAAAGGCTCTCGAGCAGGGCCCCGGGACGGCGATGGACCGGGCGCGCATCAATTACGCAATCTTTCAGGAAGCCGACGGGCTGAAGCTGCATGAGCGGGCCTGGGAAGCACTTCAGGCAGGCGCCAGCATATGCGCCGAGGAAATGCCGTATGATCTTGAAGACCGCAGGGCCTTGTCCGCGTCGCTGCGGTCAGCCTTCGGCGACGATATCGATGGTCGCGCGCCTTTGCCCGCTGATGACAGCGAGCCGATCCCCATCTTCATTCTTGGTCTTCCGCGGTCCGGAACGACGCTCGTCGAGCAGATATTCGCAGCCCACCCGGACGTCACTCCGATGGGCGAGACTTACGGCATGCACATCGCACTTCGGCGCGCGAATGGCGGCACCGGACACGATATTTTCAGTCCTGGCGAAGTCGAACAGCTTCACGATTTGAATTGGGAAGACGTCCGCGCGACTTATCTCGATGAAACACGTCATCTGTTTGGCAATACACGCTATGTCACCGAGAAACTGCCGCAGAACTACGCCTATACGGGCGCGATCCGAAAGGCGTTTCCCTATTCGCCGATCATCCACCTGCGCCGGAATCCTATGGACAGCCTGTTCGGTGCCTACAAGGTGTTGTTCGGCAACGATTCCTATCTGTGGTCCTATCGCCAGGAAGACCTCGCCGCGAATTACCAGCTTTATCGCGACATGATGAATCACTGGCAGACCGCCATGGGCGACGGTTTGTCCTCAGTGATCCTGGAACAGCTTATCAGTGATCCCGAAAGCGAGATCAGACGATTGCTGGACGAAGCCGGTCTGCCCTTCAATGAAGCCTGTCTGTCTCCTCATAAGGCCAGGCGCGGCGTTGCAACGGCATCGAGCGTGCAGGTTCGCCGACCGATCAATTCGAGCGGCGTGGACGCCTGGCGGGCATATGAAAACCGGTTGGCCCCGCTCGTGGCATCCTTGCAGGCAATGGGATTCATCGACCAGCAAGGCAACGCCATCTGGTAAAGCGCGGCATCCGTGCGACGATGCACGCTGCCCCTTCCCAAACAACAAAGCGCCTCGCGCATGGCACTGCGGACGGGCCCTGCCCTTGCCGGCGGCTGTACACTGTTCGGCCGCAATCTGCGTTGTCCGCATTCTGCCGTTTATTTCCCTGTGCCCTCGCGTCACCACAAAAAAAGAGGCAGCGGACGAACCGCTGCCTCTCAATATTAGATGGGATGGACCCCTACTAGAACCGCAGCTTGGCTGACAGTGAGTAGGTGCGGCCGATGACCCACGGTGCGTAAAGCGCCGCGTCAACGTTACCTTGTCCATACAGCGTACCCAGAGCGGTTTGCGGTGGCAGCTCATCAAAGAGGTTCTGCACACCGGCAACGACGCGGAGGCGATCCGTTGCATCCCATGCGACCGAACCGTCAAAGTTCGAGAACGATGGGGTGTCGTCGGCACCGAAGTAGTCTGGGGAGTTTTCCATCTCCGGCACATAGGTGTGACGGATTTGGAAGATCCAGCTGTCGAGTTTGTAGTCCACAGTCGTGACTGTCTTGTAGTCAGGAATGGAACCACCGATCTGCGGCGTGCTGGTACCAGCGTATTCGGAGTCACCAATGTCGTACTTCTCGGTGAAGGTCACAAGGGTGTTGATGCCGAATGTACCCGGAGCCGATGCGAAAGCCTCGTCCAGATCGAAGTTATAATCGAACTGAACGTCCACGCCTTCCACTTCGGTTCGACCGACCGAGTTGGTGAGCGAGGTGTTGATGCCGGTGATCTGACCCGTGGCCGGGTCCCGAGTGATCTGTTGACAGTCAGCAACCGACTGCGGCGTGCTTCCCAGGTTTCCGTAACAGGAGTCCAGGATCGTTGCGGAGCCGCGGGATACGATCTGGTCGTCCAGCTTGATGTTGTAGTAGTCGACCGTGGCACGGAAGTTACCGACCGGCACGAAGTCCGGCTGGAAGACAGCACCCACGGTGATCGTCTCACCAGTTTCCGGCGACAGGTTGGGGTTACCAAACGAGAACGCCTGAACCTGGCTGTTGGCCGCTGAGAAAGTGCCCGAGCCTCCGGTGTAGAGAGACGCCGGAACGAAACCGCCACCGATGTTGCCACCCGTCGTACAGAAGGCCAGCAGCTGCGGGGAATTCTCAGCCACGGATCCACGACACGGATCAGTGTAGCTCGCAAAGCCCTGGTCACCATTCTGGAAGCTTTCCAGAGCGGACGGGGCACGAACGGCCTTGTTGTAGATGGCACGGAAACGGAGCCAGTCAGTCGGGGCCCAGTTACCGCCATACTTGTACGCTTCGGCTTTGCCGATCGTGCTGTAGTCGGAGTAGCGATAGCCTGTCTCGAGGTTCAGCTCGTGCGCGAAAGGCATGTCACTCAGAAGCGGCACGACAATCTCAGTATAAGCTTCGTACACGTCCTGCGAACCGACAACGTTCTGCACGGCGTTGAAGCCTGCAATTTCGCCGCGGCGCTGAGCGTCGTCGACCACGAAGTTCACATTATCTTCGCGATATTCGACACCGAACACGGTCGCGACTGGGCCAGCCGGAAGCTCGAAAGCCTCACCGGTGACGTAAGCCGAAAACGTTGTCTGCTCGATTTCCTGGTTCGTCTGGATGTTCGTCCGGACGAAGCTAGACATTGCTGGGGTCGTGACCGATGGCGGGCCAAAGATATCGACGTCCACACAGCCCGGAAGCAGAGCGGAAGGATCGAGGTTGTCACAGCCAGCAAGGCCTTGGTTCAGCGCAACGCGGTTCACGTTGTTCTGGCCCTTGGACGTGAACTGACCCTGGCCCCAACCCATGGAGACGTTCCAGTTCCAGGAGTCCGTGATCCGGCCGTCGAATGCCACGCGGCCAACGAGCTGCGAGTTATTGTAGTTACTGATGCGCGGACCGATGCCATTCGAACGCCATGCATAGGTGAAGTTCGCATCCGGGGTCGGACGCGAGTTCAGCGCTGCAGAGAAGTCCGGGTGCGGATCGTCTGCGGTACCAACAATACCGTCTGCGCCCGCGATTGCAGGTGACGATACAGGGACCGAAATGCCCGTAATCGGCGTTGCTGCGAGTTGCACCTCAGTCTGGCTGCGAACATAGGACAGGAATGCCTTCATGTTCACATCAGGGGTCAGCTCGTAGTTCACGAACGTTTGGATGCCATAACGATCAGCCGGCAGGTAGATGAAGTTGTCCGGCGCATAGTTGTAACGCGAAGAACCTGCTGCGCGATCTGGAATCGCACAGTATCCCGAGCTGTAGTACGGGGTGAGCTCACCGGCATCATTGAAAGACAGGTTGCCATTGGCCGCTGGCAGACAGTCTGGGTTAGCCGTCGTCGGGTTTGCAAAGTTCGGGGTACCCGGATTGGTTGCAAGATCGGTGAACGGGTTCGCCGCGCTGTTGGAGATCGCGCCCCATGGTGGGGTACCCGAACCGCCGGAGAACACGAAAGGCGTGAAACCCGGATAGTTCGAGTTAATGTTGCCGAGGAAATTCTGATAGTCGTCGTAGCTGTCGATGACTCTCGTTGCGCCATCAGCATAGCCGCCGTTTACGAGGTCGTAGCCATAGCCGACACCTGCAGCAACGCGGGAATAGTCATAATCGCCCTGGCTGACGCCGTCGCGCGAGAAGTATGATGCGTAAGTGGTGACGTTACCTTTGCCGTTGTCGAAGTTACCGCCCATGAGAAGGTCGATGGCTTCGTAGCGGCCGTTGCCGTCGAATGCGCCGCCGCCACCAACGGTGACTTCTGCGCCTTCATAGTCGTCCTTCAGGATGAAGTTGACGACACCGGCGATTGCGTCGGAACCGTACACAGCGGACGTACCGCCGGTCACGACTTCGATACGCTCGATCAGACCAGCTGGGATCGAGTTAAGGTCGACAACACCGGTCGAGGACGAACCAGGAACGCGCTCGCCGTCGATCAGGACCAGCGTACGCTGTGGACCAAGACCACGAAGGTCGATGGTTGCGAAATCTTCGCCACCTGCGTTGTTCGACGTAACGGTGTTACCCGGAATGACCTGCGGGAGGTCGTTCAGAAGGGTTTCAACGTTGAGCGTTGCGCTCAGTTCGATGTCTGCCGCACCAATAGTGGTAACCGGGCTCGTCGCGCTATAGTCTTGCGACATAACGCGGGTACCGGTGACCCTGATGGTTTCTTCGCGGCGCGTGTTATCCTCTTCATCGGCGGTGTCCTGCGCAATTGCCTGCAGGCCAGTCACCGAGGTGAGGCCGATCAGCATCGTGCTGATCATCAACGTGCTACGAATTGAACGTTTCGTTCCGTGCTTCACGTAATTTCTCCAATACATCCAGTTAAGAACTTCCATCCCTGACACAGGAAGGCGGACGGGTGATTTTCCCTCGAAAATGCGTTTTTCGCCAAACCAGAATCCCGCCTGTGGCCGGATTTAGAGACATCTATCCCAGATGGGTCAATGCTGCGTTGCATCGTGTTAATGTGAATGCCGCCCCATGTGATATAATCGTCACAGTTCTGCCTTACTCTTCCGGGATTGCGCGCAACGCTTCACCGGATAAGTCCAAGTCTCCGCAAATTCCTACCCCGCCCCCTGCGCGATGGGTGCTCGGCTGCCGCTGGTTAATCGTGCCTCGAAAGGCGTTGCGCTGGCCCCCGATCGCCAAACCACCAGAGTGTGGCAGCGGTCGCGGCAAATGTGGCGGTTTCAATGATGGCCCGGCGGCCCTCCGCATCGGCGCCAAGCCATATCCCTGAAGCGATCAGCCATAGAAGAACGGTCAGCGCTGGCCGCGTCAGTCCCCGAACCGCATTTACCCAGAGATAGCTCTCACCGATCGCCGCATCCGCCTCCACCGAGGCTGCCAGCCCGGCCCAGCTGCCACTTGTTTCGGCAAGCGCCAGTTCGGCTTCCGTTTCCGCCGCCCTCGCCCTGTGCTGAAGCTCCAGCAGTGCCGTTTCATGCGCCCATCTTGCGCGCTCATGCGCCTGCTTCTGGCGCGCTTCGAAAAAGCCGGCGACCCGGCCGAGCGCCGTTCCGATCAATCCGAACAGTCCGCCCCCCGCCGCACTCGCGGCCAATCCTGCTATCTCGTCCATACGTCCTCGCTCCCGGGATAAAACCAGCGCGCGGGCACCGCCCGCCTGTCGATGTGAAGGAAGCTGCGCGCGAGGCCGAAGCCGGTGAAGCCCGCCTGCTCTGCCGCCTTGAGCAAGGCGAAACGGTTATGACCGGACAGCGCGATGTCAGCGGCGATCTGTTTGTGCTGAGACAGCGGCGCGCCGCCGACCGCCGCATTCCATCCGGCGCATCGATGACCGGACGTGATCACCAGCGGCTTGCGAGCCGCCTCACGCAGGGCTTCGAGCCCATCGAGAAAGACCGGATCATGCCAGTATGCACCGCCGCAGAATCGCCCGCCGCAGCGGCAGGCAAGCTCGCCAATCGAGAAATGCGGCCAGCGCCAGCCTGCTGCCAGAGCCTGCCGCGCGCCGGTAACCGTACGATAGAGCATCGCCGCCTCCTTCAATGAGGAGGATCGCTCACCAGCACATACGGTCTGAAAATAAAGCCGGCTCTATTGCCAGGCGGGCGCTTCTCGCAGGAAACGAGTGGCGCTGTCCGCTCGCCGCAGAATCAGCCGGCAGGCGCGAACGCCCTACCCTTGGCGAGCGCGGCCACAGCCTCATCATATTCGCGGGCGAGCTTGTCCACGAAATCGGCCGTCGACATGCGCTCGGTCACGGCGCCAATGCCCTGCCCGCAGCCCCAGATATCCTTCCAGGCCTTGGACTTCTGATTACCGCCAGAGCCGAAATTCATCTTGCTCGGATCGCTCTGCGGCAGGTTATCCGGGTCCATCCCAGCCGCCTCGATGGACGGTCTCAGATAGTTGCCATGTACGCCGGTGAAGAGGTTTGAATAGACGATATCTTCGGCGCCATATTTCACGATCGCATCCTTGTAGCCTTCGACGGCATTGGCTTCGTCGCAGGCGATGAAGGCAGACCCGATATAGCCGAAATCAGCGCCCATGGCCTGGGCGGCGGCAACAGCCCCGCCGGTCGCGATCGAGCCTGACAGGGCAAGCGGGCCATCAAAGAATTTCCGGATTTCCTGGATCAGCGCAAAAGGTGAAAGCCGCCCGGCATGCCCGCCGGCCCCGGCGCACACCGCGATCAGGCCGTCGGCGCCTTTCTCCAGCGCCTTGTTGGCAAAGAACGTATCGATGACGTCATGCATCACGATGCCGCCATAGGAGTGGATGGCTTCGTTCACTTCCACCCGCGCGCCCAAGGACGTGATCACCAGCGGCGCCTTGTATTTCACGCAAAGCTCAAGGTCTTCCTCCAGCCGGTTATTCGTCTTGTGGACGATCTGGTTCACCGCAAAGGGCGCCGCCGGCTTGTCCGGATTGGCCTTGTTATAGGCGTCGAGTTCAGACGTGATCCGGTCCAGCCATTCATCCAGCTGCGAGATCGGCCGCGCATTCAGCGACGGAAACGATCCGACCACGCCCGCCTTGCACTGCGCGATCACCAGATCCGGGTTTGAGATGATGAAGAGCGGCGAGCCAATGACTGGCAAGCGCAGATTAGACAGCACGGATGGCACGGACATTGGCGTTTTCCCTCAGAGTTGTTTCATTCGCCCTTACCTAGCTGCGCGCACCTGCCCGGCAAGCCATGACGTTGGGAAAGCGGCGCAAGGGCCCCGCCCCTGATCCCCTGGATTTGCTCTGGCATTGGCGGCTCAACCTGTCGTAGGGTCGATGGTGAGGAGGCGGAAGCTTGGTCAAGATCAACGACACGCTTGTGAACTATGCGGGCCAGTTCTGCTTTGGCGCGGCGGCGATCGCCTTTCCGCCCGTAGCCGCTGGCGTCACAGCCGCCGTCGGCGCGACAGCTCTCGTCGCGCTCTTCCACGCAGAGCGCAGGAAGAACAAGGATGCAAGCCAGCTCGATAGCGATAAGGCGCTCAAGAAAATAACGGCCAGGATAGCCGATGAGTGGCGCAACGACCTGCCAGACTTCGGCAAACATGACTTCCAGAAAGAGCTCCACATTGCCGAAGAAGCCCTGAAAACGGCGCTCCCACGGTGCAGCATGGATTACGCCACATTGGCGGACGCGACGACGAAAGGCGCCGGCAAGTTTCCCGACAAGGCGACCGAAGAGGTGCTGGAACAGCTGGCCAGAACCGACCCGTCAAATTTCGGCGAAAACGGCTCCGCTCTCGCCAAAAAGCTCGCCGACAATGTCATCCGCGCTGCATTCATGGGCGCAATCGAGAACGAAGACTATTTCCGCAAATTCCAACCCCGCCTCCTCCTCGCCATCGCAGAGAAGGTCGGGGACATTTACGACATGCAGCTCGCGCTGAAGGAGCTGGAGGAACGGAATTTCGAGACGCTGACCAGGGTGGACGAGCGCACCGCCACAATGGACGTCAAACTCGACCAGCTTCTCGCTGTCGTCGGCTCCTTGTCGCTCAAACGCGCCGAAGAGATCGGCCTCAATGAGAAACAGATCGAGACGATTACGCGAAGCTTTCTCAAACAGGAGATTCCGACCGAGCTATGGGGCACGAAATTGGTCGAAGGTGCGACGCGGCTTACCGAACTCGAAGAAGAACTCGCCCGGCTCACCAATGACGAGCCGGAAATCGCAGCGCTAATGGACCTTGCCCGCGAAGCCATCGACCGGGGCGATATCGGAGCCGCTGACAAATATCTCGCCGAAGCCGTCCAGCGTGACGAGGAAGCTGGCGAACAGCGCCTGCGCCGCGCGGCTGATAATGAAGGCCGGCGCGGCGATCTCGCTATGTCTGAGGGCCGCTACATCAAAGCCGCCGATCACTTTGCCCGCGCTGCTCGCCTCATTCAGCCCTTCGATGCCGAAGATTGGGCTCGACTGAAGTATAATGAGGGAACCGCCGCATACCAGCGCGGCATTCTCGATCCCGAACGGAACAATCTCGACCGCGCCGTCTCCGCCTATCGCAAGGCTCTGACCGAACGCACGAGAGACCGCATCCCGCTCGACTGGGCCATGACGCAGAACAATCTCGGCAATGCGCTTCTGACCCTCGGAGCGCGCGGCGATGACAACGCCCTGAACGACGCCGTCACCGCCTATCGCGAGGCCCTGACCGAACGCACAAGAGATCGCGTCCCGCTCGATTGGGCCGCAACGCAGACCAGTCTCGGTAGCGCGCTCGCCACCCTCGGAGTACGCGGCGATGACGCGGCCCTCAACGACGCCGTCGCCGCCTGTCGCGAGGCCCTGAAGGAATACAAAAGAGACCGCGTCCCGCTCCAATGGGCCATGGCGCAGAACAATCTCGGCGCTGTGCTCAAAACCCTTGGAGGACGCGGCGATGACAAGGCCCTGAACGACGCCATCACTGCCTATCGCGCAGCCATGACGGTATTGACAAGAGAAAGCGTTCCGCTCGACTGGGCCGCAACGCAGAACAATCTCGGCAATGCGCTCGCCATCCTCGGAGCTCACCGCGATGACACGGCCCTCAACGACGCCGTTGCCGCCTTTCGCGAAGCTCTAACCGAACGCACAAGAGACCGCGTCCCGCTCGACTGGGCCATGACGCAGTACAATCTCGGCAATGCGCTCCAGACCATCGGAGAGCGCGGCGACGACAAGGCCCTGAAAGGCGCCATCACAGCCTATCGCGAGGCTCTGACAGAACGCACAAGAGAGCGCATCCCGCTCGACTGGGCCATGACGCGGAACAATCTCGGAGGTGCGATGGAAACACTCGGCGACCGCGATCAGTCGGTAAAGCAATGGGCCGAGGCACGAAACCACTATCTCGCCGCCCTCGAAGAATGTACCCCAGAAAGCCCCCCCGCCAACGAAGCCATAGCCCGAGAAAACCTCGACGGCGTGGAGGCGAAGCTCAAAGCCGCTGGCTGGGCCCCGCCCGAAGGCTGGCCAGACAAATAACAGGCCCAGTCAGGTCCTATGACGAGGCCTGCGCCAACCGCCTATGGCAACGACGGCCCGGCCAACTGTCTCGCGCAGTTCAAGCGCCTCAAACCGTTCTTCGATTGGATGCTCGCCTGACCCTGTTCGCGCAGGCCAGCCGTGACGTGGAGACGCCGCCTCAGCTCAGTTGCGCGTCGCCAGCCAGTCGAGGTCGGCCTCGTATCTCTCGGCAAGGATCCGCCCAACGGCCGGCCGCGCGGCCTGCCAACGTTCCCAGGTATAAAGGTCCTTGATCAGCGCATTGTCCTTACACGCAACCGAGATCGGCACAGCCAGTTCAAGACGCCGGTTGGTACGCGAAAAGTCCTGACCAAAATAGGTGATCGGCATGGTTTTTGGCGGCCCGATGCGCACCAGCGGATTGTCCTGCAGGCGTTCCTCCAGTGGTATGAGTTCGATAAAGTTCTGCGCCCTCACATGCTGGCTCAGCCGTCGCAACAACATCCCCTGCCCCTCCCGGCCTAGCCCGCCAGATCCAGCGCGCCGCCGCCGAGATAGCGCAGCACCGCCTGGGTGCGGCTGTTCACGTCCAGCTTCTCGAAACACCGGCGCACATAGGTGCCAACGGTATTCTCGGATACGCCGAGCAACGCCGCAATTTCAGCATTCGACTTGTCGTTCACAATGGCGACCAGGACCTGCCTTTCGCGTTGCGACAATGTCGTCGCGCGCACACGGACCAGCTCGCGATACCGATAGTAATACTCTGAAAACAGGAACTTTATCCGCCGCATATCAGCAAGGGTGA
This sequence comes from Henriciella sp. AS95, assembly GCF_038900055.1. NCBI lineage: Bacteria > Pseudomonadati > Pseudomonadota > Alphaproteobacteria > Hyphomonadales > Hyphomonadaceae > Henriciella > Henriciella sp. AS95. The sequence goes on from NZ_JBBMQM010000001.1 coordinate 2,620,380, forward strand.
TGTCCGGCCGTTCGTCTTTGAAGGCGGCGACGAAATAGGCAAAGGCACCGGGCTTGGCAAAAACCGGCGTGGTGACGCCATCATTGAAACCGAAGGACCGCATGGCATCGAGCACCTGCCCGGTCTTGGTCGAGATCGCCAGCGACTGCTCGATGTCGAGAAAGTGGACAGGCGTTCCCATGGTCATTGCGGCATACATGATCGGGTCATTGCCCGCCATCTCTCCGCGGTACATCTGCTGGATTTCCTCGGGCCAGGTACTGATGATCGGGAGCGCCTTGGTCGAGACGCTGCCTCCATAAGGAAACTCATAGCCGGAAATGGCTGCCGCCCCGATGCGCTCGAACGCCGATATCAGGAGGTCGTCGAGCTCCGGCCGACTGTCACACGTGGCAACCCGGTCGAGGTATTCAGAGAGGTCGATGGCTTCAAGCATCGGTTTCGAGCTCCAATGGGCGATCCGTATCCTTGCACCCGACAAGCGCAATAACAGAAATCGCGGTTCATATCACCAATATATACGTATGGCCGGGGCATTCGGGTGTCGGCTTGCATTCCGGATGGCACCACCTTAGCTAAGCCTCCCACCAGGCCCCGGAAAGGAGAGACCGATGGATCTCGCACGCACATCATTCGCGCTGACGTTTCATCCCGTTTCCGAGGTCCTCCATGACTGCCTGTCTCACACTCGAAAATCTCGCCCTTGCCACGCCTGAAGGCCGGGTTCTCTTTGACAATCTGACCGTCTCGATTGGCCGCGAATGCGTCGGCCTCGTCGGTCGCAACGGGTCCGGCAAGTCGACCCTGCTGAAGACGATCGAAGACAATGCGTCGCCTTTGCGCGGCTCCATGCACCTGAACGGAAAGGTCGCTCGCCTTCGTCAGTTCTTCGATGAAACATTGACCGTCGCCGAAACCATTGGCGTCGCCGAAGACCTTGCCCGCATTGACCGCATCACAGCGGGCGATGGCACGCCTGACGATTTCAATTCCGCCGACTGGGCGCTGGAATCCCGCCTCGAAAAAGCGCTGGCCGATATGGGGCTCGCCGGTCTCGACAAGAACCGCCTGATCGCCTCGCTGAGCGGCGGCGAACGCACGCGGCTAGCGATTGCCGGACTTCTGCTCGAAGAGGCGGACCTGCTTCTCCTCGATGAGCCAACGAACAATCTCGACGCGGCCGGACGCGCAGCGATCAACCAGCTTGTCGACACCTGGACCGGCGGGCTCCTCATCGCCAGCCATGATCGCGCCCTCCTGGAAAACGCCGATCGTATCGTCGAGCTCTCCCCGGTCGGCTGCACCATCTTCGGCGGGGGATGGACAGAGTTTGCCGAAGCGCGTGAGGCCGCCCGCGCCCGCGCCCAGGCTGAAGCCGAACGTGCAGCGAATACGTTCAAGGCGACCGAGCGGAAAATCCAGCAATCGCGCGAAAAGCAGGAGCGATCGGATTCTCGTGGCCGCGCGGTTCGCTCTCGCGGCGACCAGCCAAAAATGTTGCTCGACAAACGTCAGGACCGCGCCGAACAGACGGCAGGACGCGGCAATGATATCGCCCATCGCCAGCTCGGTGAAGCCGCCGACGCGCTCGCCACCGCTGATTCCCAGCTGGAAATCGTCACGCCGCTCTCGATTGATCTGCCCGCGTCTGACCTCCCCTCCAGCCGCCAGCTGCTGACGCTTCGCGACGTCTGCATGTCATTTGAAGGCCGCCAGCTCTTCGGGCCGCTTTCGTTTGAGCTGCGCGGGCCTGAACGCATCGCCATCAAAGGCCCCAATGGCTCCGGCAAGACGACGCTGCTCAATCTCATCCGTGGACGGATCAACCCCTCATCCGGCGCCATAACCCGCCACTCGCAACGCACCGCCGTCCTCGACCAGCACGTCTCCGCCTTCAACGCCGGAGAGACGCTGCTTGAGAACGTCCGAACCCTCCTGCCAGAGCTCAATGAGAATGAGCTGAGAGCCCGCCTCGCCCGGTTTGCGTTTCGCGGAGACGCCGCACTCCAGAAAGCCGGAACCCTCTCAGGTGGAGAGCGCCTGCGGGCCGGCCTCGCCGTTGCCTTTGCCGGCGCTGAACCGCCCGAGCTTCTCATGCTTGATGAGCCGACCAACCATCTCGACATTGAAAGCGTCGAGCTTCTGGAGGCCGCCCTCAGAGACTGGGACGGCGCCATCATCGTGATCAGCCATGACGAGGCGTTCCTGAAAGCGATTGGCGCCGAGCGGATGATCGCGCTCTAGCGAATGAGCGCCCTGGCCTGCCGCTTTTGCTTGCCTGCATGGCGCATGTACGCGCTGAGCAGCCCAATGTCGCGCGGCGGCTCGCGTCCCTCGGACATCGCTTCGATGGCGATATAATTCCACGCCATCTGGCCGAGCGCGTTGATCATTTTCACCATGCCGATCTTGCTGTTCGGCCCCAGAAAACCGGGGCCGAGCCGCATCGTCTTGGCGTAATTCTCCAGCCTGCCCGCCTCCCCCGCCAGCAGCTTTTTCACCCCGTGTGGATCAGAGCAGAGGGGCGCGCCGATCCCGATCATGTCCGCCATGCCAGCCGACACGGTCTCCTCCATCGCCGCCAGCGTCCTGAAGCCGCCCGTCGCCATGATCGGCATCTTCGCGCGCTCACGCACCATGGCGGCATAGTCGACAAAGTACGCCTCCCGCGCCTTTGAGCTTTCTCGCACCGCCTGCTCTTCCGGCGCCTGCAAACCATCAATGCCGAGCAGCTTGGGCTGCTCATAATTGCCGCCGGAAATTTCCAGCAGGTCGATCGACGTGTCATTCAGCCATTCGACCACCTGGATACACTCCTCGAAGCTGAAACCGCCCTTCTGGAAGTCTGCCGAATTGAGCTTCACGCCGACACCGAAATCCCGGCCGACGGCCGCCCGAACGGCATTAACGGTCTCAAGCAGCAGCCGTGCGCGGTTCTCCAGCGGCCCGCCCCATTCATCCGTTCGCAAATTGGACCGTGGCGAGAGAAACTGGCTAATCAGGTAGCCATGCGCGCCGTGTACCTGCACGCCGTCAAAGCCCGTCTCCTTTGCCACTTTGGCGCAGTGAGCGAACGCTTCAATGGTCTGACGGATTTCGTCGCACGTCATCGCTCGGGGCTTGCCGAACTGGCCGCCCGGCAGTGCGAGCTGGACATCCGAGGCCGATAGCGGCTCAGGATTTACAATCTTCGGGGTCTGGCGTCCGGCATGGCTGATCTGCATCCAGATCTTCGCGCCTTCGGCCTTTGCCGCCGCGCTATAGGTTTTCAGCGCCTCTAGATGCTCAGGTCGCTGCTCGCCGCAAATCACGATATTGCCCGGCGCTTCCAGGCAGGCCGGATCGACCTGCACATTGCCCGTGATCAGCAGGCCACAACCGCTGTCCGCCCAGGCGCGATAGAGCACCGCATGACCTTCATTCGCCTCATTCCTCGGCCCGGCAATCTGCTCCGTCATCGCCGCCTTGCAGAGCCGGTTCGGCAGAACCTGCCCGCATGGCAGCTCAAGCGGATTTTCAAGAATGCCGGTCATGCGCTGGACATGCCTGGCATGACGATCAGGGCGGCGATGATTTTCGCAGGCGACAGTCCCATTCCGCTTCCTTCATTCATCCAGTAATTCGCGGGTCGGTACGCTGACCTTCGCCTTATCAACTCAGATGCTCAGATAAACGTCAATGGCTCCGACAAATCGGCCCTGCCCGATGTGATCAACAGCGAAGACCTCAAAATAAATCGGCTTATTGCGATTGACTCGCAACTCGATTGCGATACTCAGCTATACTTAAGTGGGCCAAAGTCCCATTTCAGAGATCACAAAGGGAAGAAATTCATGCGCATGATATACGTCGTCGCAGCGGCTCTAACTGCATTACCTGCTACAGCACAGGACGATCCCAACAATAATCGTCTCGACTCCGTCACCGTCCACGGACGCGGCCTTGAACTGATCGGCGAAGCCGGTGCCGCTTCCGAGGGCGTGGTGGGCTATGCCGACTTTGAAGACCGGCCAATCTCCCGCGCCGGCGAACTTGTCGAGGTCATCCCAGGCATCGTCGCAACCCAGCATTCGGGCGAAGGCAAAGCCAACCAGTATTTCCTGCGCGGCTTCAACCTCGACCACGGTTCGGATTTTGCCATTTCCGTCGACGGCGTACCGATCAATATGCGCACCCATGGCCACGGCCAGGGCTATCTCGACCTCAACTCCTTCATTCCGGAAGTCATCGAGCGCGTCGATTATCGCAAGGGCCCTTACTTTCCATCGAATGGCGACTTCTCCGTCGCCGCCTCAGCCCGCTACACGACCTATGACACGCTGGATGAAAACTTCATCGAAGCGAAGATCGGCGAGAATGAGTATTATCGCCTCGTCGGCGGCTACAGCACGGCCCTCTCCGCGACGACAAACCTTCTGCTCGCCGGTGAATACCAGACCTATGACGGCCCATGGGACGTCCCCCAGAACCTCGAAAAACTGAGCGGTCTGGCCAAGATCTCAGGCCAGAAAGGCGACCTTCATTATGAAGTCTCCCTGACCGGCTATGACAATGCCTGGGACTCCTCAGATCAGATCCCGCTCCGCGCTGTCCAGAGCGGCCTGATTGACCGCTTCGGCTCCATCGATGACAGTCTTGGCGGCAGCACCAGCCGCTACAGCCTGTCCTCTGAGGTCGAATATGACCATGCCAGCGGCGCCACAACGACCGCGTCGGCTTACGCAGTCTCCTACGACTTCTCCCTCTGGAGCAACTTCACCTACTTCCTCGAAGACCCGGTGAATGGCGACCAGATCAAGCAAACCGATGATCGCACCTATTATGGCGGCCGCCTCACCCACACCATACCGGCCAGCGAAAATCTCGACCTGACCCTCGGCGCCGAAACCCGCTTTGACGACATCAAGGAAGTCGGCCTGTTCAACACGGTCGAGCGGCAGCCAATCAACACGGTCCGCCTCGACAGCGTCGAAGAATTCAGCGTCGGCATCTGGGGTCAGGCCGACTACCAGTTCACCCCATCCCTGCGCGGCACTGTCGGTCTTCGCGGCGACTATCTGGACGCCGACGTGACGGCCCTGTCCCTGCCGATCAATAGCGGCGAGGCTGACGACACACTCCTGTCACCAAGCGCGGCGCTCGCCTGGCGCGCCAATGACAATATCGAGCTCTACGCCAATTACGGCGAAGGTTTTCACTCCAATGACGTCCGCGGCGCCACAATCCAGATCGACCCGGCCACCGGTGGCCCGGCCGATACAGTACCGCTCTTCTCGAAAGCCAAGGGCGCCGAGCTCGGGGCCCGGTTTGAAACCGGCGACCTGAAGACCACAATCGCGCTCTTCCATCTGGAACTCGATTCCGAACTCGTCTTCGTTGGCGATGCCGGCACGACCGAAGTGAATGATGCGACCGTGCGCAACGGTGTCGAAGCGACCGCTTTCTGGCGGCCGAATGACTGGTTTGTCGGCGACCTTGCCGTCTCCGTCACCGATGGCCGGTTCGACATTCCAGGCAGCGACGACAAGATTCCAAACTCGATCGAGACCGTCCTCTCCGGCGGCGCCCTCTTCCGCTTTGATCCGCTGACACTCAGCGCGCGTCTGCGCCATTTCGGCGAGTCGCCCCTCATCGAAGACGGCTCAGCCTATTCCGACCCGACCACCATCGTAAATCTCGGTGCCACCTATGACTGGCAGCAGATCACCTTCGGGCTTGAAGTGCTGAACGCGTTCGACGCCGAAGACAGCGACATCACCTACTTCTTCGAGTCGCAGCTACGGGGCGAAGCCTCCCCAGTCGAGGACATCCACTTCAAACCCGTCGAACCCCGCCAGATCCGCGCCAGCATCCGCTACCGGTTCTAGTCGAAGCATCCGGAGGAAAGGGGCCAGGTCGAGCTATTGAACGGACCGGACCGGCCCTTAACCCACCCGCGCGCCCTGCCCGCCATCGACGGGGAGCAGCACGCCGGTGATGAATTTCGCTTCATCGCTGGCCAGAAACAGCGCGGCGTGCGCGGTATCCCAGCCGGTGCCCATATGGCCCATCGGCACGCGGGCGGCGCGTTCTTCGCGCAGCGCATCATGGCTGATGCCGCGCCGCTGCGACATGCCCACAATCGCCATCGGCGTATCCATCAGGCCCGGCAGGATCGCATTGCAGCGCACGCCCTTCTTCGCGCCCGACAGCGCCACCGATTGCGTCATCCGGTTCATCGCGGCCTTGCTTGTCTCATAGGCCAGCATCTGCGATCCCGCGATGGAGGCGAGCGACGAGATGTTGATGATCGAGCCACCCCTGTCTTCCATCATCGGCAAGCAGGCCTTTATGACCAGCCAGGCGGCCTTGAAGTTCACACTCAGTATACGGTCGAAGGCGTGTTCGGTGAGGTATTTGGCCGGTCCGTCGCCCGTGCCGCCAATGCCGACATTGTTCACCAGTACATCGATCCGCCCAAAGGATTCGAGCGCCGTGAGTGCAATTATGCTCGCGCCATCCGGGTCAGACACATCGGCGACCCGGGCATAGGCCTCGCCGCCTTCCTCGCGAATGGCCGAGACCGTCGCCTGGGCCCGATCCGAGCTCCAGTCGACGCACAGGACGCGCGCCCCGGCCCGCGCAAAGAGCATCGCCATCGCCTTGCCATTGCCGACCGTCGGCCCCGGCGTCTGACCGGCTCCGGTCACGACCGCGACCTTGCCCGCCAGCCGCCCGGACACATCGATATCGCTCACTTTTTCAGGTCCGGATCGAGCGTCAGATCATCATCCAGCTGGACCCCGAAAGAGTTCAGCATCATGCAAACCTGCGTATACTGACCAACGGTCATGACGAGATCCATTTTCTGCTTCTCCGACAGGAAAGCCAGCCGCGCCCAGGTCTCATCGGTGATGAAGGCATCGGTCGTCAGCTCGTCCGTCGCCTGCAGCAGCGCAGTGTCTTCAGGGCTCCAGTCATCGGCTTTTGGGCCCAGCTTGACGCGCGCAATCTCGGTTTTGGAGAGGCCGGAGCGCAGGCCGATCCGCTCATGCTGGGCCCATTCATAGCCGGATTTCCAGTTGAACCCCACGCGCAGGATGACAAGCTCACGCTCGCGTTCCGGCAGGTCATTCGCATCCGACAGGATATAGCCGCCCCACAGCATGAAACGCTTATACGCCTTGGGCGAGCGCGACAGCGTACGGAAGATGTTGAACACCTTCCCCGTCTTGAACCGCTCCCCCAGAAGCTGCGTCTGCTCCTCACCCATTTCCTCATCGGAGAGCGGCGGGATTCGCGGCGTCGATAGTCTCATTCACAATGTCCTTCCCTAGTCGCCAACACCCTCTAACGGAGCGCTAGTCCACTACACTAAAGGACGGAGTGGGACCGGGAGCAAGACAGAATTTAGGCGACTTTACGTGAGTTGCGTGCCGAGTCACTCTGCAAGGATGCGAAGACCTGACGATATGAGCGTGGCGGCCGAGGACGCGCGTTCGCGAGAGAGCTTTGCTCGATCGCCTTCAATTCCGTAAGGCTCAGGCTTTTTGCGCCCCATCCAGTCGAGAAACTTCACAATTTCCATTCGATCGGACTCTCGTTTTATTGAAAGGCCATGCGTCTCTATCGCGGAATAAATTTTAGAACGCATAGGAGCGAGGCCGGTGTAGAGATAACTGTTGGAACCAAACTCGTATTCAATAGCAGCCTGAAGATCAGACCCGGCAACCGATGTTCGATGCTCTTCTTCCATTACAAGATTGTACAACGCCAATAATGAGCGACGCGTAAGCTGCCGCTCGAATAGCTTTACTGCTGTGACCTCAGCGGAGGTGAAGTCCGGTAGATCACGGACAGCAATGAGAATATTGACCAGATCGCCGACTTGAACGTCTGTGACCAAATCGGGCCTTCGCTCTAGTTCAAGCAATACTCGCTCAAGTTCACTTTTCTGTTCGCGAACATAAAAGCGGTCGGATTCGCTATCTCTTTGTAAAGCATTCAAAAATTTAACTGACCGAAGTCTTCGTCGCAGCTGTGCAAGCTGCTGAGCAGGCGTGCCGGCCAATACGCCAAACTCGTTAATCATCCAATTCGCGCCTTCGTTCACATCCCGTATTGGCGAGGTCATCAATTCGCTCAGACGTTTTTGGCTGTACGGTGTAGCTGACAGGTTAAGTTCGCGTCGGCGATTAACATGAAGATTGACACGCTTCTCGAATTCGTCCTTGGGCCGGAACTTGCGATTGAGCGGATCCCATATCATTCCCCTCTCGAAGAAATTCACTTCTGTGAAGGGATCAAATGTATCCAACTGTCCACTATCGTAGAGCCTGTTGTGGGTACGAGACCTTTGCCAAAGACTGATCGCCTGAAACAGCGCTGCCATAATGACAAGGTCCACCATGGCGCGGGCGGCAAAAGTTAGATGTTTGGCAATCGGGTCGTCGCTGAGCGTCGCATTGTAGGGAGTCTCGATATCGACATTGTAGATTTCCCACCAGTCAACGAACGGAACGGCCTTGGCGAGTTCGGCGCCGAAGAATCGGAGCCAGTCAAAGAAGGCATTATTGCTCGAAAATTGTGGGTCGTAGACGAAGGAATTGGTCCAGCCTTGGAGCTGGTGCAGCGCTAGCGGCACGAGAATAAAGAGCGAGGCGTAGCCGAGTAGTGCTTCATCTTTGAGGTCGTTATCAAAACCAATCTTAATTTCTTTTCCTTGAGTCGTTCGCAGGCGAGAAGCGGTTTCGCGATCCTCTTCGACCCAAGCCCAACGCCGACCTAAAGCTAGCGCGATCAACATTGCAGTTACAATTGGCACCAGTCCCCACGGCGCTGCCAGAACGTAGCCCAAAGCGCTCAACGGCAGAACTACGACAATCACCAAGAGGTGGGGTACAAATGGGCCACACTGGGTCGCTCCGGACAGCGGCGCCACGAACCTGACAAGAACGGAGTCAATTTGACTAACAATTCGCCCGGGGTGCAAGAGACTTAGGCCGTTTGAAGCGGGAGCCGCGATAACGATCTGTTCGTGGCGATTGTTCAAAAATCTCATGACGTGAGGCGTCAAAATAATTGCGAAAAAGACCGAAAGGACCAGCCCGGTGATGAACACACCAAAGTCCTCCTCCATGGTGAACATGTCACCAGCAGCAGCCCAAGCCAGAACGACTAGACCAGACACGACGACTGCGGTCGTCCAGAAACTGAGGTCGCTAACTACATCGCTATAAAATATTTGCCGCTTAGTTCTCTCCGCCTCTTCGAAGGTGAATCTCACAAAACCAGAGACCAACGGAGCAAACGACACAAAAAAAGCCACAACGAAACCGGCCAATTGATGGGCCTCAGCTTCGTCTCCAACAACACTGAGAGTAAGCCCCCCAATCGGCTTCTGCTCAGATGCGAAATAAGCGCATAGCGCTAATGCGCCCAGACTGATCGCAAGATACGCAAAGAACTCGATAAATCCGTGCTCGATCCGTCTGTGCTGATTCTCGGTGCGCTCACGCGGCGGCGTAGACAGCGCCACCCGGTAGCGCATCCAGACTGCCTGGAGCCGCAGCATCTGGAACAGTGTCCAGAACACTATGATCGCGCCCGCCAGACAGGCCGCGAGCACTGGCTGCACCCCATCGGTGCCAAGGATCATGCCGCAGATGAATGCGAACAGGGCTGAAAAACAGGCAAAATTGGTCAGCGTCGCAGGATCGAAGAACCGCGCCGCGCCTTCGCCGCCTTTCGTCTTTACTTCTCGCACGTCCCAACCCACTCATTACGCCCACGTAACGACCTTACTGCTGCCGCCTGAGGTTGAAAAGTAAAATCGGAGGGCGGTGACCGGCGCGCGTCCAGGCCGCCTGACTTTCATCGGCTTCTGGCGTTCCGGGCTGAGAAGGCCTACATGCTCGGCGACACGTTTGCGTATGGATATCGCCCGCCAATGACCGACCTTTCCGTCAATCTCAACGCCGTTGCCCTGCTCCGCAATCGCCGCGACCTGCCCTGGCCGAGCGTCACGGGCCTCGGCCGCATCGCGCTCGAGGCCGGCGCGTCCGGGCTCACGGTCCATCCGCGCCCCGACGAGCGCCACACGCGCCGCTCCGACCTGCCAGAGCTGAAAGCCCTCATCGCCAGCGAATTCCCGGACCGCGAGTTCAACATTGAAGGCTATCCGACCGGTGACTTCCTCACCCTCGTCGAAGAGATCGCCCCGCATCAGGTCACCCTCGTCCCCGATGATCCCGGCCAGGCGACCTCCGACCATGGCTGGGACTTTGTGGCCCAGAAGGACCGCCTCGCCAGCATCGTCGCGCGCCTCAAGCAATCGGGCGCCCGCGTCTCGCTCTTCGCAGATCCCACTCCCATCGGCATCGACGCCGCGCACGCGACCGGCACAGACCGGATCGAGCTTTACACCGGCCCCTATGGTGCCACCTGGGGCGATGACGGTGCCGCCGCGCGCGAAGTCGAACGCCTCGGCGAGACAGCCGATGCCGCCCACGCGCTCGGCCTTGGCGTGAATGCCGGTCATGACCTCACCGTCGCCAATTTGCCCGCCCTTGTCGCGCGCATCCCGAAGCTTGCCGAAGTCTCCATCGGCCACGGCCTCACCGCCGACGCGCTGACCTATGGCATGGCCGAAACGGTGCGCCGCTTCCGCCGCGCCTGCGGACAGGATGCCTAGGCGGTCGCTGCCGCCTCAGCTCGTTTTCATGACTTCCGTCGGCCGGCCGTCAGACCCTAAGAGCGTGTAGCCCGATATTGCCCCGGAAGGATCGCGCCGGAAAATCAGATCGGTGCCATCTTCAAACAGGAACTGATCGACCCCGAGATATTTGAGGCGCTTACGCTCCGCCCCTTCACGCTGATAGGAAAGTCCGTTCTCGTCAGCGGTGATGCGGCGTTCGCCAAATTCGCCAGCAAGGCTGACCGCCATCTCTTCCGGCAAGGCACGCTCGCTTGCCACCCAGGCGCGCTGACGATGCGGCTCCAGCCAGAACCTCTGGCTCTCCAGCACAGGCATACCGACTTTCGGGCGGTCGCCATGAAAAATCACATCTGGCCGGTGCAGCGTTCTGGAGCCAATCTTCACATCGCCATCGATCGTGGCGCCGTAGACGGGCACGGTCTTGAAGACGGTCGTGGCGGTTCCGACCTGCCGTGGCGGCGCAACCAGCGGCAGCGAGTCGATCATCTCTTCCGGGAACTGGAGCGCACCGTCCTTTCCCGTGTCGATTATCGCGCTCATTTCACCGCTTACGCCCTCGACCGAAATCGACATGACCGGCAGACCGTCTCCCGGCTTGCCAGAATAAGGCATGGCATTCGGGACAGGCATCGGCTCAGCCGTGCCCCGGCGCACATAAACGCTCTGCTTTGGCATATTCATGAAGACCAGGCTGCCCTCAAAAAGGGCCGGCCCGATAATCCCGCACTCGTCGCCGTCCCGATAGTCGGTAACATCCATGACCGGCTCGGGCAGCCTGATGGAGCCGAGCTGCATATCCGGCACCCTGGCCGCATAAGTCTCGATCGTGTGGCCCTCCGCATCGGTGATGAAGGACTTGTGATTGGGCAATCTGGACAGGCCGAACTGGTCGAAAATCTGCTTGTTGATCATGTTCCCGTTTGAGCCGGTGTCGAACAAGACCGGAACCGGTACACCGCCGCCGGATGACATAAGCGCCATCGGCCGATGGTTCGCGATGTAGAGATCGAACACCCCTTCAACATCGCCTTTCGGGGCCACATCAGCGCCGCTTGTCCCGCCGGTTTGTGCGGCCGCTCCACCGACAAGTTTGCTCGCCTGCGCGCCCGCACACCCCGCCAGCGCCGCGCCACCCATGATCTGGGCCATTGCTGCCCGGCGAGAGACTGATCTAGACATCTGCAACAACCCTGTTTTGAATTTAGTTCGATTAGTACTAAATTGCTATTTAGCCACTGGAGTCCTGTCAAGTGTTGAGCGAACTGGAAGGCGCGATCATGCTCGAAATCCATCTGCGGGGGCGCTCAACCGCCTTCCAGGTGCGCAGCGCATTCCAGACCTCCCTGACGCCAGACTGGAGCGGCAGCGCAGGCGCCGTTTATCCCGCGATCAAGCGGCTCGAGGCGGCCGGGCTCATCGCCAGCAAGGCCCTCGAAGACCGCCGGGGCACGCGGTCTCTGTCAGCCACTGAGCAAGGCATCGCCGCGCTCCATGACTGGGCGACCGCGCCAGATCTGGCCTGCAAGCTCAATGCTGACCCTTTCCGGACAAGGGTGGATTATCTGAAGTCGCTGCCGCCCCGCCAACGAAAGCAGGTCCTGGCCGACATCCTGGCGGCAATGGAGCAAAGCCTCTCCGACATGCAGGCACTGCTTCAGACCGACCACGACATGAAAGCCACCTCCAACGCGCTGGCCGGCGAAGCCCTGCGCTTGCGCATGGAATGGATAAAGGACGCCACGTCGGAAGACTGAGGTTCAGGCGCTAACCACACGGAGCGCGCGCGTGTCCAAATTGGCCAGCGCCTCTTCGGCCATGAGCTCATAACAGCCGCAACGCCGCCCCAACTACCTCCTCCCAACCGCGCTCATCAAAGACGGCCCAAGGCGCTTCGGGCAGCCAGTCCGGCACGCTCACATCCGCCGGCACATCGCCCGGCCAGCTGACCTTGCCGTCCGGCTCCAGCACCGCCCCACGCGCTCTCAGCCCGGCATAGTAAACCGTCACTGTGTCCCAGGCCGTCCACGGATCCGGCGACACACGCGCGAGAAAGGCCGCCACCTGCTCCGCGCTTCGATCATCCTGCGCATCCGCAGCGGCGCGCCGGGCACCCAGCCGCGCCAGCATGCGTTCAACGCGCCGTGCCTCAGCCTCGCAGGCGGCCGCCTCATCGACGCGCCCTACTTCCTGCAGGCTGAGCGCCCAACCGATCAGCCGCTCGATCCGCGCCGCCTCGGTCTCGGCATCCAGCTCGGCTCGCTGCAGCCCACAGCGCTGCGCCCAGAGCTTGCCCGTGCTCTCAGCGATCCGCGACTTCGCCGCGGCCTTGGCAAAGGACAGCCCGCTCGACAGCGCGGCATAGAAAGCCAGCAGCGTCAGGATGCGCCCCGGCGGTATCTCTGTGATATCGGCGCGCGTCTGCATGCCCTTTGATCATACGCTAAACGGCCCACGGTCGGAGCGATTGGCCGAAGGATGAAGGGCGGCGGGCGATGCGGCGAGGAAAGCACGCCGTCCATCCGCCGCTTGGCTTGTTTACCGGCGGCCTGCGCCGGGGCCGGCACACCATCGGCCTGAAATCGGCCTAGGATCGGCCTGGAATCGGCCCGGAATCGGCCTGCCGGATTTGCGGGATAGCGACGAAAACGTCCGCCCTGAAATTCAGTGATTCTCCAACCGGTCCCGAACCAGCTCGAGCCAGGCCGCCTGACGGTGGATGAGGCTGACCATGTCATCCGGGTCGCCCGCCGCGATCAGACGATCAAGCCAGACGCGCGTAACGCTGCACTGGCTCTCGATCCAGTCGAGAAGCTGCATCTGCTCGATGGTAGACGCGCCGTCTGCTTCACCGGCCCGCCTGTTGTAGCGATTACAGATCGCATCGTGCCGCAGCTCGGTCGCGAGGCTGTCTGCAGCGTGTGTCATGCCCCCCGACGGCGCAGGCCCCGACAGGCTTCTCTCCCCACTCAGCGCGTCCCGTCCAAGATATGCCATCCCAATCTCCTTGCTGCCATAGTTGCGAATGCTTCTCATTTGCACACGCTCTTTTGCGAGTCGTCAAGTCCCTGTCTCCCCGCGCTGGCGCTTGCTGCTACATCTCGCCCCATCCCCTGACGCTGGAGAAGGCCTTGACCTTGCCAGCCCGAACGCCCCTATACGCTTCAGATAAGAGGAAATACGGATAGGTTGATGGCAGACAGTTTTCTTTCTCTGAGCGCCGGTTTTGAAGACGCCACGGAAGCCCAGTGGCTGGAAGCGGTAGAGAAGGCTCTGAAAGGCGGCGGCATCGAGCGCATCACGCGCCACACAGATGACGGTATCGCCGTTCGACCGCTCTATCGCGAAAGCGATTTTCAAAGCTCAACCGACCCGCTCGGCGCGCCCGGCGATGCGCCCTACCTGCGCGGCGACACCGCAGAGCCAGACGCTTTCCTGCCCTGGGATATCCGTCAGACCTTCACGCACCCTGACCCAGCCGAGACAAATACCGAGATCCTGCGCGACCTTGAGCGCGGCGTCTCTTCTGTTGAGATTGCTGTTGATTGTACCGGCGCGAATGGCGTTGCCATCCACGATGCAACGACACTGGCCACCGCGCTGGACGGCGTTCGCGCAGACATTGCCACCATTGCACTCGACCATCGCGGCGCAGGCTCCGGCACATCGATTGCCGGATTGCTCGCGCTCTGGGGCGAGAAAAGCGGGGAGGCCGCCAAGCTTCAATTTGCCTTTAACATTGACCCGATCGGTCTGCTGATGCGCACCGGCGAGATTGAGGGCGGAATCGACGACGCCTTCGTCCGCACAGCCGAACTCTCGCGCCTGCTTTGTCTTCGCTATCCCAAGTCGACAACGCTCCGCGTCGATGCTCGCACTGTGCACGAGGCCGGTGGGTCTGAGGCCCAGGAACTGGGCGCGCTGATGGCCCATGCTGTCGACACAATGCGCCGCCTCGACAAGGTCGGCTACGACATCAACGCCGTCCCGGCGCAGACCATCTTCACCGTCGCAACCGGCGCCAATTACGGCCTCGAAATCGCAAAGCTCCGCGCCGCCCGCCGCCTCTGGGCGCGCGTGCTGGACGCGATGGAGCTTGATGCCGAACCGATGAAACTGCAGGCCGTCAGCTCCGCCCGGATGCTGACGCGCTATGATGCCTGGACCAATATGCTCCGCAACACAGCCGCCGGTTTCGCAGCCTCCGTTGGTGGCGCAGACATCGTCACCGTCCGCGCGTTCAACGAAGCGCTCGGCACGCCTGAAGAGCTTGGACGCAGGACCGCCCGCAATACGCAGATCATCGCCATGGAAGAGTCCCGCCTCGGCCGCGTCGCCGACCCGGCCGGCGGCTCATGGTTCGAAGAGACGCTCGCTGACGACCTCGCCGAAGCCGCCTGGAAAGAGTTTCAGGCCATTGAAGCTGAAGGCGGCCTCGTCCAGAGCCTGATGGATGGCAAGCTCCAAAGCCGCATCGCCGACATGCGCGATACCCGCTTCAAGGCCATCGCGAAACGCAAGGTGCCGATCACCGGCGTCAGCGAGTTTCCGCTGCTCGACGCCGACGACGCGCCTATCGCCGATGTCGATTTTGAGAGCTCGGCAACATCCGTCTCGAGCGAAGGGCTCCGCAGCTTCCTGAAAGACCTGCCGGAGAAGGACGGCGCACCCACCACCGCCGCCGCCCTCCAGCCGATCCACCTCGCCCGCGACTTTGAAGCCCTGCGCGACCGCGCCAATGGGTACGAAGCGGCCAAAGGCGCGCGCCCGTCCACCTACATTGCAACACTCGGCCCGCTTGCCGAGCACAATGCCCGGGTCGACTTTGTCCGTAACCTCTTCGCCGCTGGCGGCATCGAGGCAAAGGAGCCGCCTGTCCCGCCCGCTACACCAGAAGACACCGCCGCCGGCTTCAAGGCGTCTAGCTGCCGCATTGCCGTCATCTGCGGCGCCGACAAGCGCTATGAGGATGAAGCCGTAGAAGCCGCTGAAGCGCTGAAGAAGGCCGGCGCCCAACGCGTCTTCCTGGCCGGCAAATTCGAAGGCGCCGGTATCGACACCAACCTCTTCATGGGCTGCGACGCTGTCGATGTCCTCGAACTCGCGCAAGCCGAGATTGGAGTCGCAAAATGAAGCGCGCGGCTATTCCCGCCCTGATCATCACCTCACTGGCGCTGAGCCCTTCGGCCTCGGCGCTCACGCTGATGGACATCTTCGGCAAATGGAATTGTTCGGTGCAGATCAATGACAACACCGGCGAGGGACAGCACACGCAGTTCTACGGTTTCGGTGGAGCATCCTGGCGCGATGGCGAAATGGAGATGATCCTGGACAATGGCGTTGTCGCCAACATCTCCTACAAGCTGGTGGCGACGATCACTGTCGATGGCGACCTGATCACCGAAAGCGATTACAAATTCTCAAGAGCCGAAGGCTTCATCAATGGCGTTTCTTCTGACGAGATGGCCCAGGCGATCAAGGACGGTCTCGTCAACGGCCCACCTACCGAAGCCCGAATTCTCCACGTCGACGATCGCACGCTCATCACGAGTGCCGACAACGAACTCACCTCCTGCACGAAAGTGGACTGAGGCATGACAAATTTCCCCGATTTCACCAAGCTCGACCTCGAAACGCCAGATGCGACGGCGCCGTCTGACGCCAGAAAACGCACGCTGGACACGCCGGAAGGCATCGACCTGGCAACAGCTTATTCAGCTGAGGACACGCAAGGCCTCGACTTTCTCGACGACTTCCCCGGCCTAGCGCCGTTCGGTCGTGGTCCCTACCCGACCATGTATACCCAGCGGCCCTGGACCGTCCGGCAATATGCCGGTTTCTCGACCGCTGAAGACTCCAACGCCTTCTACCGGCGCAACCTCGCAGCCGGCCAGAAAGGCCTGTCGGTCGCGTTCGATCTGGCCACCCACCGCGGCTACGACTCTGACCATGTCCGCGTGACCGGCGATGTCGGCATGGCAGGCGTTGCCATCGACAGCATCTACGACATGCGCACGCTCTTCTCGGGCATTCCGCTCGACCAGATGTCGGTGTCGATGACGATGAATGGCGCCGTGCTGCCCATCCTCGCGCTCTATATCGCCGCCGCCGAAGAACAAGGCGTTTCCCCAGACAAGCTCGCCGGGACGATCCAGAACGACATTCTCAAAGAGTTCATGGTGCGGAATACCTATATCTATCCGCCCAAGCCAAGCATGCGCATTATTTCGGACATCTTCGCCTACACGTCTGAAAACATGCCGAAATATAACTCCATCTCCATCTCCGGCTATCACATGCAGGAAGCCGGTGCGACAGCGGACCTGGAGCTGGCCTACACGCTCGCAGATGGCATCGAATACATTCGCGCTGGCGTTGCCGCTGGCCTCGATGTCGACAAGTTCGCCCCGCGCCTCTCCTTCTTCTGGGCGATCGGCATGAACACCTTCATGGAAGTCGCCAAGATGCGCGCCGCCCGTCTCTTGTGGGCCAAACTGGTCGAGAAGGAGTTCTCGCCGAAGAATCCGAAGTCCCTGTCTCTGCGCACGCACAGCCAGACCTCCGGCTGGTCGCTGACGGCGCAGGACGTCTACAACAATGTCATCCGCACCTGCCTTGAAGCCATTGCGGCTGTCGGCGGACAGACCCAGTCGCTGCACACCAACAGCTTCGACGAAGCGCTTGCCCTGCCGACCGACTTCTCGGCCCGCATCTCGCGCAACACGCAGCTCTTCCTGCAGCAGGAAGGCGGCGCCTGCCAGACCATCGATCCGTGGGGCGGCTCCTACTATGTCGAGCGCCTGACACACGATCTCGCCGCCAAGGCGCTTGAGCATATCGAGGAAGTCGAGAAGCTCGGCGGCATGCGCAAGGCCATCGAGGAAGGCGTGCCGAAGCTGCGCATCGAAGAAGCGGCCGCCCGCACGCAGGCGCGCATCGATAGCGGCGAGCAGACCGTTGTCGGCGTCAACAAGTTCCACCTCGACCAGGATGAGGATGTGCCGGTGCTGAAGGTGGACAATGCCACCGTCCGCCGCATGCAGCTCGACAAGCTCGCGCGCCTGAAGAAGGACCGCAATCAGGCTGAGGTCGACGCCAAGCTCGATGCCATTGCTGCCGCTGCCGCTGGCACCGAAGGCAACCTGCTTGCGCTCGCCGTCGATGCCGCCCGCGCCAAGGCGACCGTCGGTGAAATCTCCGAGGCCGTTGAGCGCAGCCAGGGCCGCCACCAGGCCGTCATCCGCTCCATCAAGGGCGTCTATGGTGGCTCCATCGGCAAGGACGACAAGGCAGCGGAAGCCCGCAACCTCGCTGAGGCCTTCGCTGGCAAGCATGGCCGCAAACCCCGGATCTACATCGCGAAAATGGGTCAGGACGGTCATGATCGCGGCCAGAAGGTCGTTGCGTCAGCCCTCATGGATCTTGGCTGGGAGGTCGAAATCGGCCCCCTCTTCCAGACGCCAGAGGAAGCCGCCCGCGATGCCCGGGCAAAGGATGTCGATATCGTCGCGGCCTCATCGCTGGCAGCCGGTCACCTGACGCTGGTGCCTGAGCTGAAGCGAGCTCTCGGTAATGAAGGCGCTGTCAACACGCAGATCATGGTCGGCGGCGTCATCCCGCCCGGCGATTTCGACGCGCTTCGCACGGCCGGTGCAACCGCCATTTTCCCGCCGGGCACGGTGATCGCCGACGCCGCTCGCGCCATGCTGGAATCGCTTGAGGACGATCCCGTCAATTCAGCAGCAGAGTAATCAGATGGCACGTCTTGTGGGGAGACTGGCCCTGGTTGTGGATGCCCTGGTGATCGGTTCGATCATGAGCATCATCGGCGCGCTCTTCTCGCGTGATCACTGGTTTTTCGACGTTCTCTCGCAATTTCTGTTGCCTTCGATCTGGATGCTGGTCGCTGGGCCGATCCTGCTGATCGGCCTGATCATCGCAGGTGCGAGCGCCCGCCACGGACTTTTTGGCGCTGCCGCACTGTGCGGTCTCGTCATCGGCGCGCCAATTCTGCATGCCCCGAATCCGGAAGCCATTTCGGGCGCCCCCCAACTGAAGATCTACCAGCACAATATTTACGTCGAAAACACTGTCATCGACCGGATCGTTGACGAGGTTGAGCGCGATCAGCCCGATATTCTCGCCTTGGTCGAAGTTCGCGAAGACATGATCGAACCGCATGTGGCGCGCTTGCGCCAGACCTGGCCGCACACCGCCGTTGCCCGCTCACCGAGCCAGGGCAAGGCACGCCTGCGCCTGTTCTCGAAGTATCCGATCACAAACTACCAGGTTCGCAAGCACGATGGCGAGCCTGCCACACTGCGCGCCGAGCTGGAGACGCCGCTGGGCGGCCTGACCGTGTTCGTGGTTCATTTCACCCGCCCCTGGCCCTTCCGCCCGCCCAATGAGCAGATGCTTCAATATGAGGGGCTGGCAGACATGCTGGCCGAGGAGTCCGGGCCACTTCTGGTGCTCGGCGACTTCAATTCGGCGCCGTGGGGGAGAATTGGCCGTGCGATGGAAGATGACCTGGGCTTCCAGCTCGCCAACAGGCGCGCCGTTGGCACCTGGCCAGGCCGCATCAACATCGATGACATCATGAACACACCGGGAATTCCGCGATTTGTCGCCATCCCGATCGATCTCGCTTTCTGCCGCGGGCCGATCGTGTGCACCGGGCATGAGGTCGGTATGAATCTCGGTTCCGATCATCGCTATGCCACATTCTTGATGTCTCTGGCGCCTCAAGAATAGTCAGGTCGATCGTCAGTCATCCGGCGTTCACCTGCAAATTCTACAATTACAGGCACCAGAATTGATTCAGGGACCCGACATGAAAACAGCACTCCTTCTCGCCAGCGCAGCCTTTCTGGGCATGACGGCAACCGCTCAGCCGATGACAGCGAGCGACGCTGAAGACGTTCTCACCAATTACGGAGCAACGCTCACTTCATCCACGGCAGTCGGCGAAGATGCTCACACGATCGACGCGCAAATTGACGATATCAATATGACCGTAAGGCTCGGCGGCTGCGATGCAGATGCGCTGTGCAGCTACGCCATGATGTTCGCGACGTTCGACCTCGGCGCAGCCGCGGATCAGTCGACGCTTGAAAAAACCAATGGTTACAATGACAGCTTTCCGTTCGGCCGCGCCTTTGTCATCCCCGGCGAAGATGGCGAAGACATTGTCGGCATCGACTATGTCATCGATATCTCGTCCGACGCGAATCTCGACGGCGCAGACATCGCGCGCTTCGAGGAAATTCTGAACAGCTACATCACGCACTGGACGGCTGAAAACTAATCTGTGACCGCGCAGCATTCCGGCAGACAACCAGACCTGCAGCAGTTTCAGCAAATGGCTGAAGCTGCCTATCTCGGCTTGCCCGAAAGCTTCCGGCACGCTGCCGGCCGGATCGTGATCCACGCGCAGGACTATGCAGACCGGGAGGTGCTCGATCATTTCGGCATTACCGATCCGCTGGAACTGACCGGTCTCTACCAGGGTATTCCGCTGATCCATGACAGCGTCACCTTCCCGATGCCGGAAAACCCGCGGATTTTTCTCTATCGCCTTCCCCTGCTCGCAGAGCTCGAAACACGCCCGGATGTGACGCTGACCGAGCTGATCGAGCATGTCGTCATCCACGAACTTGGACATCACTTCGGATGGTCGGATGAGGAGATGCATCGCCTTCTCGACGAAGATTAAGGCCGCAGCCCGCTTGCACCCGTCATCGCCGCGCTGAATAACAGGGGACAAAACAGATGAGTGGGAGGCACCGATGAAGGGCTTTGGACAATACGATGCAACGGGCTTGGCCGAACTGGTCGCCAAGCGCGACGTATCACCGGAAGAATTGCTGACATCGGCGCTCGAAGCGGCTGAAGCGGCGCAAGCCGACCTCAATTGCTTTACGCGTTTTTTTGACGGGCCTGCGCGCGAGCAGATCAGCAATGGTCTTTCGGACGGCCCGTTCAAAGGCGTGCCTTTCGCGACGAAGGATCTCGGCGTCAAACTGAAGGGCCAGCCAATGACCAATGGCTCGCGCGCCTTCAAGGACAATGTCGCGGACATGGATGCGACGCTGACCGAACGCTATCGGAAGGCCGGTCTTGTCATCTTCGCGCAGACGACCAGCCCGGAATTCGGGCTCACCACGTCGACAGAAAGCGCGCTCTACGGACTGACGCGCAATCCCTGGAACACCGCCCACACATCGGGCGGCTCTTCAGGCGGCGCGTCGGCCTGCGTTGCGTCCGGCGTGATCCCCATGGCTCATGCCAGCGATGGAGGCGGCTCTATCCGCATACCGGCAGCCTGCACGGGGCTTGTAGGCCTCAAGCCATCACGCGGGCGCGTGCCGATGGGGCCGCCGCTCAGCGAAAACTGGTTCGGCCTTTCGACCAATCACTGTGTCTCTCACAGCGTTCGCGACAGCGCCGCGCTGCTGGACGCGACCCATGGTCAGGAACCTGGCGCGCGCTATGTCGCCCCGGCGCCAGCGAGCAGCTTCCTCAAAGCCTCCAAAACCGATCCGAAGCCTCTGAAGATAGCGCTCTGGACCAGCGCGCCCAACGGCGTCCGCCCCGGCGAGGAGGCGCAGGCTGGCCTTGAGCGGACGTGCGCGCTGCTTCGCGATCTGGGACACATTGTGGAAGAGGCGGCCCCAGCCCTCGATGGCGAAGCGCTCGGCAAAGGCATGATGATGATCGTGTCATCCGCCATGGCAGCCATCGCCGATGAGCGGGAAGCGACGCTGGGCCGCAAGATCGGCGCGGACGATTTTGAACCGGTCAGCCTGCGCTTCATTGAGCTTGGCCGCACGGTTCCGATGGCTGAGCTGGTCAAAACAAATTCAGCCTTCACCGAAGCGGCCTGGGTCCTTGAACAATTCATGCAGACGGGCGGGTACGATCTGCTGCTCGCGCCCACCCTATCGCAGCCACCTGTGGAACTGGGCGTGCTGAGCCTCGACCCGTCCGACTTTGATGCCTATGGCGAAGCGGTCACGACCTTTGCCCCCTGGTGTCCTGTGTTCAATCAGGCGGGCTGGCCAGCCATCTCGCTGCCGCTCCATATCACCCAAGAGGGTTTGCCACTGGGCATGATGTTCGGCGCGCGTCTGGGCCGAGAAGATTTGCTGTATTCGATCGCAGGACAGCTTGAGCGAGCGGCACCCTGGACGGACCGGCGCGCACCCATCTGGTTTGGATGAGGATGAAATGACCGATCAGCTCTCAACTTTTCAAGGCGGCTGTCACTGCGGTGCGGTACGCTTCGAAACCGACCTGCGGGACCATGTCGAGGTGGAAGATTGCAATTGCTCGATCTGCGCAATGAGCGGCAATGATCATATCATCGTACCAGCCAGCCGTTTCCGGCTGCTCCAAGGCGCCGACCAGTTAACCGAGTACCGCTTCAATTCAGGGACCGCGCGGCATCTCTTCTGCAAGATCTGCGGCATCAAGAGCTTTTACGTCCCGCGCTCCAATCCGGACGGCTACGCAGTCACCTGGCGCTGCCTCGACGACTGCCAGGACATGGACGCCCGACTGGAGCAATTTGATGGACAGAACTGGGAAGCCAACGCGGCCGCGCTTGCACACAAGTCCAGGGACTAGCTAGTCGCGCGCCGGCGGCGGAGGCTCTCTTTGGCCGTCTCGTTCACCCCTGCGGGTGCGGCGGCGGTCAAAACGCTCGTCCATGTCCTCCAGCCAGGCCCCGAGGGCTTCGCGCTCACTCTCGTCGAGATCGGCCAGGGCTTCGGTCAATGAGGCCTGAAAGCGTTCATTCAGAACGATGTCTGCGGCCCGTATGTCGGCAAAGGCCTGCTCGACCGCCTCTTGATCGAACGGCGTCTGCAGCATGGCTTCGCGTAAGCGACGCTGAGCCTCGCGCTTTTCGTCGATGAGGGCACGGGAATCGGCAAAAGCCTGGCGAAACGCCTGGCGGATTTGCTTGCGTTCGCTGTCGGGCACGACGCTCTGAATGCCGCGCGCAATCATGAAATCAGGGTTTGCCCGCCCCGGCCCACGGTGACGCTTATCCGGCTTGCCCAGTATCGAACCGGCAACCAGACCGATCAGCAGCGCATTCGCGACTAGCGACACAATCAGCGCGATGGTCAGAGGAGAAAATTTCTTCATACCGCCTAACCGTCCACCTCATCCATGAAGCTCGACAATCCATCATAGCCGAGCGCCGTGTAGACGACCGTCTCAGCGGTTGTCGGATACTCTTCGCTGGCCGCTGTTGCCGCAGTGGCGTATCCACCGACCAGGCCCATCATCAGGCTGGCGAGGGCTGCGCCTGCTGGCCAGCGGGCACCATGCGGCATGATGATCGCTCGCAGCCGAGAACCAAACCCCTTGCTTGTGGCTGCCGCTTCCGGAGCGGCTGCGAGAACGCGTTCTGTCAGGCCGGCTGGCATCTCCGGCGTATCATCGATTGTGAAGGCAGCGTCGATCAGCCGGGCATCCTGCAGCGCCGTCTCGAACCGCAACGGGTCCGCAGCAAGGTGCGCCGTCGCGGCGTCACGCTCATCTTCAGGCCAGGCCATCGGCTCTGCGCCATACGTCTCGATCAGGGCCAGAAGGCGCTCATCAGTCATCATCATGTCCTTCATGCCTCCTGCACCTCTGCCAGTTGGGTCTTGAGTTTCCGTCTTGCCCGCGAAAGCAGGCTTTCCAATGCTTCAACGCTTACGCCCATCGATTCCGCCGCTTCAATATTGCCCATTCCCTCAAAGGCGCAAAGCGTGAGCGCCTCTTTCTGTCGGTCTGGCAGCGCATCGATCAGATCAGATATCCGTTCACCCGCCTGTTTCTGCGACAGGGCCTGTTCGGGCTTCAGGGCGCTGTCTTCATAGTCCGGCAGCTCGTCCATCAGCACTGGCGCGCGCTTTTTCAGTTTGTCGCGGCAGAGGTTGATCGCGACGGTGCAGGCCCAGGTCGAAAACTTCGCCCTGTTTTCCCACTCCGGGAGCATTTTCCAGGCTCTCAGAAAAGTTTCCTGCGTCACGTCCTCTGCTTCTTCCCTGTCCTTCAGCATGCGATAGGCCACACGCCAGACGACCGGCATGTGGCGATTGACAAGCGCGGTCTGTGCCATCCGGTCTCCGGCAGCAGCGCGCGCGATCTGATCGGTTTCACTGATGGCAGACACCTAGTCACTTTAGCGTTGCCGGAGCAGGAAGCGAGGGAGGAAAGCTGCATATCCTGCTCCGGCGGGTCGCATTAATTGAGACTAGTTTTCCATTCCGCCCTTGCGGTGATGACGCCAGCCTCTCTTGCCGTGATGCCCTTTCATCGCCTCAAGTTCTTCAGCGGTGATCAGACCATCCTCGTCAGTATCAAGCCGGGTGAACATATCACCATCGCCACGGCGTCCATGATGACGACGGGTCTCGAATTCGGCGAGCGAAATCGTGCCACTGCCATCAGCATCGGCGCGCTCGAACATGCGTTGCTTGCGCTCTTCCATTCGGCGTTCACGCTCGGCCGTCTGGAAGGCGTCCAATTCGGCCATGGTGAGAGCACCATCGCCATTCGTGTCCGCTTCAGCGAATTTCGCGGCTTTTTGCGCTTCGCGTTCGGCCTTCATCGCATCGACTTCAGCCTGCGAGATCGCGCCATCGCCATTCGTGTCCAGTCTCTCCAGCATCCAGGACTTGCGGTCCTGCTGTGGTTCGCCCTGCGCAACGGCAAGTCCTGTCACGCCAATGGTTGCGGTGCTGGCGATGATAGCTGCAAGTGTGAGTTTTTTCATTTTTACTACCTCTTTAGTTGCCCCACTCAGTAGAACGAAGAGGCGTCAGCTTTCCGTCGCGAGCGGGCCGATCTTTTTGCACCTGATATCTGAAACCGCTTTTGTTACAGCGCTGTAGCGGGACTCCAGCTGTGAGAAATTTTCGCAGCTCGTGGCCATGGCGAGGCGTTTTTTGAGCCCTCGAGAGAAGTTTTCGGCTGTCAGTTCGGCGCCGACGGCAAGGCGCTGGATTTGCTGGAGACACTGCATGAACTGAAACGAGTGGGTCAGTGTTTTGGCTTCGTCCTCAGTCAGGCGACCGGTCTCCGCCAGCTGGTCGATACAATCACGCACCGTCGGAATAACGCTCGTCTCGTCGCCGGAGAGCAGCATTTCCTGCTGTAGAACGAATTCCAGGTCGACCAGCCCACCATCGGCCAGTTTGATGTCCCATGCGCCGCGAGGCGGACGCTCCCGCCAGAGGCGCTGGCGCATATCGAGGATGTCGCGCTTGCACTCGGCCTGGTCTGGCCGATTGACGATGGCATGTCTCGCAATGTCCATGACCCGGCCGCCGAGTGGCAGCTCACCTGCAATGATGCGAAGACGCGTCAATGCCATCAATTCCCAGGTCCAGGCCTCATCATGCTGGTAGCGGTCAAACGCCGAAATCGACACGGCGACGGGGCCTGCGCGTCCCGAGGGACGAAGGCGCATATCGACCTCGTAGAGGCGGCCCTCAGCCGTCTCAGCCGACAGCGCGGTGATGAGCCGTTGTGCAAACTTCGAAAACCAGAACGGTGCGTTTTGCGCATCATCTTCGGACGGTTCGTAGATGATGATGAGATCGAGGTCAGATCCCGCCGTCAGCTCCTTGCCACCAAGTTTGCCAAGTGCGCCGACGACCCAGTGTCCCGGTTGAGGGCCATATTTTCGGGCCGTCTCAATCGCCGCAGCATCAGCCATCAGCGAAATACAGGCGTCCGCAAGATCGCTCCACGCGAGCGCTGCCTGAGGCGCAGGCAGGCGCGAATGCAGGAGCCGGTGTCCGATGAGGAAAGCGCGTTCATTCTGCCACCGGCGCACCTCATCCATCTGCGTCTCGAAGTCCGCGTCACGGCTGAGCGCTGGAGGGTATTCCTGACCGGCCTGCGAGACGAGCGCCTCCAGAAGACCGGGTTGGCGCGCCAACGTGTCTGAGAGGCGCGGCGCAATCGCCAGCGTCGTCACGAGATCTTCAAGCAGCGTATTTTCTGCCAGCAACATGGACAGCGTCTGGATGCCGGACCGCAGCCCCTCGAAGAACCGGCTGAAACGGCTAAAGGCCATATCCGGTTCGCCCGTCCGGCTCATCGCATTCAGCAGGTCTGGCAGCAGTGCCGTGAGTAGGCCGCGTCCGCGCTCCGTCCGCGTTGCAGGGGTCTTGCCGCGATGCCAGTTGCCAATTGTGGCGATCACGCGCGATGGGTTGGAAAAGCCCAGAGAGGCCAGCGTTTCAACCGTGCCAGGGTCGTCATCCACGCCGGTAAAGACGAGATTGCCCTTTGCGGCCCACTCGGCCTTGCGCTCTTCTTCAGCAAAGAGGTCGCGATAATGCGCGCTTACCGAACGGCGGGTTTCGGCAATGGCTTTGTCAAATGCCGACAGATCGCCAACCCCACAGAGGCGGGCGACTTTCAGGCGCGTAGCTTCGTCGGAGGGCAGTGAATGGGCCTGCTCATCTTCCAGCATCTGGATGCGATGCTCGACACCGCGCATGGCGATATAGGCCTGTTCGAGCTCATGTCCGACACTCGCATCGACAGCTCCGAGCGCCATCAGCGCGTGCAAGCCATTCAGCGTCTTGCGACTGCGCAGGGCGTCATTTCGGCCGCCCATGATGATCTGCTGGGTCTGAACGAAAAACTCGACTTCGCGAATACCGCCCGGCCCAAGCTTAAGGTCAGGGGCGACATCCTCAATTGCCGTGCTGCCGGCCTTTGCATTGATCATCCGCTTGATCGCCTGAACATCGGCGATCGCCCAATAGTCCATGTGCCGACGCCAGACGAAGGGCTCCAGAACCTCCAGGAACCGTTCGGCAGCGGCCTTGTCTCCGGCGCAGGTCCGCGCCTTGATCCAGACCATCCGCTCCCAGTTCTGGCCAACGCTTTCATAATAGATCGACGCCATCTGCGTGGACACGGCAAGCGGCGTTGAGCCTGGGTCCGGTCGCAGACGCAAATCTGTCCGGAAGACGTAACCGTCGCCAGTATTTTCCTGCAGGATTTTCATCGCGTCCCGGATCACGCGTGATGCCGCCTCGCTCGCCGGCAATTTGCCCCCGTCAAAGACCTCCGGATCGTAGAAGGCCGCCATGTCGATGTCAGACGAGTAGTTGAGTTCGTAAGCGCCCATCTTGCCGAGAGCGATCATGAAGATTCCATCGCTCTTGAGGTCGCGGCTTTTCAACGATGCGAGCAGCGCCGCTTCGACCGCTGCGTCGGCAAATTCGGTGAGATAGCCGGTGATATCCATCACCTCGGCGGCCTGCGACAGGTCGAGCGCCGCAACGGCGATATGATTGGCGAGTTTGGCATGGCGCAGCGCCGCCATGACCTCTTCAACGGTATCGAGATCGGCCGACGACCGTGCCTGCTCCAGCGACCATGCGTGCAGGGCCTCAGCCCCATCTGATTGGAGGATATCAATGGCTTGCGGCGCCCGCCGGGCAGCCCTGGCCAGGTAAGGCGCAATATCAGCGCCTGCTGCAAAGGCATCGGCATCGCTGGTCGCGAGGGGGTGTATCTCAATCATGGCTCTGATCCTACCGGTCGCGCGGCAAGGTGAGAACCGCTTTCAAGCCACGAGGCTCGGGCGGCGGGTCAGTCCAGAGCAGGTCGAGATGCCCCTTATGCAGCTCTGCCACGGCATCCGCGAGGGCAAGTCCGAGACCGGAGCCCGGTTGCGTGCGTGCGCCGTCGAGGCGGAAAAACCGTTCCTTGGCGTGCTCGCGCTGATGCTCGGGAATGCCCGGCCCGTCATCGGCAACCGTAATCGCGATATCGCTGGAGCCTCGGCGCACGAGAAAGCGGATAGAACCGCCCGTCGGCGTATATTTCACGGCATTGTCCAGCAGGTTGGAAACAGCCTGAGCGATCAGGTCGCGGTCGCCCAGAACCATCAGTCCTGTTCCAATATCGCTCTTGAAGGTCAGGCCGGCATCTTCACAGGCAGGCTCATACAGATCCGCCATCTCCGTCATCAGGTCGTGAATGTCGAATTTCACCATGCGGCCCTCCGCACCGGCATCCAGACGGGAAAGGCGCAGGATCGCGTTGAAGGTTTGCAGGACCCGGTCCACTTCAAGCACGGTGTTTTCCAGCGTATCGCGCGCCGATTCCTCGGACATCGGCGAGATCAACGCGCCTTCCAGCCGGTTGCGCAGGCGCGAGAGCGGCGAGCGGAGGTCATGAGCAATGGCGTCGCCGGCATGGCGCGTACTCGCCATCAAACGTTCCAGCCGCTCCAGCATGGTGTTGAGATGCTGTGCCAGACGGTCAAATTCATCGCCGGACCCGGCAACCGGCGCGCGGACAGACAAGTCCCCTGCCACGATCGCTTCGGTGGTTCGGGTCAGTTGCTCCGCCCTTCGAGCGGCGTAGCGGGAAATGAAGACCCCACCGATCAGTGCCAGGAGGATACCAATGGGCGCAGCCGTGGTGACCGCCTGGGTGATCCGCCGGACGATCCGGCCTCGTTCCCCGGTCTCGATCGCAACCAGGAGTACATTGCCGTTCGTGAGCCGGACGATGCGACCTTCAGCTTCGGTTACCGTTGAAGCCCCATCCCCGCGCGGCATTTCAATCGACAGGCTGACCATGCTGACTTCGCCGACCGTCTCTGGTGGCGAGACTGGCAGGTAGGGAAAATCGCCGATGATGCGTTCACCGTCCGGAGTCTCCAACTGATAACGAAAAGGGGCGCCCGGTACGAGCGCCCTCTCGATGACGGATTGTTCCAGACGTTCAAGACCACCGGCATTATAGGCCAGGCCCAGCGCCCGCATCTCTGCATCAAGCCGCTGGTCGGCCTCTGCGCGCAGAGAGCCGACCGTCGCCTGAAAGAGGTAGGCGAGCAGCAGGAATGAGAACAGCCCGAACAGGACTGAGTAAACGAGCGCCAGTCGGAACGTGGTGGTCCGAACAAACGCAAAGGGGCCAGACTTCATGCCTGTAGGCAGTAACCCGCACCGCGCACCGTTTGAAGTAGTGGTTCGTCGAAATCTTTATCAATTTTCGCGCGAAGGCGTGAAACGTGCACGTCGATGACGTTGGTCTGAGGGTCAAAATGATAGTCCCAGACCTTCTCAAGCAACATGGTACGGGTCACGACCTGACCGGCATGCCGCATCAGGAATTCCAGCAGACGGAACTCGCGTGGCTGCAGATCGATCTTCTGATCGGCGCGCCAGACCTTGCGGGCGAGCAGATCCATTTCGAGATCGCCAACCTTCAGCTTGGTGACAGGTGGCTCGTCCTTGACCTGACGACGCCCGAGCGCCTCAACGCGTGCCGCAAGTTCTGCGGGCGCGAATGGCTTGGCAAGATAGTCATCAGCGCCAACCTTTAGGCCTTCAACGCGGTTTTCGACGTCTGACAAGGCAGACAGGAACAAGGCCGGGGTCTGGCCTCCG
The DNA here is from genome assembly GCF_038900055.1 of Henriciella sp. AS95. Taxonomy (NCBI): domain Bacteria; kingdom Pseudomonadati; phylum Pseudomonadota; class Alphaproteobacteria; order Hyphomonadales; family Hyphomonadaceae; genus Henriciella; species Henriciella sp. AS95. The sequence goes on from NZ_JBBMQM010000001.1 coordinate 2,649,501, forward strand.
CCTGTCCGATACTCCTCAACGAGCTTTAGCCCGTCCTTCTCGGGAAGCATCCGGTCGACGACCATGGCGTCAAACTCACCATCGCGCGCGAGCGCGAGGCCATTGGCGCCGTCATAGGCGGTCTCCACGTCATGACCGGCTTCTGAAAGCACTTTGTTGATGAACGTCGCGTGCTCGCGATCATCCTCGATTACCAGGACCCGCATCATGGGATCTCCTCTCTACTCTCAGTCTTCGCTTGAATCTTCCAGCGAGACCGTAACGAAGAGCGTGCGCTGTCCGTTCCTTACCGCCAGAAGTAGTTTGTCGCGCCCCTTCGACTTTACATCTTCGATCGCTGCCTCAAGGTCAGCGACTGAGCTAAGCGGAGCCCCGCCCGCAGAAAGAATGACCGACCCTGGACGCACGATTGTTTCGCGCAGCGGGCTGTCATTATCGATGGCTCCGACCAGAAGGCCGGCCTCATCGGGTTCAAGACCCATGGAGGATCTCGTCGCGCTGTCGAGAGGCAGCAGGCTGACGCCGAGCGGCCCTTCTTCAGCTTCGGAATTTTCCGAATTTGGCGTGGTCGAGCTGGAAGCAATCAGCGCATTCGGATCAGCCGGGCGTTCGCCGACCGTGACGTTGATACGCGTCGGCTTGCCATCGCGCAGGACCATGAAGTCATTTTTCGAACCGGCGAGCAGTCCACCCACCATCCGTGTCACGGAGGTTGCGTCCGTTGCGTCCTTGCCGTTGACCGACAGGATCACGTCGCCGCGGCGAAGGCCGGCTTTCTTGGCTGGGCTCTGATCGTTCACATCGGCAATGATCGCACCGCGCGCCTCTTTGAGGCCCTGGGCTTCAGCCATGTCTTCGGTGACATCCTGAATGGTCACGCCGAGCCAGCCGCGAGACACCTTGCCATCCTTGATCAAGGCGTTGGTAACATCGATTGCGAGCGGTGCCGGGATCGCGAAACCGATACCGACTGAACCGCCGGTCGGAGAGAAAATCGCGGTATTCACGCCCACAACACGGCCCTGAAGGTCAAATGTCGGGCCGCCAGAGTTACCGCGGTTGATGGCCGCGTCGATCTGCAGGAAGTCTGTGTAAGGGCTATCACCGCCCAGTTCGCGACCGTCAGCTGACAGGATGCCTGCCGTCGCCGTGCCACCGAGTCCAAAGGGGTTGCCGAGCGCCACAACCCAGTCGCCGCGGCGAAGCTCAGTGTCGCTTTCAAACTCAACATACGGGTAGGCCCCAGGCTGGGTCACCTTGATGACGGCGAGGTCGGTCTGCGGGTCGGTCCCGACGAGTGATGCCTCAAGCTCGCGACCATCTTCCAGGACAACCTCGATCTCTGTTGCGCCGTCAATCACGTGATTGTTGGTGACGATGTAACCCTGATCGGAAATGAAGAAGCCTGAGCCGAGCGACCGCGCTTCGCGTGTGCGGGGCGCATCTTCTTCGCCCTGCTCGCCTTCCTGTTCACGCTCGCGCATGTAGTCGTCAAAGCCGGGAAGGCCGCGGAAGCGCTCAAAGAACTCTTCCATGTCGTTCATGCCGTTGATCTCACGCTCGGAGACAACATTGACGCTGACGACGGCGGGACTGACCTCTTCAATCAGATCCGCGAAACTCATGGGCGCGCCCATCGGCGGCTGGATTGTAATCGGCTGTTTGGCGTCGGCCTGCTGGAAGGTCTGCGGCGCATACACAATCGCCCCTGTAACACCCGCACCGGCCAGTGCTGCAATCAGGGCCTGTTTCGAAAAACCGAACGCTTTCATCTCGATCTACTCTCCTCCAATAAACATATGGCAAATAGATATTGTGGTCGAAGCTATGCCACTGCCAGTGTTTTCATGCATTAAACATCATTTAGACATGAGTGAGGCAGCGGGCCGTTTTTATTGGGTTTTCTGCGGATTTGAGCTCGAAAGCGCCGTTTTGGCGGCCAGGCCCCGCTTCATGCCTTCTACGAATTGGCTGATCAGATAGCGTCTCGCCCCGCTCGCTTGCCCGGTTTGGAGCGCGATGACCTTGTCTGTCTGGAGAATGCCTATGGGGACGCTGGCGCCCCTGTCATGTACCGGCCAGCCCATGTAGCGATCATGGCGGCTGCGAATTCACCATCCTCTGATCGGCTCAGGAAATGGTCCGCGCCATCCAGGCTTATGAAGCTCTTCGGATGCCGCGCGGCTGAAAAGACGGCCGACGCATTTTCGATGCCCACGACCTCGTCCAATGGCGCGTGCAGGACAAGGAGTGGAAGAGCGAGTTTATCGACAGCATCCTTCAGCCGTACGTGGCGAACGTCGTCGACAAACTCTTTCGTGATGTGGAATGGGCGGTCGGCCAGCCTCACTTCAGCCCGGCCCTCCTCCTCGATCGTCTCAAGGCTGTCTGAAAACTGGTGGACGACATGACCGGCGTCCGAGGGCGCATTGATGGTTGCCACGGCCTTGAGCGTCGCAATCCGGCTGGCAGCGACGATCACCGCCGCGCCGCCGAGCGAATGGCCCACCAGCAAGGATGGCGGGCGGCCCGTCTGCGCCATCCATTCGGCGGCAGCAACGAGATCAGCCACATTGCCGGAGAAGTCAGTGGTTTCAAAGTCGCCATCCGACTCGCCGAGGCCGGTGAAGTCGAACCGCAAGACGCCGATGCCCCGTTCTGCCAGCCCTTTTGAAACACGCACCGCCGCCTTTGACTGCTTCGAACATGTGAAACAGTGCGCAAACAGCGCCCAACCGCGAACGCTTCCAGAAGGCTGGTCCAGACGGCCTGCCAGCTCATAGCCCTGCGCGCCGGCAAATTGAACGGTGGTTGATTTGACCATTGAGCGATCTCCTGTGCCTGCCGCTTTGAGATAGCTCGTGCAGCGTTGGAATTCCACGCGGATTCATGAGCTGGCCGGTCCGCTAGATCTCTTCGGGCGGAACCGGTTCGATGGACTTGTCTTCCGCAGACTGACGCCCACGAACGGCTAAAATGAGAACGGCGCCGCCAATCAGAAGCGCGAAGGGAAGGCCCCAGAGCAGCAGCCCATCAATCCCGCTGGATGAGGGCCGGAACAACACAAACTCGCCATAGCGTTCAGAAAACCAGGCGCGCACTTCGTCGTCGCTGGCGCCTTCGCCAACCATTGTTCTGACCCGCTCACGCATATCGGCCGCGATATCTGAACCCGAATTCGAGATCGGCTCATTTTCACAAGCCACGCAACGGATCTCGCGCATCAGATCTTGAGCGCGGGCCTCTTGTTTCGGGTCTTCGAGATGTCCTTCAGCGGCGAACAGGAAAAGCAGGGATGCGAGGATGAATTTCATGCCGCCTTTCCTTTGCTACGCCGGTCAAACATGGCAAGGGCGCCGCCGAGGCCGATCAGGATGACGCCAAGATAGATGAAGTCGATCAGCGGATTGACGAAGACTTCAAACGTCCACCGCGTCGGTCCACCTGCCGTGCGCCGTCCATCGCCGAGAGCGACATAGAGGTCAGCTGTACCGGTCTTGTGGATGGCCGTTTCCGTCGTCGGCATGCGAGCGGCTGGATAGTAGCGCTTTTGTGGATGAAGGTCGGTTTTCGTACCTGGCTTGGTCGCGGTCAGACTGGCGCGGTCAGCATACCAGTTCGGCCCCTCGATACTGCGCACATCTTCCAGCGTCATGGTCCAGCCGGCGACTTCAGCGCTTTGCCCAGCTTCAAGCGCAAGCGTTGTCTGCGTGCGTCCAGACGACTGCAAGACGGCTCCTAGGACAAACAAGCCGAGCCCGGCATGCGCCAGGGTCATGCCCCAGACACGCAGCGGCATCTGTGGCAGGCGCTCAAATGTTTTCGCGCGCCGCCATAACTCTTGCCCTGCCCCGAAAATGAGCCAGACGCCGATGGCCAGTCCGACGCCGGCAAGGAGCGGAATATCCAGCGGACCAATTCCGGCCAGCCAGAAAATACCAACCAGACCGGCAAAGCCGAGCGCCCATTTCCAGAGCGATTTCAGATCCGCCTTGCCCCAGGCCCAGGCCTGCACGACAGGCAAGGCAAGAAGGGCCAGCGCCATGATCGGCGTAAAAGTCAGATTGAAGTAGGGCTCGCCGACAGAAATGGTCTGTCCGGCCGCCTCTGCGATCAGAGGGAAGAGCGTGCCGAGCAACACGGTCGCGGTCGCAACCGTCAGGACCAGATTGTTACCCATGAGCGCGCCTTCACGGCTCGTCGCAAGCCAGTCAGGCCCACCCTTCAGTTTCGGTGCCCGCAGAGCGAAGAGCAGCAATGCGCTGCCGCCCAACACCAGCAAGCCACCCAGCAGGAAAGATCCCCGCAGCGGATCGACGGCAAAGGCGTGAACGGAGGTGAGCACGCCGGAGCGAACGAGGAAGGCACCGAGCAGTGAGAAACAGAATGCCAGGACGGCAAGCAATGACGTCCAGGCGGCAAAGCTGCCGCGCTTCTCAGTGACCACCATCGAGTGCATCAGCGCCGCGCCAATCAGCCAGGGCATCAGGCTCGCATTTTCCACCGGATCCCAGAACCACCAGCCGCCCCAGCCAAGCTCGTAATAAGCCCAATAGCTGCCGAGCGCGATGCCCAGACTAAGCGGGACAAAGGCCGCCAGAGCCCATGGGCGCGCAAGCTTTGCCCAATCGCGGTCAATCCGTTTCTCGATCAGGCCTGCAGCCGCCAGAGCAAAGACGAATGAATAGCCGACATAGCCGAGGTAAAGCATGGGCGGATGGATCGCGAGTGCCGGATCCTGAAGAAGCGGGTTGAGCCCCTGCCCCTGCAGCGGTGCCGGATCGAGCCGCGTGAAGGGCGAGGATGCGAGCAGCAGGTAAAGCAGCGAGGTGAAGCTCAGTATGCCCTGCACCCCAAGCGCTCTTGCTTCAAAGGTCGGCCGTCCGGACTTCAGAAGCCAGGCACCGGCCGCGCCGAACCCCAGACCGACCATGCACCAGAGCGCCATCGACCCCTCATGGTTACCCCATGTTCCGGCAAGCTTGTAGACGAAGGGCTTCAGCGTGTGGGAATTGTTGGCGACAAGCTCAACCGAGAAGTCGGATCGCGCAAACGCCCAGAGCAAGGTGAAAAAGGCGAACACCATCGCGCCAAACGCCAGAATGGCGAACAGTCCCGATTGGCTGCGGGCTCCGCGTAGCCCGGTAAATGCCTGCAAGGCGCTGAAGACGAGCGCCAGAACAGCCGCAAAATGGCCGACCTCGATCATGTAGATGCCGGTCCTGCCTTCTTGAGTTCGCGCGGCTCATAGTTCTCGTCGTGCTTGGCGAGGATCGACTCAGCGGTGAAGTCGCCGGCTTCGTCAAAGCGTCCCGTGGCGACGACCCCCTCGCCTTCGCGGAACAGGTCAGGCGCGATGCCGGTATAGGTCACCTCAACGGTTTCGCCGGAATTATCCTCGATCAGGAAGGTCATGTCGGCCGCGTCGCCATAAACCAGCGAGCCCTTCTGTACCCAGCCACCCACGCGAACGCGCTTGCCGGTATCGGGTAGGCCTTTCTCGGCGATCAGGCCCGGCGTGTAGAACAGGTCAGCATGCTGGCGAAGCGCTACCGATGCCAGCGCAACCGCACCGATCAGCAAGACGGCAACAACGCCGACACCCCATAGTCTTTTCGTTCTGGCTCTCATCGCTAGCCTCTATATCCACTTCGACGGCAAAAAGCACTGCGACCGAAACAGCCTCCTGCAGGACGCGTTTTGAGGTTGAAGCCGTCTTTATATGGCAGACTTTGTGCGTCGCAGGAACATGCAGCGCTCCCCCTGATCAGACCGACGATCCCGACGCCGGTTGGCGGCTAGTTCGCCGCCGCTGCATTCTGCTCGTCAATCTGGCTCTTGAACACTTCCAGCATCCCCAGAAGTGGATCGCCGGGCTCCATTCCTTCGCGAATTTTGGCCCAGTGCGCTTCGGCGGCCTCGACGTCACCAGCGGCGTAGGCCGGCAGCGCCGACAACAGTCCCGCCCGTTTCTGCGACGGATCCAGGCGCCACGCTCGGTCATACAGACGCGCCGACGCCGGCGTCACGACGCCGCCATCGCGCAGCATGATCTGGTCAGCCAGGGCCACCAATGACGGCACATAACTGTCATCGCGGCGCAGCGCTGACTGGAAGGCCCGGATGGCATCATCGGTCCGCTGCTCGGCACGCATGATGACACCAATGAAGTGATGCGGCTCTGGCGCGTCAGGCTCCTGCCGCGCCGCCATTTGTAGACGCGCCAACATTTCAGGCGGTGTCAATGATGCCGGATTGCGCCCTGCAATCTCGGCTTCCCGGTCCGCATAGGGTTGCTCCGCCAGCAGCGGTTTTCCCAGCAGAAGGTAAAGTCCGCCAGCCGCGACGACACCGCCGATCAGCATGATGAGAGTCTGCCGCGTCATGACCGGCGCAAACCAATCGTGGCGCGAAGACCACCCAGCGGACTCTCGGACAATGTGAACCGCCCCTCATTCATTTCTGCGATGTCGGCGACGATGGCCAGACCCAGTCCTGTACCAGGCGCGGTCTCGTCGAGGCGCACACCGCGCTTCACAGCGGCGGCCATTTCCTCGTCGGTGAGACCATCACCATTATCATCGACATGGATCAACATGAGGGCGTTGTCGCCCGCTTCCGCTGAGACTTCAACGCGCGATTTCGTCCACTTGCAGGCATTCTCCATGATGTTTCCTAGCATCTCTTCGAGATCCTGCTGTTCAATGCGGACAAACACATTTGGAGAAACGGATGAACTGACTTCGATATTGCTCGCTTCAAACAGGCGATTGAGCAGCCGGACCAGCCCGTCGACAACCGGTTTCACCTCTGTGCGAACCCCCAACGCTTCGGCCCTCGCGGCAGCCTGCGCGCGTTTCAGATAGTGTTCGACATTCGCCCGCATGGCTTCAGTTTGCCGCCGGACAACATCATCGAGCGGGGTACTGCCCGTCGCTTCGTTGCGCAGAACCGCCAGAGGTGTCTTCAGCGCATGTGCGAGGTTTCCAACATGCATCTGTGCGCGCTCAACAATGGAGCGATTATTGTCGAGCAGCTTGTTGAGTTCGTGGGTGAGCGGAATGACCTCAATCGGATACTCACCGTCCAGTTTGGCCCGCTGCCCGCTTCGGATCTGTGAGATGTGCAATTGCACGCGCCGGAACGGCAACAGCGCAAGCCGCAGACCGACCCAGAGCGCGATCAGCGTGCCGCCAGCCAGAAAGGTCATACTGATGAGAAGGAGAAGCCGAAGCTGGTTGGCGCCTTCATCCGTCGCTTCCCTGTCGGCTGCCGAAATAAGGAGGATCGGATTATCGCGATTGGGAACGATGATCGATTTGGCCGCCACTCTCAATCGCTCGTCCGCCGGCCCGACAGCGTTGCCGTATTTGGTTGCGCCCGGATCAGCAAGCGCCTCATTCGCGAGTTCGATATCGAATGGCAGCGGTCCATCCCATAGGCTCTGAGAGCGAATATCTGACCCAAAAGAGCCGTCTGCACCGACAGCCACCATGGCCCAATACCGTCCGGACAAAGGCAGGTCGTAACGCACATCGCTCGGAAGCCTGTCTTCCTGATCCACCACGCGGCCGTCTGGCAAAATCTCCAACGCGCGCGGCAGGGTGATGAGCGTCGAATCCAGCTCTTGCTCGAGCAGGCGGATCGTCTGGGCCCGGTAGGACACGGTCATCGCGACAATGCCGCCCACAACCGCGATAATGCTCCAGACAATAGCGCCGATCAGCAGCCGCCTGGAGAGCGACAGCTTGGGCCTGGTTGCGTGACGGGTGTGTTCGCTCATCCGGTCTGTCGGGGCCGGCGCCCCGCCTTAACCGGCAATTCCGGCAGTTTCGCCTTCCGGCACGACGAGCCGGTATCCAAGTCCGCGTTCGGTCTGGATGCGATCCGTGCCGATCTTTTTGCGCAGGCGTCCGATGAAGACTTCAATCGTGTTGGAGTCGCGGTCGAAATCCTGGTCGTAAATATGCTCGACCAGTTCGGTCCGCGGCACGACACGTCCCTGATGGTGCATCAGGTAAGACAGGACGCGATATTCGTGCGCCGTCAGCTTGATCGGCCGGCCATTCACAGTGGCGCGGGCCGCCCTTGTATCCACACGCAGATTTCCCGCCTCAAGCGCAGCGGCGGAATGACCGGTGGCACGGCGAAGCAACGCGCGCAGACGCGCCAGAAGCTCTTCAGTGTAGAACGGCTTTGTCAGATAATCGTCGGCGCCAGCATCGAAGCCCGCCACTTTTTCACTCCAGCGATCGCGCGCGGTGAGGATCATGACCGGGAAGTCTTTCCCATCCTCACGCCAGCGTTCCAGGATGGTCACACCGTCCATTTTTGGCAGGCCGAGATCGAGCACAACGGCATCATAGGGCTCGGTATCGCCCAGGAAATGACCGTCTTCACCATCCGCCGCAAGGTCCACGGCATAGCCTGATTGGGTCAGCGCATCGGCGAGTTGCCGGCGCAGATCCGCATCGTCTTCAACAACAAGAATTCTCATGAAACCAACCTAGTTAACGCTGATCACGCGACCGGACTCGGCGTCTATCGTAAATTGCACGAGTTCGCCACGCCGTGTGACCCAGTCGATGATATAAACCTTGCGACCGCCTTGATCAAAGAGGCCGACAAATTTCCGCATATTGCCGCCATATTGGTTTTGGATGGGGCGCAGGATCTGGTTGAGCGGCTTTATCTCGCCGCGCTGTCTCGCATCACGCGCATCATCTGCGGTGAATGAGCTGCCCCATTGCCCCTGCGCGGAAGCGGCAGGAAACGTGGTCATCGGCAGGGCGCTGAGCGCAAGAGCTAACACGATCCGTCTCATGACACCCCTTATGCCGACTCAGCCCTGAACGTTCCCTGAATGAAAAACGCTGGATTTAGTCAGGATAGCCCGAGCCTGTCAGCGCTTGGACGCCCAGTCCTTCAACCCGGCATCTTTCGGGTCGGTGAGTGAAATTTCAAGGCGGACATAGAGATGTCCGGGTTTGTCCTTGAACTGGATGCCTTTGCCGCGCAAGCGAAGCACGGTTCCCGTATTGGAGCCTTCAGGCACTTTCAGCGTCACCGGGCCGCCCGGCGTAGACACTTCAACGCTTCCACCGAGCACCGCCGTTTCAAGCGGGATCGGGACGCTCATACGCAGGTCGGAGCCATCACGCGTCCAGATCTTGCTGGGGCGGACGTGCACTTCCAGCAAAGCGTCTCCGGGCGGACCACCGCTATTGGATTGCTGCCCCTGGCTCTTCAGGCGCAAGACCTGGCCCGTCTCGATGCCGGGCGGGATAGAGACGTTGAGCGCCTTACCGTCGCCCATCGTCATCTGGCGTTTCGCGCCCTGCGCGGCGTCTTCGAACGAAATGTCGACACGGTAGCGCAAGTCCGCGCCCTTGCGAGGACCAGGTCGCCGGCGCTGACCGCCAAACATGCCCGCAAGAATGTCTTCGAACGGGTCTCCCTGAAAATTACCGCCGCCATGTGTCTGACCGCCAGCAAAGCCGCCGCCGAAACCGCCCGCGCCTGCCCCGGCATAGCCGGTCGGATTGCCATCCGCATCGATCAGACCCTGATCGTACTTGCTGCGCTTTTCGGTGTCGCTCAGGATTTCGAAAGCCGCGGACGCTTCCTTGAACGCATTCGCCTTGGCCTCATCATCAGGATGCAAATCCGGATGAAGTTCCTTGGCCTTCGTGCGATAGGCCTTGCGAATTTCGTCGGCGCTGGCCGTCTTCGGCACACCGAGTATGGAATAAAGGTCGCGGCTCAATTCTGTCCTGTCACTTTCTGATGCGGCTTGTTCAGCCCCCTAGTTAGGAAGCTCCTAGCGCGATTGAAACCCATGCGCCACGTCGCCCATCAGCACCAATTTCCGCAACCCTTACAAGATCGTGCTCACCAGTGAGGAAACAACTGGCCTGTGACACGTCCATTTCTGTCACGATAACATTATCAAGCTCGGCCTGAACGCGGTACATACGTAGTTTCACCGGATCCGGAGCATCCAGATTATCCGGGATGTGCATACCGCGCGGGATCCAGCCGAGTTGCCAACCATCCGATGTGGCGACGGCTTCAAGATGAGCCACCGGCCAGGGCAGGTGCGCTCGATCCTGATGCGTGAAGCCTTGCAGAGCGCCCGCACCGGCTTGCCAGTTCAGCTCCAGGCCCAATTCGGCGTCTGCCAGGGTGGAGGCTGAAAGGGCCACGTCCACAACAATGCAGACCGCCCCCGCAAGCGCGCCCACCGCTGGTGAACCATTCAGGCCGCGGAGCAGACCCGTCAAGCGCCACTGCGTCGCTGTCTCCATCTCGGCGTCGCTGAACGCGGCCAGTTCCCACCCCTCCAGACCGTCAATGAGAAGCAGGTTTGCACCGCCCAAAACCGAGATTTCGTCAGCGCTGGAAAGATCGCCATTGTCCAGATCAATGGTCATGGCATTGCCGCGATCCCAGCGACCGACCGGGCCCGGCCCGAAATCATTGACCAACCGCCCGATCCGAGACGGCCCCGCGAGAACCGCTCGTTCGATGAGCCCAGTCGCATTCAGTCCTGCCGAAACTTTGAGGCCACCCTGCCATGGGTCAGCTGAGGCTGCGATGATCGGTCCGGTTCCAGACAGGCCCGCAATGGGCGGACCGTCGATCAGAACCAGTTCCGGCTCAGCAAACACCGTCGCCGGACCCGTAGCCTCAGGCACACTGATCGCTCTGGTGCGAAGAGCACTCACCGGCCGGGTAAGGCTCAACTGCCGAAGCAATCCGTCCTCGACGACATCGCCCACCAGCCAATCTCCCTGAAGGCCGCCTCCGCAGATCAGGTCGCCGGGCTCAATCGCGATATATTCGGGCGGAAGCGACACGCTTGTCACATCGCTGTCCAGCGCCGCGTTCAACAGGGCGAGCGCCAGCGTGCTGGCTTCAGACTCGGTCAGCAGCAACGGCAAGGCCGCGCTGATTGAATAGTCAGCGTCCCCGTCATCGGTCCGTGCATCGACATGCCCCGGCGAATACGCGCCGTCAGCCCGCACGAAACTCAGGTTGAGCCGACCTGGGCGCTTGTCGAGAAGATTGCTTGTTTTCGATGCTCCGGGTTCAGCGACACGGCCGGTATCAATTGCAATCGCTGGCTCGCCACCCTCCACCGCGAAGACGAGACCACTTTCACGCTCACGAGCCATGAATCCATAGACGCCGCGCAAGGGCTCAAGCGCCCGCCTCAAAGGCATCGCCCCTTCAAGCACATAACCATTCAGCGCGCCCGGCACCGCGGAGCTGTCTGCGCTCACGCCCGCTCGCTCGCACATATCTTGAATGACCTCAGAGACCGAAATCAGCCCGGTCCGCCCGTTAAGCCAATGGCCATAGGCCCAGTTCGGACCATCCGACCAAACATCCTCGCGGGCTGGAAAGTCGGGCCATGGCCGGCCGTCCCAAGCCCAGACAAAGGCCTCATCAATGAAAGGCTGCGCCTGCCAGTATTCGAGCGCGGTTTCGAGTGCCTTACGCTGAAACACATCATCGCGCTCACCGGATGAATATGGCGGGAGCGCGCTCTCAGCGCTTTTGGGATCGTAGAAAAGATTGGGAGCGTTGCCGCCCTTGTCCACGGCTGGAAAACCGATCTCCATGAAGCGGACAGGTTTCATACCGCTCATCCAACTCGTCGGAGATGCGCTTCGAACGCCCGCAGGCCGTTCATGATGATCAGTGCCCCACCAACCAGCGATGTCCTTCTGCCGGAAAATCCAGTCCTCTCCGTGAGCGGTGTCCTCGATCGGAGTCCGGATCTGGGCATCACGCGCCGCGCTATCTGCATAGTACCAGTCATAGGCTTCGCCGCCCGACATCTGACTGGTGAGGTATTCCGGGCTATCGGCGCCGATATAGCCGCTGACCGCGTCCAGATGGTCCTCGCCATCGCGCCAGTCGCCAGCTGGTGCGTACCAGTCAATGCCGACGAAATCGACATCGGTCGAAGCCCATAGCGGGTCCAGAGGAAAGAAGACGTCGCCCGACCCGTCCCCAGGCACATAGGCACCGTATTCGGTCCAGTCGGCAGCGTAGGAAACGTCTGTTTCAGAGCCAACAATTGCCTTCACATCATTGGCGAGCTGCACCAGCCCATCGACGAACGGGAAAGCCCCCGTGTCATCGCGAGTGCGGGTGAGCGACACCATCTCGCTACCGATCAGGATCGCGTCGACACCGCCCGCCTCTACGGCCAGCCGCGCATGGTGCAGAATGAAGTGACGAAACCCGAAATCATGATCGGTGCCAAGAAAGGCCTCGATTTCATCGCGCGCGTCGCTCGTCCCGTCAGCAGTCACCGTGATGCGTCCCCGCCATGGAAAGGCGGCCTGTTCAGACTCGCCATAAGGGTCGGGCAAGCCATTCCCTTCCGGCACATCCATCAACAGGAAGGGAGACAGCGTGACCGATGCGCCTTGTGCCTTTAGCGCCTGAATCCCTTCGATCACGCACCGGTCAGCCGGCGTCCCGCCATAGTTCGCACCGCCGTCGCCCTGGCTGACCAGATAGGCCGCGTCGCGTGATTTGCCGGCGACCTCCCATGAATAGGGCACGGTCTCCCTGTCGCGCGTCTCAATGCCCGGCCGGATCTTGCACTGTCCGGCGCGAAGGTCGTCTCCGAACCATCCAACCGTCAGCGCAACAGACCGCGCTTCGGGCAAATCATTGCTGAGTTGCTCCAGAGACAGAGCGAAGTCGGCGACTCCCTGGCCGTTATTCATGTTCAGTGGACGCTCAATTCCGGGAAAGCGCCGCTCACGGACGATCTGGCTTGCATAGACGAATTCACCCGAGGCGGGGATGATGTTCACGCCGCGCACCTGAGTGCGCAGGTCGCCTTGCGAGTTACCAGTTCGAACGACTTCGAAACTGAGCTGCGGCAATCGGTTCCCGAACGCCTCCAGAGGCAGGTCTTCGAAAACCATATAGGCCGTTCCCCGGAAAGCTGGCGCGTTCCCCGTCCCTTCAATTGCCTCGATGAGCGGATCCGCCAGCTGGCTTTCATCACCCTTGTAAAGCCGCCAGTTCAACTCTCCCAAGGCGAGCGTATCGCCATTCGCCCAGACGCGGTCGATGCGGGAAATCGGTCCTTCCGCAATCGCGACCGCCAAACTAACCGAATAGGAATAGTCGGCGACCTTGGGACCGCCCTTCCCCGCACTGCGTTCACGCCGCTTCTCCTTGAAACGGGAGGCCCAGATGAGCTGCCCTCCCACCCGCATCCGACCATAAACATTGGCAATCCCGGCCCCTTCCCGGCTCTCCATTACGTGCAGGGCCTTCAGGCGCGGTCCTTCGACTGTCGGCGCCAAGGCCGCATCGATGGCCCGCCCGGCCAGACCGCCAATCGCGCTGCCGATAAACGCGCCCGAGATCTGTGATCCTGCCAGGTTTACGCCATTCGGAAGGGCGGCTGAGCCAACGGCGCTACCAATATTTGAGAGGATGATTTCACCCATGTCTCAGTCCTCCAGTCCGGGAAAGGAAAAGGCCGCCACGATGCGCCGGCTCCACCAGGGCACGAGGCGGGTTTCACAGACGCTTCGTCCCCAATACGCATGAATGATCCGCTGTTCGCCGCTCATGACGGCGCAGTGCTTAGCCGGGCAGCCAAGCCCCATGCGGAACAACAGCACATCGCCCTCCCGCGCCGAGCCGGGCGCAATTTCAATGAGGTTTCGTCGGGCGGCCGCCAGCAGCACATCGTCGCCGGTGAGTTCAGCCCAGTCCGGCGCGTAAGGCGGCACCTCTTCCGGTTCAGCGCCCAGGAAATGGCGCCAGAGACCCCGGATCAGCCCAAGACAATCGGTGCCAACATCTCGTTTACTGGCCTGGTGCTGGTAGGGCGTTCCCACCCATTCGCGGGCGGCCGCCACGATCTCGGACCGCGTCATCGCCGACCACCATCATTACCTGTGGCGGCCGGGCCGGACAGCACGAAGTCTGGCCCGGGCAGATGTGGAAAGCCTCGAAAGTTCTGGACGTTATCAAATGTATCACGGCACGTTTCGAACCGCTTGTCACACATCTGGCCGTCAACGGATGAAAGGCCACAGCGCGCATCGCCGAGCTTTGCGTCACACCGGCTCGAATAGGAGCGCCCGAGCGGTCGCTCCAGATCGGCCTTGATGGAGATCAGCTCGGCCTCAAAAGCCCCTTGGGTTTGAATGACCTCGCTGAGATAGCCGGTCCAGACGAGCACAAAGTGCTCCGGCTGCTGCCAATCCGTGCGGTGAATATGAACCCGCGCGCCATTCCAGAGGCCTGCCTCCAGGTCAGCTTCGGAAATTGCATCAGAAGTCAGTGCGCCAGCAGCAGCCGCCCGGCCTGGCCGCAACCCGCCCGCCAATTCCAGACGACCGGCTTCCACAGCAATTCCAGGTTCGTGCAGGACGCCATCGCGCACAACGGCCTGATCGTGATCGGTCAATCCGACTGTCAGGCTGTCCTTGCGAACCAGCGTCCAGCACAGGCAGGTCGTTAACGTGTCACGCGAGAGGCGCGCCCTGAACGTTTCATCGATCAATCTCATGGCCGCCCCTCATACCAGCTCGATGATTGGTACGCTGATCGATCTTCCGGCCCCGAAGGCTTCGAACGTCAGGTCGAGCTGGTCGACGTCGAACCGAACGGCACAATCGAACTCGAATCCGGCGGTGATCACCGCGCCCGGATCCGGTGGCACGTCGAAAGAAATCAGGCCTGTTGCTGGTTCAACCGTCCATCCCGTCTCGAGTGCTGAACCGTCGATCGCGATGAGAACGCTGTCTGCCACAGGCTTTTTGATCGGGCGTGAAACGTCACCATAAGCCTTGCAGAGTTGAAAGCTGGTTGTCGCGCCATCACCGGTTCCGATGTGCTGGTCAGTTGCCGTGATCCCAATGCCCAGCGCAGCCGATGAGGCATCCATCATGTCGCGAAACCGAAAGCCGTGCAGACGGCCTTTCCGCGCGTCAAAAAAGTCAGTGAGTCTGGCAAGATCAGCAAGCGACGAGACGCTGGTCGAAACGTCCCAGCGCCGGCGTCCATTCTGCCACTTCGCATTGCGCAATTCAGCCCCGTTCTTCAATGCAATCACCTCGGTCGACCAGCCAGGCCCGCCTGAAGCCCCCTGGCCCAGCGACAAGGGAAAAAGCACGTCGTGAAAGTCTGCCGATGTCATAGATATCGCCCTCCGAGGGCCGCTGCCTTGGCGAGGGCTTTCGTAAGTTCGCGCTGTGCCCCCACCGGCATTGCCGACGCATTGCCAGAGACGTTGACGTTGAACGTTGAAGACTGCCCCGCCGCGCCAAGGCCAGTGCGGGCAAGGGCCGCTTCGGCGGCAATCCGCGCAAGATCAGCCAGAACCGACTGGGCCATCCGTGAGAAATCGAACTCGCCGGATCGCGCCGCCCGCGACAGTGACTGTTCGATACTCTGGCCCGCCGTTGAAAACGCGCGCTCAAGGGCCCTCGCCGCATCCCGGCCAGGGCCTTCTGCCAGGCTCGCCAATGCGTCGCTAGCAGACGACAGATCCGCGTCGAAGTCATTCATCTCGTTTTCCCTTTTTATCCGGATGGGCAACCAACATTGTCTCCAGCTGCGTGCGAGTGAGCGCCTGGCCTGATGGTCCAGTCAGCCACCGCCACTCGCGCAGCGAGAGCCGCCAGAATTCAGCCGGACGGATGCCCATCATCAGTGCCGCTCGCAGCATCTCAGCCCAGGGCAGCATGAAACGCCTTCGCGACGGCCTTCGCCGCGACGCCCGCTGGACATTGGCGGCAGATCGCCTCGACCTCTCCGCCGGTTGCGCCGCCGCCACGAAGAAGCGCCTCGAGGACCCTGCCTAGCTCCGCTGCTGAGGGCGACTTCATCCGCACCTGAAGCTCGCTCAGCGATGCGCATCCCAAGGCGGTTTCGATCTCGCTCAAGGCTCCCAAGGTCAGACATAGCGGATACATCCGGCCGGCGACCTCAACGCTCGCTTCGCCGCGCGCGCCGTTCATGCGCTCGCTCCAAAACTGACTTCTCCGGCGCTCTGCAACTCGACTGAAAACGTCGCCTCGCCATCATGGGTACCGGCATAGCTCAGCTGCGCGATCTGAAACGCGCCAATGAAACGTCCAAGTCCCGGCACGACGAGTTCCCAGCGCTGGATATCTCCCGCAAAGAAGATCGCCTGCATGCGCGCATCGCTTTCGCTGTCCTTGAATAGGCCGCGCCCCCGAATGCGCATCGACTTGACGCCAGCCCCTGCGAGCAGCTCCCGCCATCCCTGCGGACTGTCCGCGCTCGTCGCATCGACAGGCTGCTGGTTCAGGTCAAACTCGCTGGTACGGATACCGGCAAGCGTGTCGAACGCTTCGGGCACCTGTCCGTCCGAAAGCTTGATCAGAACGTCGCGTCCTCGCTGGCCAGCCATTATGCCGCCTCCTCTGTAATAATTCGAATACGGAGCAAGCCGCGAAACTCGCGCAGGTCTGGCGTTCGCATGGCGTCGCCGTAAAGCGGCTGAATGAGGACGACTCGCTGGCCGGAAAGCATCAGCTCCATGCCCTCGCATGCGGCTCTCAAAGCGCCGATGATTTCCTTGACCGCTGCGCGTCCGCCATCACGAGAGCGCACAGCCAGGGTCAGCGTATGGGACTGGCCCGCCACCCCAGAGGCACCCCTGTCTTCGCAGGTGTGCGCCTCAAGAACGACATGCGGGAATGCCGGCTGCTCGGTTTCGTCGTCGAAAATACGGGCGGGATTGCCGAGCAGTGCCTGCAGGTTGGGGTCCGCTTGCAACGCCGTCAGAAAGCTCTGCTGAAGCGCCATTTCAGCTGACCAGATCATGCCGTCGGCGCTCATAGCAGCACCTCGCGCCGCGCCGCGATGACAGCTTGCGCCTCGGGTGGCATCGCAGCATCGGCACTGCGTCTGTAGGATTCGAGCAGAACGGCTTTCAGGGCTTGAACCAGATCGTCCGGGACATCGCTGGCGTCCCCAAAACCTGCGTCGAAGTCGATTTGTACAATCGCGCCGAATGGGACGGGCGGGCACCAGCTGGTCTGCTTGACGCAGAGCTTTCCATCGATCAGCTCAAAATGAGATGTCACGTCGCTGGAAACATCTTCCGCGTCGATAACTGTGACACTGACGAGCGACTTCACCGGGCTGGGCCGCAGCCGCACGCCGGTGCGGGCGAGGCTATTTGGCCAGCTCCGCAAAGTCCTGCGAAGCGTCCGCGTCACGAGGGCGAGCCCCGCCGCTTCTTCAAGCCTGGCCTGAGCGCTGGCGACGAGATCGCTCACGAGCTGGTCCTCGCCATCATGGCCGATCCTCAGCCAGGTTTTCGCCTCGACGAGAGACAAAGCCTTCTCGCCCGGCGGTGAAATCACCGTCAGTGTCATGATTATCTCTCAGATTTTTAAGAGGTTTGTCTCTCGCCCAACTTCGGCGTTGTGTTGCTAGACCAGCGTCTGCAGCTTCTCGACGACCGCACCACCAATTGGCAAGGCGATGGATCGAAGCAACTCGTCATCGATCTGGGTTTCGGTCGAGTTGATCAACGTTGCGACAGCCTCGGCCACTTTTGTGGTGAACTCGTCCTGCTGCGGCTTGGTGAGCAGTGCGGCCTGGCGGACCAGGGTTGTAAAAATGGATTCGAACATGGGTGTTTCCTTTGTTGAGAGTCTGGGAGGATAGCCGGGCGCAGACCTGTCGCCGCGCGCGGTCAGATCGGGTCAGGATCAGAACACCATCGCCTTGATGGCATCGAAGTTCTGGACGCCGCCACCGACGCGCTTCGTCGTGTAGAAGAGCACGTAAGGTTTGGCGGAATACGGATCGCGGAGCACGCGCGCGCCCTGCCGGTCGGCGATGAGATAGCCGCGGCGGAAATCGCCAAAGGCTATCGCCGCATTCCCGGTGCCGATGTCCGGCATGTCTTCGAGCTCGGTGACCGGATAGCCGAAGATCGTCTGCGCCTCGCCATTCATGCCAGGTCGCCAGAGATAGCGCCCATCTGTATCCTTCAGCTTACGGACGGCTGCCACGGTGCGCCGGTTCATCACGAAACGGCTATTGACGCGAAATTGCGACTTCGGTGTCTGGATGAGGTCGATGATCTGGTCGCCCGCATCATCCTCGGTAAAATCACCCGCGACTGAGCCGATCTTCCCCCAGGCATGTGAGGCTTCAGCGACGACCGTATAGTCCAGAAAGCCCCGCGGCTTGCCTGAACCATCGCCCGTCACGAAGGCCGCGCTTTCCTGGATCGAAAACGCCGCTTCAACCTCGTCAGCCAGCCACTCATCGACATCGGCATAGGAGTCTTCGAGCAGAGTCTGCGTGGCTGCCGGCATGGCGTAAAGTTCGCCTGCTGGAAATTCGAGAAGGCTAAGGCCAGCCGTCGTGGTTTCAGGCCGGGCGGCCGTTTCGCTCGCCCAGGCGGCGCCCACACCAAGGCTGACTGGCTTGCGATAGACGCCTGCTGACGTCTGCCGTACGCTGGCAATCTGGCGCATGGGAGAGGCCTGCATCAAGCGGGCTTCAATCATCCGGTCAAGTTCCGGCGGCGCCGTATAGCCGCCCTGATCGTCGGTCCCTGCCGACAGCGACTTCATGTCCAGCCTCGCAAGGCCGCTTTCGTCGCCCTTTCTCAGGTATCGCGACCAGGCCTCATTCTGCTCGCCCTCCGCAACGGTGGCGGGGGCACCTTGCTCAGGCCGCGCCGCCTTCAGGCTGAGCTGATCGAGCCTGCGATCGAGCTTCTTTAGTTTGTCGTCGAGCAGCGCGTCGGATGAGCCCTTCACCTCCATCTCGGCAAGGCGCGCATCATTCGCCTGCTTGTAGGCCTCGAACGCGGCCATCATGTCGGCTGCGACAGACTTCATGTCCGTCCCCGCCATCTTGGTTTCCTTGGTCACTTCATTCTCCTGCTAAATCGCATCTCTTCGCTTCGCTCAGGCGAACTGCGCCTTCGCCTTGCTCGTGGGGCACCTTCATGGTGAGCGAAGTCGAACCACGAAGGTGCTGGTCCTTCCTCAGGCCGCCCGCGCGGCCGTTCCAATCTGTGTGAATCTTGCAAGCGGCTGCATCGGCTCTGCGACCAGCGAGACCTCCACGAGATCGACGTCGCTGAGCGCGCGCCCTCCTTCGACCCTCGGGGTCCAGAGCCGCGCTCGAAAGCCGATCGAGAGCCCATCGAGCCCCAGCGCCACAAGCTTGCGCGCGCCCTCTCCTTCAATCAGCCCACGGACGAACAGGCCTCGCCCGTCCTCGATCAGCCGCGTCCAGCGTCCTGCCACCGCACCACTCCTGTGCTGGAGCAGCATGGGCAAGCCGCCTCGCTTGAGGCTGCGGGCAAAGGCGCCCGCCCGGATGACATCACCGGAAAGATCCGGCGCCCCGAACAGAGCGGCATAGCCTTCGATCAGAATTGCCTTATCCATCGACGCGCTCCAGCCGGCTTTCGATCCGGTCGAGCTGGGCCTTCATGGCGCCAAGTTCGGCTTCGACGCGCGCAAGACGTTCACCAATCGGACTGGCCAGTTCGACGCGATGCTCAAGCGCTGAAATCCGTTGCGCCGCCGCGCCCGCCCAGACCAGCGCACCGCCTGTCTGAACCGCAATGGCAAACAGAAGCGCGATCGTGACTTTCCGCTCGATCACTGGCCGACCCCCGCCATGGCGCGCTTTTCTTCGTCGGTCAGGAAGCTCGCCGCTTCCAGCCGCGTCCAGAGCGCTTCGCGTTCGGCAGCAAAAGCCGGCACAGCGTCCAGATCTGGTCTGATACTCACCGCCTCGAACCGGCCAGCCAGCCAGATCGACAGCGCGTCGGCCACCTTGTGAACGAGAGGCAGCACCGTCAGTCGCCAGAAGGCGAGATTGGCTTCCTTATAGGTCGCATACGTATTGTCGCCCGGAATACCGAGCAGCATCGGCGGCACACCAAACGCCAGGGCGATCTCACGGGCCGCTGCATGCCGGGTTTCGGCGAAGTCCATTTCCGCTGGCGATAGCGACATCGGTTTCCAGTCCAGTCCGCCATCAAGCAGGAGCGGGCGCCCAGCATTGTGCTTGCCAGCATGCGCGGTTTCGATTTCTTCCTTGAGCCGATCAAACTGATCGGGCGTGAGACTTGTGCCATTCTTGCCGTAGACCAGCGCTCCCGACGGCCGGGCCGCGTTGTCGATCAGCGATTTCGCCCAAGCGGCTGCGCCATTGTGAATGCCGAGCGCCTTGTGCGCAGCGGCCAGCGGCGCAAGACCGTGAATGCTGTCTGAGGGGTGGTAGAGCTTGAGGTGCAGGACCGGGCTCCAGCCATCGGCTTCACGATGGATGATCCGCTCGCCTCGGCGTTGGCGAACGGCCCAGCCGATCAACCCGCCTTGTGCGTTGGTTTCAGCACGCACCGTGTCCGCCCGCAGAGGAAAGAGGCCCTTGGGTTCACTGTCGCCTGTTAGCGTCACCGCCTCAGCCCAGGCGTTACCGGTGATCTGAAGATCGCCGTAAAGGCGCTCAAGCAGAACGCGGCCCGCCTCATCCGGCGACGGATTGGCGAGCAGCGTAGCGGCCGCCTCATCATTGCTGACAGTGAGCGGAATGGACGCTGCGGCCTCGGCAATCATCCGCACGCAGCGATAGACGATCGCATTTCCCGCGAAGCCGTCACGCATCAGCGTCCCTGCGTCCTGACGCCCCCAATGGCTGGCCGGCAAGCTCGCCAGGGCCACGAAGGACGACGCCGCCCGCGTCTCAGTTTTCTGCCATGGCCACCGCATCCATCACTCCTTGTTGCGTCGATGGATGCACCCTATGCGGGCGACCTGTCCGGTATGGGCGATTTCATTGCGATCGCGCTGGGACGGCAGGTGCGGCCGGGAAACTCGCAGAGACTTCCCGCGACGCTTAGTCCAATGAGCGGACCGAGGGCTCTGCGCCGGGCGGGATCATGATTGCTGTGATCGCCCAGACCAGCGCGTCCAACCTGTCGGGCGAGCCGCGAAAGCCGGGCGCGCCGAAGGTCATCATTTCTTCTTCAAGCGCTGGAAAAACGCCAACATGCTTGACGTCACCCTGCTGATATCTCGCCGCCACGGGCCCAGCGCGCATCAGCTTCGGCAATTGTGCATGCATCAGGATGACCGGCACATCCGCCCCGGCCGTAGCGAGAACGGCACGAACCATTTCCCCGCCCTGATTCGACTCAGCGACAATGCGGCGCGCGCCGACGGCCTTGGCGGTTGAGACACACCGGCTCGCCCATCCGGTCGGCGTCAATCCCTGTACGCTGGCATCATCGAGAACGTAAATCTCTTCACGCAAGCCGGGCGCACGGACGGTGCCCACAGCAACGATGCCACAGGCATCCGCATCAGCGCCAAAACTCGCAGGCGGGTCGACGGCCACGATGACATCGCTGAAACGCTCCGGGGCCGAGGACACGCGCGCCCTGTCGAGATCAACCTGTCGCCAGAGTGCGCCGTCAGCGTCATCCAGCAGCTCGCCATTCAGCTCCTGCAGCCCGATCCGGGTCCCCGCATATTTTGATGTGACGTGCTCGAGGAACACCGGCGAGAGATGCGCAAGATTGTCATCTGTCTTCGACTTGGTGACCGTAACAGACGGGTCTTTCACCAGTTGCCTGATCAGCGGGATCGGCCTCGGCGTCGTGGTTGCGACGATGCGAGGATTTGGCCCAATTCTGAGCGTCATCTGAAGCATGTCCCAGACATTGAGTCCGTAGTGCCAGGCGGCGAGCTCATCGCACCACGCCGCATCGAATTGCGGTCCACGCAGGCTGTCTGGATCCTCCGCCGAGAACACATAGGCTTCGGCTCCATTCGGCCAGACCAGTCGTCGCCGCGACACTTCGTAAGCCGGTGGCGTTTCACCGTTTCGGCCGATCGCCCGCAGACCGGAGACACCTTCGATCATCACCTCACGGGCATCTCCAAGTGTCGGCGCGACCAATGCGATCCTTTGATAGCCGCCATGGAGCGCCGCAAAGCGGATCCATTCCGCGCCAGCCCTGGTCTTGCCGGCCCCTCTTCCACCGAGCAACAACCAGGCTCGCCAGTCTCCAGCAGGCGGCATCTGAGCCCGCCGCGCCGTCAGGGCCCATGATAAAGTCATGAGCGTTCAGGCCCCGATCAAGAATAGTCTGCTCAGCATGCAAACTGTATAGTCGCAAGGCCGGGTCGGTCGGATCGATTGCGCGGCTGACGCAGCTGGCTACACTCCTTCAGAAAGGAGGATGCAACCATGTTTCTGTTCCTGCTCTGGTGGTGCGTGGACGATCACCTTGCGGCCGCGCTGGAAACGCCAGGTCTCGGCGAATTGCCGCTCTGGGTCCCGCTTATCCTGTCGCTGGCGTTCAGTTTCACACTTCAGGGCGCCGTGAAGCGAAAGGGCTAAACGCCACACTTTTCGCCAAATCGGTGAGTGGTGACAGGTTTTCCCGTAAAAATTGCTAGTTCGCATGTTCGGTTCGGACCACAGTGCACATATGGCGGGAACCAGCCCTTTATCCCGGTCGCGGCCCAAACCGTCGAACCGGACCGGCGTTTTCGCTTCCCTGATGCGAAACCTCGCCGCGCTCATGCTCGCGGTCACGGGCTGGAAACTGGAAGGCGACTGGCCGCAGGATGCCGAAAAGGCCGTCCTCGTTGCAGCGCCTCACACGTCCAACTGGGACGGCTTATGGATGATATTCGCGGCGGCGTACTATCGCGTAAAACTGAGATGGATGGGGAAGAAGTCACTGGTGGACCATCCTCTGGGATGGTTCGTGAAATGGCTTGGCTGCGTCCCCGTGGACCGCAAGTCTGCATCCGACATCGTCGAACAGACGGCCGCTGCGTTTGCTGAAAGCGACCGCCTCACACTTGCCGTCGCCCCGGAGGGCACGCGTTCAGCCATGACTGAGTGGAAAAGCGGCTTCTATCGGATTGCGATAAAAGCCGGTGTTCCGCTGATTATCACGGTGCTGGATTACGGAACCCGCACCGTGAAAATCGCTGGTCTGTTTCAGCCAACCGGCGACTACCAGGCCGACTTGCCGCTCATCAAAGCGTACTACGCAAACGCCGAGGGAAGGCATAAGGGCAATTTCAGCCTCAATGCTGGTGAAGACTGACCCTCAGTCCGGGTCGGACACCTTCACGACAAGCTTGCCGAGATTTTTGCCCGTGAACAGGCGTTCGAGTGAGGCCGGGGCATTTTCAAGGCCATCGACAATATCAGTTTCGAATTTGATTTTTCCGTCCAGAAGCCAACCGGCCATTGCCTGCATGCCTTCTGCAAACCGATCCATATAATCGGTGACGATAAAGCCCTTGAGTGTCACATGTCTCATCAGCAGCATCGAGAAATTGTATGGGCCCGGTACCGGTTCGGTTGCATTGTATGATGAGATGAGCCCGCACAGCGGCATGCGTGCAAAGTCATTGAGCCGCGTCAGGATCGTATCCATGATGTCGCCGCCAACATTCTCGAAGTTGATGTCGATCCCGTCCGGACAATGCTTGTCGAGCGCCGCACCGACATCTTCTGTCTTATAATTTATGGCGGCGTCGAAACCTGCCGTCTCAGTCAACCACCGGCATTTTTCGTCCGAACCAGCAATACCGACCACACGGCAACCTTGAATCTTACCGATTTGACCGACCATTGACCCGACAGCGCCCGCGGCAGCCGACACGACCAGGGTTTCGCCCGCCTTCGGCTTTCCGATTTCCATGAGCCCGAAATAAGCGGTCATTCCAGTCATGCCGAGCGGTCCCGAGAACGCGGTCAATGGCACCCCCGGTATTTGCGGAAGTCTGGAAAGTTCCTCGCCTTTCTTCACATGATAGAGCGCCCAGGTTCCAAGCCCTGTGTTCACGATGTTTCCCTTTTCCAGGCCATCGAACCGGCTGTCTTCAACGATTGAAAGGCCCCCGCCCCGCATCGGATCACCAATCTCGACAGGTGGCATGTACTGGTCCTGGTCTGACATCCAGATACGGTTGGTTGGGTCCAGCGACAGGAACAGCGTGCGGATCAGCACCTCGCCGTCGCCGAGTTCCGGAACGGGCTGCTCGACCAATTCAAGATCGCCATCGCTGACATCGCCGACCGGTCGGTTGCGCAGAATCCAGACCTTGTTGGTAACCATTGGAATTTCCTCCCTGAGTTTTGCTGCCAGCTTATGAGCCGGAAGGATCGGCGGCTAGCCACTAAGCGAGGGAGAGGATGGGATTGGGGGCAAGCAAGGTGCAGCCATGTGCGTTTTGTTTGGAACGAATACCGCGTGCCAGACATATTATCCTTGCAAATCCGAGAAACGGTGACGCCCCCACACTGCAATTTCCGCCGCAGAAAGCGGCGAAATTCGCACCCCCCAAAATACGTCTGCGAAGACGCGTTCAGTTCAACGAGTTCGTCACTGCATCAATCGGAATGTCGTAGTGGCGGGCGCAGAACTGACAGTCCATTTTCAGCGTCCCATCCGGCTCGACCAATTCACGAAGTGACTCGTCAGGCATGCTCGCCAGCGTGTTGCGCAGCCGTTCCTCATTACACGTACATCTGTCGACCAGAGACTTCGGCGTGTCCATGCGCACGCCGCCTTCGTGA
This sequence comes from Henriciella sp. AS95, assembly GCF_038900055.1. Lineage (NCBI taxonomy): Bacteria > Pseudomonadati > Pseudomonadota > Alphaproteobacteria > Hyphomonadales > Hyphomonadaceae > Henriciella > Henriciella sp. AS95. The sequence goes on from NZ_JBBMQM010000001.1 coordinate 2,674,116, forward strand.
AAAAGCCTGAACAGCAGGTCTGGCGCCGAGAGTTCCTCAGACATCAGTTCGTCAATCGTGAGCGTAGAGAACAGGGCCTGCGCCTCGCGCCAGCCCTCTTCAGTTTCGCCGCGCGCTTCATCGCCAGCGATCCGTTGTATCATGATGCCAGCACCGCGCCATTCTCCGGCAACGTCCTTGCGCGCGGCCATGAGAAGACAGGTCTCAACCTGCTCAGAGCGGTGAAAATAATCCTCCGCGCAGGCGGCGAGCGTTCCCTTGGCCAGAGGCACAACGCCTTGGTAAGGCTGCACATTCGGCTTGTTCTGAACGATGATAAGCGCAAGCGCCCCCATAGACCCGAACAGTTGCGGCATGTGTGGCTTCTCGCCCTTGTTCACCTTTTCAAGGTACGACCAGCGTTCCTGCTCGAAGCGCGAATAGGCGCGCACAGCGCCATCACTTGAATACTCTCCGACCAGCATTGAAACTGGTCCATCGCCCTCTGCCTGCGTCAGCACGCGCCCATCGAGCTTCATGCCCGAACCGACCAGCGTCGCCAGGATCAGCGCCTCGCCGAGAATTTCGCCGAGATGGTCCGGATAGGCATGGCGGTGCAGGATCGGCGAAATCGAACCCGGGCCCATGCGCACAATCCGGCCGGCAATAGGGAGCGTTTCCGACGTGAATGACGCGACAAAGTCCTGTGGATGGGAAGAAATAGAGCTCACGTTATCTGTCCAGTATTTGCTTTGTGGGCCATTTGGCGGTCTCACCCTCCGACAACAAGGGGGCGCCAGCATGAGTTGGACAGCGCCGGCAGGCACCAAGGTGTCAACCTGATAGATAAAATCTCATCTATTGGGAAAAGGCCGATTTAAACACAATGTAATATGCCCGATCCTCTGCAGAAGCTAAGAGGGCCAAGAACTTGCTCCTGAAATTGCGCTCCTTGTTCAATGTCCAGAGCGACGACCCGGAACTTAACCGGGCGCGTTACCGCGCCCTGAGCCGGCAGCTTCCCCTCATGTACGGCATCCTCGCAATCAACATGCTTGCGCTAACCATCACACACCGGGACCTGGCGCCTGTCTGGCTGACACTGATCATGCCGGTGCTTTTCATCAGCTACATGCTGGCGCGTACGGTGAAGTATGTGATGAGCCGCCACACCATCACTGAAGACAGCGACATCGTAAAAAGCCTCAACAATACCATCATCCAGGCAGGGATCACTGCAGTCTGCTTTGCAGCATGGGGATTGTCATTCTTTCAATACGGCACGGCAGAACACCATTCACAACTGATCTTCTTTATTGGCCTGACTTCGGTGACGTGTGCGTTCTGCCTCATGCACCTGCCACAGGCAGCGCTGATCAATTTCGCGGTCGTGACAGTCGCTTCATGCATTTACCTTATTCAGATGCAATCAACCGTTTTCCTGGCCATCGCCTTCAACATGGTGCTGGTCGCAGTAGTGTTCGGCACCCTTCTGCTGAACAGCGAGCGGGACTTTGCCCGGATGATCCTCCAGAAAAAAGCTCAGCGTCGCCAGCACTTGCGCCTGCAGATCCTCAACCAGGAAAACCAGAAACTCGCCAACACCGACAGCCTGACAGGTTTGTCGAACCGCCGCCTGTTCCTCGCCGAAATTGACGAACTGGTGAAACAACACGAGCTCTACGCCAGCGAATTCGTTGTCGCGCTAATGGATCTCGATGGCTTCAAACCGATCAATGACGTCTTCGGGCATCCTGCAGGCGACCAGGTTCTGATCCAGACGGCTGATCGTCTGCGAGAAGCATTCGCTGGCGAGCCTGTAACAATTGCACGCCTTGGCGGCGATGAGTTCGGCCTGCTATTCCGCAAACCGGGCACGGACGATCAGGTTCTGGAAACAGCACGCCGCGCCTGCAAGGCGCTGAAACAGGCATTCCAGTTCGACGAAGGCTCGGCCAACCTCACGGCGACTATTGGCATGGCCCGGTTCCCAACGGCGGCGGATACTCGCAGCCACCTGTTCGACCGTGCCGACTATGCGCTCTACTATGCCAAGCAGAATTCCAAGGCTGAACCGGTCTTCTTCTCGCACGAGCATGAGCGCCTGATCTTTGCCAACAGCGCTATGGAGCAGGCACTTCGCCATGCTGATCTCGAGAAGGAAATGTCTGTTGAATTCCAGCCCGTCCTGGACCTGAGCACCGGTCATACACGCGGACTGGAAGCTCTCGCGCGCTGGTATTCGCCGCAACTCGGCCGCGTGCGTCCGGACCTTTTCATCACTGCCGCAGAAAATATCGGCATGATCGGACACCTCACCGAGGTTCTGTTCCGCAAGGCCGTCGCCGAAGCCGCCCACTGGCCGCACCAGCTCATCTTGAGCTTCAATCTGTCGGCCATCAGCCTGACGTCGACCGGCCCTGTACAACGCCTCCTGTCGATCGCCGAAAACGCTGGCGTGTCGCCGCAGCGCCTGATGTTCGAAATCACTGAGTCGGCCGTGATGAAGGATTATGACAGCGCCCAGGAAGTGCTGGCCATCATCCGTGAGGTCGGGGCGCATGTCGCGATTGACGACTTTGGTACCGGCTTCTCCAGCCTCGCCTATGTCCACCGCCTTCCGATCGATACGCTGAAAGTCGACCGCAGCTTCATCCGTGACCTCACACGCAACGAAAAGAGCACGAACGTCCTGCGGTCGATACTCAGCCTCTGCGAAAACCTCGAAATCGGCTGCATTATCGAAGGTGTCGAAACCCAGGAACAGTTCGATCTCGTCACCGACCTGGGGGGCATATGCATTCAGGGCTATTATTACAGCAAACCACTTTCGGCCGGTGATACGGCCATGGTTCTGCAGATCGAATTCGACGAACAAGAGCCGGTCGGCCAGCCTCGCCGAATGGCCGCAAGCTGACCCTTAGCGGACCCAGGCGCCGGGCGAATTCGTCTTGTACCCCAGCGCCCGGTAAGCCGCATCGATCAGCGACTGGCCTCGCTCATTCATGAGCAATCCTTGTCCCATCTGCGTCATCGTATAGCTGAAAGCGAGTCCGCACTCCGGGTCTGCGAAACCGATATGGCCGCCCGCTCCTACATGACCAAAAGCCGCTTCGCCGATAATTGCTGACTGGTCCTGTCCCGCCGGCAGGCCACGATTGTCCATCGATTTCATAAAGCCTGACGCAAACCGCGTCGGCACAAGCAGCGTGGCGTCGCGCTGGGTCGCCGTGGACACCATGCCCATCGCTTTCAGCCGCTCATGCGAAACGAGTGAACCATCATCGCAGGCCAGAGGTGTATACATCGCCACCTGCCCTCTCGCATTCGAGATACCGCCCGCACCCCCAATCTCGGCCTTGTGGGCATCAACGTCGTTCGCGCCCCAGCCACCATTGTTCAGGAACGACAGAGCCTGAATGGATGTCGGCTCGCCCAATAAGAGCTTGGTAAAATCCGACATCGCGTCGCCAGGCTGCGGCGCATAGGCAAGGATATCTGCGATGTGCAGATCAACGCCGTCGGGCACGCCTATCCAGAATTTCGCGCCGGTGGGTCCTGCGACTTCTTCTGCAAAGAACCGACCAAGCGACTTGCCAGAGACCCGGCGAACCAGTTCGCCAACCGTCCAGCCAAAATTGATCATGTGATAGCCATTGCGCGTGCCCGGCTCCCACCAGGCCTGCTCATCCTCCATGCGCTTGATCATGTAGTCCCAATCGAGAAAGCCCTTTTCCTTGATCGGCTCACGAAGCGCCGGGATCGCACTTTCGTGGTTGAGCATCATCTGTACGGTTGTGTTTTCCTTCCCGTTCTTTGCAAATTCCGGCCAGTACTTCGAAACCGGTGCCTGAAGCTCGAGCTGGCCGCGATCGATGAGAATATGCGCACACAGTGCGGTCGCGGCCTTCGTGCAGGAAAATACAATTGAAACGGTGTCTTCACGCCACGGGTCGCCGCTCCGCACATCAGCAACCCCGCCCCATAGGTCGACCAGGGTTTCACCATTCACGCTGAGGCAGACGGACGCGCCCTTTTCGCCGCGCTCGGCAAAGTTACGCTCGAACTCTTCCTTCAGCTCAGCGAATTTCGGGTCACAACTTCCCTGCACAGCGCTCGACATGGCTTTCCTTTCCCAAGGTCATTTTCGCAAAGTCTTTTCGAGTTGTAAGCGCCGCGCAAGGACCTCCCTTGCGGCAAGCCCCTAGAAGAAGACGAAATAAACGACGAAGCCGACGAACAGGAGACCGCCCAGTATTGTGAGCTCGAGCTCATGCTTCTCAAGGATATCTTCGGCCCGCTGCCCAATTGCCATGACGAGCGCCGCCAGAGCGAAATATCGGATCGAGCGCGACAGCGCGACGGCAAGGATGAAGTACAACAACGGGTAACCAGCTGCCCCTGCTGCCGCTACGCCTACCTGGAATGGAAACGGCGTTACGCCGATCATGAACAGGGTCGCAAAGCCGTCATTCTGCAGCTGCTCCATGATGTCCGAATAGGAGCTCTCTGCGTCCAGCATCGACACCAATGGCCGTATGGCCTCTTCAGCGAAGACGGCGCCGAGCCAGTACATCACGATGCCGCCGAGGACATTCCCAAGCAGAAGCGCAGCGGCGATCAGCCAGGCTTTTTTCCGCTTCAAAATCATCAAGGGAAGAAAGACAGGCTCCATCGGCACGACGATGATCGTGTTTTCAATAAAACCGATCAGCGTCGCAAGCGGCAGCGCCCAAGGCCCTTCACCCCAGTCCGATACCGCGCGCCTTAGCGAAGGCGTCTTCTTCTCACCCGTTTCTGACATGCTAACTCAACGGCGCAGATGTCAGCTGCGTTCCGGCACAACGTGCGGCCACTAGAATTTACGTCCAATCCAGAAACGGATGTCATTGTCCGGCGTGGCTTCATTCAGACCGAAAAGCGACCCGACCGTCCACGTCCATTCCCCCTCAAGCCGGCCATTCAGGACCGGCCCGAATTGCTGACTGCGCCCATCAGCGCCAAAGTCTTCGGTGCTACCGAGTGAGTTATAAGACTGCAGAGCGACGCTCATTCCCTCGCCAAGATCATATGCGAGTTGCGCGCGGGCCGAGAGCAGGACGCCATCGGCAGCACTGTCACCAAACTCTATCGCACTCAGCCCCATGAGCCGCGCTTTGAGCCTGTCGCCTAAAACGAACTCATTCGTCCAGTTGAGACCGAGTCTTTCGGCGCGGTCGCCATCACCCAAACGTGCATCGATCCGTACACCCGTCGACCAGAAGGCGGCATCCTCATCGCTAAGCTGGATCGCCAGCTCAGCCTGGACATAATCGTATTCCAGCCCTTCCAGGCCGCCCCGATCAGTCGCCCGAATCAAGACCGTCAGCCGCTTCCGGCCATCAATCGCGTGATTATATCCAAGCCGATGCCCGAACCGATCGTCGGCACCCTCTTCAGTTGTCCAGGCTGAACGGTATTCGAAACTGCGCTCGCCCTCTGAAACCTTGGGTCCCGAAACACTGCTCGTGTTTTGAGCGGCGGCGGAAAGTGCCATGCTCGCCATGGCCAGTCCGCCGCATACCGATACTTTGGCGACTGGTTTCTTCGTGAACATCGCTCCTCCCAGAATCGTCCGCATGCGCCCATTTACAACGTTCGCGCGTCACTGTCACAAATATGACATGACGCTACTCTGGAAATTTGCCGCTGTGGTCACGCGCCCTATCTGCTCGTCGGATCACTTTAACTGGATGGAATGCAGACCTTGGCCGAGACGACGCTCGATAAAGCATACCGGATGCTCACCTCAGAGGATGACGGCCGCGTCTGCCTCGATATTCCTGAGAGCGCCTGTAATCACCAGCCGCGCAACTTCTTCACCCATATCGTCGCCCTGGGAGCAACCAAGACCGCAGATGGGCTTATTGACCCGAAACTGGTCCTGTCCTGGCTACTGACCCAGCTCGGTGCCCCGGCCGTCTTTCTCGGGCTACTTGTCCCTGTTCGCGAGTCGGGTGCCCTGCTGCCTCAGCTTTTCACGGCCGCCAGACTCCGTCGCCTTCCCTATCGGAAGTATGCGTGGGCCGGCGGAAGCATAGTCCAGGGCCTGTGCGCAATCTCCATCGGCATCGCCGCTTTGACATTGGAAGGACAGGCCGCAGGCGCCACGATCATCATTGCGCTGACGGTTCTCGCGCTCGCCCGCAGCGTGTGCTCAGTGACCTATAAGGACGTGCTCGGAAAGACTGTTTCAAAGTCCAGGCGCGGAACAGCCACGGGCACAGCGACCTCGATGTCCGCCCTCTTCGTTCTGGTTTTTGGCGCAATGCTGGCGAGTGGCTTGCTGAAGCGAATGGACGTGGTGGTGACCGCAATTTTCGTTGCCAGCGGCCTGTGGCTTTGCGCGGCCATCCTGTTCGCCACTCTGGAAGAGGAGAAAGGGGCGACTGAAGGCGGACGCAATCCACTCAGCGCGGCACTGGATAATTTCAGACTGCTTCGCGACGACGCTCAGCTTCGCCGCTTCATAGCAACGCGCAGCCTGCTCATTTCAACGGCCCTTGCCCCGCCCTTCATGGTGGCACTCGGCGCCTCCGACAGGTCCGAGAACATGTTCGGCGGTCTTGGCTTGCTCGTCATCGCTTCGTCTGGCGCAGCCCTGCTTAGCTCGTATGTCTGGGGCCGCCTGGCAGATCGCTCCAGCCGCAAGGTTCTCATCTATTCATCGGGCGCCGCGACGATCGCACTGATCGGCACCGTAGTGCTGAACGCACTGGGCCTACTCACAGACATCTGGGCACTTCCCCTGGTGATCTTTGCATTGATGATTGCTTATCAGGGCGTGCGTCTCGGCCGGTCGACGCATCTCGTGGACATGGCGAATGAAGACACACGCGCCGCTTACACCGCGCTGTCGAACACCATTATCGGCGTCCTGCTTCTGGCTGGCAGCGTGTTCAGCCTGATTGCAGAATTGGCAGGGCTTCAAACCGTCATCGTTGTGCTCGCCGTGATGAGCGCGCTCGCCATACCAGTGGCGATCAGTCTGGACGAAGTGCAGGACGACGAAGCGCGGTAGGCCCGCAACGCGTCAGGTCAGCGCCGGGGCTGGCGGGTCATCTTCCAGGCTCGTGTCATCAGTGGCACTTTCCTCTGATTCCTCGGCTTCGCTGACGGCTCCTTCAGCCGAGCATGCATCGGTGTTTGGATCCATAACATCGTGGACGATGTCTTCGTCATCAGTCTCACACGGTTTGCGACCTTCCAGGAAGGTATCGAGCCATTCCAACTCCGGCGTCCGTTCTGAAAACGCCTTGAGAGCGATAAGCATCGGCGTGGACAAAAGCATGCCAACGAAGGACCACAGCCAGGCCCAGAAAGCGAGCGAGATAAAAACCGCTACGGCATTCAGTCTCAGCCGGCGGCCCACGGCGACGGGGGTCACAAACTGGCCTTCGATCGTATTGATAAGCCAATAGGCAAGCGGCGGCGCGAGAGACATCCAGAAATTGTCGTAGGTGACAATGCCCATGACAAAGGCCAGTCCGATGCCAAAGATCGAGCCGATATAGGGAATGTAGTTCAGAGCGAAGGCCGCAACGCCAAAGAAGATGGGATCCGGCATACCGATCACCCACATCGCCGTGCCGATCAGCACCCCGAGCGCGAGATTGATCGCCGTAATTGTGAGCAGGTAAGTGGAGAGCTGGTTCTCCATTTCACGCGCGATGCGCAGCGATTTTTTCTTCGCCGCCGCATTCGGCATCACCTGAACGAGCTTCTCGTAGAACAGGTCTCCAGACGCGATCAGGAAGGTCGCCAGCACGACCGCCAACATGATCTGACCGAGAATATATGGCGTTGTTTCAGCCCAGAGACTGAAGACGCCCTCTTCCCGGATCACAACACGCTCGGGCGCGTTTGCGGCACTGTTCTGCTGCATGGCTTCGAGTTGTTCGCCTGCCTGGCGAACAGGCTCCAGCACACCCGTCAGATCATCAATGCGCTCCTGCACCTTGTTCATCAGCTGCGGCTCGTCACTGAGAAGCGTGGCCAGTGAATTTGAAATCATGAAAAGCGTGATCGCGCCAGCGGCACAAAGGAGCGTCATGATGATCGCAGCGGCGAATGGTGGCGCGATGCCAATGCTGCCCATTGCGCGGCGGATCGGACTTAGAATGAGAGCAAGCAGGACGGCAAAGACAACTGGGATAAAGAAGGCCTGCGCATAACCCAGCGCCATAATCGCCGCAAAAACGAAAAGACCTATGATCGCCCAATGAGTATAGGCCGTGCCCGGCTGGGCTGATAAAAATCCTCGTTTCAAACCGTCGTCATCCCGTTTTTTCGATGGTACTCCGCCGGATCGGAGCATGAACACTAAACGACGATAGTGCGCTGTCAGTTCCGCCCGCTTTAGTTGTGCCGGTATCTTGAGCGCTGCAGCTCGTCGCGGGATACTGCGATAGTAAACGATCAGGGGGCTCGCGAACGTGGCCAAACCATTCCGCTGGGACTTTGCGAAACGCGAACAGCTTGGCGGCTGGATCGACCGGGCCAGCGACTTTCACCCGCCACACCCGGAAGATCTCGACACGCTGCGCGAGACGGCCGCCCGCATCCTCGCCATGAGCGACGGGGCCGATCTCGCTTTCATCGGGCGGTCACCGGAGAATTTCTACGATTACCTTTCGGGCATCTTTGACGGCATTGAGGGCGCGCCGGCGCTCAGTCTCGTGCCCTTCTCGATGCGCGGGCTCGGCGTGGGCGGTGTCGACGCCATCGCGCCTCACAAGTTTGAGGGTTTGCGGGCCGCCCTGGAGGCGCAGGGCGTGCGGCCATCCGCCATCGCGAAAGGCGGGGCCGCGCTCTGCCTCGTCGATGCCGTCGCCTATGGCGGCACGTTCGAGTCCTTCGTGACCGTGCTTCACCGCATTGCCCGCGAGGACGGGACAGACTGGAATGCAGTGCAGCGCAAGCTGCGCATCATCGGGCTGAGGGTGCGCACCAAGAACAGCCCCAAGACCTGGCGCTGGCAGCAGCATCAGCGCTGGCTAGACCTCGTACCGGACATGTCGATCAAGAATGTCTCCGTACCGGACGGCTACCTGTTCCTGCTGGCGAGCGGCCCGGACAAGGTAACCCGGTCCTTCCATGAAGGCCGCTGGGACGAGGACCAGTCGGGCGCCGCCCCGCCGAGCGAGGATCAGCTGCGCGGCATGGCGCTCGCCGCCTGGCTCTATGACCTTGGCCAGACACGCGAGGAACGTCATACCCTGGCGGGCCTGATCGCCGCCCGCCCCGAAATGAAGCAGGCCGCGACCCGCGCACTCGTCACCGCTCTGCGGCGCGGACACTAGTCGAAGACGACAACCTGGCGGGCGACCGTGCCTTTATTGTCTTTCAAGTTCTGAAGGGCATCGGTGATGCCATCGATACCGATACGATCAGAAACGAGGTCATCGAGATGCAGTCGGCCCTGCTTGTAGAGCTCGATCAGGCGCGGGAAATCGATGCGGAAACGGTTCGATCCCATGATCGCTCCCTGCAAGCGCTTTTCGGTCACCATCAGTTCGATGCCCGGCACTTCAATGTTCACACCGGGCGGTATCATACCGATGATGGTGGACACACCGCGCGGACGCAGCATCAGATAGGACTGCTCGGCCGTGAGCTTCAGTCCAATACACTCGAAGGAATAGTGGACACCTCCGCCGGTCAGTTCTTTGACCTGTTCAACCGGATTACCATTCTTCGGATTGACGAAGTCGGTCGCCCCGAACGTCTTGGCCATTTTGAGCTTGTCGTCGGACAGATCGACCGCAATGATCCGCGACGCGCCGGCAATCGCTGCGCCGTTTATCGTCGACAGGCCGACACCGCCACACCCAATAACCGCCACTGTCGACCCCGGTTCGACCTTGGCCGCATGGAACACCGATCCGACCCCGGTGATCACGCCGCAACCGATCAACGCCGCTCGGTCCATCGGCATCTCGGGGTCGATGGCGCAGAGCGTATTTTCATGCACCAGGATCTGTTCGGCAAAGGATGAGAGGTTGAGAAACTGGTTGACCTTCTCTTTGCCGATCGCCAGGCGCGGCGCCTCCGTCGGTTCACGGTTGAACAGGGGGCGGTTCACCGTGTGGCAGACCGACATGTGTCCCGACAGGCAATATTCGCACGCCCCGCAGAAAGGCGAGAGGATCGAAACGACATGATCGCCCGGTTTTACCGCGCTCACCATGCTGCCGACTTGCTCAACGATGCCGGCGCTCTCATGGCCGAGGATGACCGGCGCCTCTATCGGGAAATCGCCATCCCAGAAATGAACGTCCGAATGACAGACACCGGCCGCCTTTACACGCACCAGAACCTCGCGTGGTCCGGGTTTTGAGACGGTAACGTCTTCTATCGACAGAGGCTTGTTCGCCTCCCGCATCACGGCAGCTCTCATGGTGTTTCCTCCTGTTGTCTGAAGCGCTCTGATGGCGCTTGTTGGCCGTGACGTTTGCCCAAACCCCGCCCCTTGACCAGAGGAGTCGCAGGGGAAGGGTGACCCGCCGCGCAATCAGTGGTTAGATCGCCCGAGGGCGGCATGGCATCAGGAGGGTCTGCTTGGCAGGGGGCGTAGACGGTATCAGCCAGGACTGGTGGGACCGCTGGTGGGAAGACGACTGGAGCTGGGAGGGGCTGGCGAAGAAGCCGTGGGACGGTTGGGTGGTGCCCGAGCCGGGTGCAGAGCCGGTGCTGGATGAGGAATATAACGGGTTCAATCATCCCGATTTGAAATCGCGTTTCGGACCTGAAGCGCGGACAGCCACCCTTCAGGATTATTGGCGCGATCAGGAACAGTGCCTTGAGAAAGGGCCGGGCGGCGTCAGCTTCACTCGCCTGCACCTGCCCTTCGAATGGCAGGATGGCACGCCGACAGGCAAAGCCGACTGGCCCTCAAATGCCTTGAATGCTCTGATAGAGAGTCGGCTGAATCAGGTCGCCGACCGCGCTTTCGAAGCGGAGACGTCACTTCAAATCCTCTGGCGCGCCCAATTCCAGGGCGGTGTTTTCCTTCGGTTTCGTCCGAGCGAGCTTGACTTATACCCTCGCTCACGATCGGAACGCCCACAACTCGCTATCCGTTGTGACACTTGTGCCTTTGCCGGTCCCGCCGGGTTCACCGAGGCCGCCTTTGCCGGTCACGCCTGGTTCAGCGAGGCCGCCTTTGCCGGTCACGCCTGGTTCAGCGAGGCCACCTTTGCCGGTCCCGCCTGGTTCGACAAGGCCGCCTTTGCCGGTCCCGCCTCGTTCGACAAGGCCGCCTTTGCCGGTCCCGCCGGGTTCACCGAGGCCGCCTTTGCCGGTCCCGCCTCGTTCGACAAGGCCGCCTTTGCCGGTCCCGCCTGGTTCAACAAGGCCGCCTTTGCCGGTCCCGCCTCGTTCAACAAGGCCGCCTTTGCCGGTCCCGCCTCGTTCGACAAGGCCGCCTTTGCCGGTCACGCCTGGTTCAGCGAGGCCGCCTTTGCCGGTCCCGCCTGGTTCACCGAGGCCGCCTTTGCCGGTCACGCCTGGTTCACCGGCAAAGGCACAAGTGTCACAACGGACCCTATCAAAGGGAATTTGCAGCTTGATCCGGCGGCTGCACCAAAAGCAGAAGAGTCACAGACAGGCCAACTCCATTTTCCGGAGCAGACAAGCTGGCTTGCCAAGCGATCTTTTCCGAATGCGTCTTTTAAGCAGGCTGTCTTTCTGGACAGAGCGCGGTTCGATAATCGCGACTTTCTCTCAGATACATCTTTCAAGAATGCGATCTTTCTGCGTGAAGCCGAGGTCCATGACAGCAAGCTGCACCGCGGCATCTCCTTTCGCGATACGCAGATGAAGTCAGGGCTGGAGCGAGGAAAAGCGGTTCCGGAAATTGAGCCACAATTCCAGCACAGCTGGGACGCTGCGTTAGAGCGCCTTCATGGCGCCGAAAAACGCGCCGCCGAAATACGAGGTAAACCCGTTTTAGATTTCGAGACGTGGAAAAAGGACTTCACTCAAAAGCGGCGGACCGCTGAAGATGACTTCAGCACATCACCGCAGCACGAACAGTCCACCTATTTCGGGCGTCTGGAAGACTGTTACCGCACGCTGAAACAGCTCATGGAAGACAAGCGCGACCGGGGACAGGAAGCGCACTTCTTCAAGCTTGAACTGAAAGCCAGACGCAATCGGCGCGACCGGCATGTCCCTTGGTGGGAACGGCAGGCGTCCGATGTCTATGGCGCGATTTCGGATTTCGGCACATCGATCTTCCGGCCTCTGGTCTGGCTGACCGGATCGGTCTTCGCCTTCGCTATCGCCTATTGGATAATGGGGACATGGTTTGCCTTCTCCCCCTCCTGGCAGGGCTGGGGCGATGCGCTGTCCTTCTCCTTCGGGCGCGTCCTGCCTTTCGGGCCATGGAGCGAACCGGATGCCTGCGGCCTGATGGGCCGCCTGCTGGACCTTTCACCACAGCCGGGCGCTGCGCCTTGCCCGCTTCAGGACGGGGCCGACTATACGATGCGGGGCGGCACACCCATCTGGGTGCGCTTGCTCGCATCCGTCCAGTCGCTCACCGCCATCATCCTGGTCTTCCTGTCCGGCCTTGCGGTGCGCCGGAAATTCCAGATCAACTGAGGCCTACTTCCCCACGCACCAGCGCATGATCGCCTTCTGGGCATGGAGGCGGTTTTCGGCTTCGTCGAAGACCAGGGAATTCGGGCCGTCGATCACTTCGCTATCGACCTCTTCGCCCCTGTGGGCCGGTAGGCAGTGCAGGAATTTCGCGCCGCCCTGAGCGAGATCCATCAGCTCTTCGGTGACGGCGTAGGGCTCGAGTTCTTCCAGACGCTCATCAGCGTCCACGTCGCCCATGGACACGAACGTATCTGCGATCACGACATCAGCCCCTTCGACGGCATCCTCCGCGCTATCGAACAGTTCGATCCGCCCCTGCATCTCCCGCGCAAGCTCGACATCGTCATCATCCGGCGCGTAGCGGTCCGGCGTGCCGATCGCCAGAGAGAAGCCGAACTTCGGCGCGGCGTGAATGAAGGAGGAGCAGACATTGTTGCCATCGCCCACCCAGGCCAGCCGTGCCCCCTTCAGGTCCAGGCCATGCTCTTCCAGCGTCATCAGATCCGCCATGATCTGGCAGGGATGCGAGCGGTTGGTCAGGCCGTTGATCACGGGAACGGATGCCGCATCGGCGAAGTCTTCGACGTCGGTGTGATCGTTCGCGCGGATCATGATCATGTCGACATAACGCGACAGGACCCGCGCTGTGTCACCAATGCTCTCGCCGCGCCCGAGCTGCATGTCATTGGCGTTGAGAACGATTGATGAGCCGCCGAGCTGACGAATGCCGACATCAAAGCTCGTGCGCGTGCGGGTGGAAGACTTCTCGAAGATCATTGCCAGGATATGGCCGTCCAGTGGCGCTCCTTCGTCGATCTTGCCTTTCGGCCAGCCGGCACGGGCCCGCTTCATTGCGTGCGCTTCGTCCAGCATCGAGCGAAGCTCGCTTGCTTCAAGCTGCCAGAGATCGAGAAAATGCCGTATCGCCATGGCCCGAATCCTCCTGTCCTCTCAGGAAAACCAAACGGCGCGCATAATGGAAAATCGCCGCCATGCATAGACCACTGAATAAAAACAGTTCTGCGGGAACCAACAACACAACCGCGAGTTCTCTTCCATTCTGCCAACACAGCCATGTGTTGTGCGGGCATAATATCGATTGCCACAGGCTTCGGTCTGTCGCCGACAGGCTGAGGGAGCCACGCACATACAGATGACCGGCCTAAGAGCGCGTCTGCGCACCGATACACGCAAACAGCACGAGCATATCGATTCCTTATACAGTCAGTACGATTTATCCACGCGGAGCGGCTTGGCGAGCCTCCTCCATGCCCACGCCATTGCCCTGTCCTGGTGTTATGACGCCATCCCGAACTCAATGATGATGTACCGGCGAGCCATATGTGAGCTGATCGGCGCGATCGCGGCAGACCTTGCCCAGCTTGATCAACCGCCTGTCACACATTGGCCGACCTGTCCGGACACCCCAGCCCCTCATCCGCTCGGCATCGTCTATGTGGTTGCCGGCTCTCGTCTTGGCGGTCGAATGCTTGTTCGTCAGGTCGAGGCATCACCGGACAAGGCCGTTGCAGCAGCGACAGATTATTTTACCTGCAATACCGGCGATGAACTCTGGCGCAACGTATTGCTCGAACTGCGTAACTGGCATGGAAATGACCGGGAAAGCGACCGTATTATTACGGGCGCGCGCGAAACCTTTGAATGGTTTGCCATTGCACAAACTGAAACAGAAAAGGGCCGGGTTGCGGCATGACGAACACGACAGTTTCGCCAGACACCAAGATCGACCTCTCCAATTGCGATCGCGAGCCAATTCATATTCTTGGCCATGTCCAGCAGTTCGGCTGCCTGATTGCCGTAAACTCCGATTGGATCATCTCCCATGCGTCGGACAATACGAGCGCATTCCTGGAGCTGAATGCGAAGGACATTATCGGCGATAGCCTGTCCGACATTTTCGACAGCGCAGCGCTTGGTCAGATACGGGCGCGCTTGCAGCAACTCGACAGTCCGGACGCGGTAGAGCGCCTGTTTGGCCTGTCTCTGCTTCCGGGGAATGATCGCCGGTTCAACGCCGGTGTTCACCGCTCTGGCCCATACGTCATCATAGAAATAGAGGCTGGCGGAGACGACAAGCGAACCGACTACACCTCCTATGTCCGCCCCATGATCGATCGCGTCCGACGCGCCCGGACAGTCGAGGAACTCTGCAAGATCGCAGCGCGGCAGATGAAGGCACTGACCGGTTTTGACCGCGTGATGGTCTATCGCTTTGCGGCCGACCAGTCTGGCGAAGTGATCGCGGAAGCTGTCAGCCCAAACATCGATTCCTTTCTTGGCCTCCACTATCCAGCCAGCGATATTCCCCAGCAGGCGCGCGACCTTTATCGCCGCAACCTGCTGCGCATTATCTCCAATGTGAACGAGAAGGTTTCGCCCATCATTCCGGAACGGTCCCCGGATGGCGAACCACTGGACCTGTCCATGAGTGGCCTGCGCGCGGTTTCTCCGATCCACATTGAATATCTCAAGAATATGGGCGTCGAGGCGTCGCTTTCGGTGTCGATCCTGCGCCGCGAAAAACTGTGGGGGCTGTTTGCCTGCCACCATTATTCGCCGCGCGTACTGCCTTATGAAATTCGGTCGGCGGCCGAACTGTTTGCCCAGCTGTTCAGCTTCATCCTCGACCAGATTCTCACCGACTCCGCGAACGCCCAGTCGCAGCGCACGCAAGTGCTTCACGACCAGCTGATGTCGCAACTCGCCGGCGGGCGCTCCGTGAAGGAGCACTTCCCTGCTGTCGTCGATGCACTGTCATCCGTCATCGAGAACGATGGGGTTGCAGCCTGGGTGGACGGAGAGTTTCTGTCACTTGGCACGACACCGACGCGCGAAGAATTCATGGGCATCGTCCGGATGCTCCACACGACAGCCGGGGGCCGCGTCTTCGCGACCGATGAACTGGGCGAAGTGCACCCACCCGCCAGGGACTATCTTGACCGCGCAGCAGGCCTTCTTGCCGTTCCAGTGTCGCGACGGCCTCGCGACTACATCGTGCTCTTTCGCCAGGAGATCAACAAGAGTGTGAAATGGGCGGGCAATCCTGAAAAACCCGTCACGCTTGGCCCGAATGGACCGCGCCTCACGCCGCGCAAGAGCTTTGAGCTCTGGCAGGAAACCGTCCACGGACAAAGCGAACCATGGACGAGTGCACAGGTCAGCGCAGCCGAACAGCTTCGCGTCACGCTGCTGGAAGTCGTGCTGCGCATGTCTGATGCAGCCCATCAGGACCGTATTCGCGCCAATGAGCGCCAGGAATTGCTGATTGCGGAACTCAATCACCGGGTCCGCAACATCCTCAACCTCATTCGCGGTGTCGTTGCTCAGAGCGCCAAGGATGCAGCTTCAGTCAGCGAACTCTCAACCGTGATCGGCGGTAGAATCCATGCGCTTGGCCGGGCCCACGATCAGCTGACGCAGGACAATTGGGCTCCGTCTTCACTGTTTGGACTGATCCGCACTGAAGTCGACGCTTATCTCGGCAAGAAGGCTTCCCGCGTCCGCATTTCGGGCCCAGATGCCATGCTGACACCAACCGCTTTCAGCACAATGTCGCTCGTGATCCACGAGATGACGACGAACTCTGCCAAATATGGCGCCCTTGCCGATTCGCGTGGAGAGATAGCCATCACCACGCAGGAAGCTGACGATGGCAGCCTCGCGATTTCCTGGCGCGAGTCAGGCGGTCCCGCCGTTCAGGCACCAACCCGCAAGGGCTTTGGCACGACGATCATCGAAAATTCCATTCCCCACGAACTGTCTGGCACAGCCGAAACGCGTTACGCGCTAACCGGGCTGGAAGCGGACTTCACGGTTCCGGCGAAGTTCGTCTCAAGCTTCAATGCCGCATCGTCGCCCACCCCTGAAGCGGCCAGCAAGCCGCCTGGCAAGCCAGCCGGCGGCATCGAAATGGGCAATGTGCTGATTGTGGAAGACAATATGATCATCGCATTGGACGCCGAAGATCTCCTTCGTAACGCCGGTGCCGAAAGCGTGCTGGTGTCCAGTTCAGTCGAGGAAGCTCAACGCGAACTCGATTCGAATGACATCGCGTTCGCACTTCTCGACGTCAATCTCGGGAGCGAGACCAGCGAACCGATTGCAGCTGCGCTCAGCGAGAATGGAACGCCCTTTGTCTTCGCGACCGGCTATGGCGACTCCGCCGCCCTCGCCAGCAAATTTCCCGGCGCCCCTATTCTGCAGAAGCCATATGACGAGAACAGCCTGACGGACGCGATCGCAGCCGCACTAAAAGGCTAGGCAGCCGGGTTTAGCCCGCTTGTCTCAAAGCTGTTCCTCTTTAAACATGTCTGCATGATTGCCGTTCCCACTGCTGCTGCGCCAGCATCTTCCGATCCGCCAGCCGATGGCCCACTTCTGTTTGGGTGTGTGCTTGACGGTCATGGCGGCTGCTCGAATGTCGACTGGCAAACAGCGCAACACTGGAAGCCCGCGGGCAATGAGCAAGCCCTTTGGTTGCATCTCGACCGTGTTTACGACGGTCTGGACGACTGGCTGGAAGACAGGCTCGACCTGAGTGAAGCGACGGCGGAGCTTCTGCTGTCGAACGAGACAAGGCCGCGTGCCTTCTGCGTCGGCGAAAGCCTTATCACCGTGCTACGCGGCATCAATTTCAATCCGGGCGCGGAACCGGAAGACATGATTGCGATGCAAATCTGGTGCGATGGGCAAAGGCTGATCACACTGCGCCGTCGCCGTCTGCAAACGCCTCGCGATATCCACGCTGAACTGATCGCAGGAAATGGCCCTTCTTCAATTGGCGACCTGTTCACCTGGCTGCTGGAGCAGATGGTGGCCAAGATGAGCCACGCCATCGTTGATATGAACGACCATATCGATGCCATGGAAGATCAGAGCGAGGATGAGCGCGATACCGACGCCATGCTGACCAAGATCGCCGATATCCGGCGAAATTGTCTTGCGCTGAAACGCTATATGTCCCCGCAGCATGAAGCGCTTCAGCACATTCAGAAGAGCCCGCCATCCTGGCTCACAGAAGATAACCTCGCCGACATCCGCGAAACGGGTGAACGGCTCGCGCGCTATCTTGACGACCTCGATGTCTCGAAGGAAAGCGCCCTGGTCCTGCAGGATGACCTGAATAACCGCGCCGCTGCCAAGATGAACCAGACCATGTACATGCTCTCCATCGTTGCGGCGATCTTTCTTCCCCTCGGTTTCATCACCGGACTTCTCGGCATCAATGTCGGCGGCATGCCGGGTGTCGATTCCGGCTATGCATTCTGGCTCACCGTCGGCATGCTGGCCGTGATGATGGGACTTCAATTCTGGATATTCAGGAAACTCAAATGGCTTTGACCGGACTTATCCTCACCCTCGCGCAGCAGGCTACCGATCCGGAAGCCCCAGCGACCGGGGCGCAAGGGGGTGAAGGCGAAGCGGCCGTTAAATCTCATCTCGACTGGGACTCGATCCAGCAACAGGCGGTCGAGGCATTCCACGCCTTTCAGGAGCAATTCATCTCATGGGGATCGCTCTGGCAGGTCCTGGCCGTTCTGGGCGCTATCGTGCTTGGCTACATCCTGTCCCGCTTTCCGACGGGCCGCCTGCGGAAGACGGCAGAGGCGCGCGAACACAAGGACATTATCTACCGGCTTGTAAAATCCATCGCCCGTATCCTGTGGCCGGCCTTTACGGTGATTTTTCTCTGGATCAGCACCGCTGTCTTCGAAGCACTGGAGCTGCGCAATGAAGGCTTGCGCATAGCGGCCAGCCTGCTCAATGCCTGGATCGTGGTCCGCTTCGTAACCTCCAACATGAAACCGGGCTTCTGGCAGACATTCATTGCGATCGTCGCCTGGACCATTGCAGCGCTCTATATCCTGCGCCTGCTCGATCCGGTCGTCGATGCGCTGAACGCGGCCGCCTTCTCGGTCGGCGGCGTGAAAATTACCGCGATGCGCGTGATCACCTCGATCTTTATTGCCATTGTCGCGCTCTGGCTTGGCCGTGTCGCAGGCGACGCCGCCCAGTCGCAGCTCAAATCGACCAAGACGCTGAACCCCTCCATGGCGGGCCTCCTGGGGCAAGTGCTCAAGGTCGCCTTCATGGCAGCCGCGATCCTGATCGCCCTCTCCACGCTAGGCATCAATCTGACCGCGCTAACCGTCTTTGGCGGCGCCCTCGGCGTCGGTATCGGTTTCGGCCTTCAATCGATTTTCTCGAACTTCATTTCGGGCATCATCATCCTGTTCGAGCGCTCAGTGAAAGTCGGCGATTTCATCGAGCTTCAGTCCGACGTGACGGGTCTCGTCAAGGAGATCAACATCCGCTCGACCCTCATCACGACCAATGACAATGTCGACATCCTCGTCCCCAATGAAGAGTTCATCAAGGCGCAGGTCATCAACTGGACGCTGCGCGACGCCCGCCGCCGGATGCGCGTCGGGTTTGGTGTTGCCTATGGCACGGACAAGGAACTGGTTAAGAAAGCCGCGCTGGAAGCTGCAGAAGCCGTAGAATGGACGTTCAGCGGCATTCCGGGACGCGAGCCGCAAGTCTGGTTGATCGGCTTCGGCGACTCCAGCCTCGATTTCGAACTGGTCGTCTGGCTGACGGAAGAAGCGGTTAAAAAACCCGCACGCGTAAAAGCGGATTACTACTGGGAACTGCACACGGCGCTCTACAAATACGAGATCGAGATTCCGTTCCCACAGCGCGATATCAACTTCCGCAATGTTGGCGAGTTCACCATGCTCAAGGACGGTGCGCAGGTCAGCGAAAGCAAACCGAAACCAGCGCCCGCCGAGCAGCCCTCATCGTCATCCCCGGCGAAATCAGAGCCGACTGGCGGATCGTCCGAACTCCCTGATGGCACCGACGCTGACGGAGATTCGGGCGACTAATCTAGCCAGTTCATGGCAGCCTGAAGGGCAAGATCCGCACCGTCCCCATTGTCTGCAATGACAGGATATGGCGGTCGCCAGTGGTGCCGGCTTTCGCCCCGGATGTGCAGCAGGTCGTATGTTGGAAAACGGACGCTCCAGCCACTGCCTGGAAGCTCGAAGCCTTCAACACCACCCGCGAGCCCGGCCATGCTGGTGCCAAAGACGCGGCCGCGTTTTAGCCCGTCAAAGCCAATCGCCATGCCTTCCCCCATGCTTCCGGTCCACCGCCCTACAAGCACAGCGACCTTTCCTCGGACCCGCCACGGACCTCTGGACGCCACGTACCTTGTTCGCTCGCCGCGCCAGCGTGGACCTGATCGCTGATAGGGCTTCACGCCGCCAATAAAACGACCGAGAATGGGTTCGGCCGTTGCCGTATTGCCGCCGCCTGGGGTGTTTCGCAGGTCGATAATCCAACGCTTCGCGCCTTTGAGCGTATCAAGCGCCGCGTCGAACGCTTCAACGGTATCCTCATTTCCAAGCGCATCCTCGATCCGCAGATACCCGATCTTGCCGGGCAGCAATCGCGCGGTCACCAGCGCCTCCGCCGCGTCGGGTTCAGGGTCTCCCAGGTCGAGGTCGATCAATTCGCGCCCTCGCTGCACGACTAGACGCCTCTCCGCGCCCCGGTAACCGGCCCCCTGCGCATTCAGCGCCCAAGTAAGCCGTGTCGCTGAAACGACATTTGTGGCAGCCCGGATACGTTCGCTCGCAGCGGCAAGTGGCGGCTGACCGTTTATCTGGCGCACCACGTCGCCCACGCGCAAACCAGCAGCAGCGGCGCCGGACCCAGGCCGAACGGCCAGCACGACAGGCACGCCGGACTCCATGCTCATCCAATAGTCGCTACCGGAAGGCACAAGGCGCGGCGACGTCGATGAGTTGATGTTGAGAGAGACGTGATTGTCGTAGAGTTGGTCCACCATCCGCTCCAGCACGGCGAGGTGACCGGATGTCGTCTGCGCGGCCGGCGTTTCGGCTTCCTCCAGCGCGAGGCTGCAGGTTTGCGCCCAGATCTCGGCGCGGCTCTCGAAATAGGCATATCGAGACCGAACCAGCTCGCAGAAAGCAAGCACATCGGCTTTGACTTCTCTCGTTTCTTCGCTGTCGACAGGCTCTTCCAGCGCATATGAATAAGCGGCGGAGAATGGCGCATTGAGCGCAATCAGGCACAGTCCGGAAACGGTCCAGAACCGGCTCAAATACCGCCTCGCCAAGCTCACCATACGTTAATTTCCTCGACCATTCACGGATCGCGCCGCCCTGATTCTTTCAATTTGCTACGAAGCACCTGGGCTGTCCAACGCGAACAGCTCATGGTTCGACCTACGCCTTCAGTGGCGAATCTTCACGGCTTTGCCGATAACAAATCCGACGACGACACAGGCGATGACCAGGAATATCCGCCGGGTCTCAAAACCCATTCCCAGAAAATTCACCTGAATTATGGCCATGTTTTGAAGTGCGAATACTGCCAGAAGGGCGAGCAGGATCAGAGCGAGCCAGGTTTTAGCGGTTTTCATAATGTCCTCATCATCTCGGTCTCTCAATGAGGTCTATAGGAGAGGCCGCGATAGAGCCGTCAAGCGCGCCGGCCCGGAACGGCTATTGCGCCGCAGCGTTAGGTAGACAATGAATCCATTGAAACTCATCGGAAAAATAAAAGCGTCGCCAACCTATCGGCGGCACTTTCGCCCGGCTGCCAGCCTTATCGCCCGCACAGGTGGAAGGCTTGGACGAGATGATGTGGCGCTGGTTTCTGGCGGCGTCGCCTTCTACGCCTTTCTTTCGATTTTTCCGGCCGTCGCAGCCGCCCTCATGGTCTGGGGCATCTTCACCACGTCAGCAGACCTGCGCGAGTACTTTGAAGTGTTGCGCCCGCTGCTGCCAGACGAAGCCTACGCCCTCATCACAGACCAGATGATCCGCATCGCAGACTCGCAATCTTCGGGGCTGTCCTGGGGCGCGGTCGTCTCTCTGGTCGTTGCGCTCTGGTCGGCGTCACGCGGCGCCAATGCCCTGCTTCAGGCTATAGAGGTGACTTATGACCGCCCCGCCAAACGGGGATTTTTCGAACAGAATCTCCTGGCGATCGGCTTCACAGCGGGCGCAATCGTCTTTGCCATTGTCTCGCTTGCCGCCATCGGCGCGGTTCCGCCAATCATTGAGGCCCTACAACTCGGCGCTGTTCTTGACGCCTTCCTTCGCATCTTGCGTTGGCTGGGCATGATCGCGCTCTTCCTGGTTGGCATTTACGCATTTCTCAGGACCGCGCGCCCGCACGGCGTTCGCCGCAACGAATCATCCGCCCGCCCAATCCTGCCTGGCGCTCTCGTCGCTGCCAGTATCTGGCTTATCGCTTCGATCGCCTTTTCATTCTATCTGTCCGCTTTCGCCGACTATAACGAAACCTTTGGCTCACTCGGCGCCGTCGCTGCCCTGCTGATGTGGTTATGGCTTTCAGCCTTTGCGATCTGTACGGGCGCTGAAACCAATGGTGTGCTCAGTCGCAAGGATCGGGGTATCGATACCGAGGCGGCCTATGATCAGGCTCCCGAGCCGGAAGAAGACCATCCGAAAATGAACGTCTAGGCATTCGCACTGACCGCAACGTCACCTCTTGTCGAAGGCTCCGCGACCGATACGCTGCGCGCAGAACCGTCTCAGGAGGACTCATCATGAAACTCTACACGTCCGTTGGCCCGAATCCGCAGGTTGTTCGCACTTTCATGGCCGAACGCGGCGTGACGGTGGATACGATCGAAGTTGATCTGATGGGCGGCGAAAATCGCAAGGCCGAGTACCTCAAGGTCAACCCGGCTGGTCAGATGCCCGCATTGGTCCTCGCCGATGGCACGCTGATCACCGAGATTACCGCGATCTGCGAATATCTCGATGAGATCAGCCCGGGCGACAGCCTGATCGGCAGCACGCCCGAGGAACGCGCCATCACCCGGCGCTGGATGCGTTGGACAGATTTCGAAGTGATCGACCCGATGACGCGGGCCTTCCGCTACTCCGAAGGCCTGCAACTCTTCCAGAACCGCCTGCCCTGTTTCCCGGACGCAGCGCCGGGCCTCAAGGAATGCGTGAAGGAAGCGCTGCGCTGGCTCAATGGCCAGATGGACAGCGAGATCTGGCTGACCGGTGACCGCTTCAGCCTCGCCGACATCCTGCTCTTCTCATTCGTTGCGTTCGGCGGACAGGTCGGCCAACCACTGGACCGAAACCTCACAAACCTCGCGGACTGGTATGACCGCATGGAAAAACGAGAGAGCGTGAAGGCCTAAGCATCCCCCTCACCCGCCTGTTCGGCGTCGCAGATGTCGATCAGGCGGTTGAGCTCATCGACAAAATTGTCGAGCCCTCCCTCACCAAATTCGGCGTCAATCTTCTGATTGATCGAAAGCATCTGCTCGCCAGCGCGGCTGATGGCGGCCTGGCCGTCATCCGTGAGCTTCAGCACCCATGCACGGCTGTCAGTCTCGCTGCGGCTCTTCTCCAGCATGCCAAGGCCGATCAGGCGCTTCACCATGGCGGTAATCGCAGAGTCGTTGAGGCGTAGATCGCGCGCGAGGCTGGTCTGGTTCAACTCTTTTGCTGCAGCCACCCGCGTCAGCACACCGAGCTGTGGGGCTGTAATTCCAGCCGCCTCAACGAGTTGGCGGTCCGTCACCTTTCGCAGCTGCTGAGCAGCGATCTGCAGGCGTGAATAGAGCCGCGGATTTTTCGTCTTTGTAACCATGTCCTGCCCTTGCATGCCTCGCCGCCGAGGGATATACTTCACTAGTGAAACAATACGGAATGATCAGCATAAAAGCAAATCATCTCGCACGTTAGAACCAGTCTTAGATCAAACCCCGGAGGAGACAAAAAATGGATACCGGAACCATGGAAAAAATGGACGTTCGCGATCCGCTGAACGATCTGCGCATGTCTGAAGAGGCTGTGCCTCTTTATGAGGCGGTGAAGAAATTCGTGGCGGAAGAAGTCGAGCCGATGAGCGTCAAGTTCCACGAGCTTGGTGAAGGCCGCCCGGATCGCTTTGCCTATGTCGATGGCCAGCTGGAGCTGCTCGACGCCGTGAAGGACAAGGCCAAGGCCCAGGGCCTGTGGAACTTCTTCCTGCCAAACGCGGAGACGGGCGAAGGTCTCTCCAACCTCGACTACGCGTATATTGCTGCCGTTCTCGGCAAGAACCGCCTGGCTTCAGAAAGCCTGAACTGCGCGGCCCCGGACACGGGCAATATGGAAGTGCTCGAGCGCGTCGGCACCGAAGCGCAGAAAGAACAATGGCTGAAGCCGCTCCTGAACGGCGAAATCCGCTCCTGCTTTGCGATGACCGAGCCCGGCACCGCCTGCTCTGATGCTCGCAATGTCCGCACCCAGGCTATCCTGAAAAATGGCGAGTGGACCATCAATGGCGAGAAATACTACGCCTCTGGTGCCGGAGACCCGCGCTGCAAGATCATGATCGTCATGGTCCAGACGGATCCTGACGGCCCAAGCCACCAGCAGCAGTCCCAGATCCTCGTGCCAATGGACACGCCCGGCGTTGAAGTGCTCGGCCCTATGCACGTCTTTGGCGAAGACGACGCCCCGCACGGTCACATGCACATTCGCTTCACGGACGTGAAAGTGCCGGAAGAGAACATCCTGCTCGGCGTTGGCCGCGGGTTTGAAATCTCCCAGCTCCGCCTCGGCCCAGGCCGCATCCACCACTGCATGCGCTCCATCGGCGCGGCAGAGAAAGCCCTCGACCTGATGCTCGAGCGCGGCATGACCCGTGAGGCGTTCGGTCGCCCACTGATCAAGCTCGGCGGCAATCAGGAAATTGTCTCGCGCGCCCGTATCGAAATCGAAGCCATGCGCCTGATGGTGCTGAAGGCTGCGAAGGCGATGGACGTGCTCGGCAACAAGGAAGCTCGCGTCTGGATTTCCATGGTCAAGGCGATGGTGCCGGAACGCGTCTGCAAGATCATCGACGATGCGATCCAGATGCATGGCGCAACCGGCGTGTCCCAGTGGACCCCGCTCGCCAACATGTACACCCAGCAGCGCACGCTGCGCCTGGCTGACGGCCCGGACGAGGTTCACCACATGGTCGTGGGCCGCGCCGAGATCGGCCGCATGGGCATGAAGGGCATGAAGTAAGACTTCGCGCTCACCTGAATGAAGAAAGCCGGCGCCCCAGGTGCCGGCTTTTTTTGTGGCCCCTATCCGCCCTGCTCTTCCAGCCGCCTCAGCGCCACCATGCGGTCGACGAACCAGAGCTTGGCAAGCATGGACACGGTCATTCCGAACACGGTGGGCCAGATTTCTAGCTGCCACAGCCCCCACGCGAAAGGCAGCATGGCGAGCGCGCTTAGGCCGTTGAGCAGGGTTGCCATGCGGGCATGATGGGCCGGTATCGGCTCCCTCTTGCGGGCAAGCCAGATGCGCTCCCCCATGACACCGCGAGACATCCAGTTGTCGAGATTTCGCGGTTCGGGAAAGAGGCGCGGATTGAGCCAGGTCCAGAGGAGCACGAGAACAACAGGCACCAGCGCCCACCAGCCGAGCCAGACGCGGCTCCAGATTGCAAGCGCCAGTGCTGGCAGGGTCGCCACACGGCTCCAGCCGCTCCACGGATTGGCATGGCGACGCCAGGTGGCGTTATCCATGCTCATCAGTTTCTCTGAGGCGTCGCCGAGGTCTACCAATACAAGCGTCCCCCTCGGTCCTGCTGATAGCCTAGCCTTCCATCTCCCACTCGCTCAGTGCCTCGTCCATGACGCTGACGGCCTTGCGGACGTCTTCATCAGTGATGACGAGCGGCGGGGCGAGACGCAGGACATTATTGCCGGCAACGCCAACGAGGAGGTTCTTGTCCCGGCAAATCTGCTGGACGGGCTTGGGGGCCGCTTTGAGCTCTAGACCGGTGAGGAGGCCTTTGCCGGTGACGCCGGCGACCTTGTCTGCATGGCTGTCGGCGAGGCTCTTCAAGCCCTGCGCAACCGTACCCGACACGCGGCGAACTTCGGCTAGGAAGGCCTCGTCCGCGATCGTGTCCCAGACCACATTGCCGACCGCCATGGCCAGCGGGTTGCCGCCATAGGTCGAGCCGTGAGAGCCAGGCTGCATCGGCAGGCCGACCTCTTCGGTCATCAGGCAGGCGCCAAACGGGAAGCCACCGCCAACGCCCTTGGCGACGCACATGATGTCTGGCTGCGCGTCCGGTGCCCATTCATGCGCGAAGAGTTTGCCCGTCCGGCCCATACCGCACTGAACCTCGTCATAGATGAGCAGCGTTCCTGTCTCGTCGCAAAGCTTGCGCAGGCCCGTCAGGCACTCTTCCGGCATGGCGCGAACGCCGCCCTCGCCCTGAACAGGCTCGACGAAGACCGCGCAGGTCTTGTCGGTCACGGCGGCCTTGAGGGCGTCATGATCGCCCCATTCGAGCTGGCGAAAGCCCGGAATGGGCGGGCCGAAGCCTTCGAGGTATTTCGGATTACCGCCGGCATTGATCGCACCGAGGGAACGACCGTGGAAGGCGCCAGTGAAGGTGATGAACTCGATCCGGTCCTCATTGCCCTTGGACCAGTGATACTTGCGCGCGGCTTTCAGCGCACATTCGACTGCTTCGGTGCCGGAATTGGTGAAGAAGACGCGGTCAGCAAATGTCCGCGCGCACATCTTGTCGGCAAGCTCTTCGCCTGCCTTCACGCGAAACATGTTGGAAAGATGCCAGAGCTTGCCGGCTTGCTCCTGCAGCGCCTCTACAAGCTTGGGGTGCGCGTGACCGAGCGCGTTGACGGCGATACCCGCGATGAAGTCCAGATACTCTTCACCGCCCTCAGTATACAGGCGCACACCCTCGCCGCGCACGAACGCTTCCTCAGGCGGGGCGTAGACGGGCATGATGTGGGCGCGAGGGTCAGACATGTGAATTGGCTCCAATGGGTTGATGTGAATTGTCATCCGCATGACCGCGGCGACAAGCAAAGTCAACTCACACCACAGCAGCCATTCGAATGTGGCAGACTAATTTAGTTTCAAATGCAATTATGCATGAGAGTCATGTCTTTGCAGGGGTTTTTGTCAGCAGGCAGAGCCCCTATTTGCCCGTCACTGCCTGCAAACACTTCTCCCTAACACGTTTGTAATAATTGTTTTTCGATATGGACTTGACGTTATTCGATATGTCGGATATTGAAAAACAATAATAACAAGGACCCGGTTGGTGCTTTCCCTGACGCCCTGACCCTGAGCCGCCAACTGGGTCCAAACCACTGAAACTTCAATACATCAGGCCCCCAAAAGGGGCCTTTCTTTTTGGGCGCAACAAAAATGGATTGCAGAGGCTGAAATATGCCGTGCGCACCAGAGGGGCCGTCATCAGAAAACTGTCGATTTTGGATAAAAAAACGGCGCGGCTATCGAGCCGCGCCTGTAAGAGTTCTTGCAGCGTTTCCTCCCAGAAACTTGCGAAGACCTGTATCGCCAATTTTCTGTCACATTGTCAAGCGGCAGATGTTAAATTGGTAACAAAGCCTTTAAATGCGGGCGACTCCTGGTCAAAAATGAACTCGCAGCTGGAGATTGAGACAGGTCCTGCCCCCGAATCTGCGATTCTCCTGGCAATTTCTACCGCCATATAGGAGGGCACGAGAACGGAATTTGCCGAAATTGGCCTGATCCCTTCCCCTTCAAGGAGAGAATCCGGGATCGAATTCGCGGCGAGGAGGAGTTTTTGGTCCCGAGCAGAATCAAAAGCCTCAATTGAGGCGAGTAATTTCTGGAGCGCCCCAAGTGATTCCTCGTCCCAAACAGCCTTGAGCGATCCGGCCAGCCCAGCCTGACTTTTCAAGATCACACCATCATCGAGAACCTTGAGGCCATTCGCCTTCAACGTCGCCCCTGTTGAGGTAATGTCGACAACGACTTCAGCCTGCCCCGAACTCGGCGCTGCTTCCGTCGCCCCAGCGCTCTCGATCAGTCGGTACTCGCCCACCGATTTTTGCGCAAAGAAATTGCGCGTCAGCCGCATATACTTGGTCGCAACTTTCATTCGGCGCCCGTGACGCTGCCTGAAAAGGGCACCAGCTGCCTCCAGCTCGCTCATCGTGTTGACGTCCAGCCACGCCGACGGGACCGCCACAACGACATCCGCTCCACCAAAATCCAGCCGCTTGATGACTTGCGCATCGGCAGACAGGTTCGCAGAGAGATCATTGAGAAGGTCCTCTCCCGTGACACCAAGATGGAAGCTTCCATCGATCAGGCCCTGTGCGATTTCACGCGCCGACAGCAACATCACATCCGCTTCGGGAAGCCCTTTCAGCTCGGCCGTATAACCGCGCTCGCCGCCCGACTGTTTAAGCGTGAAGCCCGCTTTGGCGAGCCAGGCCTCAGCATTGTCCTTCAGCCGTCCCTTGGACGGGATTGCAATCGAAAGCCGTGTCATGCCGCTCCTCCTGTCCCGAGACGATCAGGGCGGACCACGCCGCCAATCGCCGTTGCATCGACAGCACCATTTGAGAGCTTTGACAGAAGCGTGTCGTAACGCCCGCCAGCGGCAAAGGGCTGGCGGCTACCCGCTTCGCCCTTCTGAAAAAGCTCAAACAGGAAGCCATCATAATAATTGAAACGCCGGCCGAAGGGCGTGCCGAAGCGTGCCGTCGCCATATATTTTGGCGCAGCGGCCCGGATCTTGGTGACGCGTTCGTTAAGCCGCTCCAGCGCTGGTTCAACGCCAGCGAGCCCCGCCTGTCGCGCAATAGCGAGAAGTGCGTCAGCCGCCTGCTCTGGCAGACAGTCGACAGCCATAACTGCCTCCAGCGTCTGACGCGCGAGATCAGGCGTGCCGCCATAGGCGGCGTCTGTCGCCTGCTGCAGAAGTCCTTCAACAATCTCATCCAGCGTGCGCACACCCTGCGGCTGAATGCCGGAGAGCGCGAAAATATCGGAAACGATCGCCTTGGCTTCATCTGGGCTTGCGCCCTGAAGGCGTGCGGCAAGGCCATGCACCGGCTTGCCCGGTTTGGCATTGAGCAGCGCAGAGACACCGCCAACCTGTCTGAACGCCCGCTTCAACGCTTCAGCGAGGCCAGGCGCGAGATCAAGCGCGTTGACAAATGCCGGGAAGATGGAGAGGTCGCCCAAGCGGGTTTCGCTGTCGCCAGCCCCGGCCGCAGTGGCAGCCTGGCAGACGATGGCAAAACATTCCGCATCCGTGTCGGCATTGGAGGGCGCCCCATAGCGCTCGAAACCGACCTGCGTAAACTCCATCGCATCGCCGGGAACAGTCGGCAGGCGGAAAGCGCGAGCGGCATAGCGTTTGACGGTCTCGGCCGAAACGCCAGCTTCGGCCTGCGCGATCGCGACCGGCAAGGTGAGATCCGGGCGCAGCGCGCACTCTTCACCGCTCTCCCCCACAAACACACACAGGCGCGACCTTACCGCCTCTCCGGACAGTTCGAGCGGCTGGTTCGCGGGCATCACGATTGGCGGGTCGACGAGATCGCCGCCAAGTTTTGCAAAGATGTCGATTGGTGAGGTCATTCCGACGCCTCGACGATTTCGCGAATGCGCGCGACCATCTCGGAGCGGGGCGCTTCGAACTGGCCCGGGCGGGCTTCGCGGTACTCCTCATTCGACTTGATCGCTTTGGCCTGTTTCGCGCCCTCTTTGAGGTCCTTGATCGTGACGACGCCTTTGGCGATCTCGTCCTCTCCAACCATGACGGCGACGGGCGCGCCGCGACGGTCCGCATATTTCATCTGAGGACGCATGCCAGATGACCCCATATAGGCCTCGGCGCGAATGCCGGCGCCGCGAAGCTCGGTCGCCAGCTTCAGCGCTTCGGTCGGGTCATCGCGGTTCATGTTGAGGATCACCACCGGGCCGTTCAGCGCCTCAATGTCGCCGCTGATCGCGAACGCTGCGGCGAGCCGCGAAATACCAACCGAGAAGCCGGTAGCCGGGACTTTCTCCCCGGTGAAGCGGGCGACGAGATCATCATAACGTCCGCCGCCGCCGACAGAGCCGATGCGGACCGTGTTGCCGTCTTCGTCCACTGTCTCTTTCAGAAGCTCCGCCTCGAAGACCGGGCCGGTATAGTATTCCAGCCCGCGCACAACGGATGGGTCGAACAGGACATCGCTTTCCGGACATCCAAACGCTTCCAGCCCGCGCGCGATGGCCGTGAGTTCCTGGAGACCCGCTTGCGCCTCCTCGCCCGTGCCGACCGCAGCGCCAAGCGCCTCAAGCGTCGCGCCGCGGGTATCGCGTCCGGCCTGCGCGAACGCCATGACTTTCGCGATACCGCCAGCGTCGAGACCAGCACCCTTGGTGAAGTCTCCCGACTCGTCTTCGCGGCCTGCGCCGAGGAGCAGCTTCACGCCGTCCTCCCCGAGCCGGTCGAGCTTGTCGAGCGCCCGCAGAATTGTGAGGCGGGTGGTGTCATTGTTCGCACCAACACCTTCCAGAACAGCGTTAAGCAAGCGGCGCGTGTTCACCCGCACCACAAACTCTCCGTCGCCAGCGCCCGCTGCCCGCATCGCTTCAGCGGCCATGGCAATCATCTCGGCATCGGCGTGCGCGCCCGCTGCGCCGACCGTATCAGCATCGCATTGCAGGAATTCGCGAAAGCGTCCCGGCCCCGGCTTCTCATTGCGCCAGACGGGCCCCGCCGCATAGCGCCGGAAGGGCTTGGGCAGGGTCTGCCAGTTCTCGGCTGCGAAACGGGCGAGCGGGGCGGTGAGATCATAGCGCAGCGAGATCCACTGTTCGTCATCATCCTGCATCGAAAAGACACCGGCGTTCGGGCGGTCATCATCGGGCAGGAACTTGCCGAGCGCGTCTGCATATTCCCAGGCGCCGGTTTCCAGAGCCTCAAAGCCCCAACGACGATAGACAGAGGTCACCCGGTCGATCATCTCAGCCTGGGCGTGGATCAGACCTTCGCGCCGGTCCGGGAAGCCGCGCGGCTTGCGGGCGAGGTCTTTGCCGGTCTTGGGACCGTCCTGATCTTTATGCTTCTTGCTCATGTCTCGTCTTCTGTTTCTGGTCGCTTGAGGCTCCGCTTAGACGAAGCCGGTCAGGGTGTGAAGCAAGACGCGGTCGGACGAGACGCAAAGCCGGTATCGACTGGTCTGCCTCTGGCGGTTCAATATCTGGAAATGAACACTTTAGAGAGGCGCAGCCGGACCGGTTCGCGCCTCGTTCGGCGCGTCACGCGTGGTGGTGATGGTGATGCAGCATCGTGTTCATTGAGCCGCTCAATATGAGGCAAGCTGCGACAAGTCAAGCAAACGAACGGGTTCTGACTAGGCAGTCTCCACCTGATACGCCATGGTGCGGCCGATGAGGGGACACAATCGACGCGACGTATTGGCCGGTTTCGGCGCAAGCCTGCTGGCTGGGTGCAGGGCCGACAGTGCCCCTCTCTGGTCGAAGCTGATACCGACCGATGACCTCATCTGGGGAGTGAATGGTCATCCGTTTCGCGCCTATCCCGACATTTCATTCGAAACGCAGATCCGGCTCGTGCGCGAGCTTGGCATGACGCATTACCGGATCGGCTGGGATTTCGACCAATTGGCAACACTCAAACCCATTGCCGATCGATATGGCGTGACGCTGCTCCCAATCATCCACCCGGACGGCCCCCTCGACGACAAGACACCACAGCAGCTTTACGATGACAGTTTCGAGCGCGCTCGCTGGCTGACGCGTCGCTATCGAGGCCAGTTCCCCGTCTGGGAGCTTGGGAATGAGCTGGAAAGCCACGCCATCATTCAGCCCTGCGAAATGCGCGATGACGGCACGCAATACCCGTGCGAATGGGGCCCTGCCGGCGGCGTTGAGCCGGAAGACTATTATGGCCCGCGCTGGGATCAGGTGAGCTTTGCCTTGCGCGGGTTGCTGGACGGCGCCAAAGCGGGCGACCCGCACGCCCGGCGCGCAATCGGCACCGCTGGCTGGGGCCACCTCGGCGCCTTTGAGCGCTGGAAAAGCGATGGGCTCGATTGGGAGATCACCGTCTGGCACGACTACGAAACCGTGCGCGAATCCTATCTTGAAGTGCTGGCGAGCTTCGGAAAGCCTATCTGGATCACCGAGTTCAATGCGGGCGGTGGCGGCTTCGAAACCGAAGAAGACAATGCCCGGATGCTGACGGAGCGGATCGCCTTCTATCGCAGCATGCGGGAGAAATATCGCGTCGAGGCGGCCTTCATCTACGAACTCCTGGATGAACCCTATTGGGATGATTTCGAAGGCAAGATGGGCCTCTACCGCCTGCACAAGAATGACAAGGATCGCTGGTATGTCGGCGACCTGAAACCAGCCGGCGAGGCGGTGAAGGCTGCGCTGTCCAAAAGCTGATCCGCTAGATCAGGAGCTCATTATCCTTCTCTTCGCTCCGGCTCTCATCGTGCATCGCAATCGCAATCCCGAACGTCAGGATACCAACGCGGCCCGCCGTCATGAGAATAATGATGATGAGTTTGCCAAGGTCGGAGAGCTCCCCGGTGATGCCCATGGACAGTCCAACAGTGCCAAGCGCGGAAATGACCTCGAATACGATACGCTCAAATTCAAACTGCGGGTCAGTCAGGCCGAGCAGGAAAATCGCGATGGACATAAGTACGATGAAATAGACCGCTGAGGCACCCGCTGCCTGTAGGCGCGAGGCCGCGATGGGCCGCTTGAAGAAGCGAACACGACTGCGCTGCTTGAGCGTCGACCGCATGATTGCAAGCAGAGCGGCAAACGTCGTGGTCTTTAGGCCGCCGCCTGTGCCTGATGGCGACGCGCCAACGGCCATGAGCACGAAAAGCACGACCAGAACCGACATCGAAAGTCCACCTATCGGCACAGTGTTGAAGCCAACCGTCGTTGTCGCTGTCATGGTCTGGAAGAAGGCTGCAAGCAAACGGTCCGATGGCTCCAGGGCTGAAATGCCGGGATCGGCGACAAACAGGATGAGCGTGCCTATGAAAAGGAAGGAGCCGGTCATCCGCAGGATTACCTTGGTCGTGAAACCGAGATGGAACGCAGCGGACGTAAAATTGCGCCAGACATCCCAGATCACAAGAAAGCCCATAGCGCCGAGCAGGCTGAGCGCTGAAATGACAATGTTGAGCGCCGCATTTCCGCTATAGGCCTCGAAACTATTCGGGTTGAGGCTGAAGCCCGCCGTGCAGAAGGCAGAAACGGCGTGGAAGATTGCGCTCCACACCGCATTCTCCTCTCCGGCAGCCCTGAAAATGAGCCAAAGCACGAATGCGCCAATCGCCTCGCAGACGAGCGTAAAAATGACGACAGTGAGGATGAAGTGGCCGGGCTTTAAATCGTCCGGCAGAGCGAACGCGGCCCGTGTGATCTTCTCGCGCAAAGGCGACAGCTTGTGCGCGGTGGCCAGCACCGCAAAAGAACCGATCGTCATATACCCGACCCCGCCAATCTGGATCAGAAGCAGGATGATCAATTCTCCGAGGAGATTATAGCTCGTCCCCGGATCGATCGTTGCCAGTCCGGTCGTTGAGACCGCCGACACTGAGGTGAAGAAGCTATCAATTGCAGCAACGCGAGTCTCATGTGTCAACGGCATGGACAGCAGGCACCATCCGGCAAGCATGTAGCCCACATATCCGACGACAAGCAGCTTCGCCGGATTGGTTCTAAGGACTGAGAGGCGGGCGCCGCGCAGCAAATTGCTGAGTTGGCCTTTCCGGGACGGACCGGACCCTTCATTTGGCATTCGCTGGCTGTCAGCCTCCGCATCTGAACAGATGGCCAAACGTACCATTGCGCAACCGGTTCCCCGTCCACGCGAGGCGAACGGCACGCCCCTTGCTCTCCTCTCAGGGGAATTATGGAGACCGTGCCGACATGAAACGCCTTTTCCTTGCTATCGCTGCTGCCACCCTGCCCTTTGCAGCGTCCGCCTCGCCGCAACTGGCGACCGATTGGGGCGTCAAAGCATCGGACCTGTACCAGGAGACGGTAGACTTCATTGAGAATGTCGACCGGTCTGGCGAAACCGCGATCCCCGCTGAATACGAAACCGAAATTGTACGCTTCGCGCATGCTGCAGCCAAGCTTGGAAGCTGGATCGACGGAAATAATGGTCCGTCTGATCTTGGCTGTATTTTCCGCGGCATGGCACAGGAAGGCGAAGTTCAACTGGACGCGCTTTATGATGCCCAATCACCGGTCCAGACCCGCGAAAGCCTCGTGCGCCTGGCGACCATGTTTTCAGATGCCGAGATCATTGCGGTTGCCGCAGTGTATTCCGCGGACCATGACACCCCTGCAGCACCGGCTGGCATCGTCGCATCATGCCCGGTCAGCCCTGCCTCTTCTTTCGCGGCACTTGGCGACTAGTCCTTCTTCGCAGCGAACCGCGCCTTGAAGGCTTCGGGGTCGAATATTCTGATGATGCCGGACTGACTACCCGACGCCATTAGCTCACCACGATCGGAAAACATCGCGGCGCGCCCGTGAACAAATCCATTGTGCACGCCTTCGATCTGGATGTCGCAGCAGACCCATTCGGTCTCCACGATCTTGCGGACGCGCAGCGTATTGTCGAGTGAGGTGGCGCCGGCTGGCAGGCCGAGCGCGTGACTGGTGCCAGACGGAACGAAGTCATTGATCACCGCAAGTGTCACCGCATCGATCGCCGCGCCATTGCGCAACCGCCCCCACAGAACCACCCGGCCGTCGGCGCTGCGTCCGCCCTCAACGTTGCGCCCCGGCGCATAGCGCCCCTTGGCGACGCGCATATCGAGGTTGGAATGCAGGTCATCGGCCTCAGGCCCAAAGCGCGGCATGGGCGGACAATCTTCAGGCGGGGCGACATCCGGCATCTCGACCCATTGATGGGAATGTTCGGATTCGCGCGCACCGACCGCAGCGTTACAAGTGAAGATCTCGCGGTCCTTCACATGAGCAAGGACACGGGCCTGCGTGATATGCTTGCCATCCATCTTCGAGCGGACATCGACATCCACCACATCACCCGGATTGGCATAGGAAAGGTATTGCGCCGTCGCCCAGATACACGGCCGCTCTGTCGTGCGCTCGAGCGCAGCGATCGCCGTGGCCAGTCCAACCCCGCCAAACAGAAACTTCATGCCGGGAGGGCCAACGCAGTAGCGCTCCTCGACAGGCAGAAACCAACGGTGCGGATTGTGTGTCGACTGAAGGTCGATGAAAGATTTCGTGCTCATGGGAAGAGGCGTCTAGCGCTCTTTCGGGTCGAGCGCATCCCTCAATCCATCGCCAATAAAGTTCAGGCAGAGCAGCGTCACCGCCATCAGGATGGCGGGCGCCATGAGAAGGTATGGCTTGTCCTGCATTTCCTTCGCGCCGTTCGAGATCAGCACGCCGAGCGAGGTCAGCGGCTCATTCACGCCGAGGCCAAGGAAGGAGAGGAAACTCTCTGCCATGATCACAACCGGAATAGTCAGCGTCACATAGACCGCCACGGGGCCGACAACGTTCGGCAGAATGTGCCGGCGGATGATGGCGGAGCCCGGTACACCAGCGGCGCGCGCGGCCTCGATGAATTCCTTGCCCTTGATGGCGAGCGTCTGTCCCCGAACGATCCGGCTCATGGTCAGCCATTCGACCGCACCAATGGCTGCAAAGATCAGGATGATGTTTCGCCCGAAGACCGTCAGCAGCAGGATCACGAAGAAGATGAATGGCATTGCGTAGAGCACGTCGACAAAGCGCATCATGATGTTGTCGACGCGCCCACCGACAAAGCCTGCAATCGCGCCCCAGGTCACGCCGATGATGAGCGAGACCAGCGTCGCGACAAGGCCAACGGCAAGCGAAATGCGAAGCCCCAGAAGATTGCGAGCGACCAGGTCCCGCCCCTGCTCGTCGGTGCCGAGCAGGTGCCAATTGTCAAACGTGGGCGCCAGCTCGGTCTGTGCCGAGATCGATTTGTAGGAGTGCACCCAAAGCATCGGCCCGAAAATGGCCAGGAAGAACATGACACCGAGCACCCACATGGAGATGACGGCAGCCTTGTTGTTGAACAGGCGGCGCTTGGCATCGTCCCAGAGCGAGCGCCCGCCGGTAAGGGCCTGTTCGACCGGGTCCTTCCGGCCTGTCATGTCGAGCGTATCAACCATCAGTCGTACTTCACTTTCGGGTCCAGCAACGCATACAGGATGTCGGCAATGAGGTTAAAGATAACGATCAGCGTCGCGTAGATGATCAGCGCGCCCATAACGAGCGTATAGTCCCGGTTGATCGCCCCATCGACAAAGTATGAGCCCATGCCCGGCAAGCCGAAAATCCGCTCGATCACGAGAGAGCCTGTCATCACACGGGCCATGGCAGGGCCTGCATAGGATACCAGCGGCAGGATGGCCGATGGGAGAACATGTCGGCGGATGACAGTGCCTTCAGCAAGGCCTTTCGCCCGCGCGGTTCGCACATGAGGCGAGCGCATGGTCTCAATCGTCGAGGCGCGCATCAGGCGCGAAATGATCGCGATCTGCGGCAGCGCCAGCGTCAGAACCGGCAGGGTCATATTGTGCAGGTTCATCCCGATATTCGGATACTCGCCAAGACCGCCCACCGCGAACAGCCCCGCCCCAAGCGCAAAGACCAGAATCAGGATGGGACCGGTCACAAAGGTCGGGATGGAAATGCCCGCCATCGCAAAGCCCATGACGGTGTAGTCCCCTGTCGTATTCTGGCGGAGGCCTGCAAAAACACCAAGGGCGGTGCCGACAATTATGGCCAGCAGCATTGAGAAGGAGCCGATTGCGAGGCTGACCGGCAGGCCATCGGCGATCAGGTCATTCACGCTTTTGCCGAGCGTTTTCATCGACGGCCCAAAATCACCCTGCAGCACGCCAAGCAAGTAATCGGTGAACTGTTTCCAGAGCGGCTGATCGAGACCAAATTTTGCAGCTATGGCCGCTTCAGTTGCGGCATTGAGTTTGCGTTCGCCATCAAACGGGCCGCCCGGCGCCATGCGCATCATGAAGAAGGCGACGGCAACGATGACGAGAAGGGTTGGTATGGCAAAAAGCAGGCGTCGCAGGACATAGGCCCACGGAACGCGGGAAAGGCTTCGCTGAAGGGCTGACACGTGCGGGCTTTTCTCTTTACGTTACGACTGAACCGGATTCGAGGCTTGGAACTCGTCCTGATGCTTCCTAGGTTCACAGCCAAGCACAGCTTGTCAACGCTACATGACACCGGAGTAATTCATGGCCGACATCCGCAAAGTGACTGATCATTTCTCGGTCGCACCACAAATCAACGAAGACGATGTCGACGAAATTGCCGCCGCCGGCTTCAAGACAATCGTGGCCAATCGGCCGGACGGCGAAGGCGGTGTCGACCAGCCGCGAATGGGAGCGATTCGCACGCGCGCCGAGCAATTGGGCCTGACGTTTGTCGCGCTGCCCTTCTCGGGCGCGCCGACACCCGAAATTATCGAACGCACGCAGTCAATTCTGTCGGAAGCCCCCGCACCGGTTCTGGCGTATTGCCGCACTGGCACAC
The DNA here is from genome assembly GCF_038900055.1 of Henriciella sp. AS95. NCBI lineage: Bacteria > Pseudomonadati > Pseudomonadota > Alphaproteobacteria > Hyphomonadales > Hyphomonadaceae > Henriciella > Henriciella sp. AS95. The sequence goes on from NZ_JBBMQM010000001.1 coordinate 2,711,216, forward strand.
GCTCGGTCACAGCGTGGGCACTGACGCATGGCGGTCAGGGCATGGGCGAAGAAATCGTGGAAGCTGCTGCAGGCGCAGGCTACGACCTCTCGAGCATACAGGGCCTGCTCTGATCACGCAGGCTTGTCCTGACGTGAAACAAACCTCACATGACAAACAGCGGTTAAGAGTTGAAACTCTGATCGTGGCGTGCGATTCACGCCCATCTGCCTGAGGGGGCATGAGGGAGTACAGGTATGTCGAGAAACTGGCTGACGGACTTCAAGTATGAAGACGGCGCTTGGCTTGTGAAGAAAACTGGCCACCGCGTGCCGGCGAACTTCCAGTTGGCGAATGACATCTTCACCTGGCTCACCTTCTATACACTCGCCCAATCCTGGCGCACATGGCGCCGTGTTACGGGACATAAACGCCCGACCATTGCATTCCACCCGGACAAACCGCGCCCCTGGTATTTCATCTGGCCGGTCATGCACGCTTCAGGCGCCAAACTCATTTCCGACGTTTCCAAAGCCGACATCGTTTTCCAGTTCGATGATTCGACTCTTGCCGATCACACTGTCCCGCAGACCAAACCGGGCGCAAAGCTGGTGAATTTCGGCTGCAATGACATTTCGAAATCCAAGGTCGCCGAAGCGTTCGAACGCGCTGCCGGTTACGGCCTGAAGGTCGACCCACGCGTCTATGAAGGCCCGATGGTCGAAAAGTCCGAGAAGAATGCATGCCACGACGGCCGTATCATTGAAGGCCCAATGGATCCCGTCGAAGACAAGACCTATCAGCGCCTCGTCGACAATGAGATCGATGGCGGCCTCGTCGAGGATTTGCGCTGCTGTATTGTTGGCGGTGAGCCCACCCTGGTTTTCCGCAAGCGCCGCGAACTGTCACGCCGCTTCCTGAATGAGAATGCCCAAGTTTTGCTCGACGACCCACGCAAATGCTACACGAGCGATGAAATTGCCGTGATCAAAGCCTTTGCTGCTGAAATCGGTCTGGATTGGGGCGGCGTTGATGTGTTACGCGACCGGGATTCAGGCCGTATCTACATTGTGGACGCGAACAAGACTGATATGGGCCCGCCCGTGGCGTTGAAACTTGGCGACAAGTTGAAATCGACCCGCCGCATGGCGCGCGCTTTTGTCACCGCGTTTACACCGAAACGGTCAGCCTAAAATCGTCTACACTAGACGGGAATAGAAACTGCCGAAGAGGTCCCATGGGCATCCCATTCATCAAGGACATCGACTTCGAATACGGAAAAGTCGAGCAGGTCTCCCCACTCATCCGCCGTGTGATCGCCAACAATCCCGGTCCGTTCACCTTTGTCGGCACCGGTGTCTATATCATCGGCCATGGCGAGGTTGCCGTGCTCGATCCCGGCCCGATGCTGGACGAGCACTTCGAGGCGCTTAAGGCAGCCCTGAAAGACGAGACGATTACCCATGTGCTCGTCTCCCACGGTCACTCCGACCACTCCCCGCTGGCCCAACCGCTCGCGGACTGGGCCGGCTGCAAGACCTACGCAAAGAATTGCGGCGTTCCGACCGCCAAGGGCGAGCTCGGCTCTGCCGACGATCTCGGCTTCCAGCCGGATGTGAAAGTAGGCGACGGCGATGTCGTGTCCGGCCCCGGCTGGACGCTCGATGTGATCGAGACGCCAGGCCATACCTGCAACCATCTCTGCTTCGGCCTTCGCGAAGAGAATGCCTGCCTGTCGGGCGACCACATCATGGGCTGGTCGACCACCATCGTCGCCCCACCGGATGGCGATATGGACGATTATATGCGCTCACTGGACAAGATCGAGGCGCGTGACTTCGACATTCTGTGGCCGACGCACGGCTCTCCGATTCGCGAAGACGTGAGCGGCTTTATCCAGGCTTATCGCCAGCATAGGCTCGACCGCGAGAGCGCCATCATTGCACACCTCAAGGCAGGCGAAACCAACATCCCGCGCATGGTCGAGGTGATGTATGCTGACGTCGAGAAGCGTCTGCACCCAGCTGCCGCCATGTCTGTGCTCGGCCACATGCTGAAGCTCCTCAAGGATGGAATGGTCGAAACGGCAGATGCCAATCCGACCACGCGGTCAGAATTCCACTGGAAAGCGCTGCAGAAGACGGCTTAGGTCTGGAAGCCAAGCCCCTTGGCAATCGATTTCACTGTCTGAACGCGTCCGGGCGCAGCCTTGTCGATCAGCGCCCAGTAGCGCTCCAGCGTATCGTCATCCGCCTTGTCCGGTGTGCCGGAATCGAAGGGCGGATGCGGGTCATACTCGATCGAAAGCTGGATGAATTTCGCATGCGCCTCGCCGCGGATCCGCGCGACGAGCGCGAGAGCAAAGTCGATCCCTGAGGTCACGCCCCCGCCCGTCAGCCGGTTTCGATCCAGGACCACGCGCTGTTTGACCGGGATAGCATCGAAAAAAGCGAGCTGGTCATGCGACGCCCAGTGGGTTGTCGCTTCATAGCCCTTGAGCAAGCCAGCCGCGCCGAGCACCAGAGAGCCCGTGCAAACGCTTGTCACCCAATCTGCCGACGCGCCCACCTTACGCACCCAGTCCAGCGCGACCTCATCCTGCATCACATCAAGCGTGCCAAACCCGCCCGGCACGCAGATGATGTCTGCATGCTCCACCTCCTCAAACGTCTTGGTCGGCAGAAGGGAAAAGCCTGAATCAGTCGGCACGGGATCGCGCGTCTTCCAGACAAGATCAAGCGTGACATTGCCGAGCCGTGAGAGCACCTGCGCCGGGCCGGTCAGGTCCAGCTGGGTGACATTGGGAAAGACAAGAAACGCGACGGAAATCGGAGCAAATTCGGGCATGGGCAGCCCTCCTTCAGGTCAAGAGGTTCATGCCCAGACGCCCGGCATCGGATAGGCTGCGCTCCCCGGCGGTGATCCGCCTCATGCGTCAGTTACACAGCAAATGTCTTCTACACCGAACGAGCCGGTTGGTCGATCAGCTTTCTGGGCGCCCATTCGCGCGATCGGCCAACTCGTCCATGAAGCTCGACACGCGCCGGGCATTGGCCCCCAGGTCGGACAGGCCGACGCGACTGATCGAGCGCATGTCGACACGGGTCGCACCATCGACAGCGCGGATCCGCACAGCAATGTCATCCTTGAAGCCAAACCATCCGGTCGTCGCAGTCGCTTCGAGCATGGTCTGCTGAACATCTTCGCCGGTTTCCGGCCGGGTAAAGATCGTCCAGCCCCGCGCGTCGGCAAGACGGGTCGCATAGGACGCGATCTCGCCCGGCGACTGGTCGAAATAATAAGGTTCAATTGGGCGCACATAGGCAGGCGCGACGTCGTCGCCATCAACAGTCTTTGGCTGTTCTGCTTCTTCCTGTACCTCCGACACGAGCCGTCCGCCCATGCCAGGCCAGCGTTCTTCCACGGCTGGCGCTTCCGGAATAACGGGCGCGTCCTCAACCGGGTTCATTGCATCATCGGATTTGCGTTGCGCGAGCAGCGCCTCAGAGAAACGCACCGGATCATCCCAGTCGGTCTGGATATCGTGGATCGGCGGCAGGCTCGTAGCCTGCGCGCCGAATCCGAGGAGGCGGAAAAGCAGCATGAAAGCAATGAGCGTCGCACCGAGCGCCAGGATGACCGGCTTGGTGCGCGGGGCTTTTGTGAAGCCTGCGATCAGAGCGGCAACGGCGATGATGACGGCAGGGATAGCCACGAAAGCCCCCCACGCAATGGTCATCTTGCCAAGGCCGAACTGCCAGCCCCAAACACCGTATTTTGTACCGAGCGCCGCAGCGGCAAACCACAGGACGGCGAGGATGGAGATAACGAGCGCGGCACCGGCAAACTTCAGACGCCAGCCCGCTGACTGAACAGCTTCACTCATATTTTTCTCCCTCGCGCCAAAAACAATTCAGCGCCCGCACACATATCGTGGCGAGCGCTGATAGCAAGGTGAAGTCGCTGCTCACACCAAAATGTGACGCGTGCGTCAGGCCGTTGGCAGCTTATAATCCTTGAACATTTCGCGGAGCTTCAGCTTGTTGATCTTTCCGGTCGCGCCGAGGGGAATTTCCTCGACAAACTGGACATCATCCGGCGTCCACCATTTGGCGATCTTGCCTTCGAGCTGTTTGAGCACGTCTTCCTTGCTGGGCTCTTCGCCGGGCGCGGCCTGAACAATCAGGAGCGGCCGCTCATCCCATTTGGGATGGTAAATGCCGATCGCGGCAGCGTTCGCCACCTTCGGATGGCCCACAGCAAAGTTCTCGATGTCGATAGAGCTGATCCACTCACCGCCGGACTTGATAACGTCCTTGGCGCGGTCGGTAATCTGCATGGTCGAATTCTGGTCGAGCGTCGCCACATCGCCTGTGTCGAACCAGCCATCCTCGTCAATCGCCGAGCCATCGCCTTTGAAGTAGGACTTGGTAATCGCCGGACCACGACACATGAGCTTGCCTGACGTTTCGCCATCGCGCGGCAGCGTCTTGCCATTGTCGTCGACGATCTTGAGCTCGACCCCGAATGGCGGGCGCCCCTGCTTCAGCTTGTAGGCGATCTGTTCTTCGTGGGAAGCATCGCCAAGCGATGGTGGCAGCGCCCCGAGCGTTCCCATCGGAGACAGTTCCGTCATGCCCCACGCGTGGAAAACCTGTACGTCATAGTCTTCCTCGAAGGCCCGCAGGATTTTCTCAGGAACGGCCGATCCACCGATCACAACCTTTTTGAGATAAGGAAGCTTCAGGTCATTTTCCTGCAGGTAGGTGAGCAGCATCAGCCACACAGTCGGCACCGCCGCCGTGATCGTGACCTTCTCGCTGTCGAGCAATTCATAGATCGCCTTGCCGGACATATCCGCGCCAGGCATCACCATTTTCGCACCGGTGGCTGGACAGGAGAAAGCAAGCCCCCAGGCATTGGCGTGGAACATCGGGACCACTGGCAGCAACGTATCATTGGCCCCCATACCGATCGTATCGACGCCCATCGTGATCATGGTGTGAAGGACATTGGAGCGGTGCGAATAGAGCACGCCCTTGGGATTACCCGTCGTACCAGACGTATAGCAGAGGCCGCAGGCTGTGTTCTCGTCAAAATTGCCCCATTCGACATCGGTCGAGCGACCATCAATCCAGAGCTCGAAATTAACCGCATCAAGAGAGTTCTCCGGCATGTTTTCCGGGTCACACATGATAATGAATTTCTCGATGGTCTTCAGCTGCGGTTTGGCTGCCTCGACCAGCGGCAGGAAGGTCGTGTCAAAGATCAGGATACGGTCTTCAGCATGGTTGGCGATCCAGGCAATCTGATCAGGGTGCAGACGTGGATTGACCGTATGGAGCACTGCGCCGATGCCCATGGTGCCAAACCAGGCTTCCATGTGGCGAGAGGTATTCCACGCCAGCGTCGCGACCCGGTCGCCAAGCTCGATGCCTTCATCCTGCAGGGCAGCGGAGACCTGTTTGGCCCGCAGACGCAAATCCGCATATGTCGTGCGCTTCACCTCGCCGGTTTCAACGCACCGTGTCACGATTTCGCGATCACCATGATTGTGAGCAGCATGGTCGAGGACCTTGTCGACCGTCATTTGCCAGTCTTGCATCAATCCAAGCATGTTTTCCTCCCTGAATACCTATGTCTCTTGCGGTTTCCGCAGCGTTCACTTCCTTCTATGACCCGAATGCACCTGCAGCAAGCAAGGGAAAGGTGATGACCGCGATGAATTGTCTTAAATATCTGATGGGTTCTGTTGCAAGTATTGTGCTTATCTCCGGCTGCCAGCCCGCAGATGACAGCCTTCAACCGATCGACGAATCGCCGCGGTCCCAATCGGAGGACGCCGCGCCATCAACCGGCAGACACCTACCTGCAGCACTCAACTGCGTTCGCGAATCCGGCGGTTTGCTGGTCGCAACGCATCGTGGCGGACCCGCGAAAGGGTATCCGGAAAATGCCATCGAGACGCTGGATTACGCGCTAAGCCAGGGCGCTCGCATCATGGAAATCGACGTTGCCGAAAGCCGCGACGGCCAACTCTTTCTGATGCATGACCGATCACTGGGCCGTACAACCACAGGCGGCGGTTCCGTTGCCGACACAGACTGGAGCGAGATCAGCCGTTTCAGCCTCGTCGACGATTTCGGCACGGTCACTCGGTTCGCTCCGCCGACGCTCGAGGATACGCTCGCATGGGCGGTGAAATCCGGCGCAATCCTTGAACTCGACCGGAAGGAAACAACGAGCTTCCGCAACATCATTGATGCCGTTCGAGAGGCGGGCGCCGAAAACAATGTCATCATCATTACCTATACCGATGACGAAGCGCTTCAGGTCGCAAAGCTCGCGCCGGAAATGATGATGACCGCAGGAATCGGCAATCGCGACCACGAGGCAGCCATGATCGCGGCCGGTCTCAACCCGGAGAATTTGATCGCCTGGACCGGAACCAACCGGCCGAATCCCGGAAAGTGGAAGGGCCTCGCCACCAAGGATATCGAGAGCGCTTTCGGCACGCTTGGACGCAAGGGCGAACGGCTCGATGATCAGTATTGGGCCGATGGTGACCCATCGGAATACGAAGACCTCATCGACGGCGGCCTTGTCCTGCTCGCGACCGACGAGCCTTACAAGCTGCTCGATCTCGACGGTCCGATCGGCGATGCCATCGTCGCTGCCAACGAGCAGTGCTTTCAAGACTGATCGCCGCTCCAAACGCTTGACGGAAGCAAAACTTCACCCTATCTGCGCGGCCCAAGGTGAGAGACGCCAGCCGTTCGCGGAGCCAGTTGGCTTCAGGGTGAAGATCTCTGGGCTCGTCCCGTCCATCGAAGACAGACTCTTCAAATCAGAAGACCGGTCTGCGGCAAGGCGAACATCCGCACATTGACACCGGCCTGATTTTGAAAGGTCAGATCATGACACCCCAACCATCAACCCGCGCCAAGGCAAAAGCACGCGCCCGAGAGATACGCGCCGAGCACGCAAAAGCGGGCCAGTCACTCAGCCATTCGCACGCTCTTGAACTCGTCGCGCATGAACTCGGTTATCGAGACTGGAACACAGCGTCGGCCCGACTCTCCAACACGCCTGAAGTACCGTTACAGGTTGGTGAACGCGTGACCGGCAGGTATCTCAAACAAGCCTTTGTCGGCCGCGTCCATTCTGTTCGCGAACTTGCAGGCGGCATGGGGTACGAAGTTTCGATTCACTTTGACGAGCCCGTCGACGTTGTTGAATTCGAGAGCTTTTCCGGCCTTCGTCAACGCGTCAGTGCTGTGGTGGATTCCGACGGCATCTCGTGGAGCAAGACCAGTGATGGCGTGCCCCACCTCATTGTTGAGCGCACAAGTCTAGGGCTTATCTGAACGCCCGATATTCATCGGGAGCCGCGCTGGGTCGTCGCCCCCCCAAGCCGCCATTTGCTCTCAAGGGTCAGCGGGTTCCGGATGCGCCGTGTTGCGCTGCATTTTGCATTCCGGAGCCCGCCCATTGGCCCCCTAAGCCACTTAAATCGACCGCAAAACCTAAGCGATAAATTAAACAAGGGAAAACCTTCGACTTTTGAGTCTATGTCGCAATGACTACTGCACGTATCGCACGCCTCACCCAATCTACCTTAAATGATAACCCGATGAATTCGGGATCAAATTTTGGAAAATTTCGCGGACTGAGCAACCAAATTTTCATTTTTTCGAGCGATAAGTTTTTCTGGGCAGACAATCCGAGGCGGTGGCCCGATCTGCTGTTTCGGATTTCGAATATCTGGGGATGTCTTTGATCAATATCGTCAAGGAGCTGTACAAGGTGGGACCGCTCATCTTCGCGTTCGGATTTCTGGCGCCGCTGTGCGCCCAGCTTATCGAACGCACCGGAGCACCGACCCCCTTCGACCTCACGCCGCTCGCGACAGGCTTTCTCGTTGCGGCGCTCCTGGGCATTCCCGCGCAAATCCGGGGACGTTGGATCTAATGACGCAGCAGACCGATATTTCAAACCTTTCTCACGCCGAGCTCGTGCGTATGGAGCGGTCGATTGCGCGACGCCATATCGACCGATTCCCGTACCTTGTGGTCATCGGCACTTTTGTGAACCTCGCCGTGTGGCTATCGCTCTGGCCGCTCCTTTTCATGGGCCTGATGCCAATGTGGCTAGGCCTGATCATCGCGACGATAACGGCGATCCTGAGCTATCTGCCATCACACGAAGCCCAGCATGATATCATCGCCCGGCCCGGCTCGAAGCTATACTGGCTGAACGAACTTGTCGGCCACATCTCGACGATACCGCTCGCCCTTCCGTACCGCCTCGCTAAAATCACCCACCTTGAACACCACAAGCACACCAATGATCCCGAGCGCGACCCCGATTACATGGCGCGCGCACGCGGTCCATTTCACGCGATCTGGCGAAGCATTCAAAACCGGCAGCCACGCGGCAATGGCGCTTTCAATGCCTATTCGAAATCGCTGGCACGCCTGAAGCGCTATGATGTGTTGCTCGGCGCAGCCGTCTACAGATTTGTCTGGTTCGGCCTGCTCATCGCGATCGCCTGGAGCGGCCACGCCATCGAGGCGGCTGTCCTCTGGTGGCTGCCGCATCACCTCGCCTACACCTACATCCAGTACTACCTCAGCTGGGCGCCGCACCACCCTGCGGAAAGCACCGACCGCTACAAGCATACCCGCAGCTTCCGGGCCGCACTCGGCAATATCGGTTCACTCGGCATGCAGTACCACATCGTGCACCACCTGCACCCGCGGATCCCGCTCTACCGGACGGCAGCAGCCTATTGGGAAATGAGGCCAATCCTGAAAGCGCGCGGCGCGAACATCGAAGACCTCTAGTTTCCGCTAAGGGTAAAGGCGCTCACGCGTCCAGACGCCGGACTTCTTTGTGAATTTCAGCCGGTCATGCATCCGGAATGCCTGATCCTGCCAAAACTCGATCTCAACCGGCACGACCCGATAGCCGCCCCAGTTCGCTGGGCGGGGAATATCGTCACGCCCCTGATAGTCCACCTCCAATGCCTTGATACGGTCTTCAAAAACCTGGCGGGACGGCAAGGGACGTGACTGGTCCGACGCGATGGCACTGATCCGGCTCGGCCGGGCGCGAGACGAAAAATACTCATCCGCCTCTTCTGAAGGCACACCGATAACATCGCCGCGAATGCGGACCTGCCGGCGCAGTGACTTCCAGTGAAAGCCGAGCGCGGCGAACGGATTAGCCTTCAGTTCCTGCCCCTTCGCACTGTCGAAATTGGTGTAGAAAGCGAAGCCTTCTTGAGAGACCGCCTTGAGAAGGACAATGCGAATATCGGGACGGCCATGCTCATCCACGGTCGCAAGCGACATGGCATTCGAGTCGTTGAGCTCCTTCTCCCTCGCTTCAGCCATCCAGGTCTGGAAAAGCGCAATCGGCTCGGCCACGTCAGGTATGAGCGGATTGCCCGCACTGTCGCGCTGATAGTCCTCAGCGCTGGGGCTGGGCGGGATGATGTCACTCATCTTCTTCTCCCTTTCTGAAATCGTCTTCGCGTGCATTGAATGATGTAATTGTGTGCCTGCGTCCCAGGAAAATAAAGGGCCAGTACGTTCTAAAGGACGTGTTTTCCTTGAAGCGCCTCCAACGCTCTAATTGCCGGTCTTCTTCCGTTTCTTCGTCAGCTTCAAGCAGATCAACCGCCATGTTCCGGATCACGGCATCGTCGTGAAAAGCAAGCTCCTCTAACTGGGCTCTCAAACCGTCGAGCCTGGTCAAACAATGAGGAATTGCCGCAAGCGAGGCGCGTGACACAGCATTCCATGGGTCGTTGTGTGGCCAATTCAGCCCATGCTTGATCAGGTCTCCCACGCGACCGCGATCCGGTATCAGGGACAGAACCGAAATGGTCTGGGCGACTATGACAGCATTGTCTGAAGCAAGTGCCTTCTTTTCGAGCGCAGCAATATCGAGAGTATTGTTCTTGTCTGCGTGAGCGTCGAAGAACTTAAGAAATTCTTCTCTGTGCTCGGCAGGAATTGATGCTTCAAAAAGTGTCCGGTTCAAGCCAGAATGCCCCCATCCACACGCAGCACCTGGCCGGTAATATAGTCGGCCTTATCCGACGCTAGAAAGGCCACCGCATCGGCGATGTTCTGCGCCGTCCCCCACCGTCCTTCCAATGGAAGTATCTTGCGCATCCGCTCCATCGTTTTCTCGCGATCGACGCGGCCGCTCTCAAAAGCCGTTGTCCACATACCGTCGTCAATGACGCCGGGCGCGACGGCGTTCACGCGCACGCCAGCGCGGCCCAGATCGATCGACATGTTCCGCGTCATCGAGTTCACCGCCCCCTTGGAGGCTGAATAGGCGATCTGACCGACACTGCCCGTGCTGGCCGAGACAGACGAGATATTCACCACACAGCCCTTGCGGGACTTCAGGCTCTCGGTCAGCGCGTCCGTCAGAAGGATCAGGTTCCGCACATTCACATTAAGCGTCGTGTCGAGACCATCCTCGGTCACGTGTCCGGCCGGTTCATTCACGCTGACGCCAGCATTGTTGACGAGAATGTCGACAGGCCCCAGCTGCTCAACGATGGCCTCGGCGAGTGCCTTCCAGCCATCGCTGGAGGCGAGGTCAGCATGCAGCACCACCGGATCGTTCGGAAGCTTCTTGGCGATCTTCTCCAGCGCATCGGTGTCACGGGCCACCAGCGCAACGCGCGCTCCGTCTTCAGCGAGCGTGCGCGCAATCGCCTCGCCGATCCCACGGCTTGCACCGGTTACGACTGCATTCTTGCCTGAGAGATCATATGTCATCTGGTCCTGCCCTTGGGTTTGTTTGGCCTCATCCTATTGCCTTTGGGCTGCGCAGCAAACAGCGAGGACGCCGCGTGCGCTTTCGCCGCGAAGTGAAATCAGCGCGACCGGGCCCGCAACGCTTGCCCTTCGTCATCAAATTCGCCATTGATGCGCGAAAGTTCCAATATTCAAGAAGGACACTCCCATGAAGAAGCCTGTGAAAGTCGCTGTCACCGGAGCCGCTGGCCAAATCGGCTATGCCCTCCTCTTCCGTATCGCCGCTGGCGACATGCTCGGCCCGGACCAGCCGGTCGACCTTCACCTGCTCGAGATCACGCCGGCGCTCGGCGCGCTGAATGGCGTCGTCATGGAGCTCAATGACTGCGCCTTCCCGCTTCTGAACAACATCGTCGCCACTGACGATCCGAATGTCGCCTTCAAGGATTGCGACTTCGCCCTCCTCGTCGGCGCAATGCCGCGCAAGCAAGGCATGGAACGCAAGGATCTCCTGTCTGCGAACGGCGGCATCTTTGGCCCGCAAGGCAAGGCGATCAACGATCACGCCTCCCGCGATGTGAAAGTGCTCGTCGTTGGCAACCCGGCCAACACCAACGCGCTCATCGCCCAACAGAACGCACCGGACCTCGACTCGAAATGCTTCACCGCCATGGTCCGTCTCGACCATAACCGCGCGATGAGCCAGCTCGCCGAGAAGACCGGCACGCACAATACTGACATCGACAAGGTCGTCATCTGGGGCAACCACTCGGCGACCCAGTATCCAGACCTCCACCACGCCACGGTGAAGGGCGAAGCGGCCCTCTCCAAGGTCGATCAGGACTGGTACGAGAACACCTTCATCCCGGACGTGCAGCAGCGCGGCGCGGCGATCATCAAGGCCCGCGGCGCCTCCTCGGCGGCGTCTGCCGCATCGGCTGCGATCGACCATATGCGCAGCTGGGCCCTCGGCACGGATGGCGACTGGGTCTCCATGGGCATCCCGTCCGACGGCTCCTACGGCATCGAGCCCGGCATCATCTACGGCTATCCGGTGACCTGTTCCGGCGGCAAGTACGAGATCGTGCAGGGTCTCGACATCAATGAGTTCTCCCGCGCCAAGATGGACGCGACCGAGAAAGAGCTGCGCGAAGAGCGCGATGCGGTGAAGGACCTGCTCGGCTAGTCCGCGCAGCTTCCGGGCAGCCATGTCGCACAATACATTCGGCCACCTCTTCCGCGTGACGACCTGGGGCGAAAGCCACGGGCCGTCCATCGGCTGCGTGGTCGATGGCTGCCCGCCCGGCCTGCCGTTGGACGAAGCGTTCGTGCAGGGCTTTCTCGACAAGAGAAAGCCGGGCACCAGCCGCTTCGTCACCCAGCGCAAGGAACCCGATGAAGTCCGCATCCTGTCGGGCGTCTTCGAGGATGACCGCACGGGCGGCCCTGTCACAACCGGCACGCCGATCTCCATGCTGATCGAGAATGTCGACCAGCGCTCCAAGGACTATTCGGAAATCCGCGACCGCTACCGGCCCGGACATGCCGACTATGCCTATGACCAGAAATATGGTGTGCGCGACTATCGCGGCGGCGGGCGCAGCTCGGCGCGCGAAACCGCGATGCGGGTCGCGGCCGGCGCCGTTGCACGCCGTGTCCTCGGCGAAGGCATCGTGATTCGCGGGGCAGTCGTCCAGATCGGCCCGCACAAGATTGATCGGGATGCCTGGGACTGGGACGAGACATCCAACAACCCCTTCTGGTGCCCGGACGCCAAGACCGCTGCAAAGTGGGAAGACTTCCTGGATGAGACCCGCAAGGCTGGCTCCAGCGCTGGGGCCGTCGTTGAGGTCCAGGCGTCAGGCCTCCCTGCCGGTTGGGGCGCGCCCATCTATGGCAAGCTCGACGCCGAACTCGCCGGCGCGATGATGAGCATCAACGCCGCCAAGGGCGTCGAGATCGGCGCGGGCTTTGCCGCGGCCGCTTTTTCGGGCGAAGAAAATGCCGACGAAATGCGCATGAGCGATGAGGGCGTACGTTTCCTCTCGAACAATAATGGCGGCGTTGCTGGCGGCATCTCGACCGGTCAGGACGTTGTCGTGCGTGTCGCGATCAAGCCGACCTCATCGATCCTGTCCGTCACGAAATCGGTCACGCGCGACGGCGAGGATGTCGACGTACGTACAAAAGGCCGCCACGACCCTTGCGTCGGCATTCGCGCGGTCCCTGTTGCAGAGGCAATGCTGGCTTGCGTGCTGGCTGATGCAAAACTTCGCCATCGCGGCCAGATGGGATAACTTTTCAGCCTGCCCGTTGCAGACCGCATGACCTGCCTATCGGCGCGTTACCGCCCGAAGTAACAAGATCGCCAGGCCAACACCCAGCAGGATCAGTGCACTTCCTGCGCCTGCCTCTCCGAGCAGGTTCGTCAGCCCACTGAACATTTCTGACATTGGCTCTTCCTGGCCAGTCGCAGCGCTTGCTGTCTGGGTCTCGCCAAACATGACAACAAAACCGGCAGCGACAAATACGGCGCCCATCATTACTGCAAGGCATTGCCTGATACGGTCAGAAACATCCATACTTACACACCCAGTGATTGATGCTTCCTAGGCTTATGACGGAAGTCATCAGAAGCTTGCAACGCCTTGGCACGACCGAAGATCAAAAAAAACCGTTGTGCCGATATTTTTACCACAGATGACTCAGCGCCGGTCAGCGAGCCAGAAAAGCAACCCGCCTATCAAGATGCCCGCTGCGATCATGGCCAGCCCTGCCCCCGGATCGCCGAAGACGTCACGCAGAGCATTCAATGCACGTGAAAACACGCCTGCACGCCCGCGACCGGAGGCCGCCGCCGGATCGCCAATAATAGCGAATACGCCTGTCAGGACGAAGACCAGCCCGACGATGACAGCCAGCGTCTTCAGCCTGGCCGGACCGGGCCGACGGCCTCCCACCCTTCTCATAAGACCTTAAGCTGTGCCCATCAGTCCAGCGTGGAGAGGATGGCCTCTTCGTCTTCGAAATAGTCCGTATCAACTTCAGATTCGGTGTTGATACGCATAAAAGCGCGCGATTCCGTGTCGAATGCGGGCCAGAACGGAAGGCCGCGCGCATTGGGATCGCCGAATCGAGCGAAGCTGATCCAGGCCTCGCTCATCTGATCAGCAACAATCTGCGGCGCATCTGTATCGCCAATCATACTCGCCGAATGCTCAAGCGTATCGAACGCGAACGGTATTTCGAGCGCATGTAGAGAACCGATCTTACCGTCCATGACCGGCGTCGCCCAATCGAAGTGGTAAATCCAGACCGGCGCACCGCCCTGTTCCGCCTTACGGCTCGCCTGAATGAAGGCAGGCCGCTCGAACATCAGGTCACTGGCAATCGCAAAGAGAAGATCGGTAGAACTCAGCTCAGGGCGAAGGTCACGATAGGCGCTTGTGAGGGTTTCGGCCTGAGCGGGGTCTTCCATAAACGGGGCAAGGCGCGCCGGAATATCCGCGTCCGTGATCTCGAACACACTCGGATCAGCCATAAGAAACAGGGATGCTTCAGTTTCGTTCGTGCCGATCAGCATGGGCACGTCGATCGCCGTCTGTGGCGCATCTGGCGCGAATGGATCGCGTGGAAGCGAGCGATTGTCGACAACCGGTCCGTAATTGATGTTGATCTCCGGATTTGAACTGCCCGCTCTGAAAGCCTCGACAAAATCTTCCGGTGTCGCGGCCAGCAGATCCTCCAGGGAGTCCGCCCCCATCACTTCCATAAAAGCAGCCGTATCTTTCGCCGCTTCTTCAGGCGTTCGTCCCTTCAACATCGATCCACTCTGCACAACAGCGCGGTCGATCAGCCCCTGTGCTTCGGGCATGGCGAGCAAGGTCGACACTTTTGCGCCGCCACCCGATTCACCAAAGATGAGAACGTTCTCAGGATTGCCGCCGAAATTCTCGATATTATCACGCACCCACTCAAGCGAGGCGACCATATCAAGATTTCCGACATTGCCGCTATCCGCATAGAGCGGATCATCGGTGATGCTGGTGAGATCGAGGTAGCCGAGCCCATTGAGACGATGGTTCACCGTCACGACGACAACGTCTCCGCGATTGGCGAGATTGGTGCCCTGAAAGGTCGTGCTGGATCCCGAACCGGCCGTAAACCCACCGCCATGAAACCAGACCATGACCGGCCGTTTGCGGTCGTCCAGCCCCGGCGTCCAGACGTTCAGGCCCAGCATGTTCTCGCTCTGCGCGGGTAGCGGATCCGGAGTCCACGTCGCAAACAGCGCACCAGCCAATTCGACCTGCGGCGTGGTGTCGGGATATTGAAGCGCATCCTTCACGCCATCCCATGATGCCGGCTTCTTCGGCGGCTGGAACCGCGTCGTTGACGTGTCTGCACCGTAAGGAATGCCCAGGAAAACACTGACACCCTCATCGATGGACCCTCGAACCTGACCGTATTCAGTGTCCGCAATCGGCGCCTCCTGAGCAATCGCTGCCGGAAGTGCCGTCGCAAACATTGCGCAAGCCACGAAGGCGATGCGCAATCTTCTCACTGGAGCCAGGTTCATTATCTTCTCCGTCGTAGCATGATCTGGCGACCAAGCTTTACGATCTGGAGGTTATTGTCCAGCCTCCAAAATGGCGCGTTCCCCCTCGAAATACCCAGTCTCTACTTCTGATACCGAGTTGAATCGCATGACAGGCGATGAACGCCCATCATATTGTGGCCAGTAAGGCAAACCGCGCGCATTCGGGTTTCCGTGCCGGGCGAAGCTGATCCACGCTTCGCTGACCTGATCCGCCACGTCCTGGGCCGCCGCCGGATCGCCGACCATGCTCTCGGAGTTTTCCAGCGTGTCGAACGCGAACGGAATTTCGAGCGCATGCGGGGTCTTCAGCTTCCCGCCGGCGATCGGCGTCTGCCAGTCGAACAGGTACAGCCAGACGGGCGCACCGCCCTGCTCGGATTTCAGTCGCGCCTGAATGACAGCATTGTGGCCATAACGAAGGTCAGACACGATTGTGAAAAGCAGCTCGGTTGGGCTCTCATCGGGAAACAGTTCCCGATAGCCATCGACGATAGCCTGCGGGTCCTGTTCGAGGCCGTACGGCGCGAGGAACGGCGCGATGCCATCATAGTCAACCTTCCAGACGCGCGGGTCAGCGAACAGGAAGATCGACGCTTCATCATCATTGTTGCCAATCAGCATCGGAACATCCATGGCCGTCGCCGGGGCAGACGGGTCCCAGGGATGAGCCGCCATGTTCCGGCCATCCATCACCGGGCCAAAATAGATGCGGCCTTTCTTCAGCGCATCTTCGAACGCTTCAGACGGGACGTCACCGAGCTTGTCGAGCTCATTTGGCTCCAGACCGAGCCGGCTGAGGAATTCGACAGAATCCTTTGTGGCCTGCTCGGCCGTGCGAATCTTGAGGTGTGAGCCAGACTGGACGATGGCGCGGTCGATAAGCCCTTCAGCTTCGGGCATGGCGACCAGCGTCGACACTTTTCGACCGCCGCCGGACTCGCCAAAAATTGTCACGTTCTCGGGGTTGCCACCAAAGTTTGCGATGTTGTCGCGCACCCATTCCAGCGCCATGATCATGTCGAGATTGCCGACATTACCGCTATCAGGATAGGCCTCGCCGCCCTCAAGTTCTGCAAGGTAAAGATAGCCCATCGCGTTCAGACGATGGTTGATCGTCACCACCACGACATCGCCGCGATTGGCAAGGTTTACACCTTCATAGGCGGTGCTCGATCCGTTTCCATTTTCAAAACCACCGCCATGCAGCCAGACCATGACCGGGCGCTTCTTGGCGTCGAGACCTGGTGTCCAGACGTTGAGACCCAGCGGGTTTTCGCTGTGCGGCGGCACGGGATCAGGCTGCCAGCTTTTGAAGAAGGCCGTATTGCCGGTGATCTGCAGTGTTGAATCGGGATAGGCATCGGCATCGAGAACGTCCGACCACGGCTCTGGCTTATTGGCTCTCTGGAACCGAGTGTTCCGGGTGTCAGCGCCATACGGAATACCAAGGAAAACATTCACGCCCTCCTCTAATTTTCCGCGCACCTGTCCATAAGCGGTGTTGGCCACAGGGCCATCGGCGACCGGTTTACTGGTTTCGACGTCAACGGTACTGCTCGCTGTGTCCTGCGGCGCAGGCGTCGTTGTCGCTGCGCAGCTGGTAATCGCCACCGCTGCTGCGAATGTTGAAAAACGTAGTCCGAATCTGAAGAAAGACACCCTGACACTCCCTGACCTGTATCGCTGCGCCCGGTGCCATACCAGCCGCGCTTTTCTCTTATCAGGCGAGGTTAATGGAGGTGATGTTAGTCGGCTAGCCCAAAATTGGGATTTTTTAACCGACGAAAGCTTTTTCAATCACAAACTCAGCCGGAGCGGCGTTCGAGCCTTCGTTGAGGCCAGCCTTTAGCATCAGATCTTTCATTTCCAGCGTCATCGGCATGGATCCACAAATCATGGCGCGGTCGTCAGCCGCGTTCAGCGGCGGAATGCCGAGATCATCAAAGAGCTGACCAGAGCGAATGAGATCGGTTGGCCGGCCGGAATGATCGAAAGGCTCACGCGTGCATGTCGCGTAGAGGCGCAGCTTGCCTTGAGCCATCTCGCCCAGGAATTCGTGGTTCAGGGTCTCTGCCACGATCTCGCGCGAATAGGCGAGCTCAGCCACGTCGCGGCATGTGTGGGTGACGATCACCTCGTCGAACTTCTCATACGTTTCCGGATCACGGATCACGCTGGCGAAGGGCGCAAAGCCTGTCCCCGTCGAGAAGCACCAGAGGCGTTTGCCCGGAACCAGAGCGTCATGGACCAGCGTGCCGACCGGCTTCTTGCCCAAGAGCACCTTGTCGCCAGGCTGGATCTTCTGAAGGCGCGAGGTTAGCGGACCGTCCTGCACCTTGATGGAATAGAATTCGAGTTCTTCATCCCAGGACGGCGACGCAATTGAGTAGGCCCGCAGCAGCGGCTTGCCGTCTTCCTTGGGCAAGCCGATCATGATGAACTCGCCCGAGCGGAAGCGGAAAGCGTCCGGCCGGGTCAGCCGGAACTTGAAGAGGCGGTCCGTATAGTGATGCACCGAGAGGACGGTTTCCTCGGTCGGCGCATTCGGGTTCACCCGCGGGGCAGCTGTCTGAGCATTTGCAGTGGTCATATCTTCATCCGCTAACTTGTCAGGCCTTCTTGGCGTCAGATGAACGCGATGCATGTTTTGTGCAAGGCAACAAATGATCGCATTAGCAGAACTAAAACACGAAAACGGATGTAGCCGGGGTTCAGCTACATCCGCTCAGCAAGTGCCATCGCGCAGGAATGGTCAGGGCGTTTGCAGCGATGTCACCCAGTTGACGGCCTCGTCATTGGTCGAGACGAGTTCGCCAAGTTCGTAGATATTCTCATAGCCGTAGCCATAGAGATTGATGAAAGTCGGAATGTTGAGAGCGAGCGGCGCACGTTTCAGCACGACCGGAGCGACATCATCCTCAAAATTATTGTTGCAATAGATGAGGATGCGCGTGTCCTTGGAGGGAATCACCTCGGCCAGCTTTTCATCGGTGAAGTCCGAGAAATTAAGATGCACAGCGCCGCTGATATGCCCCATCACATACGCCGCCTCGCTGCGGGTATCGAGGATGATGGCGTCTTCCTCTGCCTTCATCTCATTGAAGTCTGCGAGGCTGACGAGCCGACCTTCGCGATAAGCCATGACATCTTCGGTCATCATCGCGAAAGCTGGATAGTCGATTTCTGGTGAGCCCTCTGCGGCGGGGCCTTCTTGCGCATTGGCCATCAAGCCGGACGCAACAAAGGCGACGATCATCGCCAGTCCGATTATAGCGTTTCGACGTTCGCCCATGGCGTAGTCTCCTCTTCCCGTGGCAACCAAACTCAACCCGAAATGGGGCGGCAATGGGGTAAGGAGCGGGCTATTGGAGGGTAAATTTTGCCGCGGACAGGGCATTTCCCGACCGCGGCAGAATCTTTTCCAGGGTTTTCAGCTCTTGGCAATCACCAGTAGCGTTCAACCTGATAGTGATCGAACGCAGCATCGCGAGCCGTATAGCCATCGTCTTTGCTGAGTTCGTGAATTGAATCGGCCGGTCCTTGCTCGAGCTGCTCTTTCGAGAACGGCACGATGTAACCACCGCGATCCTTTTCATAATCGAGCGACGCCCACGGAATGGCATGATACTTCTCGCCCATTCCAAGAAATCCGCCGAAACCGACAACGGCAAACATGATATTGTTGCTCATCTTGTCGAGCATGACATCTTCGACTTCGCCGATCTTGTCGCCAGCCTGACTATAAACATCGGTTCCGATGACGCGGGATCCGCGAATAGCGGTGGTGTGGCCTTGAGGGGTAGGCATATTGAGGTCCTTTCTGGTTCTCGTTTAGCGCGTGCTGCGCTGTACAGAATTAACCTCCGGGCCGACGTCGTGTTCCGCCTGTCAGGGATGAATATGCGTTACTTCTTCCCAATGGCGCCGGCAGAGCGAAACGTATTGCGCTTTCTCGACATCCACCTGGGCGCCTTCGACCAGTGCGGTGCCAGACTGGTCCATTCTCGCGGTCATGGTTGCCTTGCGTCCGCAGTGGCAGATCGTCCGCACTTCGCGAAGCTGGTCTGCGATGGCCAGCAACTCCGCTGACCCCGGAAACAGCTTGCCCTGAAAGTCAGTCCGCAGCCCATAGCACATCACCGGCACCCCGAGCCGATCAGCGACATGAGCAAGCTGCCAGACCTGCTGGCTTTCGAGAAACTGCGCTTCGTCCACAAACACGCCATCGAGCGGCCCTTCATTCTTTCGGGCGCCGATGACGTCGAAAAGGTCAAGTCCGTCGCGGTAAAGATGAGCTTCCGCTTCAAGGCCGATGCGAGAACAGATTTCCGCCGTCTCCGCATCCCCTTCCCTGTAATGGCCCGAGGTCCACAGCATAACCTGCATACCGCGCTCGCGATAATTGTAGGCTGACTGGAGCAGGATTGTGGATTTGCCAGCATTCATCGCTGAATAGGTGAAGTAGAGTTTTGCCATGGGCTGGAGGTTCTCCGGTGGCGCACTGGAACGACAGACTGAGCTATTGCGGCTGGCAGGAGCGCTGCCAAGCCCCAAGCGCAAAGATCATTCAGTCTGCTCTGGGCTTTCCACAGGTTCGGTTAGGAAATGGCGGCCTTGGCGGTCCTCAACTTCCAGCACCCAAAGGTCGCTATCGCGCTGGCGGGCGCGCGACACATACTCATCCACTTCATGCTCCGCATCACCGATGCCCTGAAGCCGAATGTCGGAGAATATGCGTTTGCCGTCCATATTCGTGCGCGGGACATAGCCGCGGGCGCCGCCCTTCAGGTCTGCCACTTTCACCAGCACATCGCCGCGTTCGCGGTCGCCTTTTTGCAGCACGAAGCAGGACGCTCCCTCCACTTCGGCGCGTTTGATCAGGGCTTCGACCCACAACCAGCTTGGCAGCCTTGCTTCCATCATTTGCACTTTTCCTCAGGCGGGCTGGCTTCCGGCATACCGCTTGCAGACCTGTCCTGTATTAATAGATCGGTAACCTTGGACGACTTCGCCATGATGACCTTGTTTTCGCCCCTGATCCAGACCGCAGCATCCAGCTCGGCCGCACCAGGAAGCCAAACCGCTCTCATCTCATCCGGACAGGACATCATCAATGCCAAAGCGGGACAGGCCATCAATGCAGGCTTTTTTCCGCTTGAAGTCGCCCTGGTCGTCCTCGGATGCCTGATGGTAACCGGCGTCATGCTTTTGATGCGAGAGTCCCGCATCGAGGACCGCTCCACTTGATCTGACCCGCGTGACGAGCGCGTTCACTCAGCTGCATCCTCCAGACCGTTCACATCCGACGCTGATGCCTTTGGCAGGATGACACGCACGCGCGTCCCTTCGCCCGGCGCGGTGTCGATCACCACTTTTCCGCGCATCTGATTGGCAAAGCTCTGCACGACAGCCAGGCCCAGTCCGGTTCCTGCGCGCCCCTTTGCATTGCGGCCTTGCTGGAAAGGCTTCGCAATCCGGTCGAGGTCATCTGCATCCATGCCAGCGCCTGTGTCTCGACAGGACAGCGCCACCGCATCCCGGCCAGCCCTGGCGTCCAGGGTTACAGTGCTGCCGGCCTCTGAATACTTGATCGCATTGGAAATGAGATTCTGCCAGATCTGACGGATCGCACGCGGATCGGCCATCGCCCAGACCTCGTCGGTCGCCAGCAGCTTTATCTCGACATTCATCCGGGCAGCCTGCCCCGACAGTTGCGCAACAACCGATTCAGCGCTTGCCACCAGATCGACCGGCTCGATGTCCAGCCGTGCATGGCCCGCTTCTGCCTTGGCGTAATCCAGAATATCCTCGACGATGAGCAGCAAATCCTGGCCGCTTTCGTGGATGAGGTGGGAATAATCTTTGTAGGCCTCCGGAATGGGTCCGCGCAGCTCTGTTCGCATCAGGTCGGAAAAGCCGAGAATGGCGTTGAGCGGAGTTTTCAGCTCATGGCCCAGCCCGGCAAAGAAGGCGGTTCGCTCTGCGAGTTCCGCCTTGAGTTCGTCAATGCCCCCAGACGATAGTGTGTCCGCCTCAGACAGCGCTGGTGCATGCTGCTCGCTGTGGTCCGTCACATCATCCAGAAATACGCGTGTGCCGAGATCATGCCGATCGACGGTGAACTCGACATTTCGTCCATCGCCAATCATCTCGGTGAACGTGCCGCCGGCATGAAATCGCGTTCTCACTCGCTCCCGCAGAGGCGCTGAAAAGGCATCCAGGAAGACGCGGCCTGGCCTCAGAAGAAGGCCTGCAGGCGGATTGCCCGACGCGGACCGTATTCGCCCTTCTCGCGTCACATCGACGATCATGACGCCAGGCTGCGAATCACCCAGCTCTTCCAATCCGTCCGTGAAAGCCTGATCATATCGTCCATCGACCTCGGCTGGCGGCACGAAAGCCTGCGCCTCCCTTCGAGATGGGCGGCTCGCGACGAGTGCCGAGACGATGAAAGGCAGCACGCATAGTCCCGCGAACGCGTACATCTCGCTTGCATGAGACGCTTCGCTCATACCCGGCATATCGCCAAGGCTGACCGACAGTGCGATCGCACCGAGGGTCGCGATCAGGGAAAAGATCGAGGTTTCGACCGCAAGCTTCCGCCAACCAAAGCTCAGGGCAAAAAGTGAAGGGAATGCTGCAAAAATAAGTGCAGGGGACGATAGACCGCCCGACAACGCCACAAAGAAGGCGCTCATCAGGATCCACGGCAAACAAACAAAAAGAGCACGCCGCCCTCGTGGCCACGCTTTTCCCTTCCAGACGACCGCCATCGTCGTGAAGACAGGTAAGACGCAAAGCGCTGCAAACGCTGCTATTACAAGCAGATTCACGCCCGCAGACATGACGAACATAGAGGCAACTGCAACCAGCGAAAGCCAGAGCAGAAATATGCCAATCAGAAAGGTTTCCGATTTTTCGTTAATAGATCGGTGATATTCGTTAGTCATTCTTGTCGTCACTGGAACATTACATTTTCAGCTTATACCGCTTTTCGGGCTAGGAACACCTTTGCAAATCCGGGAAAGTGGTTAACCATTCGGTCAGGTAGTGTGAGGGAGACTGACGATGAAATTCAAAAGAATCCACGCAGGAATGATTGGCGCCATTGCGCTTGCATTCTCCGCGTCGGCGCAGACAGAAGCTGCACCAGAAGTCCAAACCGTGGCAGCAGACAGTTCTGCCACAGCTCCGGATCCACTGTCTTCTGCAGCCGCCGTATACGCCACGTTCCACGGAGACGTGACGGATATCAAGGAGCACTCTTTCAAGAGTTCCAACGATATCCAGACCGCCCTGAAGAACCTTGGCGGACAAAACTCGGATCAACTGACACGCGGCTGGATGGCTTACTCAGCCCTAGTCGCCTCGCAGAACCCTGAGTTCCGCGCAGCGGTCCGCGATATCGAGGGCTTCTACGGCAAGGACGTTTTCGTTCGCGGCCTGCAAAACGATGTTCGTTACGCCCGCTCGCTGGGCGGCGGCAACAGCGCGGTCAAATCAGCCATGACCGCCGGCAAGGCTGATTCGGCTCGCCTGACAGCCACCGCAGCTTTCGTTAAGGAGCAGGCCTATTCGCTTCAGGGCGCTGGCTGGGCCAAGGGTAAGGTCGGCGACTCCGGTGCGATTGCTACCAGCCTTCGCGCAGCGTCTCTGACGGGCCGTCCAGCCCGCTCAGAAATGGTGACAGCCTTTACCGCGCCGGGAATTGATTCGGTTCTCGTTTCGGCTGGCTCAAACGGTGCACCGTCGGTCTGGGAGAACGTCTCCAGCGCCGCATCCGCGATCCGCGTGCCTGACGTCACAGCCGCGCTCGGCATCAACAATTCCCGCATTGCTTCGGGCAAGGAGCCCATTGCAGACCAGATTGCAACGCTTGCAGCTTACCGCGTGATCGGTGGCGGAGGCGCTGCTGCCGCTCCAATGCAAAGCGCGATGACGGAAAAGCAGACCGCTGGCTGTCTCAACATGGCTCAGCTGAACCTTCAGCAGTGTGTTGCGGCCGCTCACCAGCACTTTGAGGTGCCTTTCTGCATCGGTGAGCACGCTCTGGCTGATGTTGGTCGTTGCATCAGCAAGGTCAGCCAGTAAAGCTATCCGTACTTTCAATCTCTTGACCCCGGTCTCTCTTGATGGAGGCCGGGGTTTTCTTTTGCTCGCAGATACGCCACATGAGCAGTCATGAGTGTTGAGAGCCAAGCCCAAGAGATCCGCGACGAGTTCGACTTCCTGGACGACTGGGAAACGCGATATGCCCACATCATTGACCTCGGCAAAGCCAACCCACCGCTGGAGCCGCATGAGCGCACAGAGCAAACGCGGGTGCGTGGCTGCGCCTCACAGGTCTGGATGGTCCTCAGCGAAGACGATGCGGGGCACATCCTCATCCGTGCTGAGTCCGACGCGATGATCGTATCCGGTCTCATCGCCATTTTGATCCGGCTTTTCTCCGGCGCCTCTCACGAAGACATCCTTGCTTTTGATGCGCCCGCCTTTCTCGAAGAAATTGGCGTAACAGGCGCGCTCTCGGCGCAGCGGTCCAACGGCCTTGCTTCGATGCTGGAGCGCATCAGGACAGTTGCATCCGCCGAAGCGACTGATCGCTAGCGCCGCCTGCCGGTGACCAGCGTCCGAGTTCGACCGCCCCTCGCAATTGCACCTCGAGACTGTCCAGCCACTCGTCGATCTGTGGATCGTCGCGAAAATCCTCAATCTTGTGACAGCCATACGCCACGGTGGATCGATCCCGATCAAGCGCCGTAGCAATGCGTGCGAGGCTCATTCCCAGACCAACATGAGCAAGATACATCGCGATCTGCCGTGCCCGTGCAATACGGTGGTCTCGCTTGTCTGCGGCCAGTATCTGCTCAGCCGGGATCATCAGCGCGAACCCTGTCAGCCCTGCTGCCAGGCGTACTCGGTGCTCATCCTGCTGCCGCTTTGAAAATGTCATCATCCAACTCCTGATTTTCCGTTGGACAACAGCATACGTCCCCGGGATCAGGTGTAGGATATTTTTCCTATTGTGAGAAATCAATCCCTTTCGGGATTACGCCGCGAGCTGGCTCGGTCCACCGGAGAACAGGCGGAATGGGTCGTCTTCTTCCGGGATCCTGCTCTTGAGAATGACGTCATGGCAAAGAATGAGCGAGCGCCCCGGATGGCCCGTGGCAAGCGGCAGCCGCAACCAGGAATGACGGTTCGACTGGCGCTCCAGAATGCCGCCCATTGGCCGCCCGGCTTCGGCCGCTGCCTTCAGCCCCAATGACCAGATGGAGGCCGCCTCACCGCTAAAGTCACGAAGATTGCGCCCTCCGGGCTTGGGCCCGAGGATGCTCAGCAGCTTCGATCCGACCAACCGAAACCATGCGTCTCCGCTTTCATCGATTTCGATCATCGAGATCGAAGACAGATGCGCGCGCAGCTGACCAGGATTGATATCCGAGCGTCTCGGCAATTCCAATCCGCCCTTGGCTGCGCGCCAATGGGACAGGATTTCCTTCTGTGCAGAAGTCAGAGCGTTAACACGAGATTCATTCAACATATTGAGCCACCCCCGTGACGATTCGTTGGAATCAGGTGTGGCTGAATTCGAGTCCTGCTTCAAGTCTTAACTGAAGAAATTATTAACTATAAATGCAGCCGCTTATCGTTTCGATGGCGTAACGTTCCGCGTTCAAAATATTCGTGTCGCGGACGACAAGTTTAGGCAACTATTTGCGCCCGGTACCCAGACCCATTTGCTTAGCGAGCTTGGAGCGTTTGCGAGCATAGCTTGGCGCAACCATGGGATAATCATAAGGCAGACCCCACTTTTCGCGGTATTCTTCAGGGGTCATGTCGTATTTAGCGCGAAGATGACGCTTCAGGGATTTAAACTTCTTGCCGTCTTCCAGGCAGATGATGTGCTCATCCGTCACAGATTTCTTTACCGCGACCGCCGGCTTGATCTCGGCGGCTGGCTGCGCGGCTTCACCCGACAGATTCGACAATGTCGCGTGGACATCCCGGATCAGATTGGTGAGCTCACTGCTTTGCACTGGATTGTTGCTCACATAAGCGGCGACGATATCGCTTGTGAATTCGAGTGCCTCACGGGCGGATGCCTTGTCTTCTACAGATGCGTCCACGTTTTACTCCATCAATATACTGAAACTACGTCTCTCGAACGAATAGATTTAGATGTAAACAAGCGACAACAGATTTTGTTGCAGAAATATGCTTCGCGTTTCTACAGATAACTTATGTTAAACATGAACCGCACTCGCGAGTTCTGCGAAAGCGCCAATTCAACTTTTCCGAGAGCGCAATTAAACTGGAGCTAGCGGACAAAGAAGGCGATCATCAGGGCAAGTCCCAGCAGGACCACAGTCCACACCGCCATGCCGTCGAACAAGCCGCCCTTTGCCAAAGTGCCACGCGGGCTGAACGCTGCTTCAAGGCGAGAAAAGGCGCGGCCGCTAAGACCACCGAGCATGCCTGACATTGCCGGGCCAACCTTCGTCCACACCGTGCCGCTCCACTTGGCGAAGCCATAGCCGATCTTCCGATAGATGATGTCGGTATCCAGGATAATGCCCCGCTTCTCCGGCGGATACGCTCCGACGCGCTGAAGCACGGCGAATGCGAACATGGCCAAGACCAGAAGCTGCATCTGCGTCAGGATGTGGTCCGCCGTATAAGGCTCATAGCGAACCGTATACGGGTCGTTGGCGTAAGGCAGGATCTTGTAGAGCCAATCAAAGCCGAAGCCAGGCAGGAAGGCCGGCAGGCCAACTCCGATACAGATGAAGGCCGCTGCGCCCATAGCGAGCAGCATGTTGAACGGCGCTTCTTTCGGCCGCTTCCCGCTATCGTGGCCAAAGAAGGCAAAGTACGGGATCTTGATGCCGGAGTGTTCCAGCACACCGGCCGATGCAAAGAGCAGCATCAACCAAGGGATCAGCGCGCCAATGCCCGCGACGGCGCTCATCGTCAGCGACTTGGAGACAAAGCCAGAGAAGAGCGGGAAAGCCGAGATCGAGGCGGCCCCGATCAAGCAGAACAGTGTTGTCCATGGCATGGTGCGGTAAAGACCGCCCAGCTCCGTCGCTTTCGCCGTGCCTGTGCGGTACAGGACAGCGCCCATGCTCATGAACAGAAGCGACTTGTACATGATGTGGCAGAAGGCATGGGCGGCAGCACCATTCAGCGCGAGCGGCGTGCCGACACCGATGGCGCAAACCATGAAGCCCAGCTGGTTGTTCAGCGAGAAGGACAGAACCTTGCGAAGGTCATTCTCCACCACCGCAAAGAAGACCGGATAGACGGTCATGATTGCGCCGATCCAGATCAGGCTTGGTTCGCCTGCAAATGTGCGCGCCAGGGCATAGATGGCCAGCTTCGTCGTGAACGCAGACAGCACGACCGTACCGGTGACCGTCGCTTTTGGATAGGCGTCTGCCAGCCATGTATGCAGGAACGGGAAGCCTGCCTTGATACCAAAAGCGAGAAAGACGAGCAGAACACCGGGGTCACCCAGCTGCAATGCGCGAATGCTCATATCGCCTGTGTCGAAGAAGATCTGCATTGCGCCGAACAGCAGCAATACGCCCGACAGCACATGCAGACCAAGATACCGCATGCCCGCTTTGTAAGCGGCGCGCGTACCGGATTTGAAAATCAGGAACACGGACGTCACCGCCGTCAGCTCCCAGAAGACAAACAGGCTGATGAAATCGCCGCAGAAACAGGCCGCAACAGCTGCCCCCATATAGGACATGCCCATACTGTCTTCGAGGCGGCTGTCATTATGCAGCGCATAGACAGCATTGATCAGCGCCGCGATCAGGAAGGCCAGTCCAAAGATGAAGGATAGCGAGTCGACCCGGTAAAGCACCATGTCGAAGCCCATCATTCCCATCGTCGCGATGTCGATGTCGCGAGGGGCAGCGAGCAGCATGAATAGCGCCAGGACGGGTGCGCCGAGGGCCAGTCCCTGACGGACGCGCTGAATAGGCGTGAGGCCGGCCAGAAGACCAGCCAGGATAAGGACGAGGCCCGGATTGATTGAGGAGATCAGCGCGTTCATTCGTGCGGCTCCTCTCCGGCTGGCTCTTCCTCATCGTCGTAATAGGTCTCGTCGCGGCGCAGCAGCTTACCCAGCGGCCAGCCTGCCAGGACGACCAGCGCAAACGACCCAAAGCCCCACCAGGCATGGAAGGCCGTGATGCCGTCGATGTTGAAATAGGTGTGGCGGAAATGATGCCCTTCCGGAGCCATCGCTTCCAGCAGCGGCTCCACAAAGATCAGGAAGAGCGAAAGGAGGCCCAGCACCACAAATACAAGGTTTCCGGCCCACGGTTTCGATGTCCAGCCGAAGAGCAGCTTGGCGACACCCGATGTGTGGCTGTCATCAGGCAGCTCATGCTCGCCATGATCGCTCAGATGGGGCGGTGTCACATGATCGCTCATGGCTGGCCTCCGATGGCTGGCAAAAGGAAATCGTATAGCTCGCCCATGAGGAAGAAGAGCACGACGGTGCCCAGCGCCGTGAACACAGGCGCTGCGACGGTGAACATCGGTGCACCCTCAGGTCGCTTGTAGGGCGCAGGCTCCGGCGTACCGCGCGGCGGCATCAGCGCCAGGAATGCGATCGGCAGAAGATAGGCGATGTTGAGTAGCGAGGAGATGATCAAGACCCAGGCAACGTAGCCGTCGCCGGATTCGGCGGCCCCCAGCATCAGCATCACTTTCGGCCAGCCGCCTGCCATCGGCGGAATACCAATGATGGAGAGCGAGCCAACCAGGAAGGCACCAAATACCCATGGCATGCGCCGGCCAAGCCCGCGCATCTGCGAAATCTCGGTCTTCCCCGTGGCGACATAAATGGCGCCCGCGCACATGAAGAGCGTGATCTTGCCGAACGCGTGAGCGGCAATCTGCAGGCTGCCGCCCATCATGCCGGCCGACGTCGCCAGCATGACACCGGCCGTGACGTAAGCAAGCTGGCCAACCGTCGAATACGCCAACCGGGCTTTGAGGTTGTCCTTGGTCAGCGCGATCAGCGATGCCACCACGATGGTGAAACAGGCCACACCCAGCACGAAATCACGCGCTGGCGTGTCTCTCAGCAGGTCATAGCCGAAAATGTAGAGGCCGACCTTCGCCATGGTGAACACGCCAGCCTTCACCACGGCCACAGCGTGCAGCAGCGCTGAAACCGGCGTCGGCGCAACCATCGCATTCGGCAGCCAGAAATGGACCGGCATCAGCGCCGCCTTGCCGATCCCGAAGGCGAACAGGATCAATAGCGCGCTCGCCACGACAGGCGTTACGCCATCAACGCCGTTGAGCAGACCGCCCGGCACAAAATCCATGCTGCCGGCGAGCGTATAGGTCCAGATGATCGCGACCAGAAACAGACCGATCGAGGTTGCCAGAAGCGTCATCAGATAGATGCTCGCCCCCCTGAGTGCGGCCTTGTCTTCCTTGTGCGCGACCAGCGGGAACGTCGACAGGGTCAGGACTTCGTAGAACACGAACAGTGTGAACAGGTTTGCCGCCATCGCAACGCCCATCGCCCCCATGAGAGCAATGGCAAAGCAGATGTAAAAGCGCGTCTGGTTGCGCTCGCGGTTCCCACGCATATAGCCGATGGAATAGAAGCTGTTGACGATCCAGAGGCCACTCGCAACCAGCGCAAACATGGCGCCGAGCGGCTCCATCTTGAACGCGAATTCAAGGCCCGGAACGGATGTGCCTAGCGACACTTCTGCCGGCATGTTACCGCCGACTGTTCCGGCGAGCCCGCAAGCCGTCACGAACAGTGCAGCGGCGCCGAGAAGCGTGACCCCTTCCCGCACGTCCGGCAATTTACCCGCGAAGAAAATGCCCGCCGCGGTCAAAAGCGGAAGGACCAAAGCTGCAATAATCAGACTCTCACCGCTCATCGCGCACCTCCGATGAACAGGGCTTGCGCCGCATCATCCGCCAGGCCGGCTACGAAGTTGCCATTGATACCAATCCAGATATTGGCCAGCGCCAGCACCCAGAGCGGGACCAGCAGCAGCAATGGCGCTTCCCGGTGTCGTTTCTGTGGATTGTTCGGCGGCTTGAAGAACACGGCCTGCAGGATCCGGCCCATATAGATAACAGCCAGCACACTGGAGAACACAACCACAAGAGCCGCCCACCACCAGCCGCTTTCAAGCAGGGCGGAGACGAGTGCGAACTTCGACTGGAAGCCCGCGGTCAGCGGCACACCGATCAGCGACAGGCTCGCAATCGCAAAAGCCGTCATCGTCCATGGCGCGGACCGGCCGAGGCCTGCAAAGTCGTGGATCCGGGAGCCCTGATAGGTCAGCACCACACCGGCCACCGCCATGAACAGCGCGCCCTTCATGAGCGCATGGTTCACCAGGTGGAACATGCCCGCCGAGATACCGGCCGCCGTCCCCAGTGAGATACCAAGCAGCATGTAGCCAACCTGCGCGACCGAGGAGTATGCCAGCGTCCGGCGGACATCCGTCTGGAAGATCGCCTGGAACGAACAGGCCAGCATCGCGGCAATGCCCATAGGGGTGAGAATGAGAGCGAGGCTGGCCCCCTCGAAGAGGTATTCGAGCGAAAAGACTGAAAACAGGAACCGGACCAGCGCGTATATCGCGACCTTCGTGGCCGTCGCCGCGAGGAACGCCGTCACAAAGCTCGGACTGTAGGAATAAGCGTTCGGAAGCCACTGGTGCAGCGGGAACATCGCCGCCTTGAGGCCGAGGCCGACAAGAATGAAGGCGAAGCCCACCTGAACCGCGCGGTTACCGCTCGTATCCTGCAGATGCAGGGCGAGGTCCGCCATGTTGAGCGTACCGGTCGCCGCATACAGAAAGCCGACGCCGACAATATAGAAGCTCGCGCCGATCGTGCCCATAAGCAGGTAGTTGATCGCCGCCGGCAGCGCGCGGCGGTCTCGCCCTGCCCCCAACGCAACGAGGACGTAGGTCGCAATCGATGACAGCTCGAGAAACACAAACAGGTTAAACGCGTCACCCGTGATCGCGACGCCAAGCAGGCCCATAAAGCAGACCTGGAACGCGCCAAGGAACATGGCCCGCTTCTCTTCGCGGATTTCAGCCCGGATTGTCGGCCAGCCAAAAATACTGGTCAGGAAAGCTATGAAGCTGACCAACATCAGGATCAGAACGTTGAGCGCGTCGATGCGGAACTCGATGCCATAAGGCGGTTCCCAGCCACCCATTGCGTACGAGATGACCGCGCCGCCTTCGACGGAACGGACCTGCGCCAGCAAGATCAAGGACAGCAGCGTACAAAGCCCCGTGACGATCATCGTCATGACCCAGGCCACACGACCGCTGCCGGGCAGGAACGCCGAAATCGGGCCAGCAAGAAGCGGCAGCACGATAATCAGCGCTGGCGCATGCGCTTCGGCCCAGGCCGGCGCAAGTTGCAGGATAAAATCAATCATGCCGGATCAGCCTCACCGGGATGGTCCTCGGCATACTCTGCCAGGGCAACTTCAAGGTCCATTTCACGGATCTCGTCGCTTTCAATCGTGCCATAGGCTTCGCGGATGCGAACAACGATGGCGAGCCCAACCGCGAGCGTTGCCACACCAACCACAATCGCGGTCAGCATGAGCACGTGGGGCAGCGGATTGGAGTAGATATGCTCAAAGCCCTGGCCCGAAGCCGCAGAATGAGCCGCATCGGAAGCGCCCTGTGCCACATTCGCAGCTTCATGCACCTCATCAACGCCGTGCGCCGCCGCAGCACCAGCCGCTTCGGCGCCGTGCTCGCCGCCATGTCCCTTCGCGTCCTTGCCGAACAGAATTGGCGCGGTGCCACCATCAATGCGGCTGAGCGAGATGTAGAACAGAATGATGGACGTCTGGAAGATCGACAGGCCGACCAGTCGTTTGATGTAGTTGGTCGACGAAAACAGGATGTAGAGGCCGATCATCATCAGTCCGATGATGGCCCAGTAGTTTCCGCGCTCCAGGATGAATTCGACCATTACCAGTCCTCATCCTTGATCTCGGTGACGCGACCGGCAAATGCGTAAAAAATCGACAGCATCGAGCCTGCCACAGCAAACAGCACGCCGAGTTCAACGAACAGGATGCCGTAATGCTGGCCGTGGTGACCGCCGGGCGGCTCATTGAACAGCACGTCATAGTCGAGATAATTGCCGCCCATCATGAGAGACCAGACGCCGACGCTCGCATAGATGATGAAGCCCAGAGCCGACAGCGAGCGGGCAAACAGGGGCGGAACGGCTTTCATCGCCGGCGTGATGCCGAAAATCAGCGAATACAGAATGACGGCAACGGCAATGATGACACCGGCCTGGAAACCGCCTCCCGGGCTATAGTCACCATGGAAATGCACATAAAGCGCAAACAGCGAAATGATCGGAATCAGCGGCTTGGCGACGATGCGCAGGATGACGTGATGATCTGTTTTCATCGCCTCACCCCTTCTTCTTGTTCTTGTTACGGAGCGACGCCGACAGCGAACGCTCGCCGAAGCCGAGCAGCAGGATGACCGAAAGCGCAGCGGCAAACACCACGCCTGTCTCGCCCAGCGTATCGAAGCCCCGGTAGCTGGCCAGAACCGCCGTTACGATGTTCGGAACGCCGATATCCTCCGGTGTACGATGAAGATAGTCCGTGCCGACATAGGTGTTGGCCGGGCTATTTGGATCACCAAAGGCTGGCAGGTCGATCGTTGCATAGACGAGCATGCAACCCACTGCGATGACAGCGAGAAGCGGCACGATGTGCATGGCTCGAGGCTCGGGTTTGGCTGTCCGCGACGTCAACAGCATGGCCCCGAGCAGCAGCGCCGTTGAAATGCCCGCACCGACTGCCGCTTCAGTAAACGCAACATCCACCGCATCCAGCGCAACAAACCAGGTCGCGGAGATCAGCGAATAGACGCCGGACAACATCACAATCGCAAACAGGCTGCGCATGCGCGCGATCGCAACGCCAATCACAAACAGCAGGCCCAGCAGCACAACGTTGATGAGCGCAATCGCCAGGTCAGCGCCTTCATAACCCGTCATATCAGTTCACCTCCCCGTCTTCGGGCTCACTGGTGCGGCGTCCGATCACAGGCTGGAGGCCAGCTGTGTGGGCTGCGTTTGCGAGCGCGTGAGACCCGGTCGGCCCCGTGAGGAACAGGAACAGCCAGATTGCGGCGAGCTTGAACACCACCAGCCAGGTCGGCGCCAGGAGGGCCATACCGACGATCAGAATGGTCGCCGAGCCGGTGTCGATGATACTGGCCGCATGGAGCCGCGTGTAGAAATCCGGGAAGCGCAAGACGCCGACTGTTCCAATGATCGCGAGCACAGCGCCGACCAGACAAAGGAATGCACCTAGAATCGGCTTGATCGCCAGAATGATGTCGAGGGCTTCACTCATCTTCGCCTCCCTTGATACCGGTGCGCGGAGCTGTGCGGCGCATCAGCGGAACCTGGAAGGAACGGTAACGGAAGAATTTCAGGATCGCGATTGTCGAGACGAAGTTGATAAGCGCATAGAGCACTGAAATATCAAGAAAATCTGGCCGCCCAAGGACGAAGCCAAGCACGCCGATAAAGAGCACGGTCTTGGTGCCAAGCGAGTTCACCGCCAGAACGCGATCGTAAAGGGTTGGTCCCTTCAGCGCGCGGATCAGCATCAAGCCGATCGCGACGACCAGTGCGATGGCGGCAGCTCCGATCATGCTTTCACCTTCTTCGCACCGTCCGCGGCTTTCCAGGAGCGCTCATCCATTTCCGCAAAGGATTCCGGTGCAGCGGACTCCTCGAAGAGCGCGTGCACAAGCAGCTTGTCGCCTTCGACCTCCACCGTCACCGTTCCGGGCGTCAGCGTGATCGAATTGGCGAAAATGGTTTTTGCGAGATCGCTTTCACAGCGCGTCTTCACTTTGACCAGCGCCGGATTGATATCGAGCCTGGCGCTCACACACGCCTTGATGACCGGCCAGTTCGCCTTGAAGATCTCAATCAGCAGCCACGCCCAATAGGCCAGGAGCTGAGGCGTGCGCGCGTAGGGCGCACCTTCCTTGTCGACCGTCTCAAGGCGAGACGCCAGTATAAGTGAGATGAGAATCGAAATTGCACCCAGCGTCAGAAGCAACGGCTTGAAGATACCCGACAAGCCAAGCCAGAGCGCTGCCAGCACCAAGATCAGCCCCAGAAAGTAGCCCACGAAACTCCCGCTCCGATTTCTTCAGATACAACCGACAGGGTCGCTGTTAGCTGGTCAATTTAGGTTTGGCCAGTGCCAAGACCAGTCTATCGCCCGAAAACCAGCCGAGCGGTACGTTGTGACGCAGAGTATGCCTGATCTATATCCGACAATGTGCCGTCTTCTGCAGCATTCTCGGTCATGGCAGGCGAATAAGCAGACGACAGCGACCAGTTCCAGTAGCGCAGAGTGGTCTGCGCCTTTGCGACCGCGAGAAGCTCGTAAGTCTCCTTCACATACGCAAATTGCGGGTGCGGCTCACCGGCGGAAAGTTCCTGGGGCCGACGCAGCGCCTTCCACAAGAGTGTGAGATAGGGCCGCTTCAAACCGGTTGCCTTGCACAGGACCGCAAGACCTTCCCCGCCCGGGTCACTCAAGATCTTGGCAATCGTCACAGGCTTCACACCTGCGAGAAAGCCGATCTCTTGCGCCAGCTCCGGATCCAGTCCTTTTTCCGCAGCAATTTCAACGGCATGCTCAAGGCTGTCATACGGACTCTTATCGATAGCCGGCCGGTTACGCTGGCGTCGCTCAATCAGCTGCAGCGTCTTGCGAGCGACAGCATCGGACCAGTTTTCCTGCGCCGCGACGGCGAAAACATCGGAGCAGAGATCGACCAGCTCGGTGCGTTCTGCCGCCTGTCGCTGCAGGATAATGCGCCGTGTCGGACCGTCCGACCACCAGAACATCGCCATCGCCTGGCTCGGTATCAGCTCGAGCCGTTTGATGATCAGAGGCGCAAGACCTTCAATTTTTCGTGAGTGCTGGACAAGAAGGTCCATACCGCTCTCGGAGATGGTTGCGCCTGGGTTTTTCAAAAGGCGCTTCAGGACAGCCCCCTCGTCGCGCTCGCACAGCTTTTCGGAAACTGTCGGGCTGACGCGTTTGCGAGCCGCAATCAGCAGGCGGTGATCTATGGTCGTCTTTTCAACGAACTCACACAGGTCAGCCGAGTCATAAACTTCATTGTCTTCCAGCAGGCAGCGCGCAATCTCGATGTCGCTCTGGGCGAGATACCGCATGAGCCGTCGCGGCGCTTCCTTCGTGGCTTTGAGGCGCTTGGCGCAGAAAATCCGTTCTTCCTTGCTGACGTGAAACAGCATATCGAGAAGAATGTCGCCGCCCATGGAGCGGTCCTGAGGCGCAACGGATGTGGCTGGAAGCGCGACAAAGTCGATCAGCCGCCTGAACAGAAGTCTGCGGGCACGACCCGTTTGCTGTGGATCTGAAAATTCAGCGATCTCGGCCATGTCTCAACCAGGTAGGTTTCCAGATGGTGAAACCTTTCACAGAGAAGTTAACAGCCGGTGAGCATTGATGCGCTAACGGAACGGGTTCTTGCGCCGCCCAGGATGCACGAAAATCAGCAGCATCGAGATCGCCAGCATGCCAATGGACAAGGCGAAGAGTTGGCCGCCATCCGTCTCAGTTTCTCCCGGTGTCAGCGAGAGCGGAACTTCGCGTCCCAGAACGTCCGGCATCAGGTGCACGCCAAGCGCGCCAGCGAGGATGAAGAATGACATCACCGCTCCGAACCGCCGCGTCTGAGGGATGAACAGGAACAGACACGCGATCAGCTCCAGGATTGCAACGACGACACGGCCGGTCGGCTCGAGCCAGGACATGCCGGTATTTATCGCCATGGTCTGAAAAACGATGTTTTCCCCGGGCCGATCAAACAGCTTCACGAAACCTTCCGGCGGGTTTGGCAGAGGATGCACAGTTGCCTGCAGAAACATGAAGATCAGGAACAGGGCCAATACCCAGCTCGCCAGAAGCCGTAATCCACGCATGGCCAGTCGTCCCTCTCGCCGCAACTCTAACCGGACAATAACGCCTGACCGTCAGAACACAATTGCCGGTTAATCATACCGCAGGAGAAGTTTGGCAAAGGTCTTAACCCGCTTTGAGTGTCGATCTACCGCAGCGGG
Source organism: Henriciella sp. AS95 (assembly GCF_038900055.1). NCBI lineage: Bacteria > Pseudomonadati > Pseudomonadota > Alphaproteobacteria > Hyphomonadales > Hyphomonadaceae > Henriciella > Henriciella sp. AS95. Next base: position 2,746,766 of record NZ_JBBMQM010000001.1, read on the forward strand.
AACAGGCAATTTTGCTTTTCACCCCGCACACGGCCTATACAGTCGCAGCGTTTGGACAGTCAGGTGAGTTCGCGGTTGATGAACGATGATTCAAATCCGGATGGAATAGACGAAGATCGCACCGGACAGGTGAAGTCTCCAGTCAGCGGCATCGACAGCGCCACCGAGGCAGGCGCTTCGCTCGAAATCACCGCACGCGGCCTCTTCGCAAAGCGCACGCATCGTAAGGTCAGATCCGAACTTCCCGCCTACCTGATGATTCAGTGCAGCTGGTTCATGGCGTTCGGCCTGCAACTTGTTCTGTTCCCCTACCTCATCACGAACCGTCTCGGCCTGAACGGGACTGAACTTGGCCTGGCAAATATGGCGCTGTCGGGTCCTTCAGTGATCTTCCTGCTATTGGGCGGCGTTGTTGCAGAACGCGCCTCAGGCAAGTCATTGCTGATGGTGCTCCATCTTGTTGCGGCTGTGCCTGCGGCGGGCCTCGCCATCGTTCTCGCCACTGGCAATCTCGCCTACGGCTACATGATCATTTACGGCCTCGCCATGGGCACGGTCGGCGCATTCATGATGCCGGCGCGCGATTCGATCATCAACGAAGTCGTCCATCGCCGCTCTCGCGTCGGCTCGGATGTGACGCTGCAACAAGGGGTCGCTTTTGCAACGATCGCCCAGTTCGCAGCGCAGATCGCCGGCCTGATCGTAGGCGGTTATGCAGACAAGCTGACACGTATGCCGGACTGGCTGGGCGGCTTTTCAGTTGGGCCTATCCCCAGTTGGGAGTTGCTTGTTTTCCAGGCCATCGTCGTTTCCATCGGCGCCGGCTTTGCGATCTTTCTGGCTCATGGCCGCCGCGTCAAAACAGGTCGCTCGGGCATCGGCGCCGCTTTTGGTGACATCCGCGAAGGCTTCCACGTGGTGCTCAGCGATGGAAAACTCTGGGGCATGACAGCGCTGATGTTTGGCGTGGGCATCTTTGTCATCGGCTCATTCCTCGTCGTCCTGCCAATCATCAATCGCGACATCTATGGCCTCGCCTCCGACGGCATCCGCGACATGTTCGTGACCTTCTGGCTCGGCGCGTTTGTTTCATCCGTTGCCTTGTCGGTCTTCAAGAACATCAAGCGTCAGGGGCGCCTGCTGCTCTCAGCGCAACTGATCGGTTCGCTCGCCATTCTGATCATGCTGGCGCGGCCGCCGCATTGGGTGTTTCTGACAATCGTATTCGTCTGGGGACTGGCGGGCGGCATATCCATCGCGATGAGCCGGTCCATCGTGCAGGACGCTGCCCCGAAGGACCAACTCGCACGCGTCCTCTCAATCTACCAGCTCGGCTTCATGGCCGGAGCGCCGTTTGGCGCAGCCATCATGGGATGGCTGGTCGATTTCTTCCCGGATCAGCCTCAACGCGTGGCGGTGGTGCCAGCGCTTGGGATGACGATCCTGATCATCTGGATGGTGATCCGGACGCCGATCTGGAACATGAAAAACATCGTAGAGCCTAAAAGTGGTCCGACACCACCCTCATGAACTTCATTTAATCTGGTTCTTTCGACGGATTTCCCCGCACCGATCTTTGAAAGGAGTAGAAGACGGCGTTTCTCCCCCCCCCTTAACGCTTGTCTTCCTTACAAAGCCGGGCGGTGTTTCCTTCCTTCACGCACCGTCCGGCGATGAAGCTCACCATCCTTCATCTCGCAAAAAAGCCCATCCGCTAAGAATGGGCTTTTTCGTTTTGAAGTATCTGTCGAAACGACCGATTAGATCAGGTCTTCGAAATCCACTCGAACTCCTCTTCTTCCCACCAGGGGAAGAAGGTTGGCATACCTTCAGATACACTGACCGTGTACTTGGCCGGGCGTTTCTCAAGAAAGCTCATCACACCTTCTTTTGCATCTGGTGAGCGACCGCGCTCATAGATCGCCGCCGAGTCGACGATGTGCGCGTCCATCGGATGGCTCGCGCCCAGCATCCGCCACATCATCTGGCGCGTCAGAGCATTAGAGACCGGGGCCGTGTTCTCTGCGATCTCGCTGGCGAGCTCTTTTGCCCGTTTCATCAGATCCGCCTGCGGCACAACTTCGGACACCAATCCACCCGCCAGCGCTTCGGCGGCCGGGAACACGCGCCCGGTATAGCACCACTCCAGCGCCTGAGAGATCCCGACCAGCCGAGGCAGAAACCAGCTTGAAGCCGCTTCGGGATTGATGCCGCGTCGATTGAACACAAAGCCGAAGCGCGCATTGTCGGACGCGATGCGGATATCCATCGGCAGCTGCATGGTCACGCCAATACCGACGGCTGCACCATTGATTGCGCCAATGACAGGTTTCAGGCTTTCGAAAATGCGGAGCGTAACGCGGCCACCGCCGTCGCGCTGAACGTCAACCTCCTGGGATCGCCCTGCTTCGCCATCCTTGGCACGCGCGTCGTAGTCGAAAGTCTTGGCACCGGAAGAGAGGTCCGCGCCGGCACAAAACGCCCGCTCACCATGTCCGGTCACGATAACAACTTTCACGTCATCATCTGCATCGGTGATGTCGAAAGCTTCGATCAATTCCTGCATCATCTTGCCGGTGAAGGCATTCATCTTCTCAGGCCGGTAAAGCGTCAACGTGGCAACGCCGTCTTCTTTCTCCAGCTTGATTTCCTCGAAATCGCCAAGCTTTGCTACGGACATGATTTGAACTCCCTATTGTCATCAGTTGCGGCAGAACAAGGCGACTTACGCGGGGGCCGTCAAGCGCGATCGTTTGACCTGTGCGATAAAGACGCTGAATTCCGCCGCTCCTAAACGTGCGTCGCGGTTTTGAGACTGCGCCCCTGTGTGGACTTGGACAGCAAAGCTGGCACATTCTGATCAGCTAGAAAAAACCAAATGATCGCATAGAACGATCACCACTGAGGAATATGCCGGAGTTTCCACCACCAACGACGCTTGCCGCGCCAGCCTTTATCCTGTCCGTGATCCTTGAATGGTGGGCGGTCAAATCAAGACGCGCGCGGGGGAAATACGAGACGAAAGACGCCATCACCTCGCTTGCGATGGGCATCGGCAATCTGGTGGTGAACACCGTCACAGCCACGATCGCACTGTGGATGATGATGATCGCCTGGCCGTACCGGTTCATGGAAGTTCCCATCACCTGGTGGAGCGGCGTCCTGCTCTTCGTGTTCTACGATCTCATTTATTATTGGAAGCACCGCCTAGCCCACCGGATGCGCTGGCTGTGGATGGAGCATGTCACCCACCACTCGTCGCGCCATTACAACCTGACCACCGCGCTTCGCCAGCCATGGTTCGGGCCTTTTACGGGCTATATCTGGATCGGCTTGCCAATGGTGCTGCTGGGTTTCCACCCGCTCTTCATCTTCTTCATCGGCGGCCTGAACCTGATTTACCAGTTCTGGATCCACACCGAGACCATCGGCAAGATGCCGCGCTGGTTCGAGGCGGTGATGAATACGCCCTCGCATCACCGGGTCCACCACGCGATCAACCCGCGATACCTCGACACCAATTATGCCGGTGTCTTTATCGTCTGGGACAAGATGTTCGGCAGCTTTGTGCCCGAGCTGGACAGCGACCCGCCCGAGTACGGCATCGTCAAACCACTTGAGAGCTACAATCCGATCACGGTCGCTTTCCACGAAGCTGGCGGACTTGCGCGCGACTGCTGGAAAGATGGGGTTCGTCCCGACAGGTGGGTACGCCGTTTCGTCAATGGGCCGGGCTGGCAACCTGATGGCCAGCATAATCGATCGGCCGAGTTAAAGGCCGCTTACATCGCTGAGCACCCAGACCAGGCCGGCACACCAGGGCTACCCAAAGCCTGATCAGAGATTACGACCGACAAACAGTCGCACCCTCAACCCTTTGCACCGTGAACCGTTTCGCTTTTGTGTGAACGCCTGTCAGGCGAACAACTGAAACGCGGAGCGAACGATAAATGAACTTGGCGATTCCTGTAGTGGCTATTGCAGGCAGCTGCGTGGTCCTCCTCGGGATTGCGCTCGAATGGTGGGCCGTACGAAACGGCCATACCAAGGGACGCTACGACACTAGTGACGCCTGGACCTCAATGATTATGGGGGCGGGCAGCCTTGTGATGAACGCGGTGCTGGCTTTCATTTCAACGGCAGTCCTTGCTCTGGCAGCATCGCTCACCCCATGGGACATCGGTGTGTCCGCATTGAGCATCGCTGGCGCTATCCTGGTGCATGATTTCCTCTATTACTGGAAACACCGGATCGGCCATCGCTCGCGCCTGTTCTGGGCCGAGCATGTGACGCATCATTCCAGTCGCTATTTCAATCTGACGACGGCCGTCCGCCAACCCTGGACGGGCCCCCTCTCAAATGTCCTGATCATCGGTGGGCCGATGGTTGCCCTCGGCTTCCCTGTCAGTCTGGTCTTAACGGCGACAATCACGCATCTCATTTACCAGATCTGGATTCATACTGAGGCAATCGACCGCCTGCCGGCACCGATTGAAGCCATCCTCGTGACACCGTCGCATCACCGCGTTCACCACGCGACAAACCCGCAATACCTCGACTCCAACTATGGAGGAATCCTCATCGTCTGGGACCGCTTGTTCGGGACCTTCGTCCGCGAGTCCGAGAGCGAAGAGACGCATTACGGCCTGGTCAAGCAGCTTCGCAGCTACAACCCTTTGGTTGTCGCCTATCATGGCTTTGGCGCACTGCTGGCAGACATGCGGCGAGACGGCCTCTTACCGGTTCGTTGGGGGCGGCGCGCGTTCAATCCGCCTGGCTGGTCACCCGACGGGCGGCACGAACGCAGCGAGGAAATCAAGGCCGCCTGGCGAGACCGTCAGCACGAAGCCGCTGAAAGAATGCCAGACCACACCGAAGGTGCCGAAACCGAAACATTCCGCGTCGCCGCCGAATAGCGCACGCAATCCTTACGCAACGTCGGGAATGGACGTCGAATGCCCCATTGCTAAAACTGGTCCCGAAGCGAACGTGCCGCACAAGACGGGCACGCCCCAGGGAGACGAGACCTCATGCATCCAAGTCATTACGCCGAGACCAAGCCGGACGCGCCAGCCTACATCATGGCCAATACAGGCGAGACCGTAACGTTCAAACAACTCAATGACCGTTCAAACCAGATCGCCCACCTCTTTCGGGAACTCGGTCTCAGTCCCGGCGATACAATCGCGATCTTTGCCGAGAACAGCCCGCGCTATTTTGAGATCGCGTGGGCCGCGCAGCGCTCTGGACTGTATTACGTGTGCATTTCATCGCGGCTTACCGCGCCAGAAGTCGAATACATCGTGAAAGACTCCGGCTCCCGCATGCTCATCGCATCTGCTGGCCTCGCCGATGTCGCGCAGGCAGTGAATGCCATCACCGAGCTGGAAGCCTACTGGTCGATCGATGGGGAGATTGACGGCTTTGTCTCCCTGGAAGGTCTGAGAGCAGAAAAGCCGACAACGCCAATTTCCGACGAAATGCACGGCGCCGATATGCTTTACTCGTCCGGGACGACTGGTCGCCCGAAAGGCATCCGTCCCCCCTTCGTTCCAGACAGGCCGATTGACGAAACGAACGTCTTGATGGCGATCGCCAAGACCCTTGCACGCGCCGAGGATGGTTCGGTGTATCTGTCGCCCGCGCCGCTTTACCACGCAGCCCCCCTGCGCTGGTGCATGACCTTCACGCGGTTTGGGTCGACACTCATCGTCATGGAGAAGTTCGATCCGGAGAAGTTCCTGGCACTGGTCGAGAAGCACAAGGTCACCCACACCCAGCTCGTGCCGACCATGTTCGTCAAGATGCTGAAATTGCCCAAGGACGTTCGTGAGAAGTATGACGTGTCCTCGCTGAAATGCGCGATACATGCCGCCGCGCCTTGCCCCGTCCCGGTCAAGGAACAGATGATCGAATGGTGGGGCCCGGTCATTGAGGAGTATTATGCCGGGTCTGAAGGCAACGGCATGACCTGGGTCAACTCGACTGACTGGCTGGCACACAAAGGGTCTGTCGGTAAGCCCGTGCACGGCGAACTGCACATCTGCGACGACGAAGGCAATGAACTTCCCGTGGGCGAGGCCGGTACCATCTATTATGGCGCCACGACCCCACCATCCTATCACAATGATCCGGACAAGACGCAGGGCGCCCTTAATCCCAAGCACCCGGAATGGTCGACGCTTGGCGATGTTGGCCGTGTTGACGAAGACGGCTTTCTTTACCTCACCGACCGCAAGGCGTTCATGATCATTTCCGGCGGCGTGAACATCTATCCGCAGGAAGCTGAAAACGTCCTTATCACGCATCCGAAAGTCGCAGACGTCGCCGTCATCGGCGTTCCCAATGATGAGTTTGGCGAAGAGGTGAAGGCCGTCGTGCAGCTTCAGCCTGGCATAGCGACCAGCAAGGAAGTGGAGGAAGAACTGCTGGAATTCTGCCGCTCCAAGCTGGCCAAGATCAAATGCCCGAAGTCGGTGGACTTCGATCCGGAATTGCCGCGACACCCGACCGGAAAGCTCTACAAACGCCTCGTGCGGGACCGTTACTGGGGCAAGCAGGATTCCAGGATCGTTTGATCCAGCCCCCCGGGATCAAGAAAACACTGGCACTTCAAGAGCTGCGCCTCCTATACTGAGAGCAAGGCAGTCCGCAGAAAGCAGACGCTGTTACCTCCCAGAACCGGATCGCGCGGCTATGACTCCAGCGAAAAACAAAGCGCTCATGAAGCGGATATTCGATCGTCTTGCCGCCGGCGATCGGTCGCTGTTCGTCGAGCATCTGCATGACGATGTGACCATGACGGTGACCGGAAGTTACTCCTGGTCACAGACGTTTCGCGGCAAGGAGAAGGTGCTCAGGGATTACTTCGGCTATGTCGGCTCGCTGATGACGCGGCCGGGGAGAACCATCCCGTTCCACTTTCTCGCCGATGAAAACTGGGTCGTCGTGGAAGCGCGCGGCGACATGGAAACGAAGTCCGGCGACCCCTATCGCAATCATTATTGCCTGATGTATCGCTTGCAGAACGGCCAGATCGTCGAGATGAAAACCTATCAGGACTCGGCCATGTGCGAGCGGGTTCTCGGCCCCTTCCCTGCCCGGTCCGAGCCATCCAGATCATCGCCCCTTTCCCTGTCGAGCTTCGCTGACAGTCGAACACTGATAGCCCGTACCGCGAATTCGACGCTCTGGGACATAGGCGACAGGATCGCCTGTCTTGAAATCGAAACGCGCCTCGGCATCTGCACGGAAGCCCTCATCCGGAATATTGGCGCGACGACACGCGCCCTCACAGGCAGCTACAGAGCGCTGATCATTTCCAGCGCGTGCGAGCGCTTCTTCTCACCGGGCGCATCCGCCGAAGCCTTCCTGGCATCGATCGAATCCGGCGATCCTGCACCCGCTCTGGCATTCCTCGACAAGGGCCAATCGGTCCTGCAGGGCTTGAAACGCGCGCCGTTCCCCGTTGTCACCGCTGTGCATGGCGCGGCGCTGTCCGGCGGATTTGAGCTCGCCATGCATTCTGACGCCGTCGTCTACGAAGACCAGGCCCAGTTCGGTATGCGCGAACGCTGGGCCGGAGTGCTTCCAGCTTGGGGTGGCGGCACTCAGATGCTGCTGCGTTTGCAGGCTGATGGCGTGCCGCCAGACGAGGCCTGCGCCGAAATGTTTTCGGCCTACGCAAGGGTGACGCTCGGCGCGCCGCCGCCTCATCCACACAATACACCGGTAACGGGCAAGGACGCACTGATCGACGCCGCCGTGGAAAAGGCAAAGGCGCTGATGGTCGATTACAGCCCACCGCCTGAAGCCGAGCTGACGCTTGCAGGCGACTTCGCTGAAATGGCCCGCATAACATCTGACGTCGCCCGGCTTGAAAGCTTCGCGCCCGCCGAAGTGGCGGCTTGCGAAGCCTATGCGCGCCTCCTTTGTCCAGCCGAACCACGCCTCATCCGGGAAACGGACCTGATGCGCGCCGAACGCGACGCGCTCATCGAGCTTCTCATGGCTTACAAGCCGGCGAAGCGGTTTGAGGCGATCAACGCGACCGGCAAGCGTCCGAAGCGCTAGGCTGATGACCGCCCTGACCAACGGTCGGGCTTGCAAGCACAACAGTTCACGCGCAAAAGTGCGCGCCATCAAGTCACAAACCCATTGGAAGGAAACGAGAGAAAATGGCTGACCCTAAAATCGTCGACTATGCAGACCTGGAATCACTCGCTGGTCAGGAAATTGGTGTGTCCGACTGGCACCTGATCGATCAGGACCGCGTAAACCTATTCGCAGATGCGACCGGCGACCATCAGTGGATCCACGTCGATGTCGAACGTGCCACCAAGGAGATTGGCGGGCCGATCGTCCATGGCTTTCTGACGCTTTCCCTGCTCCCCATGCTTGGACCGGAAGTCATGAAGGTCACGGGGGTATCGCGCGCGATCAATTACGGGTCGGACAAAGTGCGCTTCACGAACATGGTGCCTGTGGGCTCACGCCTGCGCCTGCGCCAGAAATGTCTGGCCGTTGAAGAAAAGGCCGGCGGCAAGCAGACGCGGATGGAAGCGACCGTCGAGATTGAAGGCAAGGACCGCCCAGCGCTCGTCGCCGAAACCCTGACAGTCATGTACGGCTAGAGTTCAACGCGTTCGCACGTAAAAGCCGGCCCGCCCTGGGCCGGCTTTTTTGTCTTGCCTGAAAACTTGTGACGGCGTCTTGCTTTTGCCGGAAACGCGTTGAAATCTGTGCGCTGAGGAGTCCGCACCAGAGGGGATAGAAGATGAAACTCAGTTTAAAGACGACTTGCGCGGTCGCGGCATTGGCTGCGCTCGTGATGGGCGCCCAGGCGCAGGATGCGACTTCTGTTGATTTCGGCACAGATGACAGCCTTTGGTCGCTCGACGGAGAATGCGACGATCCGCGCTTCGAAGGCGCAGGCATGGCAGAAGACCCGCTGGACGAAGTTGACCGTCTTTCCGATGCGACCGATTGCGAAGAAGCATACCGTGCCGGAACCATCACATTGGTCAGCGAGACGGGTCCCGCAACGGCGTCGTCCAAACCGCTCCTTAACGCGATGCCATCCAGGCGCCCATCGGCCTCGACAGGGATCGATTATGGTGACGACGAGTCGCTTTTTGCCCTGGATGGCGAATGCGATGATGCCCGCTTCATTGGTGACGCCCTGGCTGCCCCTCCACTTCTGCCGGCTGACGTGAACCACGATGCCAGCGACTGCAAAGCCGGCGTCGAGGCTGGTACGCTGCGCCTCAGAGGTCCCGGCGACCCGCCGCTGGAAGAGGCGCTCGACGATGGCGAGCTTAGTGAGGAAGACCTCGAGCTTCTTGCTGAACTGGCAGCCCTGCTTGAAGACGAAGAATTCGGCAAGGTCGACCTGGACGCGTTGGGTCCACCTCCAGAAGATGGCGTCATGTTCAACGGCGTGAATTTCGGCGACGATACCAGCGAGTGGTCGAATGACGGGGAATGCGACGACCCCCGTTTTGAAGGCGCAGGACAGACCGACACGGTCTTGCTCGAAGCAGACGCCTATCACGACGCCACCGACTGTCTGGCCGCCTGGAAGGAAGGCGGGCTCTCGCTCAAACAGAAATAGGCGCTTCGGCGACATGAAACTGGGCTGGGCCGCTGCCTTTTTTGAGGCGGGTCCAGCCCTATATCTGTGTAGACACGCTTTTCGAAGGAGCTTCTATGCTACCGCCCAAACCCGCCAATAACTTCAAACGCGTCTCGCGCTCCGACAAGGAATGGCGCGAAATTCTGACCGAGGACCAATACCGCGTTGGCGTGAAGGATGGCACCGAACGGGCATTTTCGCCCGGCAATCACAATGATGAAAAGCGCGACGGCGTTTATCACTGCGTCGGGTGTGGATCGCCGCTCTGGTCATCAGAGCACAAGTTTGATTCCGGCACCGGCTGGCCGAGCTTCTACAAGCCGATCCGCGAGACGGCCGTCGACACCAAACGCGACTTCAAAATGATCATGCCACGCACAGAATGCCATTGCGCCACGTGCGGTCTCCACATGGGGCATGTGTTCAAGGATGGTCCTCCACCGACCGGCGAACGCTGGTGCATCAATGGTGTGGTTCTCGATTTCCGACCCGCCTGACAAATCTTGCTAAAGCTTGTAGACAGCCGGAGCGGACTCTGTACGTTTTCGATATTCGATAAATAGCGGAGCCCCTCCATGCGCCTTTCTCTCTTACTCGCAACCGTTGCCGGAAGCGCCCTCATGGCCGCCTGCACAACAGCGACAGGACAAACCGATTTGACTGAGCAAACGACCGAAACTGCCGAGCCCGCCGCGCCTTCAGCCGAAACGCCAACACCGCCCGTGGCAAAGCGCGAGCCGGTGACCATTGAACAGGTCGGACGCACACGCGTGGATCCGTATCACTGGATGAAAGACGAAAACTGGCAGAAGGTGATGCGCGACCCGAGCGTGCTTCGTCAGGACATTCACGACTATCTTGTCGAGGAAAACGCCTACACCAAGGCCGTGCTGGAAGACCCGACAGAGTCCCTGCGCGAAACCCTGTTTGAAGAGATGCGTGGGCGGATCAAGGAAGATGACAGCTCGGTGCCGAGCAAGGACGGCCCCTACGCCTATTATGTGCGTTATCGTGAAGGCGGTGAGTATCCGATTTACGCCCGCAAAGCAGCGGACCAAGCCTTCGTTGACGATGCACCGGAAACCATCCTGTTTGACGGCGACAAGGAAGCCGAGGGCGAGTCGTACTTCTCCATTCGCGGCCTCGACCAGTCTCCCGATCACAAGCTCCTCGCATCAGCCATCGATACGCAGGGCAGCGAATATTACACGATCAGTGTCCGCAACATTGAAACAGGCGAACCGGTTGGAACGCCGATCGAAGGCACGTATGGCAGCTTCGTCTGGGGCGCCAATTCCGACCTGCTCTACTGGGTGGAGCGCGATGAAAACGGCCGCCCGACGGCTGTCTTCCAGCGTAATTTAGCTACCGGCGCTGATGTCGAAATCTACCGCGAACCCGATCCCGGCTTCTTCGTCGGCGTTGGCAAAACCGAATCGGAAGAGTTCATCACGATCGAGACCGGCGGCCACACGTCCGGTGAGATCTATGTCTTCCCGTCTGACGCCGTGACGCCCGAGCCCAAGCTCATCGCCCCCCGAAAGGAAGACGAAGAGTACTCCATAACGCATTGGAATGATGCGTTTTATATTCTGACGAATGCTGACGGCGCGGTTGACTTCAAGCTGATGAAGGCGCCGATCGACAATCCGGGGCGAGAGAATTGGGAAGAGGTCATTCCGCACCGTCCGGGCACGCTGATTCTTGGACTCGACGCCCATAAGGACCACTTGATCCGTCTCGAGCGAGAAAATGCTCTGCCACGCATCGTCATCCGTGAGCGCTCCACCGGCGATGAGCACACGATTGAGATGGATGAAGAAGCTTACGATCTCGGTCTTGCCGGCTCAGGCGAATTCGACTCGACAATCCTGCGCTACGAATACGCATCCCCTGCCGTGCCTGATCAGACCTATGATTATGACATGGCGACCCGCGAGCGCATATTGCGCAAGACGCGCGAAGTGCCATCGGGCCATAATCCAGACGACTATGTCGTGGAGCGGATCGAAGCGCCCGCATGGGATGGCGAGATGATTCCGGTGACCATTCTTCGCCGTGCGGATACGCCCGTCGATGGCTCGGCACCTCTTCTCCTCTACGGATATGGGTCCTACGGCATCACCAACGCAGCCGACTTCCGTACAAGCCGCCTTAGCCTCGTCGACCGCGGCTTCATCTATGCCATTGCGCATGTACGCGGATCGCAGGCCAAAGGGTATCAGTGGTATCTCGACGGCAAGCTGAAGAAGAAGGAAAACACCTTCAAGGACTATGTCTCCACCGGGCGACACCTGGTCGATAATGGCTATGGCTCAGCCGGACGCGTCGTCGGCTTTGGTGGTTCGGCTGGCGGTCTGCTTATGGGCGCCGCGGCAAACATGGATCCGGAATTGTTCGGCGGCATCATCGCGGCCGTGCCATTCGTCGACGTCATAAACACCATGTCAGACGAATCGCTTCCCCTCACGCCGCCCGAATGGCCGGAATGGGGTAACCCGCTCACCAGCGAGGAAGACTACGACACCATCCTCGCCTACAGCCCATATGATCAGGTGACTGATCAGGACTACCCGGCCATGCTGATCACGGGCGGGCTTTCAGACCCCCGTGTCACCTATTGGGAGCCAAGCAAATGGGCCGCAAAGCTTCGTCACGAAGCCCCAAATGGCGGGCCATACTTCCTGCGCATCAACATGGATGCTGGACATGGCGGCTCGACAGGCCGGTTCGAGGGACTGAAGGAAACCGCAGTCGAGTTTGCGTTCGCTTTGGCCGCTGTGGGTGAAGCCGACGGCCTCGACGTCTCTCGCGACGCGGACGACTAAGCAACGGATATAAAACCGTAGGCGTCTTCGCCTGAATTCAACAGAAAAGGCCGCTCCGACAAGTTCGGGGCGGCCTTTTGATTCGGCGAAAGCCAGTTGAAGGCCAGCAGCTCTGCGATGCGCATCCGCGGACTGCGCGTCGTCCCGCTGTCATCTCGCGAGCGCTCCGCCACAGATCCCGTTCCTCGCCCCCAAAAGAAATGGCCCGACCAAAAGGCCGGGCCACTCTGTTGATCAGATGATCGGTCGCTTAGCGAACGATGATCGTAACTTCCGAACGACGGTTCAGAGGCTCGCGAACACCGTCACGGGTCGCTTTGGCGAGATCGTTCTCACCGCGGCCTTCCGTGGTGATCATGTCAGATGCGATACCACGGCTCGTGAGAGCGGTAGCAACCGAAGCTGCACGACGCTGCGACAGGCGTGCGTTGTAGGCCGATGCACCGGAGGTATCGGTGTGACCAACGATGGTCACAGAACCTGGAGCACAGTCCTGACGGGCACGGATGTTAGCAACCGCCTGGTCGATAACTGCGGAAGCCTGGCTCGTCAGATCGGAGCGATCCCACTCGAAGTAAACCACGAAGGCTTGGTTGAGCGTGGAGCACTCTGCCACTGGAGCTTCCGTCGGCGCTTCCGGTGGTGGTGGAGGCGGCGGAGGAGGCGGTGGTGGCGGTGGTGGTGGAGGCGGTGGTGGTGGCGGTGGAGGTGGCGGCGTAGGAGCCGCAAACTGGTACCGCAGACCAACCGTCACAGTGTGATCGGTGTAGGTTCCGTCATACTGAACAGGCGCACCGTTGAAGTCGCGACCGTCGAGGTCGAGATTTTCGGTGACGAAGTACTTGTAACCCATGTCGAGGGTCAGCTGTTCAGAGATTTCATAACCAAGACCAGCGAGCAGTTGGTAAGCGACAGCAGTCGTGTCGTCGCTGAAGCCGTTCGCATCATAGGTCTGAACGCCGCCGCCGGTGGTAACACCTGCACGGAGCGTCGTGGCTTTCATGTCGACCTTGGCCATACCGATACCAGCACCAACGTATGGCACCAGAGCGCCGCCCTGATCGAAGTCGTAAAGACCGTTGAACATCAGGTCGTAGATTGACGCTTTGCCGCTACCGCCTTGTTGGTAGTAGACAGGAGGCGTATCGACAGCTGGGCCGCCGTTTACGACATTACCAGGATCGAGTTCACCACCACGGAAACCGAAGGTGGATTCAAGACGGAAGCCATTGGCAAAACCATAGCCAAGACCAATGTCGGCGCCCAGCAGGCCGTCGCCTACATCGGAATCACCGCCCATTGAATAAAGGCTGTTGGCCTCTGGATCCTGATCCAGAGTTCCATCAAAAGTGTAGCCAAGATCGGCACGGCCATACCAGCCGTCCTCAGCCACTGCAACATTACCAGCAGACGCAATAGCGGCCGCGGCTGTCGCGCACATCAGAGTTTTTTTCATACTCATCCCCTTTTGTGAGCCGCATGAGCACCATTGCTCACCGACCGCAGAGATAACGGACCATTCCGTGTCCTTACTCGTCTAAAGAAGTTTTGTTCCATAGACGAGGTAACTTTGTACAAAAAACGGAATTCTTCCAGCTTTTTCGTACGAACGCGATGTAAATGCAACATTCTGCACAACCGGCCACGCCGTCGTTCGAATGCGGCCACTTTTCGGCCAAAATCTACCTCGTTTCAGAAGGAATGGTACCGCCTCTCCGGCTTGAACGGAGGACCTCTGGTTCCACAAACCAGCGCTCTAACCAACTGAGCTAAGGCGGCACTGGCGACGCACATACGCTGATGATGCGCCGCGTTCAAGATTTTTTGCGCCGTGCATTACAGTTGCGGGCTGCCTACTCCGCGGCCACGACCTCCTGTGATTCGCCCTGCCCGGTTTCGGGCGCTTCATCGACTGCACGAAATTTCAGCACGCCATCATTGAGATTGGCATGCCGGAGCAGGAAAATATCCTTCACATAGTTCTGGTGGAGCTTCCACGGCAGCTCACGCCCCTGTTTCGGGAATTGGTCCATGACGCGTGTGACGTAGCCAGACGAGAAATCCAGCCAGGGCTCTTCGCCAATTTCGCCTTCAGCGACCGGGCGCACTTCGACAAATCGTTGCCGGTCCATGTATTTGAGAAGTCTCGTCACAAAATCAGCAGTAAGATCCGCCTTCAGCGTCCAGGACGCGTTGGTGTACCCGAAGGTTGAAGCGAGATTCGGAATAGTCTCGAACATGACGCCGCGATATCCGTGAATGTCGGACGCTTTTACAGCTTCGCCATCCACGACGACGTCCACTCCCCCGAGAAAGACGAGTTGAAGCCCCGTCGCCGAAACAATGATATCGGCGTCGAGCGTCTCACCTGATTTCAGTTTGATGCCAGTCTCGGTAAACGTCTCAATATGATCGGTAACAACCGATGAGCTGCCTTCCTTTAAAGACAGGAACAGGTCACTGTCTGGGACGAGACAGAGCCGCTGGTCCCAGGGATTATAGGCAGGCGTGAAATGCGTATCGACATCGAAGTCCGGACCGAGTTCAGCCTTGGCCATGCCAATGATACGGTCCTTCGTCTTTTCAGGTTTTTTGCGCGCGAGATTGTAAAAAAACATCTGAAACAAGACGTTGCGCCACCGCGTGAGCCCATAGGCCAACTTCGACGGCAGGAAGGAGCGCAAACGATTCGCCATGGCATCTTCGGCGGGCCGCGACACTACATAGGTGGGGGAGCGCTGCAACATGGTGACATGCGCCGCGTCCTTCGCCATCTCGGGCACCAGTGTCACCGCCGTCGCACCAGAACCGATGACCACAACCTTCTTGTCCTTGTAGTCGAGATCCTCTGGCCATTTTTGCGGATGAACAATTGTGCCCTTGAATGAGTCTTCTCCAGGGAAGTCCGGCTTGTACCCACCTTCGTAGGAGTAATAGCCCGAGCACATATAGAGAAAGCGGCAGGTCAGGGTGTGAGTCGCGCCCGTTTTCGCGTCTTCTGATTCGACAGTCCATGTCGCGGACGGCGAATCCCAGCTGACTTTGCGGACGAGGTGGTTGTACCGGATGCGCTTGTCGATGCCGTTCTCGACGGCAGTGTCGCGCACGTATTTCAGGATGGACGGGCCATCCGCGATCGCCTTGCGCTCTTCCCACGGTTTGAAGTTGTAGCCGAGCGTATGCATGTCGCTGTCTGAGCGTATGCCGGGATAGCGGAAGATATCCCAGGTTCCGCCTATCGCATCGCGCCCTTCCAGGATTGCATAGGACTTGCCAGGGCATTTCTCCTGCAAGTGATAAGCGGCGCCAATACCGGACAGGCCGGCGCCGACGATCAGGACATCAAAATCGGGGTTGCTCATAATGCTGTACCTACCAGTCTTGTGATCCGCGAACCTCCCTGTTCGCGGATTAGACTTCAGTGTAGCGCATTATCGCATATACCTCCAGAAAAGGTGACGCGTGCGTCAGATTAGGCTTCGGGCCACGCACCCAGCGCGCGGTAAAGCGCGATGACATTGAGGTTTCTCGTCAACTCCGCCTGAATGAGTTGCTGACGCGCATTATAATAAAGCTGCTGGGAATCGAGAACCGACAGATAATCATCGACGCCGACCTGGAACCGCTCCTGCGACAGGTTCAGCGTGACTTCGGTATCATCCACAAGACGTGACAAGGCGTCGACGCGTTCATCAATGGTGCGGGCAATGGCAAGCGCGTCTGCCGTATCTCGGAAGGCGAGTTGAATGGCCTGTTCATAGGAGGCCAGTGCCACATCGCGTTGCGCCTGAGTGACCTCAAGGTTGGACTGGCGAGCGCCGCCATCAAAGATCGGAAGTGAGATCGACGGACCAAAACTGTAGCCGGCCGAGCCATCAAACAAGTCAGACAAATCAGAACTTGCGTAACCGACCCGTCCGGTCAGCGAGATCGACGGGAAGAAGGCAGCTCGCGCCGCCCCGACATTCGCATTCGCCGCCAATAGTTGGCGTTCTGCGGATTGCACATCAGGGCGCTTCAGCAGCACAAGCGAGGATTGGCCGACAGGCACATCATCAACAAGCGGAGACGGCGTAAGCTGCGCCGACGAATAGGTGCTCTGTGGCAGATCCGTCCCGACCACCAGGCGCAGAGCATTCAGGTCCTGTTCGACCCGAGCGGCAAACTGTGCCGCTTGCGCACGCGCTGTCTCAACACTTGCCGACGCACGGCGCACATCGAGCTGGGTCGCCACACCGGCCTGGAACAATTCATCGGTCAGCCCGAGCGATTCTGACTGCACTTCAACTGTGTCTTCAGCCAGCGCCAGAAGCGCCTTGTCCGCGGCAAGCTGCATCCAGATTTCGCCAACGGTCGCTGCAATGGCGATCTTGGCTGCGCGTTCGCCTTCTTCGCTCGCGAAGTAGGACTGCAGAGCCGCTTCATTCAGGCTTGCGACGCGGCCAAACAGGTCCAGCTCGTAAGCCGTGACCCCCAGCTGCGCAGTCGCGCTGTCACCGAACCCGCCGACGGCAGGCCCGCTATCGAAAGTGCCGCCTTCAGTAAGGCTGCCGGACGCGCTGAGCGTTGGCAGGCGCTGAGCCTGCGTGATGCCATAGCGGGCCCGCGCCAGCTGCACATTCGCTGCGGCAATGCGCAGGTCACGGTTTTCATCCAGCGCCAGGTTGACCAGATTTCTGAGGTCGTCGGATAGATAGACGTTCTGCCAGACAAGCGGCTGAACTTCCGCGCCCGCTTCGTCGATGACGGGCAGAGCTTGCGGAATCGGAGCCTCCGGGCGCTCATACGGCTCTGTCACCGTCATACAGGCACTGAGGCTAAGCATGGCTGTCGCCAGGCTGGCCGAAAGGATCATGGGTTTCTTGCTCATGCGGAGGCTTCCTCTCCGGTTTGTCGGCCAAGGGGCTTCTCGCCCGTCAGCTTTCGGATCATCACATAGAATAGCGGTGCAAACAGCAGGCCGAACACAACCGAGACGATAAGGCCGCCAAGCACGGCCGTGCCGATGGCCTGGCGTCCAGCGGCCCCTGCCCCGGAGCTGATTGCAAGCGGCAGCACACCGAAGCCAAAGGCAAAGCTTGTCATCAGGATCGGGCGAAGCCGCATCCGGACAGCTTCCTCGACGGCCTTGATCAGGCCGATGCCCTGCTTCTCCAGATTCCGGGCGAACTCGATGATCAGGATGGCGTTCTTCGAGGCAAGACCGACCGTGGTCAGAAGGGCCACCTGGAAGAAGACGTCATTGTCGAGTCCGCGAAGATGAGCCGCGAGGACGGCACCTGCAACGCCAAGTGGCGCCGTCAGAAGCACAGCAACCGGCACGGTCCAGCTCTCATAGAGCGCCGCAAGGCAGAGGAAGACGAACAGAAGGGAGATGATGTAGAGGAGCGTGGCCTGGTTGCCGGCCTCTCTCTCCTGCTTACTGATACCTGTCCATTCCATGCTTATACCGGGTTGCAGTTGGCCAACCAGCTCTTCCATCTTGCCCATCGCCACACCGGAACTGACGCCCGGCGCAGGCCCACCCTGAACATTGAGCGCAGGAAAGCCGTTATAGCGTTGCAGCTGCGGTGACCCAAAGGTCCACTCGCTGGTCACGAATTCTTCGAGCGGCGCCATCTGGCCTGTCTGATTGCGAACATACCACTGGCCAAGATCGTCAGGCTGCATCCGGTCAGTTGCTTCACCTTGAACATAGACGCGTTTGATGCGCCCACGGTCAATGAAGTCGTTGACATAGGTACCGCCGAAAGCCGTCGACAGCAGGCTGGTGATGTTTGAGGTATCGACGCCGAAAGCCTGCGCTTTCTGGTAGTCGATATTGATGTTGAATTGCGGACCGTCAGCAAGGCCGTTTGGACGCACACCCACCAGCTCAGGCTGCTGACTGGCCATGCCCAGAAGTTGTCCCTGGGCCTGGATCAGCGCGTCATGCCCAGCACCGCCGGTATCCTGAAGATACATGTCGAAGCCTGACGCGTTACCAAGTTCCTGGATCGGCGGAGGCACGATGGCGAAGATCTGAGCGTCGGTGTTCTGGCTGAAATAGCCGGTCGCGGCGCCAGCGATGGCAGACGCAGATTGGCCCGGACCAGTACGCTCTGACCAGTCATTCAACGCGGCGAAGGCAATACCATTGTTCTGACCGCGTCCGGCAAAGCTGAAGCCGGCCAGTGTGAAAATGCCATCGATGCTGTCTTCATGAGTATCATGGTAGTAATCATTCAAGTCACTCAGGACTTCCGCCGTCCGCTCCATGCTGGAGCCCGGCGGCAGCTGCACAAGCGAAATCACACGGCCCTGGTCTTCTTGCGGAAGGAAGGAAGTTGGCAGGCGCACGAAGCCGAACGCCATGACCGCGACAATGACAGCGAAGACTCCCGCAAAGATCCAGCGGCGGCGCAGGATACGGTCGACAACGCTACCATAACCGTCACGCAGACGATCAAATCCGTTATTGAACCAGACGGCCGGCTTTGCCAGAAAACCCTGCTTCTTGTCGTGGTTCGGCTTTTTCAAAATGGTCGCACAAAGCGCCGGCGAAAGGATGAGCGCGATCACCAGGGAGAGCGCCATGGCCGACACGATGGTCACCGAGAACTGGCGGTAGATGAGACCCGCAGAGCCGGGAAAGAAGGCCATTGGGATGAAGACCGCAGAGAGCACGACCACGATGCCGATAAGGGCACCGGTGATCTGTCCCATGGATTTTCGGGTCGCCTCCACGGGGCCTAGACCGTCTTCTTCCATGACGCGTTCGACGTTCTCGACCACGACGATGGCATCGTCGACAATGAGACCGATGGCGAGCACCATGGCGAACATGGTGAGCGTATTGATCGAAAAGCCGAGGACGAACAGCACCGTCATGACGCCAAGCAACACGACCGGCACAGCGACCATGGGGATGAAGGATGCGCGCAGGCTCTGCAGGAAGACAAAGATGACGAGGAAGACGAGAACAACCGCCTCCATCAGTGTCTTCTGAACCTCGTGAATGGAGGTCTCGATAAAGGGCGTGGAGTCGACCGGGAAAGCGAATTCAATGCCTTCGGGGAAGTCCGCCGCGATACGGTCGACCTCTGCTTTGACCGCTTCCGCCGTGTCGAGGGCGTTGGCGCCGGTTGCGAGAGAGACCGCAAAACCCGATGCCGGATACCCATTGAACTTCGATGTGAATGAGTAGAGTTCAGCGCCGAGCTCCACTTCAGCCACATCGCCGATGCGAACCGAGCCGCCTTCGGGCGTAGTGCGCAGGAGGAGATTGCGGAACTCTTCCGGCGTACTGAGCAGTGACTGGAGCGTCACTGTCGCATTGATTTCCTGACCTTCGACAGCCGGCGCGCCGCCGAGCGAACCAGCCGACACCTGCGTGTTTTGAGCGCGGATTGCATTTATAACATCGCCCGGCACAAGGTCAAACTGGGTCATCTTGTCGGGGTCGAGCCAGATGCGCATCGCGTACTGGGAGCCGAACAGCTGGACCTGGCCAACGCCGTCGATACGACCGATGGTGTCGTACATGTTGCTGCGGATATAGTCGCCAAGATCGGTCTGGTCGTAAGTGCCATCTGGCGAATAGAGCGACGTGATCAATAGAAAGCCTGCGCTGGCCTTGTTTACCGTCACGCCCTGGCGCTGCACCGGTTCCGGAAGAAGCGGCGTCGCGAGCGACAGCTTGTTCTGGACCTGAACCTGGGCAATGTCCGGGTCGGTCCCGGTTTCAAAGGTCAGCGTGATCGAGGCTTCGCCGGACGAACTGGACGAAGACGAGATATAGTCGAGCCCGTCGAGGCCTGTCATCTGCTGCTCGATGACCTGCGTCACCGAGTCCTCGACCGCCTTGGCCGACGCCCCCGGATAAATGGCCGCAACGGAAATCGTTGTGGGTGCGATGTCTGGATATTGCGACACCGGAAGGGCGCGGAGCGACATGACGCCCGCCAACATGATGACGATTGCAATCACCCAGGCAAAGACCGGGCGGCTAATGAAGAAATTTGCCATGAGTTCGGTCTCTTATTCCGGGGTCGACTGGCTGGCGCCAGCATTGACCGAAGCCAGTTCGTCGGTTTGCGTTCCGATGACATTGACCGGAGCGCCGTCCCTGACATTCTGGAAGCCACTCACGATCACTTGGTCGCCGGGCGAAAGACCGTCGGTGACGATCCAGTTCGCTCCACTGGATTCCTGAATCTTGACATCCTTGCGTTGTGCCGTGCCCTCCTGGCTCGCAACAAAGACATAGCCATCGCCCTTCGGCGTGCGCTGAACGGCCCGCTGCGGAACGAGATACACCCCATTATAGGACCCTGCAGCAAACTCTGATTTCACGAACATGCCCGGAAGAAGCAAACCGTCGGGATTTGGAACCTGAGCCCGGATGATGACCGTACCGGCTTCCTGGTCGACGCTGACTTCCGTAAATTCGATCTGGCCACGGTGTTGATAGGCAGACCCATCCTCGAACCGGACGGTAACCGGCACGCTCGCCGTCTCACCCAGCGTGCGAATCTCGCCATTTGCGACATCCTGCTTCCAGCGCAACACTTCGGCGCTTGATGCCGTCATGTCGACATAGATCGGATCAAGTTGCAGGATCCGGGCAAGAGGTGTCGCCTGGTTTGCTGTAACCAGCGCACCCGGTGTGACTGAGGATCGGCCAATCTGGCCATCGATTGGGGCGCGAACATTTGTCCGCGCGAGATCGATCTTGGCGCGTTCAAGCGCAGCGCGCTGAATGCCGACCTCTGCAGCCGCCTGTTTCGATTCCGCGACAGCTTCGTCATAGGACTGCTGGCTAACGGCGTCGATATCAGCGAGGCGCTGAAAACGACCGGCGGTTTCCTGAGCGGTCGCGGCAGACGCTTCAGCGCGGGCCAAACCGGCCTTCGCGCTTTCAACAGCGGAGTAATATTCCGCGGAATCGATCTGATAAAGCGGCTGACCAGCTTTGACCTGCTCGCCCTCAGTAAACAATCTGTTCTGAATCAAGCCCGTTACCTGCGGACGAATTTCCGCTTGGGCAAAAGGCGTCGTACGTCCCGGCAGGGTGCGCACGCTCTCGACGGAGGCTGGCTCGGCTTTTATCACTTCGACGCGTGAGGCTTGCTGCTGCATCGCCTGTTGTTGCGGTTCAGCTGCGGCAGGATCATCGCCGCCGCAAGCGCTCAGCGCCAGAAGCGACGCGCCCGCAAGCGCGCCAGCTATCACTCGGCGAGCTGCCACACGGGTCAATATATCAGGGGAGGAAACCGGGAGGATCATTTCTTGTCCTTCTTCGCACACGTTTGCCTGTTTTCTGGTCTGAACATGCGCTTGCTTTTATAGAATGAACGTTCTATCTAATGGTGCGTTGCAGCATGTCAAGACATACGAAGGCGGATTTAGTGCAAACAGCACACAAAACCATGACAGGGGCAGAAAAGCGGCGCGAAGCGCGGTGCGACCAGGTGTTGGACGCAGCGTCCGCCTGCTTCGTCGCGCACGGATTTCATGGTGCAGGCATGGCCAAGATCGCCAAACGCGCCAAGATGAGCGTCGGTCACATCTACCACTACTTCGAAAGCAAAGAGGCGATCATCGCTGCGCTTGTCGATCGTGAATCCGAACTGGTTGCTGAGCGCTTCGCGGAACTGGAATCGCTGCCGAGTGACGAGTTGGCAGCCGCTATGGTCAATCGAGCCGAGGATATTGTGGCCACGAAGTCAGATGCATTCCAGTCTGCTCTCAACCTCGAAATCCAAGCCGAGGCACAGCGCAACCCTCAGATTGCGGCGATTATCCAATCGCACGACACGCACGTACGGTCTCTCCTGTCCAACATGATTAGCAATAAACTTGGCCTGACTGATGCTGACACCCGCACGGAATTGCTGATGTCTCTTTTTGGTGGATTGGCGTCCCGCGTCCTGAGAAACCCGTCCCTACAGCGCGACGAGCTCATTCCGCTATTCAAGGAGCTGATGCAGACGCTCCTCCACGAACCGGTTAATTCCTGAACAAAATCGCGCCTTGCGAGTTTGTCATGTCATGAGACTGACAAACAGAGCGGCCGCAGCATGACTTCCTCAACTGACGATCCACTCGAAAACGTGCTCGACCGAGCCATTGAGGATACGGACGGCGATAAGGTCACGTTCGGTGATCTGCTGGATCTGTTTGGCCACCGGTCGTTCGGTCCTGTCGTCGCCTTTCTAGGATTGCTCGTCGTCATTCCGCCCCTCGGGGCGATCCCGGGTCTGCCGGCCGTGATCGGCGTCGTCATCATCCTTTTCAGCGTTCAGATCGTCCTCGGTGCCGACCACATCTGGGTGCCAGGCTTCATCGAAAACCGGTCGATCGAAAAGAAGAAGCTGGAGGAAGCTGAGGACCGCACCAAGAAGTGGCTGAAGCGAATTGATCGCATGATATCCGAGCGTCTGGGATTTCTGACCGGCCCTTGGGCGACTTACATCGCAGCAATCATCGTCACAATACTGGCCGCACTGATGATCCCACTGGAACTCGTTCCTTTCGCAGTCGCTGCGCCGGGGCTTGCCATCACGATTTTCGGCTTGGCCTTCGTCGCGCGTGACGGCGTGCTCATGCTGATCGGCTATATCCTCGCCGCGATTGCGGCCGGGCTGACCGTGTTCATGGTTCCCTGGGGCACTTTTGCGGGCTGGTTCGGGGCTTAAGCTTTCTTCGCCATCAGCGGCGCGCAGAGCTTCTCGGCGAGATCGACCGTTTCCACAGCTTCAGCGACCAGATCAATCTCGCCCTCATCGTAGCGGCGCTGCACATATGAACTTCCGGACAAGAGCATCCCCGCCACCAGACGTGGCATGCCGCCCTGCTCTCCTGACATTCCAAAGTCTTCGGCCAACAGCTCGCACAGGCGATCTTCATACTGCACACGAATGCGCGACAGCTCTCCAAGGATAGATGGGTTGGCGTGACGGGTTCTTATAAATTCACGGTAGGAAAAGCTGCCGCTCGCAACCAGCCCTCCATACGACCATTTCAGCCAGCCGCGCCAGACGTCGAAGGCCGTGCTGTCGGGGTCGCGCTCCTCAAGCCACTCGGCAAACAAGTGATAATAATGATTGTCGCCGGCGCTCGCGAGTTCCTGTTTGGTCGCGAAGTGGCGGTACAGGGTCTGAACGTGGACTCCAGCGGCATCGGCGATCTCATCGAGCGTCGCCTCATCATACCCTTTGGCGAAAAACACAGACTGCGCCGCCTGCACAAGCTTGCGCCGTGTTTCCGCTTTTCGTTTGGATCTAAGAGGGTATTTGACGGGCATACGAATTCTAACCTTCAGTTCTCAATCCATTTTATCAAGCTTTGCTGTGCGCTTGCCTATCACTAATCAAGGAATTGAGCGTTAACGAGATTGAGCGGTTTGTTAACTATGTTGCAGTAATTTCCCGGAACACTTCTCGGGGTCGTCTGTTGTTTATGCAGAGATTGAGCCATGAAAAAAACTGCTAACATACGCACCGGACGAAACGGAATGACTGATCAGCGCAGACAGCGCCGAGCATTCAATACCGCGATGTCACAAGGCCTCAATTCTACTTACAAGCCTGCAGAAGGTGGCAGCCGAATGGAAGAATTCCTCGATCTGCTCGAAAAGGCTGATCGAAAGATCTCGAAGATCTGATCACTGCCGCCCCTGCAGGTTTCTAACTTCAATAATCCACTAAACCGGACGCCTTTGACATGCGGGTGTTTCAGGTTTGATATTGACTTCCTCCTCCCATCAAATATCGAAAAATGTAGACAACTACAATTAAGCTGATCTGCAAAGTGGACAGCGGGAGGAAAATTATGGCGCAACCGGCGAAACGCGCGCGGCTCGTGCAGGGCGTAATGCCTGTGCCAAGCAGCTCAAAACACTTTGGCCGCATCCTTGCCGCCTCATTATTCGGCTTGATTGTCAGCGCCTGTTCCGAAAAGCCGGCAGACGACGAAGCGAGCCGGTCCGAACCTTCTCAGACGCAAACTGATTCTGACGAGTCGGTCGAAACTGCAGCTGCAGAAGAGATTCACCCCGGTTCAAAAATCTACGCCACGCGATGCGCTGCCTGCCACGACAATCCCGATACATCCCGCTCTCCTTCTTTCGAAGCCCTGCAAGCGATGAGCCCGACGCAGATCACCTTCTCGCTGACATCGGGCAAAATGCAGGCGCAGGCCTCAGGGCTCAGCCAGTCCGATATTCGGGACGTTGTGTCGTTTATCGCAGGCGAAGAGGGCGGCGCCTACACAGTGCCCTCCAATGCGATGTGTGAAGACACGTCGATTTCTTTCGAAAAGACATATGTGGAGCGCTGGGGTCCCGATTTGGGCAACACCCGCTATTACGGCCCGGAACGCAGCACGCTCACGAAAACCGATGCCGCAAGCCTCGAAGTCGCCTGGACGCTCGGCCTGCCGAGCGCCTCTGATGTCCGCGGCTACCCGGTCATCACCGAAGATACGGTCTTTGTCGGCGCCTCGTCGGGCCACGTATTCGCTGTGGACCGGGAGACAGGCTGCACCAAGTGGCACAATGAAGTTGGCGTAAATTTGCGGTCCTCGCTTTCACTCGGCGAAGTTGACGGCAAACCAGCCATACTGTTCCAGGACGGTGCAACCAATGTCCATGCGCTCGACGGCGCGACAGGCGAAGCGCTCTGGTCCAAACGAGCTGGCGTCATGCCGGAAAATATGGGCACAGGCAGCCCTGTCCAGATCGGCGATCAGATCATCGTCCCCCTTTCAGCCATTGATGTCGGCGCCGCCGGCGATCCGAATTATGAGTGCTGCAAGGGTCACGGCGCCGTGACGGCCATCAGCGCCGAAGATGGTGAGCGCCTTTGGGAAGCCCACATGACCGAGGACGCCGTTCCAACGACGAAATCATCGGTCGGCACACAGCTCTACGGCCCAGCCGGCGCACCCGTCTGGACGACACCGACGATCGATGCCGAGAATAACCGCATCTATATCGGCACGGGCGAGAACACGTCCGCCCCCGCAACCGATACCAGCGATGCCATCATGGCGCTCGACCTGGAGACTGGCGATGTGATCTGGACGTATCAGGCGACCGAACAGGACATGTTCAACATGGCCTGTAGCGGCTTCGGCCCGGACGGCCCCAACTGTCCCAAGCCAAAAGGCCCGGATCTCGATTTCGGCGGGTCAGTCTCACTCACCAAGCTCGCTGACGGCACCGATGTAATCGTCGGTGGCCAGAAGTCAGGCGTCGTGCATGTCGTCACCGCGGACACGGGCGAACTCATCTGGAAAACACGCGTCTCAGCCGGATCAGCGCTCGGAGGCATTCACTGGGGCCTGACCGTTGCCAATGGCGTCGTGTTCGCGCCCTCCTCCGACCCCGATTTTCCGTTGCCGAATTACGATCCGAAACCCGGCCTCTATGCGCTCGATCTGGAAACCGGCGACGTGTTGTGGAGCCACGCGGCGAGCCGCACCTGCCCTGAAGGCGCTGTTCCAACACGCGGCGGCGGCGACAACCCTTACCCGGATTGCGTTTTCCAGTACGGCTATTCAGCCGCTCCAGCATCCAATGACGAACTCGTCTTCGTCGGCGCTCTGGACGGCATGATGCGCGCTTTCGACGCCGAAACGGGCGACGTTGTCTGGGAATACGACACGGTCCAGGCATTCGACTCGGTCAATGGTGTGGAAGCGCATGGCGGGGCAATCGACAATGCCGGGCCAGCCCTGGCTGGCGACATGCTGTTCGTGCCATCCGGCTATGCCGCATTCGGCCAGATGCCTGGCAATGCCTTCATTGCGTTCCGCACATCTCAGGGAGACTGAACGATGCATATAAAAGATCTACTGATGTCTGCTGCGATTGTCGGCATGCTCGCGACCACGGCGTCCTGCTCTGGCGGCAATGAGGCCAGCTCTGACGATGATCATGCAGGCGAGCCTGCCCACGTCGTCGCCATGCACAACTTCATGAATGAGGAGATCGACGTCGTCGCCGACAAGATCTGGGACAAACAAGGCTACATCATTACCGTCGAGGGCGAGGAAAAACTGTTTCCGACGACCGATGAAGGTTGGCAGGCCGTCGCCGACGCTGCCGACGAAATGGCCGCTCTCTCCGAAGTGCTTGCGACGGAAAAATACAGCCTCGGTGAGCAGGACTGGGTGACCTATTCCGAAGGTCTCGCGGTCGCAGCTGAACAGGTCAAGGGCGCTGCCATCGCACAGGACGAGGAAGCGGTCTTTGAAGCCGGCGGCCTGATGTACCGCGTCTGTCGCTCCTGCCATGAGCGTTTCCGCACATATGGAGAAAACTGAAGACCATGCCCTGCCTGGTCTCACATCCCCCACACCGGGATATCCTGCCAGTTACGACGCGGACACTGGCAATGTTTGCCTGCCTGTGCTCCGCACTGGTGTGGGGGATGTTTTATCCAGCGCTCGCCCATGATGTATCGCAATCCAATGCGAAGTTTGTCGAAGCGGTCAGCGGCCCGGCTCCAATCCCGTTTCTGTACCTTGGCGCCAAGCACATGGTCACGGGCCTGGACCACGTTTTCTTTCTGATCGGAGTCGTCTTTTTCCTGCGCCGGTTCCGCGACATCGTTATTTATGTCTCGCTCTTTACGCTTGGCCACAGCCTGACACTGCTTGTCGGCGTCCTCGCCAACATCTCGGTCAATGTCTATCTGATCGACGCGCTGATCGGCCTGTCCGTTGTCTACAAGGCCTTCGAAAACCTTGGCGGTTTCAGGAAGCTTTTCGGCAGCAGCCTGGATATGCGCGCGGCCGTCTTTGGTTTCGGCCTGTTTCATGGACTCGGCCTCGCCACAAAGCTTCAGGCGCTTTCCATGGATGATAACGGCCTGCTGGTGAACCTCATCTCATTCAATATCGGCGTCGAGATTGGACAGGTTCTCGTCCTGCTCGTGGTCGTCTGGCTGCTCAACATCTGGCGCGAAAGCCCGCACTTCGAGACGCATGCCCGGTACGCCAACATCGCGCTCATGATGGGTGGTTTTGTCCTCATCGGCCAACACCTCGCCGGCTTCTTCGCAGGAGGATCGGCATGACTGACACGACGGCAGACAGAAATCTGGGCTGGCCCGTGCTCGCCAGCCTCGCCGGCGCAGCCTTCCTGCTGATCTTCTGGATCCTGCCCGCCGAACATGGAATCGACCCTACAGGCTTCGGCAAGCTCACGGGGCTGACCAGCCTCACCGCTGAAGAAGAGCACGCCTTCGAAGCCGCCGACGCCAAACCCGTCACCATTACAGAAAGCTTCGAGCTGCTCGGCTTTGAATCGCTCGAATATAAGGTCGACCTTGATGAGCATGCCGGCATGGTATTCAGCTGGTCAGCCTCAGCACCGCTGCACTATGACATGCACGCCGAACCATCGGGCGCCGAAGACGGCGAAGCCTATAGCTATGCGGCCGGCGACGCGGCCCGTCAGGATGGCACCTATCTCGCCGAATTCCAGGGCGAACATGGCTGGTACTGGGCCAATGAAACCGCCGAACCAATCACTGTTGAACTGAGCGTTACCGGCTTCTTCGCCGCCACGACGCTATATCGCGATGGCAATGCCATCAGCCAATCAATGCCAAAGGAGTAAGGGATGAGGGACTTCTTCTTATGGATGAACGAGACGCCATGGAGTGTGGCGCTTCGCGAGTCCTTTTACGTCTGGCCGATGCTGGAGGCGAGCCACGTCATGTCGCTCATGCTCTTCGTCGGCACGATCATCATGGTCGACCTGCGAATGTTGGGACTTGTCTACAAGACTGTGCCCCTGTCGGAGATGGACAAGCGTATTCTGCCACTGACCGTCGCAGGGTTTATCCTGCTTCTGGTGACCGGCCTCTTGCTCTTCTACGCAAAGCCCATGGTCTATTATCACAGCGTCTTTTTCCGCGTGAAAATGCTGCTCATTTTGGCCGCGATGACCAACATTCTCGTCTATCATTTCCGGATTCAGAAGGACATGGAGAAGTGGGACAGCGACCCCAAGCCACCGCGCAGCACCCGCATCTCGGCGATGATTTCTCTTTCGGCCTGGATCTTCGTCGTGATCACCGGACGGATGATCGCCTATGACTGGTACAATTGCGAAAAACTCGAGCCGGGCAGCCTGCTCTCGACCTTCGCAGATTGCCAACCCATCGAATACGCAGACGTGACGGAGTAAGCGCCATGGCCACATGCTATTATGAAGGCGAGCCATATGATTGCTCGTTCACCGACAAGTTCTTCCTGCCAATCGCGGACAGCATCGATCAGTCCGGCATTGCGACAGCAGTGAAGGATTCAATGACCATTGTTCCGTGGGCCGGGTCTTTCCACCTGCTCGCGCTCGCTCTGCTGGGCGGGGCGATCATCATGTCTGACCTGCGGGTTATTGGCCCGGGGCTGCACACACAGTCGCCGCTCAGCCTGAACCGGAAAATGAGGCCATTTCTGATCGGCGCCGTCATCGTCCTGATTATCAGCGGCGTGCTACTGGCGCTCGGTGAGGTGATGAAGCTGTTCTACAGCCCGCCCTATTGGGTGAAGATGGCGTCGCTCGTCAGCGCCCTGCTCTTCACGTTCGGCACACGCGACAGCCTGATCAAGAACAATGGAAAGCTGACGCCGATTGCCATCGCCTTTGGTGTTGTCTCACTCGTGCTCTGGGCGTGGGTCTTCATCGCGCTCACCAGCCTTCTGGCGCGCGTGGCGTTCCTGATCATGATTGCCGGGCTTGGCCTGCTGGTCTGGCTATCGGGCCGCGGCGCCGACTCGATGCCGCTCATGGCACGCCTTGGCTCTGCGACGACCATCGCGCTCTGGATGACGACAGCCGTCGCCGGACGCTGGATCGCATTCTGGTAAAAGCGTCAGCCAACTCAAAACCCATCAAAGAAAAAGCCGCCCCGGCATGGGGGCGGCTTCTTCGTTTCTGACTAAGCGCCAGCGTTACATGTCTTCCGCATCCGGCAGCTCAGTCTGGACGGGGCCGCGCTCACGCGGGTCAGTGCCGTCCTTCGGTGCACCGGTGCCGCTCGAGCCCATGAAGATCTTCTCGCCGTTGGACAGCGTGATGTCGCGGCCATTTGCCTTGCAGGCTGGGGCACAGAGGCGGTCCTTGGACTGGTAACCACGCACGATAATCGGCGTGCCAGGCGTCAGGGACTTCTTGTTGAGGCCTGCACGTAGGAGGGTGTTCGGCGTGCCGCCTTCAACCATCCATGCGACGGTTTCCTCAGAGTCTTCCTCTTCGGCGGCGAGGTGGATCCAGGTGTGCGGATTGACCCACTCCACCTTGGTGACTTCACCGCGCAGAAGAACCGGCGCTTCAGCGTCGAATTCTGCGGAGAAAGCATGGTGAGCGCTGGCAGCCCCGACAATCGCGAGAGAACCAGCTGCGACGCCTGCGAGGGCGTAAAGCTTGTTGTTCAGTTTCATTTCAATGTCTCCCATTGGTTCAGGTAAGGTGCGGCAGAACTTGCTGATCCTGCCGCCTGCCTTCTCACTTCGAGCCGCCGGCTGATGCCGCGTCTTGTTCTTGCCGGCGTGCACCGGCAAGGATGCCTGGAAGCGAATAGTTCGCCTCGTGGCATGCGTACTCATAGATTGGCCCTTCAGATTTCCGGAGGATCATTTCCCCCTTCCACTTCTGGGTAAAGATTTCCGGGTCCTCGACCCAGAACTCATAGAAGATTTCATCATCGGATATCCGCGTGAAATGCTCTGTGACTTTTGCGTCCGACGACATGTAGAGCCGGTGGCGCGTTGCTGCTCGAAGCGAAATGTCGGGCTCGAAGTTGGTGGTCTCGACGACGAGCGTGTCGCCATCCCAGTAGCCAACAGAATCGCCGAGCCACTGGTCCATCATTTCCGGACGATGTTCTTCATTGAGGCGGATCATCCGGGTCTGGTGGTTCATCTCGACCACGATGGCGACTTTGTCAGGTGCCTGCACGATCTGGTAATTGTTGTTGTACAGCACGTTGAGCATTGGCGGTCCGCCCGTCGAGCCGAACCCGACCGTGCAACGCTCCGCCGCAGCGCGGACTTCAGGATTGTCGAAGTCTTCGCGCTGTTCGATCAGGCGATCCTCGGCCATTTTGCGGCCTGCTTCGGTATATGGAAGCTTGCCGTCCGCAGGCTCGACAATCCAGGTAGAGCGGTAGTCGCCGCGCACCTTTGCCAGAGAGGACCCAAAGTCCATCCAGAAGCGGTTGTAGCCACCGACGCCCTCACCGCCTGCCTTGAGAGCGGGCGCATCAGGGTCGGTCGGTGCATTATCGGCTTCAGCAGAGGCCTCGACCATTCCAGCCATCATCATGGCCTGCTTCTCCGGCACGATGACCGGCAAATTGTCCGGCTTTTCCAGCGTAGTCAGAGATGCGTTGGTCCAGATGCCCTGCATGTTGGGTGTTCCATCCGCCATGCGCGGCGGCTCATAATCTGTCTCTGGCGGTTCCGCCATCGCAGCCGGCGCTACCATGACAGCAGCCATTGCAGTCGCAGAAGCAGCGAGGAGTGATTTCATCGTCAGTCTCATTTCAGCGGCTCCTTGCGTAGATGTCCGTGGAGCTTTTCCTCCACAAAGGGAACGCAGTTAAAGTCTTCAATTCGCGCGTCCGCGCCGACGAGACGATAAAGCGTCATGTTCAACGTAACAGGCTCGGAGAAGGTCTCCGGGTCTTCAATGGTCGCGCTATAGTCAATGTGATCATTGTCGATGCGCGTATAGCGCTCGGTGACTTTCGCCATGGCCGAATAGTGATTGCCAGAACGGTCCAGCCAGGATGACCCATTCTGTCCGGTCACTTCGATGACGAATGTATCACCGTCCCAATAGCCGTAGGACTGCCCCATCCAGCTATCGACGGGCGCTTCACCCGGATCCGTCAGGAAGATATTGCGCACCGTGTTCGCATATTCATACACGATCAGCATTTGCTCATCATTCTGAATGATCTCAAACGGATGCGGCATATATGTGGCGCGTGGCACACCCGGCATGTAACACTTGGCTTCCGGATCGTTATTTGCCCAGTCGGCGACGTTTTCAGCGACCTTCTCTTCTCCGCCCGGCAGATAAGGCAGCGTCTGACGACCCTCTATGACGCTCGGCCCTGGCGGTATCGCACCAACAGCGCCCATCGCCAGCACGTTCTTGGCCGGGACAGGCCCATGTGGCCCCTCGCGCAGCTGGTAGGCGTGCTGAGCGTCATGCGCCTCAACATTGTCATTGGCGGTATTGAGCACCTGCCAGACACCCGACAGACTTTTCTGCACTTCCGGCTCGGCGGGCTCTACTGGTGCGGCAATGGCCGTCTGACCACTGGCAGACGGTTCAACCGCCGCGCACCCTGTGAATAGACTGACTGCACTCACAGCCAGCATCAGATTTCTCATATGTTTCCTCCCCTGAAGTTCCGTTTAGCCGGAACTGGATCTGCCATTTATTTTTTCGGCTTTGTGCTTCTCCGATAGAGAAGCTGCATCATGTACACAGTTAGTGATATCTGACTACATAAATGTCAATTCTTGATCTTCGGTTCGAGGTCAATTTCTCGTGACCGATCCGTTCTTATTGACGCTCCACCAGCAAGTGGCTGAAGAGGGCTTCCACCTGGTCAATCACCAGGATCGCTTCGGTCACGATATCGATGTCTTCCACCTCATACCGTCTCATAACATAGCTCGATCCTGCGATCAGCATCCCGGCCGCCAATCGCGGTTCGCCAACCCCGTCTGCCGGCATGCCGAAGTCTCTGGCGAGCGACTGACATAACACGTCTTCATAGTCCGCTCGGATCGTCGAGAGATAGCCAAGAATTGGCGGATTGGCGTGGCGCGTCCGAATATACTGACGGTATCTTTCATCGCCGTCCTGGGTCAGATAGCGGAACGATTTGCCGATCCACCTCCGCCAGAAGTCAAACGTATTGCCCGAGCGGTTCGGGTCAGTCAGACGAGCCTTGAAATGGTCGAACCAGCGCTGGTCTCCGGAACTGGCGAGTTCCTGCTTGGTCGAAAAGTGCCGATAGAGCGTCTGCACGTGGACGCCTGCGACGTCGGCAACTTCATCAAGCGTTGTCGCCTCATACCCCTTGCTGAAAAAGAGCCCCTGTGCGGCCTCAGCGATCTTCCGGTGAGTCTCCGCCTTTCGCTTGGTGCGGAGCGGATACTTGATGTTTCGACTAGCGCTCATCCGGTGACGCCCCCGGTTTTGTTTCAGCGTGCCTGCCGATGCTTTCGACGGCAAAATCTGACCGCACTATTGGTGCGATTGACACAAATGTCCATGCACTGTCTCAACATCTTCGCAGCACGTGTCAGCATCGCGATCCGCACGGCAACTCGCTCGGCAATGATGGTCAAGCGGTGAGCAAGTGCCAAGTCTTTGGAAAACTTCATCATTCCTGCTGTTGAAGTCTCTACACGATGGCGTAGGCTACTCTGATGGAAGACGTCGCCTTCAAGACCGACAGCGGGGCAGGAGCAGCTGACTGGACGAACATCCAGAAAGCGTCGGTAGATTTTCGTAGACACCTGCACCAACGCCCCGAACTGCCCTGGCAGGAAGAGCAGACCGCCACCACAATACGCGCATCGCTCGATCGACTTGGAATTGCCTGGACGCAATGCGCAGGGACCGGCACGATTGCAAGGCTGGCGCAAAACGCACCCGGTCAGCACATCGGCTTGCGGGCTGACATTGATGCCCTGCCCATCAATGAGGCCAGCACGCACGATCATGTATCGACTCACGAAGGCTGCATGCACGCATGTGGACATGATGGTCATTCGGCCGCGCTCATGTCCACCGCGGCCTGGCTGAAAGCGCATGAAAGCGAACTGCCTGGACCGGTCACCTTGATCTTCCAGCCAGCCGAAGAAGGCGGGCATGGCGCCAAGAAGATGATTGAAGGGGGCGCGCTTGAGGGCCTCGACGCGATCTATGGCTGGCATAACTGGCCGGCCATTCCATTCGGCAAGGCGGTCTGCCCCGACGGCGCCGTCATGGCCGGCAATGGCACGTTCCGTATTTCACTCAAAGGATCAGGCGGCCACGCCAGCCAACCAGAGAATGCCCGTGATCCGGTCCTGGCTGCCGCAGCCGTGACCATGGCCCTTCAGCAGATCATCGCGCGCCGTATCACGCCGCAGAATGCCGCTGTGGTCAGCGTCACCTCGATTGATGCCCCAAGCGGTGAGACAGTCATCCCCGACAGCGCTCAACTTGCTGGCAGCATCCGTATCGCCAATCCAGATGACCGCGCCCGCATCGACGCCATGATTACCGAAATCGCCACGGCACAAGCGGCGGCCTACGGGGTCGAAGCCAAGGTCGAGCTGTTCCCCCGATACGACGCAACGATCAATGACGCCGCAGCCGCCGGCATCATGCGCGATGCGATTGCCGCAGACCTCGGAAATGCCTGGCTGTATGAGGAACTTCCAGTGCCAATCATGGCATCAGAGGACTTCTCTTACTATCTGAAGGAGATACCGGGCGCGTTCGCTCTGATCGGCGCCGATGACGGAAACGGGCATCACGAGCCCTGTCACAGCCCGCGCTACGACTTCAACGACCGGCTTTTACCGATCGTGACCCGCATTTACGCCCGCCTCGCCGGAGCGCCACTGCCCGAACAGTCAACGTCTCAACACGATTGAGGACGTCAGAAACACAAGAACTCTAGAAGGAGATCGACATGGAATTATTCGAACGCTGGGAATCAGAAGTCCGGGGCTATAGCCGTGCTTACCCCACCGTCTTCAAATCAGCCTCGAATGCACGACAAGTCGATGAAGCTGGAAAGTCATATCTGGACTTCTTCGGCGGCGCCGGCGTCCTGAATTTCGGGCACAACAACCCGAAGATGAAAGAGGCCATCATCGACTTCATGAACGCCGATGGCATTCCGCACAGTCTCGACATGGCCACGACCACCAAGCGTGAGTTCATGCAGGCCTTTATCGATACGATCCTGAAGCCGCGCGGTATGGATTACCGCATGCAGTTTACAGGCCCGACCGGCACCAACGCTGTCGAGGCCGCCATGAAACTCGCCCGCCGTGTCACAGGCCGCAAGAGTATCATCGCTTTCACCAACGGTTTCCATGGCATGACGGTGGGTGCGCTCGCCGCAACGGCGAACAGCTATTACCGCAATGCAGCAGGCGTTCCGCTCAATCATGTCGAGCGCCTGCCTTTCGGCCACCCGCTCGATGGGATGGAAGAGTCCTATGCAGACCCGTCGGCAGGCTTTGAGCCACCGGCTGCCATTCTCGTCGAGGTGATTCAGGCCGAAGGCGGCGTAAATGTCGCCACCAAGGAGTGGCTGCAGGCCATCCGGAAATTCGCCAAGGATCGCGGCGCGCTCTTCATTATCGATGACATCCAGGCAGGCTGCGGGCGCACAGGCTCCTATTTCAGCTTCGACGGCATGGACCTTGATCCAGACATCATCACCCTCGCAAAGGGCATTGGCGGCTTCGGTACACCGCTCGCCATGAACCTGAACAAGCCAGAGCACGACAAACACTGGTCGCCCGGCGAACATACCGGCACCTTCCGCGGGCAAGGTATCTCCTTCGTCGCCGGCAAGGTGGCGATGGATTATTTCAAGGATGACACCTTCATGGCGGATGTCCGTCGCAAGGGTGAGATCATGGCTGATGCGCTCAAGAAGATGGCGGGGCCGGGCATGGAAGTACGCGGCCGCGGCATGATGCAGGGCATCGACACCAAAAACGGCGCACTGGCCAAGAAAATTGTCGCTGAGTGCTTCCAGACCGGCCTGCTTGTTGGCGGCTGTGGCTCCGAAGGCCGGGTGATCAAACTGATCCCGCCGCTGACCATCGACGACGCTGACCTCAAAGAAGGTCTCGACCTTCTCGAAAAAGCAATGAACGCCGTCATGGTGCCAGCATGAGGCAGCGCGACGACATGACCTTCCCGCACGAGGAATATGTGCGGCGACTGGAAGGCCTGCGCAAGCGAATGGATGAGCGCAACCTCGATGCCGTGGTGATCTCGGACCCTGAGAACATCATGTACATGACCGACTACCAGACGACCGGCTATTCCTTCTTCCAGGCGCTGGTCGTCCCGCTGGACGGCGAGTGCTACATGGTTACGCGGAACATGGAGGAATCCAATGTCCATGCCCGCACCTGGGTCAGCAAGACACGTCCTTTCGCTGACAATGGCGACGCCATCCAGACGCTCGTCGACAGTTTCCGGGAAGCTGGTCTGAACAATTGTACGATCGGCTACGAGCGTAACTCTTATTTCCTGCCAGCCTATCAGCAGGACCGTATCCGGACAGCATTCACCACTGGACGGCTTATAGACTGTTTCGGCATTGTCGAAGAGGGCCGCGCCTGCAAGTCGAAGCATGAAATCGAGATCATGAAGCGATCAGCGAAAGCTACGCAGGCAGGGATGAAGGCTGGCATCGAAATCGCACGGCCCGGCGTCACTGAAAATCAGATCGGCGCAGCCATTTCTGCCGCAATGTTCGAAGCTGGCGGAGAGCCGCCCGCTGTCATGCCTTATGTGACGTCCGGCCCGCGTTCCATGATCGGGCACGCCACATGGGAAGGACGCACGGTGCAGGAAGGCGAGCATGTCTTCCTCGAAGTCGGCGGCTGCTACCGACGGTACCACACCGCGATGATGCGCACTGTCGTCATGCAGAAAAAGCTGTCCGCTTCGATGGAGAGCGCCGAACGTCAGATGCAGAAGGCGCTTCGCGAATTGCGCTCTGCCGTCCAACCGGGCCTGACCGTCTCGGATGCCGACAAGATCGTCCGCGACATCGTCAATGATGGCCGCCACGGCGGCGCTCTGATCACCAGGTCCGGCTATTCGATCGGCATCGCCTTCCCGCCAAGCTGGGATGAGGGCTACATCCTCTCCCTCATGCAGGGCGACCCGCAGATCCTCAAGGAGGGCATGACCTTCCACATCATTCCATGGGTCTGGGGCGTCGATGGCGACAAGACGGTCGGCATCTCGGATACGTTCTATGTTACCGAAGATGGGTGTGAGAGCTTCTTTGACCTGCCGGAAGAGTTCACGCTCAAGCCGCCTGAAAAGTCAGCCGAAACCAAGCCAAAACCGAAATCCAAAAAGGCCACCAACGGCGAGGCCGTTACCCAGTAAACTGGCCTGAACAGGAGACCACCATGCTGAAAGCCGTGAACCCGGCGACCGGCGAGACCGTGCGCGAAGTGACCCCCGACACGGACGCCGAAGTGAATGCGAAGATCGAAGCCTCAGTGAAGGCGTTCAAATCGTGGAAAGAGAAAAGCTTCGCCGAACGCGGCAAGCTGTTGCGCGATGTCGCGAAATACATGCGAGACCATGTCAATGAGCTCGGCCCGGTCATGACCGAAGAAATGGGCAAGCCCAAGGGCGAGTCCGTCGGTGAGGTGAACAAGTCCGCCTGGTGCGCTGAACATTACGCTGACCATGCAGAGCAATATCTTACGCGTCAGGTCCTGGAGTCGGACGCCTCGCTCTCCTATGTCCAGCACCTGCCGATCGGCCCAATTCTCGGTATCCTGCCCTGGAACGCCCCCTTCTGGCTCGCCTTCCGGTTCAGCGCCCCTGCCCTGATGGCGGGCAATTCCTGCCTCATGAAACATGATCCAAACGTGCCAGGTTGCGCCGAAGCCATCGAGAAATGTTTCCGGGAAGCCGGCGCGCCAGAGGGCCTCTTCCAGGCGCTCTATCTCGAAACCCCACGTGTCGAGGCCGTCATCCGGGACAAACGCATTCGCGGCGTCTCGTTCACTGGCTCCTCACGCGGTGGCTCGAAAGTGGCCGAGATTGCAGGATCGGCCATCAAACCGGCCGTTCTCGAACTCGGCGGCTCCGACCCGTCCATCATTCTCGCCGATGCAGACCTCGAGAAAGCCGCCGACACGCTCACCCTGTCGCGCATTATCAATGCCGGCCAGTCCTGCATCGCCGCCAAGCGCATTATCGTTGAGGACAGCGTTTATGATGAGATGGTTGGCCTCATGAAAGACCGCCTCTCCAAACTCAAGGTCGGCGATCCGACCGATGAAAGCACGTCGGTTGGCCCCATCGCGCGGCCTGATCTTAGAGACGGCCTGCACAAGCAGGTGAAGCAGACGATTTCCGAAGGTGCCACTTGCGTCCTGGGCGGAGACCTGCCCGATGGCGATGGCTATTTCTATCCCGTCACCCTTCTCACGGATGTTGAGCCGGGCATGTGCGCCTTTACCGAGGAAACTTTCGGCCCGGTCGCCGTCATGATCCGCGCCAGGGATGAAGCGCACGCCCTCGAACTGGCGAACGATACGGACTACGGCCTCGCCGCCAGTGTATGGACGAATACCGCCAGAGGCGAAGCGATCGCGTCGAAGCTCGATACCGGCCAGGTCAGCGTCAATGGCATCGTCAAGACAGACCCTCGCCTGCCGAGCGGCGGCACCAAGGCCTCCGGTCTCGGCCGCGAGCTTGGACCTCATGGAATCATGGAGTTCGTGAATGCCCAGCAGGTCTGGATAGGCCCTGCCAAAGCTTGAAATGACACCGTCGTCTGAGGGCGCGCCAATCCCTTTTCAGGTGTTAACTTTAAAGCGGCAAATTTGCAGAAGTTTCCCCGCCCTGTTTCAGTGCGGCTTTATGCCTGCCTGCTAGACCGTTCTGTTAAAAGTCGCAGCAAATGCGACTGAACAGAACGTTCAGGGGCTATAAATGGTGTCTACATTGCGCGCGCTTCACACGCTTGTCGCCTGCACGGCAGCGATGTGTCTGCCCCTTGCATCGACCGCCGCTCCGCAGCTTCGTGGTGGAGAGACGGCGACCGTCGCCACCACCGAAAGCGCACCGGTCCAGACCGACCTCACCGTTGTGGTCAACCGCTCGACCCCGATTTCCGTGGGTCGCCCGTTCAAGCGCATTGCTGTCTCGCAACCTGAAATCGCGGACGCATCGCCGACCGCAGACAACCGCCTCTACGTCCGCGGACGCACAATCGGCGCAACCAATATTCTGGTCTATGACGACGAAGGCGAACTCGTCGAAATCATCGATGTGCGGGTCCAGCATGATCTCGGCGCCATCAAGAGTGATGTGGCCGCCCTCTTCCCCGATGTGCAGCTCGACCTTCGCACCGTTGCCAACCGGCTGCATGTTCGCGGCGGCGTGCCGGATGACGCAACCGCCGCAGAGATCATGCAGATCGCTTCCAGCTATGCACCCGACGCTGTCATTGACGCCCTGAAGATCACAAGCCCGCAACAGGTCATGCTGGAAGTTCGCTTTGTCGAAGCCTCTCGCGAAGACGTCAACGAGATTGGCCTGGGCAGCGAAATCTCCAAAGCAGGCGATTTTGTTTTCTCCACGGGGTCAGGGATCCTTTCGGGCAGCGCGCCTAAGACACTCGGCGCGATTTTCGCCAATTCCGGTGATGTCAGCATCGACGTCTTCCTGAGTGCCCTCGAGCAGAAAGGGATCATCCGTACGCTCGCTGAACCAAACCTGGTCGCCCGCTCAGGGGAAACTGCAAGCTTCCTCGCTGGCGGTGAGTTCCCGATCCCTGTTGCCGCTGATGATCAGGCGATCACCATCGAATTCCGCGAATTCGGTGTGAGCCTGGATTTTACGCCGACCATCCTGTCGGACTCCCTGATGAGCCTGGAGGTCAGCCCGGAAGTCAGCCAGCTTGATCCACGCAACTCAATCCGCCTTGAAGGCGTGGAAATCCCCGCACTCAGCGTCCGGCGCGCGAACACGATCGTCGAACTATCCGATGGTGAAAGCTTCGCGATTGCTGGCCTCATCCAGAACACTGTAGACAGCACAAGCGTTCAAACGCCGTGGATAGGTGACGTACCGATCCTTGGCGCGCTCTTCCGTTCCAACCGGTTTCGCGAGAACGAAACCGAACTTGTCATCATCATCACCCCACGCCTCGTTCGCCCCGCGAGCGCCGGAACGCGTCTTTCGGATCCTCTGACGAACCGCACCGAACCCAGCGAGTCCGAGCGGCTGCTCCTGGGGCAACTCGATGACAAGGCGGCGCCAGCGCTAGGCAGTGCCGTCTCGAGCAATGTCGATGCTCAGCTTGTCCGCCGCGACCTTGGCTATGTGCCGCAAGCGGGAACACGATAGATATGGCCGGATCGACCAAACCATCCCTGCCTGCCCGGCTCCATATTTTTGCGCCTCAATGGGGCGCGAACATTTCCGAGGCTGCACAAAAACTCGGTTCAGTTTCGCCAACGATCCATACCGATGCCGTGGCGGCTTACGAAGCGGCTGCAAGCGACCACAATGCCGTCATCGTGCTCGAAAATGATGGCAGCTACGACCTGGTCGAGCTGCTCACCCGTGTCTCTGGCACAAATCCATCCATGCCGGGCATTGTGGTGGGCAAGAATATTCCGGTCCTTGCGGTTAAACACATCATCACCCTTGGCCGGTGGGATATGCTTGACGCCCCTGTTGAGCATGAACCGCTTCGCGATGCGCTTCAGCAAATCTGCCGCCGCGAAGACGCCAACAGCGACAGCGCTGCTGGCAAATGCTGGACAGTGACCGGGTCCGTTGGTGGCTCGGGAGCAACACTCGTCGCCGTAGAGCTCGCCTATCAGTTCTCCAGGCGCGAGAAGAACAACAAGGTCTGCCTGGTGGACCTCAACTTCTTCGACGGCGCATGCGCGTCTTATCTGAACTGCCCATCAAATCTGAACCAGGCGGCCCTCACCCAGCCTGCTGACCGGATCGATGACGCGCTGCTTCAGGCATTCATCACGCGCCACAAGAATGGTATTCACCTTCTCTCGGCTGGACGCTCCAGCCGCATGTGGAATTCCATCAAGCCGGAATCCATTCTCAAAGTGCTCGAAGTGGCATGCAACTCCTACGACATGGTCATCATCGACATGCCGCGCTGGCCTACGCCATGGTCGAATGCCGTTGTAATGGGCTCGGACGAAGTCCTGATCCTGAGTGAGCTCACCGTTCCCGCACTCCACGCAGCGCGTCATCGCGCCGAGGAACTCGAAGACGGCACTGACGGTCTCGCCAATCCACTCATTATCCTCAACCGGATGACGAAGAAGGTATTCGGCAATGCCGTCACGGTTTCGCAAGCCGAAGAAGCCATCGGACGCCACGTATTTGCTTCGGTTTCATCTGACTGGGAGGCGGCCCTCTCATCTGTGAACTTCGGTCAGGCGGTCGGACAGACCAAGCCCGGAAACAAGATTTCCAAAGACGTTGCGGAAATCATCACCCGCCTCGAAGAGGGCGCCGAGACGGTCGCAGAGCCCAACAAAGCAAGGAAGCGTGCATAATGGCCCGGTTCTCCCTCCTCTCCAAAGCGCAGAAATCCCTTCAGGAAGACGACCAGACGATTGAAGAGGCGATCGAAGCGCTTGATGCTGATACGGCTCCGGCGCCGACACCGGCCTTTCCCGCCGATGATGCGGAAGACGTGAATGACATCCCGACAGACGAGTCCGAAGACGAAGCTCCATCCTTTGATCTGCTCGATGCCAAATTGCGGGTTCACAACAAGCTGATCGACGAACTCGACCTCTCCATGCTCGACAAGCTGGACGAGGACGAGATGAAGAAGCAGGTTCGCCGGCTCGTTTCTGAAATCGTCCGCGATGAACGCATCCCGATGAACCAGGCTGAAGTCGCGACCTTCGCTGAATCCGTCTATCACGAGATGACGGGTCTGGGTCCGCTAGAGCCTCTGCTGGAAGACCCCTCGATCTCCGACATCCTGATCAATGGCTACAATCAGGTCTATGTCGAACGCCGGGGGGAGCTGGAACTCTCGACCGCCAAGTTCCGCGACAATGCCCACCTTCGCCGCATCGTCTCACGCATTGTGTCCGCCGTCGGCCGCCGCGTTGACGAAAGCCAGCCGCTGGTCGATGCCCGCTTGCTTGATGGGTCGCGTGTCAACGCCGCCGTCGAGCCGGTCGCGATTGATGGCCCCCTGGTTTCAATCCGGAAGTTCTCGAAGAAGCCGCTAACGCTCGACAAACTGATTGAATTCAAGGCAATGCCAAAGGAAGTTGCCGAATTCCTTCATGGCGCCGTCAAGTGCCGCGTCACCGCGATCATCTCTGGCGGTACAGGCTCTGGTAAGACGACACTTCTGAACGCCCTCTCCAAGGCTATCAGCCATAAAGAACGTCTCATCACCATCGAGGATGCCGCCGAACTTCAGCTCCAGCAGCCGCATGTCGCCCGCATGGAAACCCGCCCTCCGAACCTCGAAGGCAAGGGCGAGATTCGCCAGCGCGAGCTGGTAAAGAACGCCCTGCGGATGCGCCCCGACCGCGTCATCCTCGGCGAGGTGCGGTCCGAAGAAGCCTTCGACATGCTTCAGGCCATGAACACCGGTCACGAAGGCTCTATGGCGACAATCCACGCCAACAATCCGCGCGAAGCCATCAGCCGTCTCGAACAGATGGTCGCCATGGGCGGTCTGCGCATCTCATCCGAAGCGGTTCGCGGCCAGATCGCATCGGCCATCGGCATCATCATCCAGGCCCAGCGCCTGTCGGACGGCTCCCGCCGCATCACGCACGTCACCGAGGTAACCGGCATGGAAGGCGAGATCATCCAGATGCAGGACATCTTCACCTTCAATCGCCTGCGCACCGAAGAAGACGGCACGGTCGTTGGCGAATTTCGCGCGTCGGGCTTGCGTCCGAAATGCCTCGACGAAATGCAGCGCCGGGGCGTTCACCTGCCGCTTGAATATTTCGACCCTTCCGAGCCGATGATGACGGTGCCGAAGTAAACGTATGGATGTTTCGGCCGTCATATACGTGCTGGCATTTGCATCCGCCTTCATGGGAATGCAGGCGGCGTTGGGCTTTGGCAAGACAGCCCTCGCCAAAACGAAGATCAATCAGCGCCTGAAGGTCAAGGAAAG
This sequence comes from Henriciella sp. AS95, assembly GCF_038900055.1. Lineage (NCBI taxonomy): Bacteria > Pseudomonadati > Pseudomonadota > Alphaproteobacteria > Hyphomonadales > Hyphomonadaceae > Henriciella > Henriciella sp. AS95. Next base: position 2,789,170 of record NZ_JBBMQM010000001.1, read on the forward strand.
CCACGCCTCCGTCGCAGACCTCATTGTGGAGCTGCGCCGCCAGCGCGGCCTCGATCGGGACGGCAACCAGACCATGGCCGTTCGCTGGTTCAATGATCTCGTCACGCGGTCCGGTCTGACGTTTAACCCGCCTCAATGGGCCGCCATCGCAGCAGCGGTCGCCGTTGTATCGGCAGGGGCCAGTTTCTGGTTCATGCGCAGCTTTCTCGTCTCCGGCGGCGCTGCACTGGTGGCTGGTCTCGTGCTTCCAATTCTGTTCCTGAAGATGAAGGCCGGCGCGCGTGAGAAGTTATTGGGTGCGCAACTGCCGGACGCCTTGGAGATCATTGTCCGCAGCCTCGAAGCCGGACACCCGGTTCCGACAGCCGTCGCGCTCGTCGGTCGCGAGATGCCAGACCCGGTCGGGTCCGAATTCGGCCTCGCCGCCGACGAAATTTCCTACGGTTCAAGCCTGGAAGAAGCGGTGAAAAAGCTAGCGGAACGAACCCGCCAACCCGATGTGGAACTGTTCGCAGCTACCGTCCGCCTGCAAGCCAAGACCGGCGGCAACCTCGCAAGCCTTCTCAAGGTCAATGCCGCGACCGTGCGCGCGCGCCAGAAAATGCGCCTCAAGGTGAAGGCAGCCTCCTCCGAAGGGCGCGCTTCAGCGATGATCCTGACCTCGGCGCCATTCATCGTCCTGATCACGATGCACCTGCTGACACCGCATTTCTATGGCGAAGTGATCGACCAGAAGATCATCCAGTATGGTCTTGGCGGTTGTGTGCTGTGGATGGCCGTCGGCAATCTGGTGATGCGCAAAATGATCAACTTCAAGGTCTGAGGCGGTCGAGATGGATCCCGAATTCATGACACAACAGACCACGGTCATCACCATCATCATGATCGTGATGGGGTCGGTCATGCTGGTCCTCGGCAGCACTGTATTCCGTTCCGTTCGCGACAAGAACCAGCTCAGCGACCGGCTGCGCGTAAATGGTGAGAAAAAGCCCAAGGCGCGCACATACCCGGCCCAGTCGCGCAACACACTGATTGAGTCGATTGGTCGAAGGTTCAGCGATCCCAATTCGGAGGACCTGACCAAGCTGCGGCAACGGCTCATGCAGGCAGGCTTCTACTCCAAGTCGGCCCCGTTCCTCTTCATCGGCATCCGCTTTGTTGCGCTCTTTGTCCCGCAGATACTACTGCTTGCCACCTGGTCAATGTACGACCAGTACATGCCGCAATACGGTCTGCTCATGGCGTCGGTTGCGCTCGCTATCGTCAGCTTCGTCGCGCCCTCCTTCATTCTAGATAAGCGCATTTCAAAGCGAGAAGACCAGTACCGCGAAGGCTTTCCAGACATGATGGACCTGCTCGTCGCTTGCGTTGAGGCTGGCCTCAGCCTTGATGGCGCAGTCCAGCGCGTTGCAGAGGAACTCGTGCAAAGGTACCCTAACCTCGCCGACCATCTGAAAATCATGAACCTCGAAACCCGGGCGGGCCGCGCGCGGACAGAAGCATGGAAGAACTTCGCCGATCGACTGGGACTGGACGAAGCCCGGGCGTTGTCCACGATGCTGAAACAGTCCGAGGAGCTCGGCACCAGCGTCGGCGAAACCCTTCGCGTCTTCGCGGGTGATATGCGAGAGAAGCGCATGCTATATGCGGAAGAAAAGGCGCTCGCCCTGCCCGCTAAGCTCGTCGTTCCGCTGATCCTGTTTGTGTTCCCGTCATTGCTGACCGTTCTGATGCTGCCTGCTGCCGTCCGTATCGCAGACGTCATGTCGCAGATCTGATCTCATTCTGCCCGAATTCATGCCGACCAGCATGCCGTGATGGGCTCAAGTCCGGCCCGCGTCTTGGCGGCCGATGAGCGCCTTTATTGCTCTGACGTTGGTACGGTGTGGCTCGACGTCTCGTCACCAAGAATGACCTCAACGGTCGACGATGTCGAAGCGCGACGCGCGAGTGGCTTCGGCCCACTCGGTGCACGAACAACCGGTTTCGGCTTTTCATCCTTGCCAAGGCTGACGGCTTCGGCCTCGAGGAAGTCCTCATCGGCACTGCCGCGTAGCGCAAGCGACAGCTCTCCCAGTTCAATCGCGACGGATAGCTGCTGGGCTTGCTCAAGCGTAACGGCCAGGGTCGCCGTCTTGAAGACACTCGGCCGGTTTTCGACCATGTCGTCATTGAGGTCCACGCCCAGCACCTCAACGTTCTGCAGCAACACTTCCGCCATCGGCTGAACGACGCCCTGCGAGGTTTTTTGCTGGTCCAGATAGGCTCGTCCGTCATCTGGACTGCGGTAAAGAATGACGTCCACCCGGTCGCCAGGCAGGACAAAACCGCCAACGCCTGACTGGTCATTGGTGCGGACGGAATAGGCTCGAAGCCCGGGTTTGATCTTCGCAGACAGAGATCCTCTCAGCCCTTCGGACAGGAGCATTTTCTCTGAAAGGATGTCGCCCGAGGCGAGTTCGATCAAGGTCAGACGACCCTCCGATTTATCCCGAAAAGCCTCCAGGTCAGAAACAGAACCGGGCGGAATTTCTGGAACAGGTCTGGAAACGACTTCGAACCAGTCTTCTTCCAGCCGCACGCCGCGTGGAATGTGTCGAACCGCGACAACAACGTCCTGTTTCTGCACTTCCGCCGGCGCATAGGAGATCGGCTCAGCCTCGTTCGAGGATGGCTGGATGAACACTTTTGCGCCAACGATTGCCGCCAGTCCGCATGCACCCGAAATAGCCATCGTCACAACAGGAGAAAGTTGCATCCTGGTCGCCTTCTTAAACGTCTGCCGACGATACCCCTAGCGAAATGCCTTTAAGCCTATTGCAAGCGCGACCGCGCAATTCAGCGGGCCAGATTAACCAAGCCCTATCGACTCCCGTGCTAAGGAAACCGTTCAGTGACAAGGGCGGCAGGGATTTTCAGCGGGTGAAGTTTTTGCCTTTTTGTGCGACGGAACTAGTTTCTGAAATCGTTGTACGTTCAGCACCATCATGCCTTCGGAACGGATTGGCCGGGCCCCGCCGCGATTATGGAACGAGACGTAGAGATCAGACCAGTGAGAAAATCCTTTTCAACGATCCTGTTCGCAGGGGTACTACTGGCCAGCCTGTCTGCATGCGGTGACAATAGCGCCAGCGGTGACGCGGGCGCCCAACAGCGACCGCGCGGTGACCGGGCTGTTCAGATTGTGCCCTATAAGGTTACCTTTGAAACGCAGGTCACGCGTGTCGAAGCCGTCGGCACAGCCCGTGCGCGCTCATCGGCCACGATCTATCCCGAAACCGCAGGCGAAGTGATCGAAGTCAATTTTGAAGCCGGTGACCGCGTCGAGAAAGGCCAGGTCCTTCTGCGTCTGGAATCCCGGCAGGAGCGACTGGCCGTCAGCCAGGCCGAAGTCGATCTCGCCGATGCCAAGCGTCTTCAGGCCCGTTATAGCGGCCTCAGTTCGCCCGGCGCGATCGCACAAAACGAGCTGGATCGCGCTGATGTCGCCTACAAGGCCGCAGCAATTGAGCTCGACGTCGCCCGGGACGCCCTCGCTGACCGCACGATCCGCGCGCCATTCTCCGGCTATGTCGGTCTGACCGATATCGACCCCGGCGCCCGTGTCACGACCGCGACCACAATTACACGCATTGATGACCGGGAGGTTCTCTACGTGGATTTCCCGGCGCCCGAAGCGACGTTCAGCCAGATCAAGGCGGGCGACACAATCACCGTTCAGCCTTTCTCGAACCCGGAAGCGTCCTACGAGGCGGAAATTCTCACGACGGACAGCGCCATCGATACAACCACGCGCGCCTTCACAGTGCGCGCCACCATCGACAATTCCGACGACTTGCTACGCCCCGGCATGAGCTTCCGCATCAGCTTTGAAATTCCCGGCGAAAGCCTGCCCTCCGTGCCAGAAGCGTCCATCGTCTGGGGCGGCGACGGTGCCTATCTCTGGGCGGTTGAGGATGGTCGGGTTGAACGTGTTCCGGTTACGATCGTTTCGCGAACTGAGGGCAAGGTGCTGGTCAGGTCCGACATAAAGGAAGGCGACTGGATTGTTGAAGAAGGCGTCCACAAGGTTCGTCAGGGGGCGCCCGTACAAATGCCTGACCAGACGCAGAACGTTGCTCGCTCCGCCGACCAGGCAGACCGCGCCATCGGAGGCGCACGCCCGTGATGCCGCCCGGGTCTGACCTGCCGGGAATTTCGGTCCAACGTCCGCTCCTGGCGGCCGTCCTCAACCTTCTGATCGTCATTGCAGGTCTCGCGGCCATTCTCGGCGTTGAAATCCGCGAACTACCGGATGTCGACCGGCCCATCGTCTCCGTCCAGGCAACTCTTCCCGGGGCGGCCCCAGAAACCATCGACGCAGAAGTCACAAGCATTATCGAGGGCGCCGTATCGCGCGTATCGGGCGTGCGCGAAATCGCTTCATCAAGCGAGGAAAACAATGCCCGCATGCGGATTGAGTTTAATCCGGGCGTTGATCTCGACACTGCCGCTTCTGACGTCCGCGAAGCGGTTAGCCGCGTCAACCGGCAGCTTCCGGAGCGCGTCGAAAACCTCTTCGTCACAAAGGCAGACAGTGACGGCCAGCCCGTCCTGACAATCGCCGTCGTCGGCGACAGGTATAGCGAAGAAGAACTCACGCGGATCATCGACAATGACATCATCCCCGAATTCCTCGCCATTGATGGCGTGGCGACGGTCAATGAGTTCGGCACGCGTTTACGTCAGATGCGCGTGGTCATGGATCCGCTGCGCCTCAGCCGCTTCGGCCTCACAGTAAACGATGTCGCGACCGCCCTGCGGCAGGCGCCGTTCGACGTGCCGGTTGGCAGCTTCCGCTCGGTCGATCAGGAACTTATCGTTCGCGCCGAAGCCACCGCGGCAACGCCCGACCTCATCAAGGACATCATCATTCGTGACAATACGCGCATCGGCGATGTCGCCGACGTCACACTCGGCCCGGCCGATGCGGAAAACTTCCTGCGCCTCAATGGTGAACCGGTCATTGGCCTCGGTATCATTCGCCAGGCCCAATCCAACACCATCCAGATCTCAAACGCCGCCAAGCAGAAGATCGAAGCGCTGAACCAACGTTTTGACGACATTGAGCTCCTGGTTCAGTCAGATGATGCTGTCTTCATCGAAGCCTCCGTGAAGGAAGTTCTGACCAGCCTCGCCATCACGGTCCTCATCGTTGTCGCGACAATCTGGCTTTTCCTTGGTTCGCTAAAGGCCACGCTGGTGCCAACCGTTGCGATCCCGGTCTCCCTGATCGGGACGGTCGCCGGTATCTGGCTGATGGGCTTTTCCATCAACCTGCTCACCCTTCTCGCGCTGGTTCTCGCGACCGGTCTCATCGTCGATGACGCGATCGTCGTCCTCGAAAATATCCAGCGAAAGCAGTCTCAGGGCATTCGCCGCCGCGCGGCTGCCATGATCGGTGCCCAGCAGGTTTTCTTTGCCGTGATCGCCACCACCGCCGTCCTCGTCGCGGTGTTCGTGCCGATCTCTTTCCTGCCCTCAACAACAGGACGCCTCTTCCGGGAGTTCGGCTTCGTCCTGTCGGTCTCGGTTATCATCTCATCCTTCGTTGCGCTGTCACTGGCACCAGCGATTTCATCGAAATTTCGGTTCAGGGCGCTTGATGCCAAGGACACGCGCCTTGAAGCCTTCGGTCGCAAACTGGTGAGCGGTTACGAAGCCGCCCTCACCACCTGCCTCAACCATCCCTGGGTTGTTGCACTCGTCAGCATTCTCATCGCTGCGGGCGCTGGCTTTTTCTACACCGGCCTGCCGCAACAGCTTGTGCCGGACGAAGACCGCGGCGTCGTCGAAGTATTCGCCCAAGGGCCCGATGGTGTCGGTCTGTCCTATATGGAACGCCAGGCGGACCAGATCGAAGATATCCTCCAGCCCTACTTCGAAGACGGAACCATCGAGTCCATCTTTACCGTTGTCGGCCGATATGACCCGAACCGCGTTGGCGTGACTGTTCGCCTGGCGGACTGGGGAGATCGCGACCTGTCCCAACAAGACCTGATCCGCCAGCTGCAAGGGCCGATGTCTCAAATTCCCGGGTCGCGCGTGTCGGTGTTTGGCCGCTCCAGCCTGAGTGGGGGTCGCGGCGGCCGTGGTGGCGGCCTGCGTGTCGCGCTGACAGGCAATGATTATGATGAAATCTACGTCGCGGCTCGGGAAATGGCCCGCATCATCGAAACCCAATCGGATGTGCTCTCAAACGTCGAGATTTCCTACCAGCCGACCCAGCCGCAACTGTCGGTCCAGGTCGATCGCCGCCGCGCGGCTGACCTCAATGTCCCGCTGAGCGAGATATCCGTGACGCTACGCGCGATGGTCGATGGTGAAGACCTCATCGACCTCAATGTCGAAGACCAGGCCATTCCGATCATCCTTGAGTCCGAGACCAATGCCATCCGAAACCCCGGCGACCTCCAGAACCTCTACGTCCGCTCCACCAATGGCGACCTTGTGCCGATTTCGACGCTGACAACCATCCGCGAGGAGGGCGTCGCTGCTCAACTCGACCGAACCGAACAGCGCCGCGCCATTCAGGTCGACATCGATGTCTCATCAGCCGTGCCGCTTGCTGACGCGATCGACGAATTACGCTCCATTGCCGCCGAGACACTGCCCTCGAACGTCAATCTGCTTCTGCGCGGCGACGCAGAGACGCTGCAGGAAAGTAATCGCGACCTGATGCTGACCTACGGTTTTGCCTTTGTGATTGTCCTGCTTGTCCTGGTCGCCCAGTTTGAGAGCATTACCAGTCCGCTGGTCATCGTCCTTAGCGTGCCGTTTGCGCTGGCCGCAGCGGTTTATGCCCTGCTCTTCACTGGTGGTTCCCTCAACATTTACTCGCAGATCGGTCTCGTCATGCTGATCGGGTTGATGGCGAAGAACGGCATTCTGCTCGTCGAGTTCGCCGAGCAACTTCGCAGCCAGGGCCGCAATGTCCGCGATGCTGTCCTCGAAGCGGCCACGATCCGCGTTCGCCCGATTGCGATGACCGTCATCTCAACCGTGCTGGGCGCCCTTCCCCTCATCCTTTCCAGCGGGGCCGGCGCCGAAGCACGCAACGCCATTGGCTGGATCGTGTTTGGCGGACTTGGCCTCGCGGCTTTGTTTACCCTGTTTCTGACACCCGTTATCTATCTCGGCATTGCCCGCTTCAGCAGTGCACGCTCTGAGGATGAAGACGCGCTTATGAAGGAACTCGAAGACGCGGCGGCCAAAGGCCAGGCAAAATAAGCGCTGCGCATCTCAGCGCCGCCAGATCACGCCTTTTCATCAATGTCCATTACAGAACTCGACCAGTCAAAACTCTCATCGAACGCCTGATACCTCGCCGATTCAAGAAAGCGCGTTAAGCGTTTGGTTGTTTGATGCCGGTATGCCTCAATCTGCTGCAAGTACTGGAGGAGTCGCAATTTGAGCCAGATGGCACTCATCGGATTGGCTGTACCTGGACTGGCCGGTTGCCTGACGGCAATTTTCGTCGGCTTCTGGTACTATAATCGCGAATTCCGCGCACCGATCTGGATCGCGCTTGCCTTTGCATTGAGCGCCATTGGCTTCTGCTTCAGCAATTTTCTCCTCGGCAAGGACACGATGGCGAATGCCATCCTGAACAATGCGATCTACGGTGTGGGTAACATTGTACTGTTCCATGGTATCTGCCAGGCCTTCAACCGACGCACACCCTGGGGCGTCCTGTCGGCGCTGGCCCTCGCCACCGTTGTCGCCGCAGTGGCGATCCAGGCGACCGGCATCGGCCTCAATTACCGCATTCTGGTCACCAACATCACGCTCGGCCTGATGCATGCTTACGGTCTGTTTCACCTACGCTCCATCTGGAGAGAACACTGGACAGGCAGCGCAGTCGTTATCGCCATCACGCTGAGCACATTGAACTTCATGATGATCTCCCCGCTGACCACGTTCGGGCCAGAAATCACCGGCGATAGCTTTTTTGCGTCGGCCTACTGGCTTTCCATGAATGTCGTCACGATCCTGTCCATTATCTCGGTGGCGGGTGCGCTGATTTCGGTGTGCGTCAGCCACAACCTTCAGCGTATACATGACGATGCCAACCAGGATTTCCTGACAGGCCTGCAAACGCGCGGCGCTTTTGAGCGGGCTGCGCAATTTTACAGCTCAAGACGGTCCGGGCGATCAGCAGCCAGCCTCATTCTGATCGATATCGATCACTTCAAATCCATCAACGACACGTTTGGGCATGCAAGCGGTGACGCCGTCATCTCGGCAATTGGCAGGCTCATTGGTGGCCAAGTCCGCCGCTCGGACATTGCTGGCCGGGTCGGCGGCGAAGAATTCTGCCTCCTGTTGCCGGGTACGGACGTTAGCGGTGCCAAGCGCCTGGCCGCACGACTGAAGAGTCATATGCGAGACCTCGCTTTCCCCGAAATCGGGACGGACCAACGCGTCACCGTGAGTTTCGGGATTGCTGAATTCGGACAATCCAGCGCATTTCACGAAATTTACGCTGAAGCCGATGCCATGCTTTACTTTGCCAAGCAGCGAGGACGCGACCGCATCGTTTGTGCCGAGCGGCCCATCGATGCCGGCACTCCTATCAGGCGTGAATCACTGATCGTTCCATCGCCTGCTCGCACAGCCTGATCCGCCTTCATACGATCGCTCTGACCCTAGGTGACACTTGTTTGCCGCGCGTCAGTGATGTTCATGAGGGACGAACGAACAGGAGAACCCGATGTCAGAAAAACCAGAAAGCGTTGGCAATGAAGTCCTCTACGAGGTCAAGGACCACGTCGCTCTCATTACGCTGAACCGCCCGGACAAACGCAATGCCGTGAATGGCGCCGTCGCATCCGCACTTGGATGGATTTGCGAAGAGACAGAACGCGATGACGACGTCCGCGTCTGCATTCTCGCCTCGTCGCTTGAATCAACCTTCTGCGCTGGCGCTGACCTGTCGGAAATCTCCAAAGGCAATGCCCGCTCCCTTTCGACCAAAGAGGGCGGATTTGCTGGCTTCGTCCGTTTCCCACGCAGCAAACCCTGGATCGCGGCTGTGCGCGGTAATGCCCTCGCGGGTGGGTGCGAACTACCGCTCTCATGCGACATGATCGTGGCAGCGGACAATTCGCGCTTTGGCCTGCCCGAAGTGAAACGCGGCATCTTCGCTGGCGCCGGCGGCGTCTTCCGCCTGCCACGTGCCCTGCCCCGCAATATCGCGCTTGAAATCGTCGCAACCGGTGACCCGCTGTCTGCAGAGCGCCTGTATCAGCTGGGCCTCATCAACCGCATGGTTCCGTCCGGCCAGGTGCTTGGAGAAGCCCATGCGCTGGCCGCACAGATTGGCGTAAACGCACCTCTCGCTGTCCGCAAAAGTCTCGAAGTCGCGCGCCAGGCCTATGACGGCACCGAAGACGACCTCTGGAAAGCCTCCGGCGAAGCAGCGGCTATCGTTTTCTCCAGCGAGGATGCCAGGGAAGGCCCCCGTGCCTTCCTCGAAAAACGGGCCCCCGTCTGGAAAGGCAAATAGCCCTCCACGATGGCCTCCAATCAGGAAACCGCTGATTATATCCTCGGCCAGATCGAAGGCGCAGGAGCGGTCTCCATCAGGAAGATGTTCGGCGAATTTGGTGTCTATTGCGATGCCAAATTCGTCGGCGCCATATGCGACAATACCCTCTACCTGAAACTGACCGAACCCGGCCGCGCCTCTGCCCCGGACCTCGACGAAGGATCTCCCTATCCCGGGGCCAAACCGCACCTCGTTATCGACGCAGACCTGCTCGAAGCCACACCGCGCCTGCACGAGTTGATCCGCATAACCTGGTCTGCCCTGCCCGCTCCAAAACCGAAGAAGAAAAAATCGACCAAAGGTTAAATTTGATGCTTTCAGATTAAGCTGGCATTGAGTGGTCCCCCCTTACGCTCCGCAATCTCACGACTGCTTACGGAGCGCGCCCATGCCCCTCCAATTCGCCTGCGTTTCTGCCCGCCTTCGTCAGCTTGCGGCTGGCGCCGCGCTAGCATTGAGCCTTGCCGTCTCCGGCTGCGGACAGATTCTGAGCGATGATTTTTCGGCCGGGATAACCGAGAAGGAATGGTCGAGCGGCGAGGTGAAAGACCTCATCCAGAAAGCCGCAAGCCACAAGAAATTCCAGACCGCGCTCCAGGGCGATTTCGCTGACCTCTCACCCGGCGAGATGACGCTGGTTGGTCTGGCTTACCGCTTTGCCTGGGGTGTGGATCAGAACTGGGAAAAAGCGCTCGGCCTGCTCGGACAGGCCTGCAATGCCGGCCAGAACCGCGCTTGCGCCTACACCGCCGAGTACTTCATCATGAGTGAAGGCAGCGCCGCCGACTATGGCCTGGGACTGCTGGAGCGCATCTGCGCCGAAGGCACGATGACCGGTTGCTATATGCTGACCTGGCAATATTCGACCGGCAAATTCCTTCCCAAGAACCCGTCGAATGCCCTCAAATATGCCGCAGCCTCCTGCGCCGACCCGAGCGAACTCTCCTGCCCCTACGCGGCCAAGCAGATTGTGGACTTCGACCTCGACCAGTCCCGCGCCTATCTGGAAGCGTCATGCGAAGCAGACGTCCAGCGCGCCTGCTACAATCTTGCTGACGGGTATCAGGACCAGATCTACGGCACTGAAACGAAGGAGCGAACGCTGCAACGTTTCGAGGCCGCCTGTGGCAAAGGCTTTCCCGGCGCATGCAACCAGGTCGTTTGGTACCACAATCAGGGTATCGCCGAGCCGCAGGACGTAGAAAGCGCGGTCAAAGTGATCGCACGCGGCTGTGAAGAAGATCGATGGGCAAGCGCCTGCGCACAAGTCGCCGACTATTACAGTGCCTATACCGATTACCTTTTACACGAACCTGAACTTTTCTTGCGGTACAGCACATCGGCATGCGCCTTTGGCGAAGTCATGATGTGCGACTGGGTCATCAACGCATACGATCACCGCCTCGCAGGCCGGGATGACCTCAGAAAGCAACTTCTCGCCGACCTGCGCCAGCTGTGCAAGATGGGCCGCCGCGGGACATGCGAGAAGGTGGCGGAAATCGAAATTGCTTCGCGCACATACCAGCCCTCCGAGGACGACAAACGCCAGGATATCGATGACCGGGCCTGCCGCCTCGGCGACGGTGAAGCCTGCCGCCGCGCCGGCTGGGACTATGCACTCGGGGAGAAAGGAAGACAGCAGGATGTCGAGCAGGCCGCCCTCCTCTTCATGATCGGTTGCGAGAACGGCTACGGCCCAGCCTGCGTCGATCGCGGATCGCTCTATGAATACGCCCTTCACGGCATGGAAAAGGACGTCGCCGAAGCCACGCTGATGTATCAGCGCGCCTGCGAACTCAAGCAGCCCTTTGCCTGTGACCAATATGAGCAGGCCCGCCAATCCATGAACTAGCGGCCGGCATTATCCTAACGGAAATCATTGCTCTGAATTTGTCTTCGGATACTCTCGGGAAAAACGACGGGAGGATAGATAGATGAGCCATAAGCGGATGATTGGCGTTAGCCTGGCGCTTTTGATGAGTGGCGGCGTGGCCGAAGGCCAGGTTCCTGATAACGCCCAGCAACCTCCAGAGTCGGAACGACCTGCGCCGCCCACGGCCGGAACTGCAACGCCAGCCACCGTGGCGGCCAACAGCGCCGTCGCCGAACGCCTGCCGCTCGATGACCAGAGCGATTTCGACGATGCCTCGCGCGGCCTCATCGCACAGATCGAGGGCGACGCGATCACCGATGATGAGGGCAACGTCGTCTGGTCGATTCCGCAATTCGATTTCATCTCGGGCGAAGCGCCAGCGACCGTTAATCCTTCACTCTGGCGCCAGTCCGGCCTCGCTGCCCAGCACGGCCTGTTCGAAGTCGCCGACGGCATCTGGCAGGTACGCGGCTATGATCTCTCCGTCATGAGCATCATTGAAGGGGACACCGGCTGGATCATCGTCGATCCGCTCCTGGTCAAGGAGACCGCGGCCGCCGGCCTGAAGCTGGTGAACGACACACTCGGCGAGCGGCCCGTGACCGGCGTCATCTACACCCACTCGCATGCCGACCATTTCGGCGGCGCCCGGGGCGTCATCAGCGAGGAGGACATTGAGGAGCGCGGCGTTCCGGTGCTGGCCCCTGCAGGCTTTACCGAGAGTGCGGTGGCCGAGAACCTCATTGCTGGCAATCTGATGCAGCGTCGCGCGACACTCATGTTCGGCAACACGATCCCGCGCTCGGCTGAAGCCGTTGTTGGAACTGGCCTGGGGCCTGGCCTGGCGCAGGGCACGACCGGGCTCGTCCTGCCGACCGAGGAGATCGGCGGCTGGGGCACAGTGCGTGAGATTGACGGGGTGACCTTCGAATTCATGGACGCTGCCGGGACCGAAGCGCCGGCCGAATTCATGTTCTACCTGCCTGAAAAACGCGCCCTCTGCACCGCTGAAGTCGCCACCGCAACCTTCCACAATGTGCTCACCCCGCGCGGCGCGAAAGTGCGCGATGCCCTCAAATGGAGCCGCGTCATTGACCGCGCCTTGGCAGACTATGGCGACCGGGCGGACCTTGTCTTCGCCTCCCATCATTGGCCGACCTGGGGCACCGCCAATGTCGAGACCTTCCTCAAGGGCCAGCGCGACATATACCGCTACGTCCACGACCAGACGCTGCGCCGTGCCAATGCCGGGGCAACCATGACGGAGGCCGCAGAATCCATTCCGGAACCAGGCTTCAGCCAGAAAGACTTCGCCACGCGCGATTATTACGGAACGCTGAATCACAACTCCAAGGCCGTCTACCAGTATTATTATGGCTGGTGGAGCGGCGTCCCGGCCGACTACCATGCGCTCCCCCGCGAAGACACGGCAGCGCGCTATGTCGAGGCAATGGGCGGGATCGATGCTGTCCTCGCCCGCGCCATCGACGCCTTCAAGGCCGGTGACTATCGCTGGTCCGCAGAGCTGTTCAATCAGGCTGTGTTCGCCGCCCCGGACGATCAGACCGCGAAGAACTGGCTCGCCGCCAGCTATGAGCAGCTCGGTTTCCAGGCTGAGAGTGGGGCATGGCGCAGTTACTATCTCGCCGCAGCAAGCGAGCTCAGAAACGGCCTGCCTGATGCTGGCGCGCCGAACCTTGGGAATGCTGACTTCCTCAAAGCCGTCCCGACGCTCGACTTGTTCGACGCGCTGGCCAGCCGCTACAATCCTGAGAAACTCACGCGCGATCCGTTTTCCGTCGGGTTTGAATTTACCGACACAGACGAAACCATCACGGTTGAGGTTGGCAGCGATGTCATCGTTCCCCGCTTGTCCGACGATACCGGCTCCACTGCCAGGCTGACGCTCAGCCGGGCAGACTTCAACCAGCTCATCCTGGGGGCAGCCACTGTGCCGGCGCTGATATCGGACGGCCGACTGTCGATCAGTGGCGATGGCAGCGCAGCAGGCGCGTTTTTAGCGGCGCTGGATACGCCCGATTTCTGGTTCCCTGTCGTGACGCCCTGAGCGATGTCAGTTTCTGACCGTATGCCCTCTTGCAGCCGGGCGAGCATGCGGCTAGTCAGGCAGGCTGTTGCGGAGAGGTGGCCGAGTGGCTGAAGGCGCGCCCCTGCTAAGGGCGTATACGTTTACGCGTATCGAGGGTTCGAATCCCTTCCTCTCCGCCAGCCAGTCTCCCCAAAATCAGCAAATTCGAGACGTCTCGAATTAGTCCCGACAAATTCGGGACTTGCGGGCCTTTACGCGCAAGGCGATGAATCTTGGTTGCTCCCGGCAAGCTGAGACTGGTTCGTATTCGTCTGACACCCCCCTTCAACCGGCCCACCACACCCAGATGAAAGCCAGCGCCAGCACCGCTTCGGCGATGGCTGAGCGGAAGATGCCTGCGCTGGCGCGTCGCGCCAGAAATTCGAATAGGCCGAGACCCGCGAGAGCGGCGCCGTGAGTTTGCTCATGCAGAGCGGCACCTAGAGCACGCCCGGCGGTGCAAGATCAGCAGTGCCTCTGCGGACCGTTCGCACGGTAACGCAGCCCGTCAACCAGCAGTGCGACCAGTCGGCGAGCGGCTGATGGATTGCCATCGCTTGACGGCATGCACAAGCTCGCGACGGCGCGCAGAAGATCATAGGGATTTGCATCCGGCCGTATGTCTCCGGCGGTGACGGCGGCATCGAGCAATCTTTGCAGCGCGGGCTCGAACCGGCTGTCGAAATAGGCTGGCAAGGCCTCGAATGCGGGGTCGCCCGAATACAGGGCCGCAGCCAGTCCACGCTTGGCAACGATGAAGTCGACATAGCGTTGCATCCAGCGGTCGAGCGCTTCCCCGGGAGGAAACGCTTTTGCAAGACTGGCTGCGGCGTCCGCGCACGCGTCAACCTCACTGCGAAACACCGCTGCAATCAGATCGGAGCGCTGGGGAAAGTTGCGGTAGATGGTCCCGACGCCAACCCCTGCCTTTTCGGCGATTTCGCGCATCGGCGCCTCGACACCGGATGTGGCGAACACGTCCCGAGCGGTGCGCACCAGTTTTTCGATGTTGCGCTGCGCATCGGCGCGCACGGCCCGTTCCGACGATTTTCCAGACATGGAATCTCCCATTTCATCAATCAACGCTTGTTAAACGGAACAACGTTCCGTATATAGGCGGAAGACTGTTCCGTTTAATACGCCGTCAGGCTTCAAAAAGCCAGCCAGGAAACAAGGAAACTTCATCATGTCGGACGAACGCATCGCTCTCGTAACCGGAGCCACTCAAGGCATTGGCCTCCAAATAGCGAAGGATCTCGTTGCAAAAGGACTGACGGTGATCGTCGGTGCGCGCGACCTTGAAAAGGGCAAGAAGGCGGCGCAGGAAATTGGCGGGCAAGCCCACGCCATCCAGCTCGACGTCACGGATGAAGCATCGATCACCCGGGCGGCCGACCTCATTCGCACCCGGTTTGGCCGCCTCGATATCCTGATGAACAATGCCGGGATCTCACGGGCAAAGCCGAACCAGGACTTTGCGGAGGCCGTCAGGACAAACCTGCTCACGGACGCGCCGCTTGCCGACGTCCGGACGGTGTTCGAGACCAATGTGTTCGGCGTCATTGCCGTGACGCAAGCCATGCTTCCGCTTCTGCGCGAGTCGCCTGCAGGCCGCATCGTCATCATCGGGAGTTCTGGCGCATCGCTGACGCTCAACTCCGACCCCGCCAATGATCATCGGCGGATGTTCGGCAATTATTCGGTTTCAAAGGCAGCAGCGCACGCCGTGATGCTTGCCTTCGCGCTGGCGCTCGAAGGCACCAATATCAAGGTCAACGCCGCCTGCCCCGGCTTTACCTCGACCGCGCTCAACAACTTCAACGGCACGCGTAGCGTCGAAGAAGGCGCACGCGAACCGGTCCGGCTTGCCCTGATCGGTGACGACGGACCGACCGGAACCTTCTCGGACGAAGACGGTCCGGTGGCCTGGTAAACGCGCGGACCTGAAGGGCGCGGCTCAGTCAGCCAATCGCGCCTGCAGGTCGCTCAAAAGCCAGCGGCCCGCCGGGCCAGGCACGCGATCGGCAAGATGGGCCGCGTAAATCGCCAACGGATCTGCATTCCCTCTGGTATCGTCATCAAGCGTGAGCCTGACCAACCTTCCTGCATCCAGATGCTCCTTCACGAGATGCTCGGGCATCCGACACCATCCAAAGCCCGCGAGTAGGAAATCCATGTGCCGTCCAAGATCGAGCCACATCAACCGCCGCCAGACTTTCAAATGCCAGCGTAATGCCGCTCTTCTTGAATGGCGGTAGCTACTGGCTGGATAGGGTCAGGAGCGCTAGCGATGATAAAGACTGGTTCGCGTTAGACTGACAGCACCCGTTCATCACGAAAACCATGGCCGAATGCGACTTACGCATTTGGCATGACATTGTGAGAATCACCACGCTCTAGAGCCGACATCAGAGCGCCCTACTCTGCTCGGCATGCCTCGCCCGGAGGTGCGACCGTACAGTCCATTGCTGCCCCCTTTTAATGGTATATCTTTATTACAAATCTCTGCCGTCGGTTCTCTAGACGAGCGTTGAACGGCGCCTTCCTCTAACAGCGAGGTACCCTATGCGGCCGCACATCGAATTCATTCAGGCCCAGCTCCTGCCCTGGCGCCGTATCCGAGAGGGCGCCGCCCGCCCGGACGTAGAATACAAATTCCTCAGCCGGGACCCGGAAACCGGAGCCTGCAGCGCGATCCTGCGCTATCCGCCAGGCTGGCGGCGCGAAGGCGACAACCGGATTGTCGCAGACGAGGAGTTCTACGTGCTGGAAGGCGAGCTGATCGTCGATGACGAGCACTACACCCACGACACGTATGGGTACTTTCCGGCCAGGCACGCCTATGGTGCCATGTCTGCCCCACAGGGCGCGGTCGTGCTGACCTTCTTCGACAAGGAGCCGGAGATCTATTCCGGTGATGAAGCGCCAGCAAAGTCCCATATCCGGATCGATGCCCTCCATATGCCGTGGGACATGACCCTCAACGATCCGAAACTGGCCCATCTCGGCATCTCAAGGAAAGACTTGCGAAAAGATCCCGAGACCGGTGAGCGCACCTTTCTCTCGATGATCCTGCCTCATTCCGAACCCCCAGGCCTTGAGGGACCGCAGGAATCCCACCCGGTCGTGGAAGAAGCCTATATGATTTCCGGGTCGCTCACCGGACCGCAGGGAACAATGGCGCCCGGTTCCTATTTCTGGCGCCCGCCAGGCATCCCTCATGGACCATTCGGGACACGTTGGGGCTGTGTCAGCCTGATCCGGTTCGTCGGCGGCAAACATGTGAACGTCTGGAGCAAGGGCAATGCCCCCTTCTCATTCAGTGCACCTTACGACCCAATTCTTCCGCCGGAGTTTCAGTCTTTCGCCTATGCGCCATGGACTCCGCCCCCGAGGTATTAGAGGCGGCTGGGTACGGCCCCTAAGCGCGCCTTCTTTACCGAAACCGAAACGCCATAGGCCGTGAGACCCGGGCAGGCTTCCGCCAATGGCGCGCAAGCGTGTTCGAAGGACTGGACCATTGATGTGGACGCCAGTTCAAGGCTGCGATTGGACTAACAGCACCCAAACCGCAACATGAGGTTCGGATAATCACGCTCTGTTTTAAGACAGTTGCGAACTGAATTTCCAGGCGCTTTCCGCTGAAACAAAACAATCAAGAATCCGTCGCAGGCACGTCATATGGACATGGTCTGCCCCGGCTCCAGTCACTGATGAGAAAGCTGGAGATCAGACATGAAACGGAACCAAAGAGCCCTTCTTCTTGGCTGTGGGGCAAGCATGGTATCGGCGATGGCGCTTCTGGCGAATGCGCAGGACGCCAGCGAAGCCGAACAGCGCCAGGACACGGTCGTCGTCTATGGACAGGCCCTCTCCCAGGCCCGCTCGGTCGAGGCGAAGCGCAACGCCGATATCATTGTCGACTCGGTGTCGCAGGACGATGTCGGCCGGCTGCCCGATCTCAACATTGCCCAGGCCGTCGTCCGTATCCCGGGCGCGGCGGTCCAGAACGACCAGGGCGAGGCCCGCTTCCCGATCATCCGGGGCCTCAACGCCACCTATAACCGCACCACGATTGACGGCGGCATCGTCGCCTCGCCGGAGCGTGGCTCGCTTGGCCGCGCCGTTCCCCTCGACCTCATTCCCTCTTCTCTCGTCTCGCGCGTCGAGGTCCGCAAGTCGATCACGCCGGATCTCGACCACAATGCGATTGGCGGCACGATCAATCTGGTCACCCGGAGCGCCTTCGACCAGAGCGAGCCCTTCTTTGTTGGCGGCGCCTATATCGGCGATTATGAACAGTCGGGCGAAGGCACCACGCTCGACGGCTCGGACAAGAAGACCACCTGGCGCGCCAATTTCGCGACCGGCACCCAATTTGGACCGGCCGACCAGTTCGGCGCTGTTCTCGGGGTCGACTACTCGATCCGGAACTTCAACATCCCGCAGATCGAAGTCGACGACGCAGACTACACCGAATTCGACGCCGATGGGGTGAATGTCGGTCTTGGTAATGGCAATGGCGTCGTCGTGCCAACCAATCACCGCCAGTTCTTCTACAATAACGTCCGTGAACGGATTGGTGTCGTCGGCAAGCTGGAATGGCGTCCGAGCGATACGCTGAGAACCGAAGTCGCCGTCGCCTATAATGAGTATAATGACGATGAGCGCCGCGACGAGCAGCGCTTCGAGTTCGGCACAGGGTCAGGCTCAAATCAGCCGGCCGTCATCCGAGAGCAGACAGACACGACGGGCGTTTTCGACAATGGGTTCAACATCATCGGCATTGGCCGGTTCACCCTGGACCGCCAGATCTTCAACAGCCGGGCCAAGGTCGACTGGGATTTTGCCCCTGACTGGAATCTGAAACTCCAGGGCGTCTATACGACAGCCGAACTCGACAATCCGGAAGTCACCGACTCTTTCCAGACCGATACCAGCCTCGGCGCCCGCTACGACATCTCCACCATCTTCCCGGTCACGCAGCCGCTGGATCCGGACGCCTTCTACGATCCTTCAAACTACATCTTCCAGAACCGGGGCACGCTGGACCGTTTTGCCGAGGACGACATTCAGGAATATACCGCCGACCTCACCTGGGACGCATCCGGCCTGCCAGACTGGAGCTTTGCAGGCGGGCTTCTCTTCCGCACCAGCGATAAGTCCGAAGGCCTGACCTTTGAGCGTTTCGTGGCCGGTGATGGCGTCACCTATACGCTGGACCGCGTCGATGAAGACAGCCTCGCAGGTGTCGACTATCAGGGCGGCTACCGCTTCCCTTTCCGCATCTCGATCCCCGCTTCCGATGCTGCGGCCGCAAGCGGAGATCTCGTCAGTGCTCTCACGGTCCAGAATGGCTCGTCCGCACAGGAAGACGTGACAGCGGGCTATCTCATGGGCACCTGGAAGAACGGACCCTGGACCGTTTCCGGGGGCCTGCGCCTGGAGCAGACCGAGTTTGAAGGCGCGCCGCGCGGCGGCGACGTCGTCTCGGGGGATTATTCTGATGTCCTGCCGTCGATCAATATCCGCTACAATCTCACCGACGATGTCGTCCTGCGGGCAGCAGCGTCCCGCACGATCGGCCGGCCGAACCTCAACCTGCTGACCCAGGGCGTATCGATCAACACCACCGACAATACGATTTCACGGTCAAATCCGGATCTGAAACCGCGCCAGTCGGACAATTTCGACCTCAGCGCCGAATGGTATGTTGGCGACGGCATCCTTTCGGCTGGCGTCTTCTACAAGGATATCTCCGACGAGATCTTCACGCAGACCACGGTCGGCGCGATCACGGTTGACGGCGTCACCTATGATGCCGTCACCCAGCCGGAGAATGCCGAAAGTGCCAAGATTCTCGGGCTCGAAATGCAGTATCAGCAGACATTCAGCTTCCTGCCGGCGCCCTGGAACGGACTTGGTGTTTCGGCCAATGCGACCCTGCTGGATACAGAATTCGTGGTCCCGCTCAGCGACGGGTCGACGCGTGAGACCGGCTTCTTCCAGCAGCCCGACAATACCTACAATCTCACAGCCTTCTATGCGACGGACGCTTTCGAGATCAGGGCCTCCTACAATTATACCGACAGCTTCATCGACACGATCACGCCGGACGATAACAACACCGATGAATATTGGGACCAGCGCGAGCAGGTCGACCTGCAGGCACGCTTCAATGCGAGCGACCATTTCACCATTGTCGGCGAGGTCCAGAACCTGACCGATAGCGGCCGGCGCGAACTGACCGGGCCGGGTGCGCGCTACCTGCAGGAAGATGCCGTCTTCGGCCGGACTTTCTGGCTCGGCGTCACTGCAAACTTCTAGGAGACCCGTATGTTTAACCCTATCCGCCTTGTCAGCCTCGCCTCTATCGCCTGGGCCCTGTCGGGTCCGGCCTTTGCCGAGCCGCTGCGCTATGAGGACATCCCGGTCTATGAGCCAGCCGAGCCGGTTCGGCTTGAGGCAGACCTTCTGAACACATGGGAAGCCCCGGAAGCACGCCAGGGCACGGCAGCCGATGAGGACGCCGTGTACGCCATCGTGAACCATGTCATAGCGCGCTATGACCGCGAAACCGGAGAACTCGAGGAGCGCTGGGTCGGCCCGCGAAAGGGCCTCATCCGGCATATCAATTCCTGTTTCGTCGACGGCGATGATCTCGTCTGCGCCAATTCCAACCACCCCGAAGTGCCTATGGCGAGCTCGATCGAAGTGTTCGACAAGCACACGCTCGAGCATCGCTCCAGCCACAGCCTCGGCCTTATGGATGAAGGCTCTCTGGTCTGGTTCGACCAGGTGAGCGATGGCTGGATTGCCGGCTTTGCGCACTATAATGACGAGACCGGCCTGCCCTACAAGACCAATGCCTATGCCGGGGTCTACAGCTTCGATTCCGAGTGGCGGAAGACCGGCGGATGGATGCTGCCCAATGCGCTAGTAGAGCTGATGGCACCGCAGGCCGCATCCGGCGGCGAGATCGGGCCGGACGGCCTGCTCTACCTCATGGGCCATGACCGCAAGGAAATTTATGTCGTGGCGAAGCCCAGCATGGGACCGAAGCTCATCCACGTCGCCACGATCGATATTGGGGCAGAGGGCCAGGCCTTTGCCTTCGACACGGACGGGTCCCGCCACCTCGTTGCCATTTCCCGCCCGAATGGCGAGATCCGTGAATTTGAGCTGCCAGAGATACCGCAAAGTGCCCTGTCCGATGAGGACACCACCCTTTTCAAGAAATAGCCGGCGCTCTGCTCCGGTTCGTGCATGGGCCGGGCGTAGAGGAGCCGCTG
Source organism: Henriciella sp. AS95 (assembly GCF_038900055.1). Lineage (NCBI taxonomy): Bacteria > Pseudomonadati > Pseudomonadota > Alphaproteobacteria > Hyphomonadales > Hyphomonadaceae > Henriciella > Henriciella sp. AS95. The sequence continues at coordinate 2,810,013 of NZ_JBBMQM010000001.1, forward strand.
GTCTGGACTCAGACGATTCCGGCGCTCATGCCAAGAACTCTGCGGTCTCGACTTTTGTGTTCGCGGAATTTCGAAACGCGATACGCTGAGATCATGTCTATTGCTCCACCTTTTTGCTGGCGGACTTTTCCAAGAATGGGTGACACATCGGTTTTGTAGGCTGCTCTGAGAGCCTGAAAGGCCAGCATGGCGTCATTCGACTCCTGGGCCGCAAGGAGCGCCTCCCGGTCGACGAGAAGGGCTTTTGTATAGGCGGTCAGGATCGCATCCGCTGATGACATCATCGATTCAATCGGATCAGTCACATTGTGCGACTGATCGATCATATAAGCCGGAGAAAACCCATCGCGGGGATTGAGTTCGGCCTCGACGAGTTCGTTGAATACAAGAAAGAGCTGATGCGGGTCGATCGATCCAGAGTCCAGATCGTCATCGCCATATTTGGAATCATTGAAATGAAAACCACCGAGCTTTCCGAACCGATGTAGCCGCGCGACGATCTGCTCAATATTTACGTTAGGCGCATGATGACCGAGATCGACCAGGCAGTGGCATTTGTCGCCGAGCGTCTGCGCCGCGAGTATCGACGAGCCCCAGTCGGAAATAACCGATGAATAAAAGGCCGGCTCGAACATCTTGTGCTCAAGCAGCATGCGCCAGTCATCCGGCAGGGCCGCATAGATTTCGGCTGCTGATTCAAGATAACGGTCGAAAGAACGGGCGAGGTCCTGCTGGCCGGGAAAGTTCGTTCCATCACCGACCCACACCGTCAGGTCGGTCGATCCGAGCTTCCTGCCAATCTCAATGCATTCGATGTTGTGCGCCACGGCCTGCGCGCGGGTCGCAGCATCTGTCGATGACAACGAGCCGGTCTCATAGGAGTGGGCCTGGCCGGGTTGATTCTGGAATGTGTTGGAGTTCACGGCATCAAAGCCGAGGCCATAGGCTGCGGCTTCCTCGCGCAGGGCATCGTAATCATCCACCTTGTCCCACGGAAAATGCGGGCTCACACGAGGGGTCGCCTGACACAGTTGATTGATAACGGCGCAGTCTTCCAGCTTCTCGTGGATATTGGTCGGCTCACCCGGAATCGGGAATTTGGCGAAGCGTGTACCCCCCCGTCCGGCGCCCCAGGAGGGGATTGCGACCGTAAAATCTGCAACTTTGCGAGTGATCTCATCAATGTCGATTTGACCTCTCTTCAGTTTCCGTCCGAGCGCCTCATAATCTTCCAGTACCGCGTCGCTATTTTTAGCGTTCTGCTCGTGGATCAACTCATCAGAGATTGGCAATGTGTGTGTCATGATCTTGAAATCTTACTTCGGTCTGGAAAGGTCGGGCCGGTCAATGCCTGTCTGGGCTGGTTCATCCAGCCCGGAGCATGCCACGGCGTTGTTATCGGACGAAGGCCTGGGCGTTACCGGCATCAACGTTAAGCATGTTTCCGGTCGACTTGGCGGACAGATCGCTTGCGAAGAAATAAACACCTTCCGCGATGTCTTCCGGCAATACATCTCGCTGTAGCATCGACCGGAGGCGATAATGCTCTTCGAGCTCCTTGCCGGTGTCGATACCGTGTGCACCGGCACGTTCCTTACGCCAGTCGCCATCCCAGATTTTCGAACCTTTGATCACAGCGTCCGGATTCACGACATTTACGCGGATTCCATAAGGTGCGCCTTCCAGCGCCAGACATCTCGCCAGATGGTTAGCAGCGGCTTTGGCAGCGGCATAAGCCGATGCGCCTTTTGCGGCTGCAACCGCATTCTTGGAGCCAATGAAGACAATGGACCCCTCTTTCTGCAGCTTCATCAACGTGAAGGCCGAGCGCGCTGTGAGGAAATAACCTTTTGAAAGGACATCAAAATTCTTGTCCCACAACGCAATCGACGTGTCTTCGAACGGAGATGAGGACGCGATACCCGCATTCGCGACGAAGATGTCACATCCGCCGAATTCCAATGCGCAGCTTTCAAATGCGGCGATCACCTGGTCTTCTTTCGTCACATCACAGACAGCGGACCTTATATGGTCCTTCCCGAAACGTTCGGCGAAACCGGATCCTACGGCTTCAAGAGCGTTTTCATCACGATCCATCAGCATCACGCACGCCCCTTCAGACATGAGACGCGCTGCTGTCGCTGAGCCGATGCCGCCTGCACCGCCAGTCACAACGGCAATCTTGCCGACGAGCGGTTTGGGTTTTGGCATGCGCTGGAGTTTCGCTTCTTCAAGCGCCCAGTATTCGATCCCAAAAGCTTCTTTCTCATCAAGCGCAATATAGTCGCCAATGGCTTCCGCTCCGCGCATCACATTGATCGCATTGCCGTAGAACTCGCCAGCAATACGGGCTGTCGCCTTATTGGCGGCAAAGGTGATGCGACCGACGCCTGGAATGAGAACAACAACCGGATTTGCGTCCCGCATCGCTGGGTCGCTTTCGACTGCGCAACGATTGTAATAGGCGGCATAGCTGTCGCGATAATCCGAAAGGCTTTGCTCAAGATAGCTATCATCGTCGATCCGGGATGGATCGAGCGTAAGCGGGGCAATCTTTGTTCGCAGGAAATGGTCCGGGCACGAGGTGCCGAGTTCTGCCAGGCGTTCGAAGTCGGCTGACCCCACAAATTCAAGCGTCTCACCATCATCGGAGAAATGCGCGAGTTTCGGACGCTCGCCCGTCATCATGCTGCGCAGTTTCGGCATGAGCTTCGCCGCGATCGCTTTGCGCTCTGGCTTGGGCGCAACCTGTTCACCACCAAAGGCCGGGGCGTCGCCCATTTTTGTGTTCAGATATTCGGCAGCATCAGCAATCAACTGAATGGTCTGTTCATAGCAGGCTTTCGCTGTATCGGCCCAGCAAATGATCCCGTGTCCGGCCAGCATAACGCCCTGAACACCCGGGTTTTGCTTCACATAGTCACGGATCATCACGCCGAGTGTGAAGCCTGGTCGTTTCCATGGGAGCCAGCCGATCTTGCCGCCCCAGATTTCCTGAGTGGCCGCTTCCCCACCAGAGGACGCCGCAAGCGCAATGATCGCATCTGGGTGAACGTGATCGATATGTTTAAACGGCAGAAGAGAGTGGAGCGGGGTATCGATGGATGCAGCACGAGGATTCAGATTGAATGTACAATGCGGCAGATAGCCGACCATTTTATCGTCGTCTTCCGGGCCATTATAATGGCTTTCGAGTTCCAGCAGTTTTGATTGATAAAGCGTCGAAAACCCATCAAGTTTCATCGACCCTATATCTCCGCCAGACCCCTTTACCCAAAGGACCTCGACCTCATCACCTGTCAGGGGATCGGTTTCTTTGAGTTTTGCCGAGGTATTGCCGCCGCCGAAATTGGTCACCGTGAGGTCGCTGCCCAGAAGATTGGAGCGGTAGAGTAACAACTCTGCCGGTGAAAGCGTGCTTGCAATTTCATCATTCCACAAGCTCGATGGGACAGCGAACTTTGTGGCGAATTTCGAATGTGAAGGAGACATCGTTTCCATGGTCGTAACTCTTCCTCGGTCGGGCTTCGAGCAAGATTTAGCATTTCAAATTGCCATATTCAATCAAAAACGATAGAAAACAATCAAAACACTCATAGCGGGGCCGCGGAGGATATGGAAGCAAACGCTATCGTCGTGCTCGATGTCGGGAAAACCATGAGCAAACTCAGCTTATGGACAGCAGATGGCGAGCCGATCTGTCGTGAAGCCCGTCCGAATGAGCGACGCTCATCAGGTGATTTCGATGTTCTGGATGTCGAAGGGATCACCCCATGGGTGATCGATACGCTCAAGAGCTTCTCTGAGCAGGCGATTATCACAAAGATCATCCCGGTCGCACATGGGGCGGCTTTGGCCGTCGTGCGCGACGGGAAACTTGCTGCCCAGCCCATGGATTATGAAACCAGCCTCCCGGCTCATATTGCCGAGGCCTATGCCGCTGAACGCGATGCATTCTCGATCAGCGGCTCGCCACGCTTGTCCGAAGGCCTTAATGCTGGCGCGCAGCTCTATTGGCAGGAACGCGAAATTCCGGATCTGTTGGAGGGCGCCACGCTGATGCCTTGGGCCCAATACTGGGCCTGGTTTCTTTCCGGAGTTGATCGCGCCGAAGTCACGAGCCTCGGCTGTCACACCGATCTTTGGGATCCCCTGCGGAGCGACTACTCGCCGATGGCGAAGCGGATGGGCTGGGCGTCAGCGTTCGCGCCCAAGGCGTTTGCAGGCAATGCGATTGGCACGTTGCGATCAGAGCTTGCCGAACAGACGGGTCTGTCACAGGACGTCAAGATCTATTGCGGCATTCACGATTCCAATGCGGCCCTGGTTGCGGCGCGTGCCCATGATGAGATGGCAGAGGGCGACCGCACGGTTTTGTCGACAGGCACATGGTTTGTCGCGATGAGAACGCCTGCCACACCTTTCAATATCAACACATTGCCGTTGGACCGGGATTGCCTCCTGAATGTTGATGCCTGGAGTGACGCCATTCCTTCAGCACGTTTCATGGGTGGGCGAGAAATCGAAACATTGATCGGTATTGATACGCGCCGTGTCGACATCAAACCCGATCAGCCCGCATTATTGGACGCAGTACCCGGCCTGGTCGCCAATGGACGTATGCTTCAGCCAAGTTTTGCAAAAGGTTTCGGACCTTACCCGAACGGACGCGGACGTTGGATCGACATGCCGGAAGACTGGTTCGCCCGGCGCAGCGGTGCATGTCTTTATGCGGCCATGCTCGCCACAACCAGCCTTGATCTTATAGGCTCTTATCAAACCATTCTCGTTGAAGGGCGGTTCGCCGAAGCAGAGGTGATCGTCAGGGCCCTCGCATCGCTTCGTCCCAATGATGCGATTTATACGTGCCACGCCCAAAACGATGTTTCGTTCGGCGCGCTTAAGCTCATCAATCCTATGTTGAAGCCAAACACGAAGTTAGAGCGGGTCAAGCCGCTGGAGACAGATTTGACCGGCTATTTCCGCGATTGGAAGCGGCTGGCCGAAAAGGCAAGCGCGATTGCGTGAGGGGCGGATAGTTGATCCGTTTACAGCCGGACCTTGTCGGGTGTGAGGTCAGATAAACTTCCTGCACCGATCAGGGTCATCGCGACCTGCATTTCCTTCTTGTAGAGCTGCATAAGATTTTCAACGCCGGACTGGCCGTCGCTCGCCAGTGCATAAATGTAGGATCGGCCGATCATGGTCGCGTCAGCGCCAAGGCAAAGGGCGCGAACCACGTCCAGTCCGTTCCGAATACCGGAATCCATGATGACCCTCGCGCGGCCATCGACCGCTTTCACGACTGACGGCAATGCCCGTATGCTGGACGACACGCCGTCGAGTTGACGCCCGCCATGGTTCGAGACGATCAGGCCATCAGCGCCAAGCGCAATTGCGTCCTCTACGTCATCAGCGTCGAGTATGCCCTTGATGATCAGCTTGCCCGGCCAGAAATCCCGGATCCATTGAAGATCTGACCAGCTGATTTCAGGGTCAAAGTTTTCACCCAGCCAGCCGATATAATCCGCAAGATTTGTCCGCTTTCCGCGATAAGCCGATATGTTGCCCAAATCGTGAGGCTGGCCGAACAGGCCAACCGAGACAGCCCAGTTGGGATGGGTCACAGCCTGAAGGATCCTTCGAAGCCCGGCATTCGGGCCACTCATGCCTGAATGTGCATCTCTATAGCGGGATCCGGGAACGGGCATGTCTACGGTAAATACGAGCGTGTCGATCCCAAACGCCATGGCGCGCTCGAGCGCATCCTTCATGAAAGCGCGATCACGCAAGACATAGAGTTGAAACCAGATCGGCTTGGAAACCGCTTTTGATACTTCCTCGATCGAACAGACTGAAACAGTAGAGAGCGTATAGGGAATGCCGATCCGTTCTGCAGCCTTAGCTGCCTGAGTTTCACCTCGTTTTGCATACATGCCGGTGAGACCGACGGGCGCGAGGATCACGGGTAGCGCCAAATTCTGGCCCCAGAGCTGAGAGCTGAGCTCGATATCAAGGCTGCCTTTCAGAACGCGCTGACGGAGTTCAATCTCTCGCAGATCGCAGCTGTTCCGTTCGAGAGTGACTTCAGAATTCGCGCCACCATCTATGTAATCAAACAGAAATCTCGGCAGTGTCTGTCTGGCGCTCGCCCTGTAATCTTCAGGCGCGGAGATGATCATGCCTGCCTCCCTGCTCTCTAATGACCCGCAATTTCCTCATTGGATGTGACACATCAAGCTATTTGGTTGACGATAATTCAATCGAATGCAATCAATAACAACAATAAACTATCATAATTGGTCAGGCGAAAGCTTGTCCCGGGGAGCCCTTTCATGACGGATCAAGCGATAAGCGCGCAAACTCTCAAATCGGGTGGCGAACCAGAAGGGCTGGATCATTTGCCAATTCCGCCCAACAAGCTTCAGCCAGCCGGCTATTTTGCAGGGAATTATGCCGGTGAGCACGTCGCGGGTACCGAGTTTGTTATCGGGGCGCTTTTTGCGGGAGCGGGCGCTGCTGCATCCGACGTGATTCTCGGCCTGCTGCTCGGCAATCTTCTCGCGGTGCTGACCTGGGTCTTCGTTACCTCCCCAATTGCGGTCGACACCAGGCTCACGCTCTATGCCTATTTGGAGAAGATCGCCGGTCGTCACTTCATCAAGCTCTATTCAGTTGTGAATGGCGTGATGTTTCTGGGACTCGCAGGATCCATGATCACGGTGTCCGCGTCGGCCGTCCGCGTGTTGTTCAACAGCGCTTTTCCCGGGTCACCCATTGAGGCGCAGACCGGCTTTCTGCCAACAGACATCCGGTTCATTCTGATTGCCTTGGCGGTTGGCGCTGTTGTCGTAACGCTGGCTGTTCTGGGCTTTAAACGTCTGGCGCAATTTGCCGGTGCTGTTGTGCCGTGGATGATCTGCATGTTTCTCGTCGGTGCCCTAGCGCTGTATCCGATGCTTGCCGAGGCGGTTGGTGCAAACCTTCCTGCCCTCTCTCTTGGCGAGATATGGTCTGTGCTGTCCACGCAAGTTTACCAGCCGACGCCAATGGAGGGGGCCTTCTGGGCGATTCCAAACGAAGCGAAAAGCTTCTGGTCGATTGCGGCCTTTGCCTGGGTCGCCAACCTCGCCATGCACGGATCGCTCGGCGACATGACCCTGCTTCGGTTTGCAAAGCGTAAGTCTTATGGCTGGTTTTCGGCCCTTGGAATGTTCATTGGCCACTTTGCCTGCTGGGTCTTCGCGGGCGTGATGGGTGCAGGCGCGGCGTATGCGCTGACAACCGACATTTCATCCCTCGACCCTGGTGCCGTGGCCACACAGGCACTCGGCGGAGCGGGCGTGCTTGCGGTCATTATCGCCGGCTGGACAACATCCAATCCGACACTCTATCGCGCAGGACTGGCTTTCCAGAGCCTGAATCCAAAGTGGAGTCGGGTCTGGGTGACACTCATCGTCGGCGTCGTCACTATGGTTCTCGCCTGTTCGCCTTTCGTGTTTTCCCAATTGCTTGGCTATGTCGGCTGGATGGGCCTGACCCTGTCTCCGGTTGGTGCGGTGATTGTGGCTGAACACTGGCTGTTCAAACGCATCGGGCTCAATCGGTATTGGAACAGCTATCGCAAATCCGGCCTCAACTTCGCGGCGGTGATTGCCTGGGCGGCGGCATTCGCTGTCATATTCGGTCTCTATTTCGGAGCTGGCGTGCACCAGTTTTTCCTGCTGATTCCAGCGTGGATTACAGCAACTGTCGTTTACATTCTTTGTGCGAAGGCATTTGGCGTAGCCAGGAACTATCCCGAAGCCTCAATGGAGGAAGCCGCGATCGCCAAGCGCCAAAAGGACGAAGCAGATTATCTGGCTTCCGGGGCAGAGATTGATGAGTCAGGCGGCTACACCAAGGCGTGGTGGGGGCTGCAAATTGTGAGCTATCTGGCGCTGGCATGGATCATTGTTTCAGCGATCCGTCTGGTGTTGGCAGACGGCGAAACCTATGACGGTTTGCTGGATGCGTTCCGCAGTCATTTGATCTGGCCGACGCTCGTTTTCTTCCTGTGTGCCGCGGCAGCCATTATCATTCCCGGTGAGAAGCGAGAACTCGCTGCGTGAGGCTCATCCGGCGGCAGAGCCAAATCGCGCGCCGTCTGCAATCCCACAACACATGACTTATCCACGGACAGGGCTCGGGAGCTCTGTCCGTGGATAAAATAAAGAGACCAAAACGTTCGACTTGTGCTGACAATAAAGCCCAGCTCGGCATGGTGTTCGTTTTCAGCGTTGCCAGGCTCTCGGCTTAGTCTGCCGCTTTTGCTTCAGTCATCAGACTCACGGGTCCGATCAGGCCAGACGGGCGCAGGGGCGCATCAGGCATGTAGGTGGGAATGGTCGTGAATGTGATCTTGTCAGCGTCCGGCTGCATATCGCCGATCAGCCGGTTGACCCAGAGATTGGCGACCTTCACCGTGATCTCATTGGCTCCGTCCTTCACAAATTCCGAGATATCAGCTGTCCATGGCGCCTTCCACAAGGTCGTCACTTCCTCACCATTCACATGGATCTCAGCGACATCGCCAACGCGACCAAGATCAAGGATGACCGGATCAGCACTCGAGCTCATACCGTCTGGCAGATCGAAGCGTCGCGAATAGGTCGAGATGCCCGAATAATACTTGATCCCGTCCTCAGCCTGTTCGTTGAGTGGCGCGAGAACCGGAAGGGTCATTCCGTCCGGAGCGCCGAGATCAGGTTCAAAGCTCACCGTCCAATCTGTGCTGAGATCCGCCATTTTCTGGAGCGCGGGCGTGTCGATGGTCACAGACTTCGCTTCGGCCTCACCCTGGAAGACAACGAAAAAGCTGTCGCCGGGCGCAAATGTCAGCGGCACATGGGTCAGGCCATTTTCGATCCGGTAGGAGACGGGTTCGATTTCACCTGTATCAGCGCGCCAGATTTCAGGCGTTTTGCCGTCGACACGAAACAAGGCATCGACCTTGAGTTCGACATCTTCCCGGTTGTTGACGAAATAGATGTGATCGTCGTCCAGCTGGCGATGTACAAACAGAATTTCGGCGTCGCTCTCGCTTGCGGAATAATCAAAGTCAGCGGGGAGGCCGATATAACCGAGCGCCTCTTCGATGCTGGACTTGGCAACGATGCGGCCCGCCCCCAGTGAGGTTTCAACCTCGCCTGACCACATGGCTTCGACCAGCGCCTCGAACTCTGCCTGATCATCTTTCAATCCGGGAGCAGCAGCGGGCGGCAGGCCGACCAGAGTCGCGCCGGCTTCAACCAGCTCATCGAGTTTTCTGAGCATAGGCAGGGTCATTTTCTCCCGGCTGCTGCCGCCCAGATATAATACGCTGTATCTGGCTCCGGAGGGGGCAACGACGTCCCCCCGGTCAATGTCGAGCAAATTGAGCACGGCATGTTCGGAGACAAAGTCATAGCCATACTTTGTCGGCAGGTCGTTCAGCTTGCCTGAAGCGTTTAGTCCCGCCAGCGGCGCTTCTTCGCCATAGACATATCCGATATCGGCGAAGTTCTGACCCTGCTGAAGCAGGAAGCTGTTACGCGACAGATAATCAACCCAGCTTCCGGCCATGGGGGCCCAGGCTTCATGGCGATTGAAGAACTGACCGAAGATCAACAACGACAATCCGGGTTTCAACTCTCCTGGATTGTGGACCGAAGTATGCACAACGACGCGATTGATGCCGTGCGCGAACTCAAAATCGACCACTTTTCTTAAATCCGAAGGGGCATGGCCCCAAGGATAAACCGCCGACGTCATGGATTCGGCGGCCACTATTCTGCGCCCGTACAGGTGTGCCGCCGAGGCAGCGCCCTTCATGTCAATCGGGTGGGTATCTTTCGGTTCTCCATTCGGAGGATAAGTCCACATCGCTGCCATGGGATAATCGGCAAATCGGCGCATGTTCACATCGTCGCCGATAGACACCCGCTGGCCCTCGAGCGCTTCGCCATAAACCGTCATATCGCGTTCATGGGCGATATCGGCAATTGTGCCATAGTGTTCCTCGGCAATGAGATCGGCGAGGGTGCGGCGGTAATCAAACAGGAAGCGGTCGGCGTCCTCGCGCGAGCCAATGATCTCGCCTGTCAGCGTTGGCAGGAACGGGATGGGATCATAACCGCGCCGCGCCTTGAATTCCGCAATCAGAGCCGGCGTCCAGTTAGACGCGCCAACTTCGATAGAATCCGTCACCACGGACCGGATGCCATGGTCGCCCATCAGGTCAGCGCCGACCGTATCTTCAAACATGCCAAGATAGGTCTCGAAATATCGGCGCACAGCCTGTCCGTCGAACTTATCGACTTCAAGCCCTGTCGCTTCAGTCGTTGCGGGGTGATTGACCTTGCCCGTGAGGGACCAGCCCATGCGAATGATTTTCCAGTCGCCAGGTGGCGGCGTCCAGTCGAGTGTGCCGTCGGGCTGAAGTTGGGATGTCAGATCAATCACATCCTCTGCGGGCACAGATTCGCCGCCTGCAGCATTAGATGAATCGAGCGCATAATAGTCGGGCACGAGCGAATAGCCTGCCTTGGCTTCGTAGCGATCTATTCTGGCAGCGCTGGACAGAACGAGTTCGGATACTTCTATGTTTTCAGGCGGTTCGCCACGAAGGGCTGAGAACGGATCGATGGCACCGGGGGCCGGAACGAAATTCGCCGCGCCAGGCTCGGTATTCGGTGTCAGGACAATTCTGAAGTCCGAGGCTGTAACCGGCGCAAAACTCACCGTGGTCGGAGCAACAGACAGCCCCAGATCCACCAGTTTTACCCAGCCATTCGGTCCACGGAATTCAAGATAGGGATCAAAGTAGACCTCATTGAAAGAGCCTGCACCGCCGGGCAGAAACAGCGTTGCGGACCGAATGGTCACGGGGGAATCGTAGCTGATCTCGATCGTTGCCGGATTGTCCTCGGTGCCCCTGCGGATACTCAGACTTTGAGCATAAAGATTGTCGGTCAAAAGGCCCCCGTCCAGAAGGACTTCGCCAGAATGGTAGCTTGGTTTCAGATCCGGAGCTGGCTTTGCTACGGGAATCGCGAAGACGCCAATGTCCTCATAGAAGTCAGGAGCTTCCGGCATCTCTCCGCCGGATATCAGCGCGATGATTCCTTCATCGACTTCGAGATCCTGAAAGGGGCCGGCATTCGAAGGGGGTTGCGGCAACGGATCTTCGACAGGCTGACCGCCGCTCACATATGCTGTGGACCAGACCACCTTTTTCATGCCGTCCTGCGGCTCAACCCACGGGCCGCCCGTCTCTGACCAGCCGGGTGAGGCGGCGATTGCCATCTCCAGCCCCAGTTCGTCTGCACGCCGGACGGCATATTGGAAGGCCTCCTTCCATGTCGCGCTCATGTAAACGAGCCGCTCATCCACGATCTGAGGCGTGATCAGATTGGCGTCAAAATGCTGAAGTCCGCCAATGCCGACATCGTGCATCCAGGTGAGGTCTTTTTCAATTCCATCAATGGAAACATTGCCATTCATCCAGTGCCACCAGACCCGCGGTCTGGCACTGAGCGGGGGGGCGTCGAACTGTTCCTGGAACGCGGCGGCCGCCACTCCGGATTCAGGAATCGACGCCTCTCTTGGGGTGGGTGACACGGCGCAGGATACGAGGCAGGTGGACGCGGTAAGCGCGAGAGCGAGGCGAGATGGTCTGGACATGGCGGCTCCTTCAATGCCGTTTTTCTTTTTGGAAGTGTCTTGTCGGAGTCACGCAAGAACCGAGAAAAGTCGCGCTCGAGCTTTTAAAAGCATGGTGCATCGCGGCTGAACGCCTCCCTTATCTAAATCGATCACTTCTTTGGTGACACTTATTGATTGCGCATGATCATAATGGATCAAAAGATGGTCTTTCAACTCCGATGCAACTGTTGAGCTTGACGACGGGCAACCTTAATTTGCTCGCGATGCCCGTGCAGAAAACATAAAAGTGCGCGAGCGCTGGCCGTGAAATCTCCCAGACTATGTTCAGAACCACGGGGGATTAGCGACCTAGCGCTCGAAAAAATATTGCATGCATTTTATCATTGGCGCACAATTTCTAAAATATTGCAATTGACGGATATTGCATGCAATGCAATCATAAACCCTCATAGATAATCAATACAAATCATCTCTGGGGAGGAGAAATAGAATGAAAAAATTGCTTGTGGGCTCAACGGCCTTGTTCGGGGTGTTGTCATTTATCCCTGCCGCGATTGCGCAGACAGAGCCTGGACCAACAGAAGAAGCGTCGACCGAAGATGAGGTCCACGAGCTGGACCGGGTCATCGTTACCGGCGTCTTCAAGGAAACAGCCCTTGAAGATGCGCCTGTTGCTGTAACGGCGCTTTCCGAAAGTGAAATTCAGCAGGCCGCACCTACGAGCGCTGCGGATCTGCTTAAATCTGTGCCCGGCGTCTATGTGAATTCGGGCTTGGGCGAGATTCGTAACGTCGTGTATTCGCGAGGTGTTTCGGCAGGGTCGAACGAAGCCGCCAGCGGTTACTTTTATGTCTCGCTTCAGGAAGACGGGTTGCCAGTCTCCAGTGTGCTGATGACAAACTATGGGCCCGATTTTTACTCGCGCCCTGATTTGATGCTGTCACGTCTTGAGGCCTTGCGCGGCGGAACGGCAACCATTACCGGGCCGAACGCGCCGGGCGGCATCTTCAACTATATTTCGAAGAATGGCCGAGACGATCCGGGTGGTATGGTCGAGTTCAAGACGGGCCTCGAAGGGGACGGCAAAAACCCCTATTACCGGGGCGACTTCTACTATGGCGGCGAGATTGGCGACTCAGGCGATCTCTACTATTCTGTCGCAGGCTTCTATCGTGAATCTGATGGTGCCCGTGATCCCGGCTATTCGCTCAACAAGGGCGGTCAGATCCGCGGCAATCTGGTCTGGGATTATGGCGACGGGGAGCTGACCTTCACCGGTAAGTATCTCGATGACAGCAACGGCTTCCATGAGTTCTTGCCTGCTTTCAATCATGACGACCCGAGCTTTGCGCCCGGCATATCTCCGACGGATTCTTTCCTCCCTCCCGCCGCGCCTCACAGCTGGATTAATCCAACAGGCGGCAGGAGCGACTGGGACGCCACCCGCCGGGTGCAGTCCAAACAGGTCGCACTTGGATCTAAATGGTCGCACGATTTTGGAGACGGATGGCGGGCTTCGAACGTGGTCCGTTATCAGGAGAGCTCAACTGACTGGAATACCGGTGCAGTGATCTTCCCGATTCCCATCACCGATCCGCTAATCTACATATTCTCCAACTCGTTCGGCACGCCAGGGACTTACAGTTTCAGAAACAGGTCTGACGGAAGTCTCGCGGCAGAAGTGGTTTCAGTCGTCGGCGTTGATCTGACCCTGACACAAAACAATCTTCCCAATCAGGGCGTGCTGCCCGGTGGCGTCTTGAGCCAGGTCGCCTTTGATCCCCTTTTTGAAGTCGATGAGTTCATGGATCAATTCCAGCTATCGAAGACATTTGGCGACCACTCCCTCACTCTGGGCGGTTTCTATTCGAACGCCGATATTCACTACAGAGCAAATGGTGGTGGGATTGGCGTGTCGGGCATCACGAACCAACCGGCCTTGTATGATATCGACCTGACTCTGGCGAACGGAGATGTTGTTCAGGTGACGTCTCCTGAAGGATTCGCCGCTCATGGTGACACCTACGGTGGTGGCAATGAAACTGTAGGAACGCAGGAGCAATATTCGATCTTTTTCGGGCATGCCTGGGATATCACCGACAGGCTGATGTTTGACTGGGGGCTTCGCTACGAGAACATCGAATATGAGACCACCAACAAGGTCGGTGTTCCCAATCCATCGCCCACGCCTGGCGGCGCAGATGGTGATCCTTTGACGCTCTACGACAATTTCCCGAGTGTGCAGAGCGCTCCGCTCAGCGCGACGCGCGACTATGACTATGTCTCATATTCAACGTCGCTCGCGTACGAATTTACGGATCGGGTACAGGCATATGCGCGTTATTCTTCAGGCAAGAAAGCACCGGATTTTCAGACCATGATCGATCTGGATACGCCGGATGAGATCAGTACGCTCTTCATCGAACCACAGGAGATCACCCAGTTCGAAATCGGCTTGAAGTATTCGGGCGACAACCTCAACCTGGCGGCCTTCCCGTTCTGGAGTGAGCTCGACAATGTGACGAGCACCCAGTTATTCACCGATGAAAATGGGACCCCCTATTCTCCAACCCCGACGTCCGGAAAACTTGTGACGACGGGTGTAGAGATTGAGGCCGATTATCAGCTCACGGATACTCTGAATATGAGGTCCGCAGTCACGCTTCAGAAATCGGAATCGACCGGCTTTGGCATATGGGTCGCGAATACTCCGGTCAGGTCTGACGACGTGCTCGTGTCCACACCTGACGGTGATTCAGACAATGTGCCGGATATCCTTGTGCGCTCTACGCTGAGCTATGAGCCAACCGATCGCCTGTCCGGCTTTGTAACCTGGAACTATCTGGGTGACCGTCCGGCGAACAGGAATAATGCGTTTGAACTGCCCGCTTATTCCATTTTTGACGCAGGCCTGTCATTTCAGATCAACGACTCCTGGGAGCTACGCGCTGACATCAAGAACGTGCTAAACGAAGAAAATGGGGTTCTGAGCTGGGCGCCTTCTGGCGGCTTGCTTGCGTCACTTGATCGTCAGGCTCTCACACAGGCGTCATTGCAGGCAGATCCTGATCAGCTCCTGTCCATTCTGACAGCTCAGCCCAGGTCCTATTTCCTGACTGCGGCATTCGAATTCTGAAGACATTCGGGAGATCATTCCAGGCATGGCCTCACCCTGTGCCTGGTGTGTACCAGTCCGGCTCGACTTCCTCCCCGAGCCGGACTGGTAAACCGGAACCGAAGCCAATTACTGGTCTGCGACGATCAGATTTACGCCAGCACTTTCCACAAAGCTGGCCGCTTTGTCTGTGATCCGTGCGTCTGTGATGATTGTGTGGACCTGCTCAAGTGGGCAGACGACATTGCCGGACGGTTGATCGAACTTTGTGGCATCGGCGAGAACGATGATCTCGTCGGCACGCTCAATAAACCGCCGCTCTCCGGCAACGAGCACAACGTCCTCCTGCATGAGTCCCTGCCGACCAATAGCGGCTGCACCGATGAATAGTCGCGGGGCATGAAAGCGTGGCATACAGTCGTCGCCAAAAACGGACAAAATAATGTTCTGCTCGCGGAATATAGCGCCGCCCGGCACGAGTATGCGCGTGGTGCTCTGCGGCAGGAGTGCCAGAACAATGTAAAGCGAATTCGTTAGTATCTGCATGCCGAGGCCATCCAGATGGGAACACATCTGTAGTGTTGTCGAGCCTCCATCAATCATCACCGCTTCGCCTTCCGAACAAAAGCCCGCAGCGGCCTTGCCGATAAGCTGCTTTTCATGCTGGTTTAACGTGACGTTCTCGTGGAAAGGCACACCATCGAGCCGGAACTCTGACATCAAATTCTGGATATTTTGGACGCGGGACGCATCGTGTCTCTTTGCCCCGCCGCGTACGCGTTCGAGCTTACCTTCCCTGGACAGTTTTTCGAGATCCCGGCGAATTGTAGCCGGTGAACTGTCGAGACTGCTTTCCAGCTCCCTGAACGAGATAAAACTCTTCGCGGCAAGAAGTGAAAGGATGATGGTTTCGCGTTCGTTTGAGTGCATCTGACCAATATGACTGAAAATCGTCTACAATCCATCAATATCACTCAAAAATTGTCCCACAACAGGCAAGCACGACCTCACATGGCGCACGACGGACAATTTTCCGTCTGAGATCGCCCACAAAGTCGGCAAGGCTATTATGGCAAGGTCGAAATCATCGCTGGATCTTGTCGCAGCGGCCCGATCACGGCTCGTCCCCTGGTGTTTATGTTTATTTTTTTATCCGGCCCATCAGTGGGCGGCATCATGTCAAAGGGTGCTCGAAGCGGACATCGCAGCTTATTGCCGATCCCAGCAGGCGTGAAGGAAGCATCCGCATTGCTCCGTCAGCCAGATGGCTCGATCTTCGGCGGGCATCGACGCCGCCTGCTCTGAAAGTCCTGTCAGAATGAAACGAAAGACCTGCCCGTCCAGCCTGTCGGCACGTTCGCCGACAGAATCGATCGAGCGTAACATCAATGTCGACGTTCGGCCCGTCATGGCGAGAAGCGCCCCGGAATAGGACGCGGCATCGGGGCTTCTTGAAGCGGCCAGGATGATTTCATCCATTGCCGTATTCTCAGAGCCGCGCATGCTCGCCCTCTCAAGGATCGCCGGCAACACAGTCGAGCACAATTCATCGATCGTGTTGACGTCGGGCACCCGGTCCGAGGTCTCGCGACGTGCGCGCTCATAGATGCGATCAAATGCGCGCATCATGATCTCGTCGATCGAGCGGAAATGGTGGGTCATGGATGACAGGGAGATGCCCGTTTCGCTAGCGATCAGTCTATGGGACAGAGCATCAGGACCATGTGAGAGGATCAGGGCGCAGGCTGCCTCGATGATACGCTCAGCGGTGCCCGTTCTCGGCTCGGGAGCGGCAGCGGCCTGGTTCAATCCCGCTGCGGCGAGTTGCTGACGCGCAGCACTATCGCCCGGAGAAGACACGGGGCAGCGGGTGATGCGTTCGCACAACCGCAGGATCACGTCGGTCATCCAGATCTTAATTCGTGCATCGGACCCTGCCAGTAATCCAATCCGAACCGCCACCTCGAACCCGGCGGAAAAAGCGTAAGCCAGTTGACGCTCGATGCCCATTTCATCAAACCGCTCGGCCCAGAAACTGCAGGCGGAAGCGGGCCAGTTGGCCATGATCTCCGCCAGCCCGGGAATCCGCTGTGATACGGCCTGGCCGACCCAGCCGATAAGGGCGATGTCGGCCTGCGGACCGGTGGTCACGCCAGCAACGCCGAGGGCGAGACTGGGCAGCTGATCCGGCCGGGACGCTACGCCGTGAAGCTGGCTTGCGAGTCCGGCAAAATTTTCTTCCCGAGCCGATATTGCCTGCTCAAACACAGCAAGGATCAGGTTCTCACGAGAGCCATACCGGTAGCTCAATAATGACGGACTGATGCCCACACTCTGCGCAAGGCTGCGTAATGTCAGACCTTTCAGTCCAGACCTCAGGATTTGATCAGCTGCCGCCCCAAGAACGTCGTCACCACTTTCCATGTCAGTCGGCCGGCCGGATTGGTACACTTGAACAACACCCTTCGATCAAATTACGCCTCAAAGCCTGTCGAAAATTTTGCTGCGCTTCAAGAGCAAAGCAAGTTCAGGCCCCCTTGAATCTAGCTGATAAAGCAGAGGAAAGCTGGCATTCTTGACGTTTTTGTTGCAGCGCGTCATAAATCCGACGCTAAAGCTTCATGGAATCTTGTTTTGGTACGTACGTTCAGTGTTGGTAGTTGCCGCTTCGTTAATCCAGAGGGGATCGAAGCATGCTCAACACACCGTTCAAAACCACACTTCTCGCCGGTGCCGCGCTGATGGCAGCGATGCCTGCCGCCGCACAGGAAGACGCGGAGGCGCGCCAGCAAGTCGTCTTCGTCACCGCGACACCCATTCGTGACAGCCAGCAGGCTGCCATTGAAGCCAAGCGCAATGCCGACAATGTCGTCGATATCATTTCAGCCGACACGATTGGCCGTTTTCCCGACCAGAACCTTGCTGACTCGCTTGGACGGCTTCCGGGTCTCGCAATCGAGCGTGACCAGGGACAGGCGCGCTACATTAACTTCCGCGGCGCCCCTTTCCGCTTCACGGCCATCGCATTTGACGGCATTGACGTTCCAGGCGCCCAGAATGGACGAATTCCCCGCTTTGACAGCTTTCCCTCGGTGATCACCTCTTCGGTCGAAGCCAACAAGGCGATCACACCGAACATGCCCGGCGAGGCGGTTTCCGGGTTCATCAACGTCAAGACGTTCAATCCGTTCGATGTAGACGGCTTCAGCGCATCGCTAGAAGCCGGCTACGGCGAGCAGGAGCTCGGCGGTGGCCCGATCAACAAGTATAATGGGCGGATCAGCTGGTCGAACGACAATTTCGGCTGGGTGGCGTTCGGCTCGTTCAACCGGCGCGTCCAGAACACGGACAATCGCGAGTTCGACCTGGACCTTGATGAAAGCGGTGACCTTGTCGTCAACGAACTGGATTTCCGGTCCTATTTCGTGGAACGCGAAGACACAGCCTATGGCGGCCGTCTTGAGTTCCGGCCCGATGGCACGGCCCTTGACCGGCTATTCCTGTCCACGCTGTACACCGAATTCGTCGATCAGGAAGAACGCAACCAGTATGTGTTCGACTTTGCTGGCGGAGCCGATGCCATCAGCGGCGCTGTCGCTCCGGGCGACACGGGATACCAGCCGCTCGTCCTAGTCAACCGGCTCCTCGAGGATGGCCGTTATGACAACTCGACCTGGACATCGACGCTCGGCGCAGACTTCGAGGCCGGCGGCTGGTTCATGGAAGCCCGCCTGAACTACACGGAGACGACCGACAATACGTTTTTGCCGATCCCGTACAGCCGGGCAGCAACCGTGGCGGCAGGCTACGACCTGACCGATGTCAATTCGCCCGTCGTCAATCTCTTCGAGCCTTTCACGCAAACCCCAACTGACATCAACTTCCTCGACTACGCCGTTACGCTGGCTCTGACCGTTGATTCAAAGCTCGACAATGAAGCCTGGAAGGCAAAGCTCGATGCCGAAAAGGATATGACCCTGTTTGGCCGCGACACGACCGTGAAGACCGGCTTCCAGTTCGACACGCGGGACGCAGCCGGCAACGGCATGGTTCAGCAGATTGAGTACTTTCCGCCGACATTCGACTTCGATCAGTTCACGACCGGTGTGCCCTGGTATACCGATTTCAACAATTCGATCGGCGCCACATATTTTCGCAATGATGCGCTTCGGCGGGCCTTTTCGGAGGCGTTTGACGGGCTCGATGTCACCGTGCCGCCAGACCAGGAAATTGCCATCGAGGAAGATATCATCGCGGCCTACGGAATGGCGACCACTGAGTTCGAATGGGGCAATTTCGTATACGGCGCACGGGTCGAATACACCGACTATACGTCTTCCGGCCCTTCGCTCGATCTCGCCTATAGCGACGACTATTTCAATGTCCTGCCAAGTGCCCACCTGAATCTCGACCTCACCGATGATCTTAAGCTGCGCTTTTCCGGCTCCACCGGCGTCAGCCGCCCGAGCTATAATGAGCTTCGCGCCTCGGCGAGTGTTGACGCGACGAGCCAGACGGTGATCGGCGGAAATCCGAAGCTTGACCCGGAAACGACCTGGGGCGGCGACGTGTCTCTGGAATACTATTTTGCGCCGGCAAGCCTGTTGTCGGTCGGGGCATTCTACCGGAATGTCGACGATGTCATCTACGCAGACTCCACAAAGGTCGACGGCGGCTTCTACCTGCCGACGGCTGCTGGCGAAGACTGGACGCTTGTCGGCTTCGTCAACGGCAAAAACGGTCACCTCTCGGGCGTTGAGGCCAGCGTCATCGCGCAGGCCGATGACATCCTGCCAGAGCCGTTTGACGGCTTCGGTGTCAGCGGCAACCTGACCCTGCTGGACAGTGAATTCGAGACCAATTCCGGAAACACGTTCTCGCTGCCGGGCACATCGGACACGGTCTTCAACGCATCTGTGTTCTACGAGAAATTTGGCCTGTCTGCCCGGGTGAACTATCAGTATCGGGACGCATGGCTGTCGACGACGGAGAATGACAGCCTCGGGGAATACTGGGATGAACAGTCCCGCGTCGATGCCTCGATCCGCTACAACCTGCCGGTCGAGTTCTCCAATGCCCGTTTCACCCTTTTTGCCAATGGCAACAATCTCACCGACGAAACCGATGTCCGATACATCGCGACACCAGCAACGCCGAACCAGGTCGAAGGCTATGGCCGCCGCTGGCTGTTCGGCATCCGAGTCGATTACTAAGGAAACGCCAAGAAGGAGACATCACGATGTCCATCCAGAAATACCTGACTGCCGCCTCGCTTGCAGTGATCGCCGCTAGCGGTTCATCTGCGGCCCAGGACCGGATCGACGCCGCCGGCATCACCGAGATCGCCGTCAGCCTCGACAAGCCGACGCGGACCTACACGATCAACTGGCCTGCGTCGCTGGGCGAAATCGAGCGCGTAGAAGTCGCTCTCGACGAACAGACCATGCCCGGCAAGGGCATTGTCATCGCCGACAATCCGGAAACTGACTCGCTGAACTGGACCGCCGACTCACTCGACCAGCGTCATTATTTCCTGATCGTGCCAGAAGAAGGGGAAGCCGTACGCACAGCGCTGCGCCTTCTCCCGCTGGAAGGCGGACGCAACTTCCGCGATCTTGGCGGTTATAAAACCTCCGATGGCCGTTCTGTGAAGTGGGGCAAGCTCTATCGCTCGGGCGTCATGGACGGTCTCACCGACCAGGACTACGACTACCTCTCCGGGCTCGGCATCCAGGTCATTTGCGATTTTCGCACAGCGCATGAGCGGGCCGAAGAGCCAACCGAATGGCGCGCCGGTGAGATCGAGTATCTGACGTTTCCGGACCCTGAAGAGGGTGACTCGATGGGCCTCATGGCCATCTTCCAGAACCCGGACGCAACCCCCGAAATGGTGAGCCAGAACATGGCCCAGAGCTATGCCGGCATCGCCGCGGACCAGGCGCCGGCCTATCGTGAGATGTTCGACCGGCTGGCCGCTGGCGAGATCCCGCTGGCTTTCAACTGCACAGCCGGCAAGGACCGCACAGGTATCGGCGCAGCCCTCCTGCTCACCGCCCTTGGCGTCCCGCGCGATACGGTCGTCGCCGACTATGCCCTGTCGGAAGTCTATGTGGATTACATGGAGGAGTTCGTTGGCGACGGTCAGGAAATACCTGCAGACAGCCCTTATGCCTTCCTGGCTCAATTGCCACCGGAAATGGTTGCGCCGCTGATGCGGTCAGACCCGCTCTATATCGAGACGGCGCTCGCCGACATCGAGGAAACGCACGGCTCTGTCATGACATTCCTGAAGGAGGAAATCGACGTCACCGATGAGGAACTCGAGGCGATCCGCGAAGCGCTGCTGAACTAGGTCAGCGGTCACCCACATCGTTTCCTGCAAGATCCTCTTGCTCGAATAGTAAATCCCGTCGCCGGCTGAGTCTGAAAGCTCAGCCGGCGATTTTTCATGTCCGCCAATACGCCCGGCGCTGACGCGTCTACGGCTCGTCTCACCGGCATTCACAGGACGTACAACTCACGCCAAATCTCTTCGAAAAAGCCCCGCCGCAGTGATGCAAACTGCAAGTTTGCTCTCGCATTTTGCATGGCACAACGCCCCATATCTCGAAATTTTCAGAGTGACGCGCCTGTAAGTCCTTGTTTTTTATAGAACAGCGCAACTGGTCGCGAAGATTGCAATGCCTGTCTCCAGAGCAATTGGAGGCCGCCAATGGCAAGCTTTGTTTTTAATATTCAATCAGAGACCGAAGAGCGCATCTTCGAGGACATCCTGAACAGGGCGCTCCAGGCGGCGCATGACTATATCAGCGTCCGCACAACCGCGAACACTCGCGGCCTGATCAAGACCATCGACACAGAATGCCGCTTTGCCATGCAGGCCATCTGTGCGCGTCTTCCCCGTGAGGCCCATTATGCATAAGGCCCCGCTTGCCGCCGCCCTGGCTCTGCTGGCCGGCTGTGCGTCATCCTTTGACCGTCCGGCAAACACTGTCGACCTGAACCGTGACGGCTATCAGGCGCAAAGTCAGTTTGCAGCGCATCAGCTCACGGGCGATGCACGCCTGATGAATCAGAGCCGGTGTGAGGATCTCGATCTCGCGCTGGCCGGCCAGCCGATCGATGCCGGTCTCGGCGCCGCGTTCGATGAGCCCCAGCTTCTCTCGCCCGGAGATCTCCTCCGGGTTGAGCTTCCCCGCGGCGACGACTTCCAGGGCAACTATGTCATCAGCCCGAACGGTTATCTTCGCATGCCCTTCCTGGGCGATCTGCCGGCGGCCGGGATGTCGAGCGCTCAGCTGGAGACGGTCGTCGCACGGCTGCTTGTCGAAGGCGGCTTCTACAAGCCCGGCTTCGCCCGCGCCAGCGTTTCGGTTCTCGAATGGGCGCCGATCCAGGTGTCTGTGTCCGGTGCTGTCTTCCAGTCCGGCGATGTGCTGCTCAACCAGCGCGAAGCCGCCGATGTCGCGTCAGAGCGGCTAATCGCAGCCGGCGACATTGCCTTTCAGCGCTCACTCTCCTCAGCTCTGTTCGCCGCAGCCGGCGTGCGCCCGGATGCCGATATCCGCAACATCGTCCTTGTCCGCAACGGCAAACGCCGGGTGTTCGACATGTCTGGCGCGCTGAATGGCGGCGCGATGGACGACCCGCTCCTGGTCGCCGGTGACCGTATTCATGTGCCTTCGCGCGGCTGCTTTCAGATGGCGCTTGCCCGCCCGTCGCGGATCACACCGCCCGGCATTCGCGTCTTCATGTCCAACCTCACCCAGCCAGCCGCTTCCAATGCTTCTTCAGCCATCGGCCAGGATGCGACACGCCTGCCCTATGGCACCCGCTTCCTTCAGGGGCTCGTCTCTGCCAACTGCGTGGGCGGTATCCAGGCGACGAATGCGCGCCGCTGGGGTGTGCTGATCTCCCGCAATCCCGTCACCGGCGAGAGCGAAGTCATCTCACGCTCCATCGAGGACCTCGTGCGGCGTGCAGACCGCGACAATTACAACCCCGTCCTGCTGCCGAATGATGCGATCGCCTGCTACGACTCCCACGTCACCAATGTCCGCGATGTCATCGCAATGGTCTCCGAAGCCGCCGCACCCGTTCTGAATGCGGTCATCATCGGGGGGATCGCAAATTGACCCGCAAGTGGAGCTTCCTTCGCGGCGGGCCAAAGACAGGCCGTATCCTGCGCTATCTCATCGTGCTGGCCATTGGCTGGTTCGTGATCCTTGCCCTTGCGGGCGCGCTCTATGTCTTCACCCCGCGCACCTATGAGAGTGGCTTCACGCTCATCCTGCCCGGGGCCGGTCAGTCGACCTCGGTCAATCTGGACTCGCTCGGTCAGGCCAGCAGCAATGCGGCGTCGCCCTTCGGCGACCACACGCTGAGCCCGACGGAAAATTACAAGCGGCTGTTCCAGTCCTACCGGCTGCGCGGCATGGTCGCCGAACGGATGGGCCAGACAGTCGGCGACACGCCGGCCCCCAACATTCGCCTGGCCAACCAGACGAACCTCATTTTCGTCTCCGTAAGGTCCGCCTCCCCGGAAAAGGCCAAGGCGCTCGCCGAGACCTGGCATATTGTCTTCAATGAAGAGCTGGCTGCGCTGCGGACTGAAGAGCAGGCGCTGCGGCGCGATGCCTATCAAGCGGCCATTACCGGCTTCGAACAAGCCGTCGAGGAGGCCCGCGCGAAGATCATCGCCTTCCAGTCTGAATATGGCCTGACCTCCACCGACCAGTTCCAGGATCTTGTCGCGCAGACGGAAGTGTTGCGTCTCGAGATCAGCAGTGCCGCGACCGAAGCCAGTGTCGCCGAGAGCGAAATCGCACGCCTGTCGGCCATACTCGAGATCAGCCCGGACGAGGCGGCAGACATTCTCTCCCTGCTGTCGGACCCGACCTTCCAGACCATGGCCACCGCAACCGCCAAAGCGAATGCGCTGCAAGCAGAACTGTCGGAAATGTATGGTGAGAACCATCCCGAAATGCTCAACGCGACCGAGCAGCAGTCTGGCCTGTACAGCGGCCTGAAGACACGCGGCCGCAGCCTGCTCGGCTATGAGCGCTTTCACGCCATCGAAGAAGACTATTATACGTCCGACAGCGAGCGCACCACGCTGATCTCGTCGCTGGTCAGAGCATCTGCGAAATTGTCAGGTGCCCGCAAGCGTCATGAAGTGCTGAGCAACCAGCTGAACGCCATGCAGACCCGCGTTGCCTCGCTGGCCGGTCCGGCAACCGAACTCGATGCCCTGATGCGCGACCACCAGATTGCCGAGACGGTCTTTGCCTCTGCGCTTGCCCAGCTCGATGCCAACCGGACCGATACCTTCGCCTCCTATCCGCTAACGCAGACCATCGAAGTCCCCGGACTTCCGGAATCGCCGGCGACACCGTCGAAGAAATTCATCGCCCTCGGCACCTTTGCCGTCATGTTCCTCTTTGCCATCGGACTTGCCCTGTTGTGGATCAGACTGCCCATCATTCGCGCGCTCCTGAAGACGTTGTAGTCTTCTTCGCTCTGGCGACGACCTGGCTGTTTTACCTGGTCGGCGGGCTCTACGTGCTGGGGCCCGTGCTGGGCGTCTGCCTGACGGCCGTGCTGGCGGCGAAGCTGTATTTCGCCGGTTCCGATGTCGCGGTCCGTCCCCCGCATCGCGTCCCGGCCGGTGTGTGGGTCTGGATCGTCGGCATGCTGGTCATGCTGCTGGCGCTGGAGATTGGCCATGCCAGCAACAATCTCGGCATCGGCCAGACCATCAAGTCGACCATTGGCTGGGCGAAAGGCTGGGCGTTGCTTGCGCTCTTTCCGCTGATTGGCGCCTGCCTCAACATCAGGCTCGAAACCATCATCCGGGCAGCCGGCATCGTTGCGCTCGGCTCGCTCCTCCTGACCCCGCTCCTGATGTTCGCACCGAAAGTGGGCCTGCCGGAGGTGATCTTCGTCTCGCCGCTCAAGCTTGTCGGCGGGCCGGGACCGGAATTCTTCGCGATCCAGCTTTATTCGATCGAACCGACCGACGGCTCGACCCGGCTGCGCTATTTCACACCATGGTCGCCAGCCGCGGGGCTGATCGGCAACATGTACCTAATTTTCGCGCTCGCCGACCGGCGCAAGCTCTGGAAGTGGATCGGCGTCATTTCAGCGCTCTGCATCATCGTCTTTTCCAAGTCCCGGCTCGCCATTGCAGCCGCCCTGTTCATCTGGCCCCTCGTCGTCGCCATCGGCCAGGCGCGCCGTCCCGGCCCCTGGCTTCTGGCCACTGTGGGCCTGTTCCTGGTTACGCCGTTTGCGCAGGGCATTCTCGACACAATCGATGCGACGCTGAATTCGGTGAAGTCGATGCGCGCCGATTCCACGCGCGTCCGCGAAGCGCTGGGCGACATAGCCGTGCACCGCTGGTGGACCGAGGCCCCGATCTGGGGCCATGGCGTCGTGGAACGTGGGCCTCACTTCGTCGAATTCATGCCGATCGGCAGCCATCACACCTGGTACGGCCTGCTGTTCGTAAAAGGCATTGTGGGCGCGCTCGCGCTGGCCATTCCGCTGCTGTGGAGCCTGATCGAGTTCACCATCCTGGCTTTCGCCCGGTCCCGCACCGGGCAGATCGCCCTCGCCATGGTCATCCTGATGACCTTCTACTCTATCGGCGAGAACCTCGAGATCCTGTCTTATCTGATGTGGCCGGGCCTGGTGGTGATGGGGATCGCCGCCCGCGAGGTCGCCACTGGCAGCGAGCCGGAAAGCCCCTGAAAAGAAACGGCGCCGCGCAGGAAACGCGGCGCCGCTGGAACGACCTGGATGGCAGGAGAGATCAGGCGCTCAACGCCTCGACCTTGTCGGACAGCACCCGGTTCCACCCCCCGATCATCTGGTCGTACTCACCTGCCACATGCGCTCTGGCCTGGAAGCCACGACGCTGGATGAACGGGTCTGCGGCTGCATGCTCGATGGCGCGTCGCAGGTCACAGACGGCAGATACGCGGTGCGCATAGCCGTGATCTGCCATCTGCTGGCGAAGGCCGTCAATATCGGCGGCAATGATCGGCCGCCCCGCCGCGCGGGCTTCTGCGCCAACAAGGCCGAACGCTTCCCAGCGCGATGGAATGGCAACCACGTCGACACTTTCCAGGAATGCCTTCGGCGAAGTGAAAGCCTCGCAGATTTCGACATGTTCGAGCCCTGACGCCGCCTCCATGAGCGCGGCCTTCTGAGGACCGTCGCCAGCAAGGCGCAGGCGCGCTGTACTGGGTGAGACCCGCTGCATGGCCTTGATGAGGAGGTCGAAGCCCTTCTGCTCGTGAAACCGGCCAAACGCGCCGATCATGAGCGGCCCTTCCTTTCGGCTGACAGGGGGTAAATCCATCAGGGACTGGACATCGCAGGCCTGTCCGATGACCTCGATCTTCAATGCCGGTGTCAGACGCGCCTCGTCGATCCAACGGGCTTGCTCATGCGATACCGCAACGACCTCATCGACCAGCCGGTAGGCTTGTCTCAACATGGCCCGGAAGCGCGTACGGTTCGAAACGCAGAACCGTTCGAAGCCCTCCGTATAGGTATGCTCGATGAGGATGATCCGGTCGAAACCGCCCCGAAGCCGGATATTGGCGAGCATGGGCAGCTTGCGCCAGTTCGCGGTGAAATGGATGACCGCGATGTCACCGGCCCCACGCGCGCGTGGCATGCCCTTGCGAATGTCGGCGGTTTCATGGATGCCAAGGACCCGCAGGCGCGGGTCGGAGAAATTGTCGAGGGCCCGCATGACGCCGCCCATGGCGGTGTCATCGAGGATATGAACAATATTACGACGAGGCATCGGCCTATCCCTTCTTCAGAGCTGCAGTGAATGTCCGGCCTGCAAGGTCCATCATTGAGCGCAGGGCCATGGCGGCACCAAGCGTAGTCAGCGTCTTGACCGGTTCGCGCCAGAGAATGGATGGGCTGCGCGCAAGGGCGTCCTTCATGAGGGACAGGGCCATGGCGCCGTCATTCAGGCGAATACAGCGGCGCGCCAGATACCGTAGCTGGAACGCTTCGGCGGCCGGTGACCAGCGAGACGCAAATTCTGCGTCGAGAGACCAGACCCTGTTTCGAACCCGGTCCCAGGTCTCGAATTGCCGGACAACATTTGCGGAGAGTCCCCCCTCATTGATCCGGTAGTGCGTGTAGGCACCGCGAATACCTTCGAACTGCCAGGCGGTCGTCAGCGCAATCCGGATCCAGCATTCGATGTCTTCCGACTGACGGAAGGTCTCGTCGAAATAGCTGAGCCTGTCGCCAGGTGTCGCCCTGAACGCGATGTCGTCGAAGACGGCACGGCGAATGACCGGGGCGGACCCGTTGCCGATCGGGTTGCGAAGGAAGACGTGATGCGCCTTGATGCCGTGAAGCCGCGGGCGCTGAACAATGCGAAGCGGCCGGCCCTCATCGTCAATCATTGTCGACGCGGCATAGCTGACGCCGACATGCGGATTGTCCTGCAGATGGCGCACATGATTTTCGAGCTTCTCCGGCGCCCAGAGGTCATCGGAATCGAGAAAGGCAATGATATCGCCCTCGGCATGGTGGATGCCCGTGTTGCGGGCACCGGCAAGGCCCCGGTTCTTCTGCGAAATGATACGGACGCGCGGGTCGGTATAGGCCCGGCACAGCGTAATCGACTCGTCGCTGCCGTCATCATCGATGACGAGCAGTTCGAAGTCTTCGAAAGTCTGGGCGAGCACGGAGTCGATTGCGGCCTCGACATAGTCGGCCGTGTTGTAGACCGGCATGACAACGCTGACGGTTGGTGTGTGGTTCATTTTTCGACGAAGCCTCTGATTGTGTTGGAAGGGAGGAAAGACAGAAAGGCACCGAGGCCGGTGAGGACCGTGCGCCTTGGTTCACGCAGCAGCAGGCCCGGATCGGCCACCAAGCCCTGCGCGAGATAGCCAATGGACTGGAAAGGGCTACGCATGCGCAGGGCCCGCCGCGCCAGGTAGCGGTAGAATGGACCGTGAGCACGGCGGATGGCCTGGCGTGACGGGCCAGTGCCATGCTGCGTTGCGCGCTCGATCATGGTGAGCCAGCCCCGGCGCATCGCGTCGAGATCGGCTGACTGGCTCTCTGCGCTTGAGCGATAGAAGAGCCATTCTTTATCAATGCCACGGATCGCCCAGCGACCATCCATGGCGACACGAAGCAGCCACTCCTGATCCTCGGCGAAGTTCAGGCCGTGTGAAAAGAGTCCGACATCGCAGAGGACCTCTGCGCGGCACGCAATATTGGAGGTCGTGCAGACGGGGTTTTCCCCGAGCAGCCTTTCCGCATCCAGCTCCGGGACGTGATCGCTGATGCGGCCCGGCAAGTCCGAAACGTCGTCAATAAACCGGACCCGCGTGAAGAGCACGCCAGTGTCCGGCTCGCGGGAAAAACGGTCGAGAAGTCCCTGCAGTCGCTCCGGTGCCCAGAGATCATCGGAGTCCAGAAAAGCGACCACCGGCGCAGAAGCGAGCGAAATGCCATAATTGCGTGCCGCCGATGGCCCGGCATTCTGCTGGCGCATCACACGGATCCGGCAGTCAAGCAGGGAGAAGGAATCGGCGAGAATGAGGGTGTCATCGCTTGAGCCGTCATCAATGATGATCAGCTCCCAATCTTCAAACGTCTGGTCGGTCACGCTGCGGATCGAAGCCGCTATCGTGCGCTCGCAATTATAGGCCGGCATGATGATGGATACGGATGGCGGGTGCATGGCTCAGGCTCCTTCGGACGTGAGGGACAAGGTGAGCGCATCTGCCGGCCGCGACTGGGCCAGAACGAATGCCGCGCCCGCGCTGAACAGGCTGGCCATGGTCACCGCGCCGATCGCCGCAGCCAGCAGGCCAGCCCCCGACAAGAGCGCAAAGGGAGAGACGGCTGCGATGCAGAAGCCGGTGGAGATCGCAAACTCGCGCTGGGTAGCGCCCTGCGCACGGCAGTACATCCGCGACGCATCGAAGAGCAGGCGGGCCGGACCGCCGAGGCAGAGGACCGCGACAAGCGTTGCCGCGCCCGCCCAGTCTGCGCCAAACACGATGGGGACGTAGAAGAAGGCAGCAGCGGCCTGGATCAGATAGGCCGAGCCAAGCGGAGCAACCATGGACCAGATCGCCTTGCGGAAATGGCTCGCCTTGTTCGCCGCCGCGCACAGATGAGGATAGAAGGCCGTTGAGAACGCACGGTTCAGCGCCGAAGAGACGCCGAGCCCGGCATTAAAAGCGAAATAGTAGAGGCCGAGCGCCTCGACGCCGAAAGTCGCCGACACGATGACCTTGTCGAGCTGGTCCCGGCACGCGGTGAGAAGTTCCGCCCCCAGCACAGGCAGCGAGAAACGCATAATATCGCCCGTGGCCTCAAACCCGGCGGCCCGGTTTCGCGCCCAGGGACGCCCGGCCCGCATACCGAACAGCCAGATCGGCGCGGTCAGCAGTTTGGGCAACACGATGGCCCAGGCGCCAAAACCGGTGAAGGCCAGGACAGCCGTGAGCAAGTGGTCGGCAACGGTCTGCGAGGTGGCAACGGTGGCAATGCGCTTCATGCGCTGCTCACGCAGCAAGATGTATGTGTGCATCAGGCCGAACGGCATCATCAGATAAACACCGGCCAGTGCCGCGATCATCAGGCCAAGACCCCTGCCCGGCACAAGTGTTTCGACAACCCCGCCGACAATCATCTGCACGATGGCAAGCCCGAGGCAGATCCGCCACATCAGGCGATGCGCCGTGTTGGCCACCCGGTCGAGCTCCTCGTCGGTCGCCTTGATGACAGCGGCGCCAATGCCATTCTCGGTAAAGACGCGCACGAGTTCGAATACGGTCAGTGCGATGGCGGCAACGCCGAAGGCGGCAGCATCAAGCTGACGGGCAAGAATGACGGCAGCAATGATACGGCCCACACGGCTAACCAGCTCGGCGAAGGCCAGCCAGCCGATATTACGTGAGAACCGGTCGGCCGAAACCTGACGGACCTTTGTAGAAATGAAGCGCGTAATGGCCACGAAGATGTCTCCTGCTTGATGACGCAAAAGACCTTTCAAGAATCGCCGCAGTTCGGACCGCAACAATGCGAATCCTCTAGCACCTTGTATTTACATCGAAAAATGAAATTGGCACGTCAGCGGCCACAGGATGCGGAATGCCTGTTCCGCTGCAATGTGCAAGGACTGGCCTCTGCAAAATGCAAGACATGACGGCGATCAAGAGGCGAGCGAACAACCTAGTACATTGAAAATTCTAAATAAATTATCGGGCGCCTTCTGCGGAATGCCTCCTGCGCTGTGGTGGAGCAGTTCATCACCAGCAGGAGACTACCCATGTCGCTTCCCCAAACCGCTCGCGTCGTTCAGCAGATCCAGCCGGTCGCCGCGCGGCCAAGTTTCAGCCCTTTCGAACAGCTGCCGCGGACCTCGGTTCTCGGATATGATTTGCTGAACGCAACGCTGGCGCAAACCGCTTACTGGATCGCCAACCGCGCCCAGGCCCGCATCCCGACACAGATTTCATTCCTCAACGCCCACTGCGCCAACCAGGCGCGCAAAGACTGGCGGTATCGCGACTCCTTGCAAAGCGCTGATGCGCTGCTGCCAGACGGGTCGGGCATCTTCCTGGCTGCCAAGCTCGACCAGAAGCCCCTCGGTGAAAACCTGAACGGCACCGATCTGTTCACGCCGCTGTGCCGCTGCCTGGCGTTTCGCGGCATCCCCGTTTTCTTCCTCGGTGGGCGCGAAGGCGTCGCCGCGGCGGCCGCTGAAAATGCGGTGGCCCAGAGCCCGAGACTGAAAGTCGCCGGAACGCGGCATGGCTATTTCAGCCCGCGCGAGGAAGAAGATGTCATCCGCCAGATCAATGAGTCAGGCGCGCGGGTCGTCTTCGTCGCGTTCGGCGTGCCGGACCAGGATAACTGGATCGCGCGTGTCCGCCACCGCATCAACGCCCCGGTCCTTCTCGGGGTCGGCGGTCTGCTCGACTTCGTGTCGGGGCGTATTCCGCGCGCGCCGGTCTGGATGCGCAAGGCTGGCATCGAGTGGGTCTACCGCCTGAAATGTGAGCCGAGCCGGATGTGGCGGCGCTACCTCGTCGGCAATGTGTCCTTCGTCTCGCACGCGGTCGGCTACGCCCTCGCCCGGCGCAAGAGAGCCCTGGTGCGCGGTGTGGACCGGACCGCCGCGCGGGCCATCGACGTCACAGCGGCCGCGCTCGGCATCGCTTTCCTGCTGCCGCTCCTTCTGACAGTGGCAGCGGCGATCCGTCTGGACAGCAAAGGCCCGGCCCTTTTCCGCCAGACGCGCATCGGCGAGAATGGCAAGCCATTTGATATGTTCAAGTTCCGCTCCATGAGGACATCCGGTCCGAGCTGGGAGGAGCTTCAAAAGACGGCAAACGACCACGCCGACAGTATCACCTTCAAGATGAAACGTGATCCCCGGATCACACGGGTCGGGCAGTTCATCCGCAAGTCGTCCATCGATGAGTTGCCGCAGCTCTGGAACGTGCTGAAAGGCGACATGTCCCTCGTCGGGCCGCGGCCCGCTCTTCCGGCGGAGGTGGATCAATACTCCACCGTCGAACGGCGCCGCCTGCGCGGCAAACCGGGCATCACCTGCCTCTGGCAGATTTCCGGCCGCGCCGACCTGCCGTTCGACCGTCAGGTGGTGCTCGATGTCGCCTACCTTAAAAGCCGCACGATCTGGCTGGATTTGTGGATCCTGCTGCGGACCCCGATTGCGGTTCTGACAGCGCGCGGCGCGTACTGACGAAGCAAGCCACTCTTGCAAATTCAAACGACACTCTTCGCAATTTGCAAATACTTATGACGCATTCTGCAACCCGGGATTGCCCAGAATTCGGCAATCCCGGAACTTGTCGTTGATTTGTATGGGTTTTTCTTCAGCCAGGACACGCGCCAGATCTTGCAGGCACAGAGCGTCCTTGAAGTGAGAAAATCGATGAAAAAGACGAGAAGCCCTTCGGATGGTGATGTGACAGCAGGAGGCGTCATGGATCAGAAAGTGACAACGCTGGCCGCCATCGAACGCGACGCAGCCCTGCGCAATGCGGTGATCGACGCTGCGCTCGATTGCATCATCATGATGAACGGAGATGGCCTCGTGGTTGAGTTCAACCCGGCCGCCGAACATGTCTTTGGCTATACGCGTGACGAGGCAGTCGGGGCCCGGCTCGCGGATCTCATCGTTCCGGAACATTTGCGTCGCGCGCACAATGATGGCCTGCAGAAATACCTGACCACCGGTGAACACGCCGTCCTCAACAAACGCGTTGAAGTGCCAGCCGCCAACAAGGCCGGCGATGAGCTTTTGGTTGAACTGGCCATCTCACCCGTCGAGTTCGGCGGACGCCAGTTTTTCTCTGCCTATCTGCGCGACATCACAGAAGCGCGCGCCGCTCAGGAACGACTGCGCAGCTCCGAAATCCGGTTCCAGAGTCTCTTCGAGCTTTCCCCTGATGCGATCGTGGTCATCGACGAGCGCGCCAGGATTGTCGACGTCAATTCCCGGGCCTGCGAACTCGCGAAGATGGAAAAGGACAGAATGCTCGGCCTGAGCGCCTTCGACTTCATCCCAAAGGACCAGGTCTCCAACGCGATCAACGGCGTGGAAATGACGGCGGACGTGAACACCGTCCAGGTCCAGATCGATTTCAAGGACAGCGAAGGCACGCGCATTCCGACCGAAGTCGTCGGCCGGCGAACCGAAACCGAGGCCGGCACACTCTATCATGGCGTGATCCGCGACGTCTCCAGACGCAAGGCGTTCGAGCACCAGCTTCGCGATGCCAAGGAAGCAGCCGAGCAAGCGAGCGCTTCCAAATCGGACTTCCTCGCCAACATGTCCCATGAGATGCGCACTCCGCTGAACGGCGTGATCGGCTCGCTCTCTCTGGTCGACCATGACGGCGTCGACCCTGAAACGCGAAACCTAATCCAGGCCGCCGAGCATTCGGCCGAAACGCTCCTTATCCTGATCGATGACCTGCTCGATCTGTCACGCATCGAGGCCGGCGAAGTCGATCTGGAACCAACGGTCTTCAGCCCGCAGAGGAAAGCCGCGATGATAAGCGAACTCTTTTCTCCGATCGCGGCGAAGAAGAGTATCGAGCTCAACACATCGGTGGATGTACCGGAAGGCCCGTTCCGCGCCGACGCCGGCAAGATCCGTCAGATCCTTATCAATCTCGTGGGCAATGCGCTCAAATTTACATCCCGGGGCAGTGTCGACGTATCGATTACCTATCTGGAAGACGAACCGTCCAGCATGATGCAGTTCGAGGTGCGCGACACCGGCATCGGCATCTCCAAGAAAGATCAGACACTCCTCTTCGATCGCTTCAAGCAAGCCGACTCCTCGCGCTCGCGTTCACATGGCGGGGCAGGTCTTGGCCTCGCTATCTGCAAGGAGCTGGTCGATATCATGGGCGGACGAATCCGGTTGACCAGCGCGCCGGGCGTCGGGTCCACCTTCACCGTCACGCTGCCGGTTGAGCGCGCCGTCGAGGCGCCGGCTTCTGAAGCCGTGCCTGACGGGAATAATGGGCCGTTGAAAGGCCGTATCCTCATTGCAGAGGATAGCGAAACCAACGCGATGGTTGCCAAAACAATGCTCGATCGCCTCGGCCTGGATTATGAGCATGTCGTCGATGGCGCCGCCGCTGTCGACACGGCCCTCCACGCCGACTTCGATATCATCCTGATGGACGTTTCAATGCCCATCCTGGATGGACTGGAAGCGACGCGGATCCTGCGTGATCGAGGCTATACCAAGCCGATCGTCGCAATGACGGCGCACGCGCTCAAGGAAGACCGCGACGCGGCGCTCGCGATCGGCATCAACAGCTATCTCACAAAGCCCGTACGACCTGATGCCCTGCGTCAGGAACTCGCGAAATGGCTAAGTGAATCAAAGGAGACTACAGACATGGAAAATAGATCAGGCATAAACCGCGCTGAAGTCGACGCCTTGTGGGCCGGTGACCTCGAGGCCTTCGGAAGCATTGCCGAAATATTCGTCGCCGAACTCGATTGGCGCTTGCCGAAGCTGTCAGAAGTCCAGGGAAGTGAACTTGAACATCTTGGACATGCGATAAAGGGCGCCTCCGCCAATATCGGGGCCTCTCGACTGTGCGACCTCGCCTTCGAACTCGAACAGCGCGCGGCAAGTGATGAGGTCGAGGATCACGGCGAGCTGATTGAGCGCATTCGCCAGGAAGCCACCGCCGTCGTGCGGGACTTGCAGGACATCTATATCAAAGGGGCCCCGGCATGACGGTGAAGTCGAAACTCCTGATCGTTGAAGATACCCCGTCGCTTGCGCGCACCTATGAAACGCATCTGAAGGGCGAGTTCGACAGCATCGAAATTGCGGATACCGGCGCCAAGGCCCTTGCCAGCGTTCAGACTGAATCGCCCTCCTGCATCCTGCTCGATCTCAAGCTTCCCGATGCTGACGGGCTAGACCTGCTGGACCGCTGGACCCGGGACAATCTGGCCGCCCCGGTTATCGTCATTACGGCAACCGGCTCCATGTCGATCGCCGTCGATGCCATGCGCCGTGGCGCGCATGATTTCGTGGTCAAGCCGACCTCGGCTGAACGCCTGAAGGTGACCGTGAAGAATGCGCTCGACACCTTCCAGCTCAAGAAGGTTGTGGCGACGTATGAGGCCGAAATCGACCGTTCGGACTTTTGCGGCATTGTCGGGCGTTCGCTCGTCATGCAGGGCGTCTACAAGACGATAGAGGCGGCCGCCCCCTCCAGCGCCAGCGTTTTCGTGACCGGGGACACCGGGACCGGCAAGGAGCTGGTTGCCCGCGCTGTCCACGAGATGAGCCCCCGCCGGAAAGGCCGCTTCGTGGCGATCAATTGCGGAGCGATCCCGAAGGATCTGATCGAGAGCGAGATCTTTGGCCACGTCAAAGGGGCCTTCACCGGGGCGACAGCCGACCGGGTCGGCGCTGCGCAGCTCGCCGATGGCGGGACACTGTTTCTCGACGAACTCGGCGAGATGCCGATCGATCTCCAGCCCAAACTGCTCCGCTTCCTGCAGCTGGGTGAGTTTTCAAGGGTCGGCGAAGGCACGATGCGCAGGGCGGACATCCGCATCATCGCGGCCACGAACCGGGACCCGCTCCAGGCAATCCGGGACGGGCGCCTGCGCGAAGACCTCTACTATCGCCTGCATGTCATCCCGGTCGCGCTGCCATCGCTCGCTGAGCGCGGCGTCGACATTCTTCTGCTCGCCGAAAGCTTTCTGGAGCGCTTCGGCCGCGAGGAGAACAAGGCGTTTACCGGCTTCTCCCGCGATGCGCAGGAATGGCTGGTTTCGCATCCATGGCCTGGCAATGTCCGTGAGCTGGAAAACCTCGTTAGGCAGATAGCCGTGATGCAGGAGGGTGGAGACGTCACCGCTGCAATGCTGCCGTCTCGTCCGGCGCCGGCAGCGGCATCATCCTTGTCTGCGACTCCCGGTGCGCACATGAGCGACCTGCCGCCAGCAAGCCCTGCCCCGGATTACGGGTGTGAGCCGCTCTGGCTGACGGAAAAGAAGTCCATCGAGCGCGCGATTACGCTTTGCCGCGGCAATATTGTCGCCGCCGCGAAACGGTTGGAGATCAACCCCTCGACGATTTATCGAAAGAAGGCTGGCTGGGAGTCATCGACCGTTCCCGACACCAGCTTCTAAGCACCGAATGAGGCCCTTTCGACCGACCGGCCATCTTCACTCCGGCACATCATGAAATGCGACGCGCTCAGCTGAACATCTTTTTCATCTGGCGGACGACGATTTTGATGTAGCCCTCGGGCAGCAGGCGGACGAGGCGGTCGAGGTTCTTTGCCTTGCTCGTCAGCACGATGCGGCGCTTGCCCCGTTCCATGCCCGACAGGATTTCGTTGGCCGCCGTTTCGGCCGGCATGGTCAGAAGCTTCTCCTGATAGACCTTGAAGCGCTCGCGCGCCGCTTCCCGCTTTTCCGGTGGCAGCTTTTCAATCTCGGCTGCCCGGTTCGAGGCAATCTGGGTCGCGACGCCTCCTGGCAGAACGACGGTGACCTCGACAGGCAGGCCCTCGTGCAGCATCTCCATCCGCAGACATTCGGAAAATCCGCGCACGGCGAACTTGCTGGTCACATAGGGCGACATATGCGGTTGGGCCATGAAGCCGTTGAGGCTGGAGATATTCACTACGTGCCCGTCACCACTGGCGATAATATGCGGCAGGAAGAGCCGCGTGCCGGTCAACACGCCGTCCAGATTGATCGCCATGATCCGGTCGAACACATCTGCTGGTGTGTTCTGGAAGGTCGTATTCGGCGGGGCGACGCCAGCATTGTTGAAGAGCTGGTTCACGCCGCCAAAGCGCTCGATGACCGCATCGGCATATCTGGCGAAGGCGGCGCGGTCGGAAACGTCGAGGACCGCATGATCGACCTCTACGCCGACCTCCGCGACCAAATCGGCGGTCTCGGCGACGCCCGCCTCGTTAATGTCACTCAGCGCGAGACGAGCGCCCCGCTTGGCAAGCTCAACAGCCAGCGCCCGGCCAATACCACTTCCTGCCCCCGTAACGACAGCGACGCGCGATTTGAAGATGTCGCTCACGATTGGTCATCCATTGCTTCAGGTTGAGGAAGGGGCGAGAGACGCAGCTCCGGCTCAACGACGCGGCCCTTGCGCATCATCTTCTTGTCCTCGTCATAGTCGAAGGTCATCTGCCACGGGAATTCATCGCCCTGACGCGGCAGCGTGTCGACCGAGCGCTGGACGTAGCCGGCCTTGAAATCGAGAAGCGGGCGCAGCTCCATGTCCTTGTCAGGGCGCAGAGGCACGCAGACCCCCATCCCCTGCCGATCCATTTCTGAAAGCAGCCGGCAGAAATACTGGCAGATGAGGCCGACTTTCAGCGTCCACGACGAGTTGGTGTAGCCCATCGCCATGACGAAGTTCGGGATACCATCAAGCATCATGCCCTTGAAGACGATATGGTCTGCCCAGTCGACAGGCTTGGCGTCCACGCGGTACCCGACCCCGCCCATGAGTTTGAGGTTCAGCCCGGTCGCGGTCACGATGATGTCGGCGTCGACGCGTGTGCCATTGGCCATTTCCACGCCAGTCTCGTCAAACGTCTGAATCTGGCCCGTCACGATGGAGCAGCGGCCAGACCGCAGACAGCGGAACAGATCCCCGTCCGGTACGGCGCATAGTCTCTGGTCCCAGGGGTCATAGGGCGGATTGAAATGCCGGTCGACGGCATAGCCCTCGGGCAGTCGTTTCGCATTGGCCTTGCGGACGAAGCCGCGCATCATCTTCGGGTATCGCTGGCACAGCGTGAAGAAGATGTGCTGGCGGATGATGTTCTTTCGGCGAAGAAGGGCGTGGCGCCACTTTTTTGGGAGGAATGGCCGCAGGAATTTCGCCAGTGGATCCTGCTTCGGCACCGGGACGACATAGGTCGGCGTGCGCTGGATTTGCACAACATGCGCAGCATCTGCGGCCAGCGAAGGCAGCAGTGTTACGGCCGTTGCGCCAGACCCGATGACGGCGATTGTCTTGCCGGAATGATCGAGGTCTTCCGGCCAGTTCTGAGGATGGATGATCGGCCCCTGGAAGCGCGCTTCGCCTGGAAAGTCCGGCCGGTAGCCCTGGGCATAATCATAATAGCCGGTCGCCGAGAATATCCATCGCGCGCGCCATGTTTCCCCGCCGCTGCCGTCAGTTGCCTCGGTCCTGATGGTCCAAAGAGCCTCATCCGAAGACCAGTCGCAGGAGACGACCTTGCGGCCAAACTGGATCCTGTCCTGAATGCCATAGTCTGCCGCTGTTTCGGCGATATAGGCCTTGATTTCCGGACCGTCCGCGATGGAGTTGTCACTCATCCAGGGTTTGAAATCATAGGCAAAGGTGTGGAGGTCGGAGTCAGACCGGATGCCGGGATAGCGGAAGAGGTCCCAGGTGCCGCCAAGGTCATCTCGCATCTCCAGGATACGCCAGGTCTTGGCGGGCAGCTCCCGGCTCAGATAGGCAGCGCAGCCGATCCCCGACAGGCCGGCCCCAAGGATGAGGACATCGAGAACGTCCTCCTGCGTGCGATCAAACGGCATCCTGTTTTTCTCCTTCCGCTTGTGCACAAGCTGGCAGGGGCGCCCATATGAGCGCCCCGCACCTGATCAGAATGTTTGCTTCACCCCGACAGAGACGACCCGCCCAAGGGTCGACCCATTGGCATAACCGTCAATGTCGTCGAAATATGGCGGGTCTTCGTCGAGCAGATTGTCGACGCCGAGGCTGAGCACGGTATCGCCGCGCCAGCTGTCATTGCCGGGCAAGGTCCAGCGTCCGGTCAGATCGACCGTCGTGAAACTGCCGACATCACTTGTAGCTGACACGTCATAGCCCGCGCTGTGATTGGCCCGAAGCGAGGCTTCGAAGTCGCCCATTGACCAGCCGAAGTCCGCAACCAGCTGAAGTCTGCTGACACCGAATTCGAGCGCATCGACTGTCGCAGCGCCCTGTGCCGCGGTCACATCGCGGCCAAGCGTATAGGTGCCCCATACACCGGCATATAGGCCGCCAATATCGGTTTCAGTCTGGTAGCGAACACCGAAGTCCAGACCATCCGTCTTGACCGAGCCGAGATTGTTGCGACGCGCATCGACCAACAGATAGGGTGAGGTCGCAAAGAATAGCGCCTCAAGGCTTGGCGCGTTTTCGACGCGAAGCCCCTCTCCCACGGCGAGCGCATCTGCGAGCGTCGGATTGACCGTGTAGAACGGCTCATATGCCTCAGTGCTAAAGAAACCCGGCTCGCTGACCGGCACGATCGCGATCTGGTCTGTGAACTCGACATTGAAATAGGTCAGCGAGACCAGCAAGCCTTGCAGGGCCCCATCCATGGGAACCCAATCCACGCCAAACGAATAGGTTTCCGCTTCTTCAGGCCTCAGATCCGGATTTCCCCCGGCAACGACAACGGTCGGCCGGAGGAAGTCGGTCGGCGCGGCGCCTGGGGCAAGGTACGGGCTGATTGGAACGACCTGTATACGCGTATCGACCGAATTGCCGGTGTCCGCCAGCGATGGCGCATGGAAAGACGTGCCCCAGCTGCCGCGAACGGCGATGTCGGATGTCGGCTTGTATGTGAAACCGACCTTTGGGTTCGTGGTGTCGCCGACGTCGCTATAGCTGTCATAGCGTGCCGAAACAGACGCATCGAGACTCCCTAGCCCTTCATTGTCGAACAGGGGAAACAGAACCTCGCCAAAGACAGATGAGATGTCTCGCGAGGAATCGGCACGAAAGAGGTCGAGCGCCTGACGGGGCCCCTGCCCTTGAGCCGCATCGATCTTTTCCTCGATGAACTCTGCACCGACAGCCAGTTTCACATCGCCTGACGGGAGGCTGAACAGCGTGCCATCCGCGACACTTTTGAGCTGCAGCAGCTCCTGCTGGCTGTCGCCATAAATCTGGAAGTCGCCGATCGCGGCCAGAACAGCCGGATTGGTCGCGCTGACATTATAGGGGTTGAGCGCCGTTTCCGGCGTCGTGCCAGCGAGCGCCGCGGCTTCGGCAAGGGCGTTGATCTGGTTCGAGCGAACCACATTGTCGCTTTGGCCGTAATTGGCAGACAGTTTCAGCTG
This sequence comes from Henriciella sp. AS95, assembly GCF_038900055.1. Classification (NCBI taxonomy): domain Bacteria; kingdom Pseudomonadati; phylum Pseudomonadota; class Alphaproteobacteria; order Hyphomonadales; family Hyphomonadaceae; genus Henriciella; species Henriciella sp. AS95. The sequence continues at coordinate 2,849,479 of NZ_JBBMQM010000001.1, forward strand.
CCAGGTCTCGCTGAAATCCCAGGTGAGTTGCGGGGTGACCATCCAGGAAGACAGTTCCGATCCGCTCTCCAGCGCAGGCCCGAAGACATCAGCATAGGAGAATGTGACCGTCTGGGATTGTTCGCCGAAGATGCTCTGGAAGTAGGGATTGGCCGCCGTGATCGTGCCTTGGCCGCGAACGCCCGTTCCCGTTCCGGGCCCCTGCCCCTGATGAACCGTTTCCCTGTCGGAGGAGTAGGCCGAAATCTCGAATGTAAGCGTATCGCTCAGATCCTGTGTAAGTTTGCCGAAGAAACGATGGTCTTCTTGCTCAGGGTAAACGGTCAGGACATCCGTTTCATCGCACAGGTTTGCTCCGACCGTGAAGGTCGGCAGGGCGAAGGGAATGTCATTCGCGATGACTGTTCCGGGCGAACAGTTCACACTGCGATAGTCGGTCCCGCCGCGCGCGGTGTGGTCCTGGTAAATATAGTCCCGGTCACGCCCGAAAACATCGTCATGCTGGTTGTAATTATAGGCGGCATAGACATTTCCGCCATCCCAGCTCTTGCCCGCGAGGACAGACGCATTGGTGGAGTCGAACTCATCCCCAAAGCCCTGACGCACCGAGAGTTCAATACCATCCACTTCGCTGCGGGGAATGAAGTTGATCACCCCGCCGATAGCATCAGACCCGTAGATGGATGAGCCGCCATCGAGCACGACCTCGACATTGCCGAGAACGCTGGGCGCGATGGAAGACGGGTCGGGCGAGGTCTGCAGCACGCCGCTGCCGACCATGCGCTGCCCGTTAAGCAGAACGAGCGTCGTGGAGCCGCCGGACGCCCCGAGATTTCGGAGATTGGGCCGGTTGAACGGGTTCGCGATCGTCGCGCCTGGTGTCGGCACCGTATTGAAGGCGTTGGAAACCTGAGGAACGTTCGCAAGCAGGTCGTTGGACGAGGCTGGCGCAATATCCTGGATCAGGTCTTCGCCGATTGAAATTGTGTTTGTCCCCGTTGGCGCGACACCCCTGATCAACGTACCCGTCGAGGCTTTGACCTGGACCGTCTCCAGCGTTCGCGTTTCATCCGCGTCATCGACCGTCTCTGGGCCCGGTTCCGCATCCTGTGCGAAGGCCATGCCTCCGGCACAAAGCGCGTAGACCGATACCGATGTGATCCGGCCAAGCAGCCGTGCATTCTTTCCCATTCTAAATCCTCCCTATGGTTTTTTGCAGAATGTGTTTTTCGTGGTTTCAAACGGGTCGAGCGCGACCCCTTGGCTCTTTGCGATTTCGACCATCAGGTCGGCCGTCGCGCAGCGCTGCTCATCGCTTGAGAGGCGCTCGTCGGTGCGGAAATCATCGAGAAGGTTTTCGACATCGTCTTCGAGACGCATCCGTCGCAGCCCGCCATCGGCAGGCGTGTCGAAGATGAGGCTTTCGCCGGCAGACGTGTCGTCACCATAGGCCTGCCACGCCGGCAGGTCCTGCTGCGTGCCGCCTCCAGGATGACCGGTGCGCGCAAATTCAGCCCAGTAGGACATCATCTGGCTCGAGAGACGGGTTCGCGAAGCCTTGGTCTCTTCCTTGAAGAACATCTTTTCGTCGGCGTCGGGAACCGCGAATTCCCCGCTCAGAAAGCTGACCTCCAGGCCGTGGACAGCGCCCACGAGAGTGGAAATGTCGGTAAAGTAGTAACTGCCTTCCTCATCCCAGTCGAAGCGATAGGTGAAGACCGGCGAGTCCAGTGCTGCAGACCGGGCCTTTGCGGGTTCCTGCACCCCCAGCACCTGCCAGAGCATGCTCGGATAGGCACCATGGGCGGCATAAGCATCCTTGTCCCTCGGCTTTGGAATCAGACCGAAGGACTTGGCTGTAAACAGCTCGTTCCCCAGGCCGGCGACGAGCGCTTCGTCCCGGTTCGTGCCGATGATGAGAGGTACATCGGTCGCAAGAAAGCGCTCTGCATTGCCAGGCTGGGCGAACGGCTCCGGGATAAGAACGCCGTCCGCTGTGTTGTCGATCTGGCCGATCTCGCCACCCAACGCATTGGCCTTATGTACCGCGCGGTAAGCCTCGAAAATCGTTTCCGCCGGGAGCGCTCTGAGGCGTTCCGCAAAATCAGGGTCTGAGGGTGAGATATCGGCTGGCAGGGCACCGGTCGTCTTCAGCTGTTCGATCGCTTCTGCCGATGACGTGCCGCGCCTGTGACCGGGGTCCTTCGGGCCAGTTTCCGCCTCTTGCATCGAAAAGACGTTGAACCCTGCACTCTGCACAATCGCGCGGTGGAATTTCCCCTCTGCCAGAGGCGACATCATCAGCGCGGTCGTATTGAAGCCGCCGGCAGATTCACCAAACAGCGTGATGCGTTCAGGGTCGCCTCCGAAGGCCTCAACATTCTCGCCGACCCAGTCCAGCCCACGGAGGATGTCCAGAAGCGCAAAGTTCATGGACGCGTCGAGCGGTTCAAGCGCGGACTCGCGGATCGCCTCATGCGCAAACCAGCCCATCGGCCCGAGCCGGTAGTTCAGCGCAACGACGATGACATCGTTCTGCTCGGCAAGACGGCCAAAATCGTCGAAGCCGGCATAGCCGGTCGTGTTCCCGCCGCCATGGACCCAGACCATGACAGGAAGCGGCTCGTCAGTCGCCTCACCGGGCGCCCAGACCGTGAGATACAGACAGTCCTCACGCCCGACGAGGTCACCCTTTTTTCCGGGAAGAATGGGACGTTCATTATACTGGAGACACGCTGCGTACTTGTTATTGGCCTCAAGGATGCCGTCCCAGACAGACGGCGCGCGGGGGGCTCTCCATCTGAGATCGTCGACAGGAGGCGCCGCAAAGGGAATGCCATACCAGGCGCGCGCGCCCGTCTCTTCATTCTTCGTCCCGATGAGACTGCCTTGAGCGATCGACAGCCGTGTCTCGTCGGAGAGGTCCGGAATTGCATAGTCAGGGCGACCTGACGAACAGGCCGCTGCGCCCAGGAATAGTCCTGTCAGAACCATCCATTTCAAATTGCTAGCCATGCGTGCTGATCCCTTCCCGGCCGCCCCTGAGGCGAACGCTGCTTCTCTCCCACCGGAATCCGCACACTATCGGCGCATGCTTTTACATTCCGATTGGAATTAAATTCCACATGGAATTATTTTTGGCAAGACGAAATTTCCGTTCCCGGTAAAATGGCACCGCAAACGGGGTTCAGGATGAGACTCATAGGGCTGGACAAGCCCCTATTCTGCATTCTAGACAAGAAAACATTCCAAACGGAATTTATTTGTTCGCCGAGGCAAGATAAAAGTGCCGGTCTTCTCAGGGAGGGAAGTGTTGAATGGACCCGAAAGTGATCATCGCGGCTATCGCTCCGCTTGCGCTTGCAGCCTGCCTGTCTGCGTCGTCTGAAGATAAAATGACCGATCAGCCCACACCGCTCACCGCGTCATTCGACTGGTTCGAATATACCGGTGATGATCCAGCCTTTAGCGGCGGTCCGCCGGCCGGGGGCTATCTCAATCCGGTAATCGCCGGTTTCTACCCCGACCCAAGCGTCGCCCGTGGTCCGGACGGTTACTACCTCGTCAATTCAACTTTTTCCTACTTCCCCGGAATCCCCGTCTTTCACAGCAAGGACCTCATTCACTGGGAGCAGATCGGCAACGTCATCGATCGGCCGGGCATGCTCGACTTCGATAGGCTTGGCCTTTCGCTCGGCGTCTTCGCGCCGACCATCAAGTTTCATGACGGCACATTCTACGTCGTCACGACTTGCGTCCTCTGCGGCGGGAACTTCGTCGTCACCGCCACTGACCCTGCCGGCCCATGGTCAGACCCGATCTGGCTGCCAGACGTCGGCGGCATCGACCCATCGCTCTTCTTTGAGGAGGACGGGTCGGTCTGGATCATGAACAATGATGCACCGCCCGGCGGCTCCACTTATGACGGCCACCGTGCCATCTGGTTCAGGCAGGTCGACCCGGAAACCTTCCAGTCCATCTCCGAACCCATCGTCCTGATCGACGGTGGCGTGCGTCCCGAAGACAAGCCAATCTGGATCGAAGGCCCGCACATCTATCATGTCGGCGACTGGTATTATCTGAGCGCCGCCGAAGGCGGCACCGCCGTCGGCCATTCGCAGGTCGTGCTCCGCTCCAAAGAGCTGACCGGGCCGTACGAGCCTTACGAAAACAATCCCATCCTCACCCAGCGCCACCTGCCAGAAGACCGACCCAACCCGATCACGTCTGTTGGCCATGCTGACCTTGTCCAGGATGCCAATGGCGACTGGTGGGCGACTTTCCTGGGCGTGCGACCCTATGAAGGCGACTTCTACAATACAGGCCGCGAGACCTTCCTGCTTCCGGTTGAGTGGAAGGATGGCTGGCCGGTCATTCTCGAAGGCGAGGAAGAGGTACGCTACCGGATGGACACACGCCCTGCGCCCCTCGGCTCCATTGGCGAACACTATCCCATGTCCGGCAATTTCACACTCCGGGAAGATTTTGACGGAGATGAGCTGCCCTTCCACTGGGTGACGCTGCGTGTGCCCACATCCGAATGGTGGGCGCTTGAAGATGGCGCCCTCAAGCTTGAAGCGCGCCCTGTCGAGCTTGGCTCCGGCACCCAGCCCTCTTATCTCGGCCGCCGCCAGCAGCATCAGAACGCTGTCGCCACCACGCAGGTCACGTTCAACCCCGAAACTCCCGGTGACGAGGCCGGCCTCGCCATCCTCCAGAGCGACGACTATTTCTACGCGCTCGGCCGGACGCTCTCTGACGACGGAACGCCGGAAATCGTCCTGCGCAAACGCGAGGGCGCCAGTACGCCCGCCAAAGGAGAGATCATCGCCACGGCGCCCTTCTCAGGCAAAACGGCCGAACTGAAGATCACAGCGCGCAAGGACAAATACGATTTTGCCTTCCGCGCGCCTGGCAGCCCTGAGTGGACAGAGCTCGAAACCGGCCTCGACGGCAAGATGCTCTCAACCCGCGTCGCAGGCGGCTTTGTTGGCGCAACCTTCGGCCTCTATGCCGAGGCTGACCCGCGCTGATCAGACCAATTCCAACATTTAGAGGAGCAACATCATGCATTCACGACTTAGTCTCATTCTCGGCGCTCTCGTCTTTGCGAGCATGCCATCCATGGCCGACACAGGAACCACTGACAAAAGCGCCGTGGAAGCAACACAAGAGCATTTTTCTGCCAACTCTCCGATTGTGGCAATCGTATCGGATCCGCAGGCAAAAGCGGTACTCGATCGCATCTTTCCGACGCTGACGGACCATGCGGCCTTCGATCAGTTCAAAGCCATGAGCCTCCGTCAGCTTCAGCCATATTCCGAGGGTGGAATCACCGACGCTCGAATCGCCGAGGCGGAGGAAGCGTTCAAGGCTATCAATTCCGACGAATAACGGAGCATGGCGAGGCCGGAGCGCGCCTAGCCTGAAAGCTGAATTATTCGGCGAAAAGCAGGGCTGTGACGGTCTGGATGTGGGACTCAATGGCGTCCTGCGACGTCATCTCGACGTCGTACAGCGACTTCACTTCCTTCGAGAGGACGAAGGGAAGCTGGCACATGGCCACGACGATATAGAGAAGGGAAACCGGCGAGACCCCGGACAGGCGTCCGGACGGAAGTTCGCTCGAAACCTTGTTGATGGTCTCATGGCTGGGGCGGATGAAATTCTCCGCCATCCAGTCCAGCCGCTCCCCGCCCCGCACAGATTCGGCAATCATGATCCGCGCGTGGTTGGTATTGCGGGCGCAATAATAGATGTATTTGCGCAGAAACAGCTTCAGCCGCTCCCTGGCCGGCAGGTTCAGCTCATCCGGCTGGAAACTCAGCTCCTGTTCGGCGCGCTTGAACATCTGGCGAACCGTCTCGCGCCAGAGCTCATCCTTCGACCCGAAATGATAGCGGATCGTCGTATGGGTCACCCCCGCCGCAGCCGCGATGTCGCGCGTATTGGCCGTATCATAACCCTTCTCGGCGAAGACCTCATAGGCCACGTCGAGAATCCTCGAGCGCGTTTCAGCAGCCCGGGCCTGAACCGGCTTTCTCGGCCGCGGCGTTGGCGATGTATTGGAGTTTGCCATCTGATCCTTGTGTTTAATCATTGTGGTCGCTCATGGCTCCATCAATGATATAGCTTCCTTCTACAGCAGGTATAACGAGCCGGCGCGCTAGACAATCTCGTCTGCCGCGAAAGCGACACCCTGCCCCAGCGCCTGGACACTGTCCGGGCCAATGTGGGCCGCATAGTCAATCGCTTCTATCGCCCAGTCCCCGGTCGTTTCATCGAAATAGGCAAGGTCGCGCCGGTCTATCTGAAAACGCACAACAGCCGTCTCTCCGGGCGCGAGGGACACCCGTCTGAAACCTTTCAGCAGGAAGGCTGGCCGGTCAATCTGGCTTTCAGGGAAGCCGACATAGAACTGGACCACTTCCTCAGCCTGACACGCACCGGTATTAGTCACGTCGGCCTCGAACTGGGTCTTGCCCCCGGCTGTTACTTTTCTCGCCGGGCCATAGTCGAAGCTTGAATAGCTGAGGCCATACCCGAAGGGAAAAGCCGCCTTCTTTTGCGACTTCGCCAGCAATGTGTAGCCATGATAGAGACCGTATTCGATCTCGTCGGCATTCGGGTCGAAGAATGGCAGGTCGCGCTCATCCTGCGGGATCGTGAACGGGAGTTTGCCGCTCGGTGATACATCCCCGAATACGACGCGCGCGAACGCCGTGCCCCCTTCCATGCCGGGATACCAGACCATCATGATGGCGGCAGGCTTGTGCTTCCAGCTTTCCATGGTCACGGCGCTTCCCGCCATGATCGCCACCAGCGTGTTGGAATTAGCCGAGCAGACCCGGTCAATCAGGTCTTCGTCGCGATCGAGCAGACGAAGCTGATCCCGGTCGCCGCCGCGCGAGTCCATCTTCTTTTCGCTATCGAGGCCTTCCATTGCCTCATTGCCGGGAATGAACTCGCCTTCGTCTTCCCAGGTAAAGCCGGCCGCGACGATGCAGACATCCGCCTTGGCCGCCAGCGCCGTTGCACGCTCGGGGTCGGTGCCGTCATCGTGAATGATCTCGATGGGGTCGCTCGCGCGTGCCTTCAGACCCTCAAGCAGCGTAACGACATAAGGCGGCACAGTCCTGCTGGAGCCGTGATCGCCCAGATTCTCCTTGTCCATGAGCGGTCCGAAACAGGCGATTGTCATCGGTTTGGACGCATCGAGTGGAAGCAGGCTGTCATTCTTCAGGAGAACGAAGCTCTTCTCGGCGACTTCCTGCGCAAGCTGCCGGTGCGTTTCGCGGGCAATGTCTTCCTCGTCATAGGCGCGACCATCTTCCGCCCGGCTGAACGCAAACTGGGTCCGCAGGATACGGCGGACCGCATCGTCGATCGCCCAGCGGGACACCTCACCGTCATTGACGGCGGTGACGAGGTTCTTGCCGAAGAAAATCGGCTCGGGGTTTTCAACATCCAGTCCAGCCTCGGCGGCGTCCGCGCCATAGGCCCCTTTCACCCAGTCGGAATGGACGAAGCCCTTGAAGCCCCACTCATCCTTCAGGATATCCCTCAACAGGCGCCGACTATGACCGCAATAGTCGCCATTTACCTTGTTATAGGCACTCATCACCGACGCGCATCCGGCGTCCAGGACGCGCTTGAAGTGCGGCAGATAAACCTCACGCATCACGCGTTCGCTGGCTTTGACGTTCACGCGGAAACGGGAGTTCTCGATACTGTTGAGGGCATAGTGTTTGACTGTGGCGATCACATTATGCGCCTGTATGCCTTCGCAGAGCGCGGCGCCCATTTCGCCGAGCAGGTATGGGTCCTCACCATACGTCTCCTGGGCGCGTCCCCAGCCCGGGTGGCGCAGCAGGTTGATGCAGATTGCGCCGGAAAGCGTCACGCCGATGGCCCTCGCCTCGATGCCCATCACATCGCCAATGCGGCGTTCCAGATCGGTGTCCCATGTCGCACCGCGCGCCATGCTGACCGGAAACGTGCTGGTCGGGCGCTTGCTTCTCACGCCACGCGGGCCATCGCTGAACAGGAGGGGGTCGATTCCGAGCCTCTCGCAGCCACTTCCAGCCTGATAGGTGCGCTGTCCGAACTGGCGATTGTCTTCACCGAAGAAGTATTTGAAGAAGTCGTGTCCGGACATCATCCAGACTTTTTCCTCCAGCGTCAGCTGACCGATAATGTCGTCCAGCTCCTTCTCAAGCTGGTCATCCAGGGCGGCGTTAAAGTCGGAATGTTGGTTACGCATCTTGCTTACTTTCAACTGGGGTCTGTTTCTCGGCGCCGGGCGATTTCACGGACAATCCTTGCGTGGAACTGCTGATCGAGGCGGTAGGTGAGCACCAGGGCCAGACAGATGATGGCGGTGCAGAACGGGATGATCGAAATCATGACCTTGAGGCCGGTCAGGGCGAGCGGCGTCTGCTCGGTATTAGCGACATAGCCGAAGCCATCGAGCAGCAGGCCGGCAATCAGGGTCGCAAAACCGAGCGCCAGTTTCTGCGCGAAGGCGACGGCGCCGAAGATCGTGGATTCTGACCTGATACCCGTCTTCCACTCGCCGTACTCGACCGTGTCCGGAAGGGTCGACCAGGTGCTGAAATAGTTCGCCGAGGAGCCAATGGCGCCAAACGTCAGGATGAGGATCACCGAAACGGGCGACTCGAACGGATTGAACCAGATAGACAAAGTGGCGATGGCAGCGATCGCGCAGCCGCAAGCCCAGACCTGGCGTTTGCCAATTCGCTTTGAAAGTGCGCCCCAGAACGGCACCGCCAGCATGATCGTCACGGCGACCGACAGCAGGGTCACGCCCGTGAGTTCTTCTGCGTCCAGATTGTATTTCAGATAGTAGAGCACCGCCTTGCTGGAGATCGTCGCGCCGCACATTCCAACCAGGATGATGGCGAAGGCGGTCCAGAAGGCCGAATTATGCTTCAGCATGCGTAGAATATCGCGAATGCTCGGGCCCGGCCCGAGCTCGCCACCTGCCTCGTCCGGCGAGGGCTCACGGGTGCAGAAGGCGCAGACGAGAATGGCAGCGACACCGATGAAGGCATAGAGGACAGAGACGCTCCGGAATCCGGCATGCAGGTCGCCGCTCCCCAGAAGGGCGGCACCATCGCGTGTGAAGGCCGCAATCACGATGCCGGCAATGGTCGCAAACATCATACGATGGACGGCGAGCGCGCCCCGCTCGTCAGAGTCCTGTGTCATCCGCGCCGAGAGCGAGCTGTAGGGCACGCCCACCAGCGTGTAGAATGTCCGGAAGATCAGTTGAGTGGCGAAGGCGAAGGTCGCCGCAGCCCCCGTCGCAGCCATCGGAACGCTGAACATGAGCGCAAAGGATATGCCGAGCGGGATTGCCGCGATGAAGAGGTAAGGACGGAAACGCCCGACAGGGGTTCTCGTCCGCTCAGCGACGACACCGATCACCGGATCGGTGACCGTGTCCCAAAGCATGGCGCCGAAGATGATCAGACCAGCCGTCGTGTTCGATATGCCGACGACGTCGGTGTAATAGAACATGGCGAACAAATTCGTCATGTTCCAGAAGACATTGATCCCGAAATCACCGACGCCAAAGCCGAGCCGCCTGCCGAAACCGAGCTGGGGCGCCGACCGGGCCGCATATCCATGCTGGTCGAGCATGCTCATCGCAGGCCACCCAATGCCGCCATATTACGCCTCCCCGGTTTCGTATCAGCGCCGACCTGCAGCGCCCGCTTGGTTGCGGCGCAAAATGTTTCCAATTGGAATTTAAATCAACCCCAATACGCTGGACAAACCCGCATTTCCCGCTTTAGACACTTAAAAAAGATGCCAATTGGAATTAAATTCCATACTATGAGGAGGCCCGAAATTGCCAGTATTTTCTGAGACTTGCAGACCGGACCAGCAGCGCCTTGCTGCGCACAAGCGCCGGGTTCAGAAAAATGCACCTCGGCCGCTATGCGACTGGGAGCAACGCTGATGACGGGCAAACTTGGCTTCTGGAAAAGGCTGAAAAGTGATTTCATCTACCTTTCAGGCCTGCGGAAAATTGACCAGCGGACGAAGGCCTTCGGCCCGGACGCCAACATCCTCGTTCCCGACATATTGGAAGCGAGCTTCGACAGACATGCCCGAGAACCCGCCTTCTTCTTTGAGGGTCAGACACTCACCTATGCCGAGCTTGAAACCCGCGCGAACCGCTTTGCCGCATGGGCGTCGGCGTCAGGCCTGAAGAGAGGCGATACGGTCTCCCTGTTTCTGGACAACCATCCGGACGTCATTGCCATCTGGTTCGGCCTGTCAAAGCTCGGCATCACCGTGGCCCTGATCAACAACAATCTGAAAGGCGACGGCCTTCTTCATTGCCTCAAAACCGCTGATTCGAAGGCCATCATCAGTGGCGAAGAGCTGAGCAGCGCCGTCAGCGACATCCAGTCAGAGCTGGACGGTGCGGTGACGCACAGCATCCTTGGTCGCGGCGCCCTTTCCGAGGAGGCTCTCGCAGCGCTGCCAAACGATCGTCCAGCGCGGTCCGGGCGCGAGGGACTGACGGGCAAGGATATCGCGCTCCTCATCTACACCTCCGGCACGACAGGCCTGCCAAAGGCGGCAAGGATGAGCCACGCCCGCTGCCTCACCATGATGTCGGGCTTCATCGATGCGACCGGCGCTGGTCCCGGCGACCGGATCTATGAAACGCTCCCCCTCTATCACGGCACGACGGGGCTTTGCGGCGTGGGCACCGCCCTTCTGAGCGGGGCGGCTGTCGTCCTGCGCCGCAAGTTCTCCGCCAGCCAGTTCTGGCAGGATGTGCACGACTACAAGGCGACGATGTTCGTCTATGTCGGCGAACTTGGCCGGTATCTCATGAAGAACCCGCCGTCTGACCTGGAACGCGGTCACCAGCTGCGATGCGCCTTCGGCAATGGTATGCGGCGCGATATCTGGACGAAATTCACAGCGCGCACAGGCCTTGAGAAATTCATCGAATTCTATGGGTCGACCGAGGGCAATATCTCACTGATCAACCTCGATTCGCGCCCGGGCGCCGTCGGCAGGATTCCGCCCATCATCAAGGACCGCATGCCCGTCCGGCTGATCGATGTCGAGGCGACGACGGGCGAGGTTCGGCGCACCGTCGAGGGGCTTTGCCATCAGGTGCCCGCTGGGATACCGGGCGAAGCCATCGGAAAGATCCAGGAGACCGATTCCCGCTGGCGCTTTGATGGATATAACGAGAAGGCCGCGACCGAGAAGAAGGTCCTGAGGAACGTCTTCGAACATGGGGATGCCTGGTTCCGGTCGGGCGACCTGCTGACGCAGGACGAGGATGGCTACTTCTATTTCGTCGACCGGCTCGGCGATACATTTCGCTGGAAATCTGAAAACGTATCGACCAGCGAGGTCGAGGAAGTTCTGGCGAAGTGCGACTTCGTCAACATGCCCAACGTGTACGGTGTGGAAGTTCCGCACGCCGAGGGCCGGGCAGGAATGGCCGCAATCTCCGTGTCCGGTGCCCCGGACATGGATGGTCTCTACCGGCACGTCATGCAGGCCTTGCCAGCCTATGCCAGACCGGTCTTCCTGCGCGTGCTTCCCGATCTTGAAGTCACCGGAACGATGAAATTCCGCAAGGTCGATCTCGTGCGCCAGGCCTATTTGCCATCGCCGGGCCAGCAGGATGTGTGGATCATCGATCCCTCAGCCAAAACCTACAGACCCATAACAAGTGCCGACATCGAGCAGATCGAGGCGGGAACGGTCAGGCTTTGATGCCTCAGACCGGCGAGGAGGAATAAATCATGCGCATCCTGAAATGGACCGGTATCGGCCTTGCCATTCTTCTCGGACTGGCTGTCTGCGCCGCTGTGGCCGGATATTTCCTTGCTCAGCAGCGTATCAAGTCGGCAATGACGCCGCCGGTGGCAGACCCCGCCCCTTCCTCGCTGACGGCATACCTGGACGACGACTTTGAGCCGCAGGCACCGCCGCAGCTCTACAATCCTCAATCAATTTCCTCCTTCGCCGACGAGGCCCTGCTCAACACGCAGGCCCGGCCGTGGACGCGCTGGTGGTGGCCGGGCGGTGACGTCGATGCGGAGACGGCCTGCGCGCAGCTGGAAGACTTGCACGATGCCGGGTTTGGCGGCGTGGAAATCCAGCCCTTCAATGCTGGCCTCGCCATCATCGAGGACGAGGCCTGGCAGGCGCGTATCAACAGCTTCGACAGCGAGGACTATTACGCCACGCTGGGCCGCGTCATGTCCTGCGCCAGGAGCTTGGACATGCAGGTCTACCTGAACCATCTCAGCGGCTGGCCGGCCGGCGGCCCGGAGGTCCCGGTGACCGAAGGCATGAAGGAAATCCGCTACGCCGAAAAACGCGTCAAAGGCGGCCGTATGATCGACATTGACCTGCCCGCGCCAGAGCCGAGCTACAACGATATTGCGATGGCTGTCGGCGAGATCTTCTTCGGCGCGGACCTCTCCAATTTCGTCCCGGATGAAAGACAGGTTCTGGCCGTTCTGGCTGCCACACCGGTCGCCGGAAAGCACGCGTCCAACCCGCTGGATGTCACGAATACCGTGCAGCTCGACCCTGACTCTGTCGTTGATCTCTCAAGCTTCGTCGAAGACGGCCGGCTCAACTGGGAGGCCCCTGATGGCGATTGGGCGATCATGGCAATTTACGCCCAGCCTGCTGGCGAAGCGCCCACCCTGATCGCGTCAGAGCGCAGCGGCTACGTCATCGACCACCTCGATGCGGACATCGTCGCCGGTCATTATGGCTATGCCTATGGCCCCCGCACCGGGCTGGAAGAATTCTATGGCGCCCCGTTCATGGGCGTCTTCAATGACAGCCTCGAGTTCAAGCTGGACCGACTCGGTTCGGTCGACATCCTTGAAGAATTCAAAAAGCGACGCGGCTACGACCTCACACCGCACCTCCCGGCGATCTTCATCCCCGCACGCGACAATTTCTTCCTCACCGAAGTCGGACGCCAGCAACCGGCCCCCTCCTTCAGCCTGGACGAAACCGACGAGCGAATCCGCCACGACTATCAGAAAACCGTGTCTGACCTGATCATCGAGCGCTTCGCAAGCGAGAGCGCGGACTGGGCAGAAGCGCGCGGCCTCGCCTCCAAGGCACAAACCTATGGCTCGGACTTCGATGTGCTCGCCGCGATGGGCCAGAACACAATGCCTGAGACCGAACAGCTCTTCGCTGGTGGGTCGGAGTACGCCCTCAAGCTCGCGACATCTGGCGCGGAAATCTATGACCGGCCGGTCGTCTCCGCCGAGTCCTTCGTTTGGTACAAGCTCGCCTATGCCGTGTCTCCGGAGCAGATCAAGGCAGCAGCCGACAAGCTTTTCCTGAGCGGCGTGAACCAGATCATCTATCACGGCATCCCTTACGTGCCGCAGGATGACGCCTACAGCGAAGAATTCGGTGATCTCGGCTGGTACCCATTTTCCGGGCCGGAGAATGACAGCAATTTCTCGGGCAATTACGGACCCGCCTCTCCGGTCTGGGACGTGCTGCCGGACCTCAACGCCTATCTCACGCGCGCCCAGTCACTCCTGAAAGCAGGCCACCAGCGCTCCGATCTCTTCATCTACTACCCGTTCCTCGGCTTCCCGCATCAGATCGAGGATTCTGAGGTTTTCTCCGAAGAGTTCCTGTTTATGGGGGCGCTACCCGGCGAAACCCAGGCGCAGCGCGATGAGCCGATTTCCATCCCCTTCAGCAAGCTGCCCGAGCACGCGCCAGAAGACCAGATCGACCCGCGCCTGCGCTGGCTGGAACAGATCCGTCCGCTCACAGAACGGCTGAACGAAGCCGGCGTGACCTGGTCCTGGATCAATGATGACGGCATCGCCCGTTTTGATCCGGCCACAGACGAAAGTGCGCGCATCCTGATTGCGGACGCTCCCTGGATCGAACGCGCGACCCTCGAAGCCCTGATCGAGACAGAAGACATGGCAGACCGGGTGACCATCTGGGGTGCCCCGCCGAGGCGCCAGCCCGGCTTCCTGGACTTTGAGGCGAACGACGCCTGGATTGCCAGAACAGCCGCCGAGCTTGCCTCAAATGGCGGGCCAGCCACGCCCGAAGCGCTCATCGACTGGCTGGCTCCGGCGCTGCGCCTCAAGCGGAACGAGACCATCCGGCACTACGCCCGGTATCTCACCGCCGGGACAGAAATTCACTTCCTCGTCAACCAGTCGCGCGACCGGCACACCGCCCTTGCCGTGCCGTCGCGCCAGCATGCCCATGCCTACTGGTTCGACGCAACCGCAGGCATTGCATGGGATGCGGCCCCGATTGAGGCAGGCGCGTTTGAGGTTGACCTCGATGGCCTTCAGTCCCGCTTCCTGATCTTGTCGGATGAAGCGATCTCCAGCATCGGCGCTGCGCCAGACGCGATCACCAATTCCATAAAGATCAACGGGCCATGGACGATCAGATCGGGCGAACTCACGCTGGACGATCAGACCTCGCTGCCGGACCTTCGAACCGTCGACGGGTTCAGGCATGCTGACCAGCCGCTCGTCTACTCGACAGCGTTAAACCTGGAAACGGACGAGCCCTGCCCTTGCCCCGCGCAGCTATCGCTTGGCCGTGTCGAGGGCGTGGTCCAGGTCCGTGTGAACGGCGAGGAATTTCCGCCGGCCGGTCTTGTACCCATGACGATCAATCTCGTCGACGCCCTGCAGCCGGGGCGCAACACGCTGATGCTCACCATCAAGCCGCCAAGGCGTAATGAACTCGTCGGCAAGGCGCTGGCGGGCGATCCGCTCCTTGAGCAGGTCCTGCCACAACAGGAGGAGCTCGCGCCAATCGGGCTCTTCGGCCCTGTCCAGCTCGACCTGCTCGCCCCGGCTCAAACGCCGTCTCTTCCAACTGACAGCGAGTAAGACGAGACATGAAACTCTGGCAAAAAATTCTTGTCGGCTTGCTGGCGCTTGTCGTCCTTCTTGCCGTCATGGGCTTCGCCTTCCGGCAGACGCTGGGCCGCATAGCAGTCGACCATTTCACAAAGGAGCTGATCGGCCCGCGCCCGGCCTTTCGAAATACGGATTTCTCTGTCGAAACCGAATGGGTCACCATGCGCGACGGGACGAAACTGTCGACGGATATCTACACGCCTGACGGCGATGGCCCATGGCCGACGCTCCTCGTGCGGGACGCCTACCAGTTCCAGAAATACCTCACCTGTCACTACTACGTCCGATACGGCTATGCCTGCGTCCATCAGGATGTGCGCGGACAGGGCGAATCCGAAGGCGAGTGGTACCCGCTGAAACATGAAGCTGATGACGGCGCCGACACGCTCGAATGGCTGACAGGGCAGCACTTCCAGAACGGCAACATCGCGCTCGTCGGCGGATCCTATCTCGGGCTCGTCCAGTGGGCTGTTGCCGACCGCCTGCCTCCGGAGGTGAAGACCATAGTGCCGACCACCTCGCATGGCGGCTTTTATGACATGGTCTATCGCGGCGGCCATTTCACGCAGGGCATTGCCGGGCTCTGGTCTGCGGAAATCTTCCACCCGCTTCAGGACAAGGAAGCCGCCACCAAACAGTGGCTGGAAACCGTCATCCCCGTGCACCCGGCAAGCGACGCCCCAAAAGACCTCTTCATGGGCGCATGGCCCTCCTATTCGGACTATATCGCTCACCCTGACCGAGACGACGCCTACTGGCAGCAGGATTTCTACCGCCAGATTGACCAGTCCTATCTCTCCGTCCAAGTGCCTGTGCTCTGGATCGCCCGCTGGCATGACTTCTTCCTGGAAGGCACGCTGAACAGGGTGGACGACCTGCCAAGCCGTGCCGATAGCCTGCTCCTCATACAGCCGGGACAGCATGGCGGCCTGACCAATGAGCTGAACTATACCGACAAACGCTTTCAGGAGTTCGAGACGAACCTCGCCTGGCTAGATCACCATCTGAAGGGCGAGCCGCTCCCCGAAACGCTGCAGCATCCCGTCATCTATTATGAAAACGGCGCTGACCGGTGGCAGACCGCCGACTCCTGGCCCCCCGCCGACCGCCAGTCGCTTCAATTCCACCTGACGCGGCTCGACCAATCCGCGACGTGCAGGGGAAGTCTCGCTGAAACCGCCCCCTCATCGCCCGAGGCCGCAGCGCAGTACACCTACGACCCGGCGACCCCGGTTGAGACCAAAGGCGGGGCCTTCCTGCTCAATCCGAACATCGCCCCACCCGCCATCGCCGACCAGGGCCGCACGGCCTGCGAACGCGATGACATCCTTTCCTTCGTGAGCGAGCCCTTCGACGCCGGGCTTCACATCGCCGGCAGCATCGAGGTTTCGCTCGACGTTCAGACCGATGCGCCTGAAACCGCGTTCACAGTGAAAATCTCGGAAGTCTTCGAGGATGGCCGCGTGCTCAACATTCGCGATGACATACAGACCTACCGCCCCGCTTCAACGCCTGACGACGCCGCTCTTGTCTTCGACCTTGTCCCGATTGACTGGACACTCGCGCCGGGCTCACGGTTGCGGCTGGACGTTTCCTCGTCAAACTTCCCCGCCTTCCCGGCGCATCCGAACAAGGCCGGCGTCTGGAGCGAAATCGCCTCTCCCGCCACCGCCCGCCAGACGCTCTCTGGCGGATCGGTCAAGCTGCCGATAATAAAGGAGTGACTGCCGGGCGGCGCGCGCAAGACAGTCTGCAAGCTAGGATCCAGCCAGCCGAGCCAGCTCGGCCTTCTTGATCTTCTTGGCGAGCGACCATTTGTGGACTTCGGTCGGCCCGTCATAGATGCGGAAGGCGCGGACTTCGCGGAACAACTGCTCGACGATGGTGTCGCGGCTGACGCCCATGCCGCCCATGACCTGCACACAGCGGTCGGCCACTTTGAACAGCGCTTCGGAGACGGCAACCTTTGCCATTGAGCTTTCGACATTGCCATTCTCGCCGCGGTCCAGCGCATCGGCGCACCAGTCGATCATCAGCGAGCATTGCTGAAGGTCGATCTTGTTCTCCGCCAGCATGAAACCGACGCCTTCATGATCGACGAGCAGCTTGCTAAAGGCCTGCCGCTTGCACGCATACTCGGTCGCGATTTCATTCGCGCGTATCGCGACGCCAAGCCAGCGCATGCAGTGCGAAAGCCGCGCCGGCGCGAGCCGGATCTGCGCGTATCGAAAGCCCTCGCCCGGATTGCCAAGCATGTCCGTTGCCGGCACGCGAAGATTGTCGATCACCACTTCGGAATGCCCACCCGGCATGGAGCTATCAATCGTGTCGAGCACGCGCTCGATCCGGACGGCATCATTTGGCAGGTCGACGAGGAACATGCAGGCGCCCTCTTCCGATTTGGCCATGATGATGCCGACCTTCGCGCCCAGGGCCCCCGTAATGAACGTCTTGCGGCCATTGATGACCCAGTGATTGCCGTCCTGCACGCAGGTCGTTTTCATCATGGACGGGTCCGAGCCGGCCCCTTCGTATTCTGGCGGCTCCGTCATGAAGAAGGCAGACCGCGCCTCGCCGGAGACAAGCGGCTTCAGGAAGCGCTCATGCTGCTCTTCGTTAGCGACCTTGCCGAGGAGGAACATATTGCCCTCGTCTGGCGCGCCGGTGTTGCACGCCACAGGGCCAAGCGGCGAAAGTCCGGTCTTTTGTAGAACGTAAGCCGTACCGCGCTGAGACAGGTGCGAGCCATCCTCGAGGATATGCGGCGTCATCACGCCAGCATCGCGCGCCTTGTCGCGAATTTCCTTCACGAGCTCTTCGCTTGGGCCGTGGTCTTCGAGGCGAGGGTCGCGCTCATACGATGCGACGACGTCGCGGATAAATGCTTCGACCCGATCGCCAATCTGCTTGGCGATGGCTTCATCTGGATAGTTCAACGATACACCTCTTCATATTCTACAGGTCGCGCTCACACGGAGTTTCAACGCGACGCGAAAGCAGGCTGCCAAGCAGACGAACGATATTTCGATCTCTCCAGCGTTCCAGCAGGTGAGCCTTTCGCCCCTGACCTCCCAAATTATTTAATACGCTTGTTTCCGCATAAGTCGCCCCTCTTAGTCAATTCCAAAGACGGATCTTTCTCCGGCTCCCCCTAAGTCAAGCTGCCGGATCGCGAAAGTCATACTAATTGATACAGAAACTGATCCTAAAATCATCAGTAGTACGGCCATGACAAAGTCAGCCCAGCAGCGAATTGAGCTCTGGATAACACCACCGACTTCATGTAGAACATATGTACTATATCTGACCCTGGCGACGTACTCTTCGAATGAGCTGGGCGGACAACAAATAAACGCCCTCGCGGCGGATAGAGGGAGAACGACGATGGATACACGCAACGATACAGACCAGCAGGCAGGAAGCGGACCGTGTGCCGGCCTTCGCGTCATCGAGATATCGACCATGGTGTCAGGACCATTCGCTGGCCAGTTGCTGGGTGATCTCGGTGCAGAGGTGATCAAGATCGAGACCACTGCCGGCGACCCCATGCGGGCCAACCAACCGTCATATGACGGGATGTCCGCCTATTTCTCCCTCTTTAATCGTAATAAGCAGAGCATCTGCCTCGACCTCAAATCAGATGAAGGCCGATCCATTGCGGCAGACCTGATCGCGAGCGCCGATGTGGTACTCGAAAACTTCCGTCCCGGCACGATGGACCGGCTCGGCCTCGGCTACGAGACACTCCGCAAGGACAATCCGGGCCTCATCTATGCAGGCCTGTCAGGCTTCGGAACAGACGGCCCCTATAAGGACAAGCCTGCCTACGACCACGTCATTCAGGCGATGAGCGGAGCAATGTCTGTTATGGGCTCACCGGATAATCCCGTACCCATCCACCACATCATTGCAGACAAGGTCGCGTCGATCATGACCTGCAACGCCGTCCTTGCGGCGCTGCTTCATCGCGAGCGCTCCGGCGGTGCTGGCCAGAAAGTCTCCACCTCCCTGATGAAGACCTATGCCGCCTTCCTGATGCCGGACCTGCTGAACAATTTCATGTTCCAGACCAAGGACATACAGAAGATTCCCAACATCAAGATCCATCATCCGCTACGCGTGAAAGATGGAAGCGTGATGGGGCACGTACAGCTTAACCGCCAGTTCGAGGCGCTCTGCACGATCCTGGGGCGTGAGGATTTGATAGAGGACAAACGCTACAACACGCCCTGGGCGCGTATCTTCAACTATGCGGACTTCTGGAAAGAGCTCGAAGAGCCAGCCTCCAGGATGACGAAAGCCGAACTCATCGCACTGGCCGATGAACATGGCATTCCCCTGGCACCGGTGAACACGGTCGAAGAATTCATGGAAGACCCGCAGGCCGTCTATTCGGAGTGCTTCATCGACACAGAAGACCCGGAATTCGGCCGGATGCGCACCTCCGGCTTCTTTGCAGACTTCGAGACCTCACCGCCTTCTGTCCGGATGCGCGCGCCAAAACTCGGCGAACACACGGAGGAAGTTCTCAAGGCGCTCGGCAAGACCGAGGCGCAAATCGAAGCGGCTCGAAAGGCCGGGACCATCGGCTGACCTGACGCCTTTTCCGACGGCCAAAAAAACTCGAAATATTGACGGGCCGGCTGGTTTGCCGAAGCGCCATCGGCGAAGTTCGCGTGCGTGAAAGTCTGCTGTATTTCCCGTAGCGGGAGTGAAAATCGGGGCGGGTCCAATCGAGATAATCAATGCGGCGGGCGAGGTCGTAACCGTTGTCGCAGAAGATCATGACGCGCTCGACGCACTGGGCATTTCCCGGCGCTGAGCCGTTTCAGGCCAATCACGCTGAGCGCCTTCCAGTGCGTGCACGGGGACACCTGCCCTAGTCCTGATCTTCACCGAGTGAAGACCGGCTGATCGCCAGAAGCGAGAGCGCAATCAAAAACGGCGTGGTAAGCAAGCAAAGCCAGGCCAGTCCGGCTCCAAGCGAGTGCTCGCCCCCAACAATCAACGCGCCAAGCTCAACCGCAACCAGGGGACCAAGCCCGTAACCAAGCAGGGCGATGATGAGCAGATTGACCGCCGCCAGCCGCGCCCTCATCCGGATCGGCCCGAATTGCTGATAGGCGATCGGCGGAATGACGGGAAAAGCCGATCCGAAGAGGATCCCGATACCGATGCAAACATACAGCACCGTTCCGCCAGAAAAGATGCCCATCGCAAAGGCTGGTCCGGAAACACAGGCCGCGATGAACAGAACCGTTACGGCACCGCGGTTCTTCCATCTCCGGTCTATCGCCATCGCCAGTTGCGGCCAGAAGAAATTGCCGATCAGACCTGTCGGCACACCAATCCAGCCGAGCATATACCCCGCTTGCGACAGGCTGAGCCCCTCTTCGCGCACAAGGAATGTCGGCAGCCAGGTCACGACGGCCAGGCTGAACAGACAATAAACGCCAGCGGCCGTAAGCAAGGGAACGAAAAATAGAGCGCGCTTGCGGATGTAGCCGAAAAAGGCACCCCAGGATGAATAGTCCTGGCCGATTTTGAGAGATTCCCCCCTCGGCGGATTGGCCGCCGTAAACAGGAACACGACCGCGAGCACGACGCCAGGAAGACCGACAAGCATGAAGGTCAGCTGCCAGTGCGCAAGACCTGTCGCCGCGCTAAAGCTGGCGGCGAAGTCATAGGCCATGGCGCCTGCCATGTACGACCCGATGGACATGAAACTGCCCACTGACAGGTAAACCGACATGGGCAGGCTGCGCTTCTCCTTGAGGAACAGGTCAGCGATCAACGAAACTGCGGCCGGGGTCAGCACGGCCTCGCCAAGCGCGACGCCGCAACGCAGGATCAGCAGGCTCCAGAATCCAGTCGCGAAGGCAGACAGCACGGTCGCCACGCTCCAGACGCCGACACCAACCGCGACCACCGTCCGCCTGTCGCGTGTATCCACCAATTGCGCCAGTGGCAGGCCGCCAAACGAATAGACCAGCGCAAAGCCCAGGCCGAGGAGAAGCGCAAGCTGCCGGTCAGCAAGCCCAAGGGCTTGACCGACAGGCTCTGCCATCAGCGCCAGAATGCTACGGTCGATAAAAGACAGGATGAAAAGAACGGTGAGCAGCCCGACCGTGTACCAGGCGTGCCGCATTGACGGCCTCAATGCGGAAACGGGATTGCCTGCGGCCAGAGTTTCGCTTGTCATCTTTTTCCTCAACCTTTTGCCGGCATGGAGCGCTTCAAACGCCCTCTGTTTCTTCGACCGCTGCTGCAGGGCGCGCATGCGTTACCTGCGGTAAAGCCGGCAGACTTCATCTTCCGGCTCGGCCCTTTTGCCTCGTCAATTTGTTCTGAAAACGCTATTGGCATCGCCATTGACGGTCAAGCAAACGTTTTAATTTGCTGTGCGGCTCTTATAAACACCAGAGGCTCCATTACCGACCATCAGACTACACAAACGACTTTGGACGAGCACCAAGGAAATCCGGTATATTTCTTTTTTTTCAAAGTCTTGAATACGCTTCCGCTGCAATCATGGAGGACCGCTGGTTCGCACAGCAGAAGCTTCCGCTCACGTCACGCCGACACCAGAGCGACAAAACAAATTCATCTGTTTTATTCTTGACCCGCATCAAACGGCTTTGGCCCCTCAATGTTTCGGCTTGCTACCGCCCACATGTCCAAACTTCAGCTCGCCTGGCGACAGCCCGATATTGGCCTTTTCCGCCGTCTGCCTTTCAAATTCCAGCGCCCCTTCAAGGGTACGCAGGCTGTTACCATCAATAAGCGCCTTGGTCGGGGCCGCCATCTGTGGCGCCCCGGCCAGTATCATTCGAGCCATAGCGCGTGCAGACTCAAGCAGATCGCGGTCCGGCACCACCTTGTTGACGAGGCCCCAGTCGGATGCCTCACGCGCATGGAGTGGGCGTCCGGTAAGCTCGAGTTCCTTGGCCCGGTAAATGCCGATTGCGCGATGAAGACGCGCGCTGAGCCCCCAGCCCGGCAACAACCCCACACGCGAATGGGTATCCACAAACCGGGCCGATTCTGCCGCGATGATGATGTCGCACGCCACCGTGATCTCGAAGCCGCCCGTCGCGACGGCCCCCTGTACGGCCGCAATGACCGGCCCGGGCCAATCGGCGATCGTCCGGGACGGATTGAAGCCCGATATCGCTTCTGGGCCGTGCTGCTTCAGCATCTCCACATCCAGCCCGGCACAAAAGTTCCGCCCTCTTCCCGTCAGGATAACCACCTCGACAGACGGGTCGGCCGCAAAGTCCGCCATGCAGTCCTCGAACTCCTGAAGCACCTGCGGAACGATCGAGTTCATGCTGTCGGGGCGGTTAAGCGCGACGATGGCAAAGCCTTCGTCGCGCTCGACCTCTATTGCCTCGAATGTCTTCATGTCCAAACTCGCTCTTTCGATGTGGAGATCATCGGCGCGCCCCGCCTGCGCCACCTCAACTCTTCAGCGATCTCCCGATCACCAGTTTGAGAATTTCGGACGTTCCCCCGTAAATCCGTTGCACGCGTGCGTCGCGCCACATGCGGGCAATGGGGTACTCCTCCATATAGCCCGCACCGCCATGCAGCTGCAGACACTTGTCGAGAGACGCCCACTGCGTTTCGGTGTGCCAGAGCTTGGCGGCCGATGCCTCCACGGCCGTCAGCTTGCCGGCGACATGGCGATTGATCGCCCAGTCCAGATGCGACCAGCCAACCTGAAGCGATGTGGCGATATCAGCGAGGACGAATTGCGTGTTCTGGAAGTCGAACACCGACTGCCCGAACGCCTGACGATCCTGGGTAAATGTGATGGTGTCGTCCATCGCACGCTGCATGCTGGCCTGGCCCATGATCGCCTGCGAGAGGCGCTCTTGCGGCATCAACGTCATGATGGCTGCAAACCCGCGCCCTTCCCCACCAATCATCGCATCGGCTGGAACGCGGACTTCATCAAAGAAGAGCTCGGATGTGTCTGCTGAATGCTGCCCGATCTTGTCCAGCTTGCGACCGCGCGAAAAGCCCGCACGATCCGCATCGACAATCAGAAGGCTGACGCCGCGCGCGCCAGCATCCGGGTCGGTCTTCGCCGCGACGATAACGAAATCGCAAAGCTGTCCGCTCGAAATGTAAGTCTTCGCGCCGCTGATGACATACTCATTCCCGTCGCGAACCGCCTTGGTGCGGATCGACTGTAGATCGGACCCCGCGGCAGGTTCGGTCATGGCGATCGCAGAGATCAGCGACCCATCGACCATTCCGGGCAGATACTTCTGCTTCTGCTCTTCGGTCCCAAGATGGACGAAATAATCCGCAATGATGTCGGACTGAAGCGGCAGGCTGGATGTCGACCCCGCATAGGTCAGCTCTTCCGTCACGATTGAGTTATAAGAAAAATCCAGTCCGGGGCCGCCATAGGCTTCCGGAACCGTGGGGCAAAGCAAGCCTGCCTCACCGGCCGCCTTCCAGAAACTCCGCGGTGTGAGGTGGTCTTTTTCCCACGCATCCAGGTCCAGCTCAGCCGCGAAAAACCGGCGCACGGAGTCGCGGAAAATGGCGTGAGTGTCGGTCTGACCGAGGCGGTCTATGGGGATGGGCATGTTGGATATCTGCTTTCATTTCAATCTTCTGGAAGATTGATGGTTGTTCGGACGTTGATAGGAGCCTTACCGGCAATTTGCATACAGATGGCTGGGCAGGCTCACCCATATGTCGAAGGCGTGAGAGCTGCCTTTGAAACCTGGTTTCACACCTATTTGGCCGACGCATCAGCTGAAGACTGAAAGGCGACGCAAAGCGACAATGCAGTCGCCGCCCTCAGCGTCTTATTTGAGCGGCTCGACCACCCCGACTTTCGCCATTCGAGGGTCAGGTGTTCCTTCCCAGTAATCGATGGACTCCAGTGAAGCTGGCAGGTCGCGCGCATCCCTTGGAGAATTCTCGGGAAACTCTTCCATGCCGAAGCTGTACTCCACCGTCATCCCGTCCGGATCGAGGAAATAGATGAAAACCGATTCCGATGGCGGGTGCTTGCCAATGCCAAATACGATCGGCACATCCGCCTTTTTCATGCGGTTGTTCGCCTTACCGATGTCCGCCATCTCCGTGACCATGAAATTGATGTGGTTGAGCCCCGCATTCTTGGCCGCGCCGACGCCGAAAGAATGGTGATACGGATTAGGGAAACACCGCATGAAGGTGACCATGCCTTTAATCCGGTCCGATACGCGGAAATTCATCTCATCGAGGAGAAATTTTTCCGTGGCATCGCGGTCCGGACTGCTGAGCACGAGATGGCCGAGACGCGCGATCTTGGTGTGAGTTGTTTCGAACGCAGACGGCGCTTCAGCCATATCGCTGTAGAATTCGAAGGTCAGGCCGGTCGTCGGTTCGGACATCCGGAAAGCTTCACCGATCCCAAGGTCTTGCTGCTCTTCGGGGCTAACGGCGATGCACTCGATGCCGAGTTCGACGAAGTGCTTCCTGACCGCTTCCAGCGCCTTGTCGCTTTCCATCTGCCAGGCAACGCGCTTGAGCGCAGGTTCAGATCCGCGGTAGATCACAAGGTCATGATGCCGGTCGCTGCACCTCAGAAAGGCACGCTCGCCATCCGGCTCTTCGTCCATTTTCAGGCCGACCAGCGTCTCGTAGAAATGTCTGGACTTTTCCAGATCCGTCACCGTCAGCGCGATATAGCCCAAACGCCTGTACCTGATGTCTTCAATACCCACAGTCTGTCTCCTCACGGTCTCCGGCTGCCCTGGTGCCAACCGGCACCGGCCCGCCAAAACGGCCAAACAACAATTAGAACGCTTGTATAAATTATACGAACCGAAAGGTGAAGGTCAAATTCTCCTGATGGGCAATAAAGAGGTCAATCTGAAGGCGCGGCAGCGCGACAATCACTGCGAGAATCCTGGCCTCGAATAGCACGCGAAGCTCATTATCTTCGAACATTCACGCCAACATAGAGCGCCAATCCGCGGCAAAACCCCCGCCGGTCAGTGACCGCTTTATAGGCGCGCGAGCTTGACGTCGCATCACATCAGGAAAAAAGTGGAACCAGATTAGGTCAAACGATTGAACTTGTGCGGCGCAGCATAAGGTGTCAGAAACAATTTACTGTTAAGCACTGTTTGAAGAATGACGAGGATTCACGGGATGATTGCAGGACTAAGCGACTTGGACACCAAGGTTCGGATCAAGGTATGCGCCCGCAAACTATTCGCTGAGCGCGGCGTCGAGGCGGTCACGGTTCGTGAGATCGTGGCAGCGTCCGGCGCCAAGAATGGCGGGTCCCTCAATTACTACTTCAAGTCGAAGGAAGGCCTGATCACTGAACTGCTCGCAGACGTGTTCCGTGACAGTAGCGACGGATGGCTCGACGCCCTGTCAGAGCTGCAAAGCAAGGGCGGCCCTAGATCCGTTCGGGATATCGTGACGATTCTCGTTCGCTGGCCTGAAGATAATTCCAAGCAGGAAGACCCCTCGCCAACCGCAAACAGATTCCTCAACAGCCTCCTCAGCACGCGGCGGAAAATGGTTCGGGACTTCCTCGAAAAAGGAAACTTCTCGGTATTTGCGCAATTGCTGCGCTATATTCGCCAGCTCAAGCCCGACCTGCCGCAGGCCGTCATGGAGCAGAGGCTGATCTACTTCTCCTGGTACATCATTTCAGCCCGGGCTGCTCATGAAAGCTATGTCGCGTCCGGCAAGAAGAACCCGATCTGGGAAGGCTATGACCCGCTCGAAAACCTGATCGATTGCGGCGTCGGCCTGCTCGAAGCGCCCTGCACGGTGGCTGAGAAGCAGACGTCTGCCGCCACCAAGAGCGCGTCTGGCGTCAACAAGCACCAGGCTCGCTCACGCGCCCTGGATGCTGCCTTTCCATCGGCCTGACGCCAGGCGACACCTTCGATTGCGCTAGCTATTCTCGCCGGCAAGGTCGAGCGCGACATCAACAATCATGTCTTCCTGACCACCCACCATGCGGCGGCGGCCCAGCTCGACCAGAATCTGGCGGGTATCCAGCCCGTATTGGGCTGCCGCTTTCTCCGAATGCCGCAGGAAGGACGAATAGACGCCGGCATAGCCAAGCGACAGCGTTTCGCGGTCCACGCGGACCGGCCGATCCTGCAGTGGACGTACAAGTTCTTCGGCCGCATCCATCAGTTTGAAAAGATCACAGCCGTGCTTCCACCCTTTCCGGTCGGCAGCCGCGATGAACACTTCCAGAGGCGCATTACCTGCACCGGCGCCCATGCCGGCGAGTGATGCATCAATCCGGACAGCGCCGTTCTGGGCAGCAACGATCGAGTTTGCCACACCGAGAGAAAGATTGTGGTGCGCATGCACGCCGCGCTGGGTCTCCGGCTTCAGCACCCTGTCATAGGCCTGCAGACGCGCAATAAATCCATCCATGTCGAGCGCACCGCCGCTATCGGTCACATAGACACATTGAGCGCCATAGCTCTCCATCAGCTTGGCCTGCTCAGCCAGTTGTTCCGGTTCGGTCATATGGCTCATCATCAGAAAGCCGGCCGTGTCCATGCCAAGCTCGCGCGCGGTTTCGATGTGCTGCCTTGAGACGTCGGCCTCTGTGCAATGCGTCGCGATGCGGACCGAGCGTACGCCCAGCTTGTAGGCGTGCTTGAGCTCCTCAATCGTGCCAATTCCAGGCAGCAGCAGCGTGGTCAGGACCGCGTTCTGGACCGCATCAGCAACCGCTTCGATCCACTCCCAGTCGGTGTGCGCCCCAAAGCCATAATTGAAGCTCGATCCATTCAGGCCGTCGCCATGGGCGATCTCGATCGCATCAACACCGGCTTCATCGAGCGCGGTTGCGATCTTTCGGACATGGTCGATACCGTATTGATGCCTTATCGCATGCATCCCGTCACGCAGCGTCACATCCTGGATGTAAAGCCTGTCAGTCTTTGGGTCGAATGGCATCAGACAGCCTCCCTTTCGCGGCGACGCACAGCAATCTTCTCAGCGGTCGCAAGACCTGCCGAGGTCATAATGTCGAGATTGCCCGCATAGGCAGGCAGGTAGTGAGCAGCGCCCTCGACCTCGAGGAAGACACTGGTCTTGATACCCTCGAATTCGCCGATGCCCGGTATCCGCACCCGGTTATTCGAGCCGAAGCGTTCAAACTGGACCTTTTGCTTCAAGCGATAGCCCGGAACATAGGCGTTCACCTTCTCCACCATTTTCGTGATGGCATCCTCGATTTCGGCCTCCTCGGCACCACTCGACAGGGTGAAGACGGTGTCGCGCATGATCATGGGCGGTTCGGCCGGGTTCAGGATGATGATCGCCTTGCCTTTGCTTGCGCCGCCAACCTGTTCGATGCCCGCCGACGTTGTCTCCGTGAATTCATCGATATTCGCTCGTGTGCCGGGACCGGCCGAGCGCGAGGAGATCGAGGCCACGATCTCCGCATAATGAACGTCTGCGACGGAAGAGACCGCTGCCACGATCGGTATCGTCGCCTGGCCGCCGCACGTCACCATGTTCACGTTCGACGCATCGAGATGGTCATCTCCATTAACGACCGGGATGACATAGGGGCCGATCGCCGCCGGCGTGAGGTCCACCATCACCTTGCCAGCTTGCGTCACCATTTCATTGTGGCGCTTGTGCGCGCCAGCTGAGGTCGCATCAAACACGATCCCGATTTCCGGCCAGACGTCGAGCTTGACGAGCCCGTCAATGCCCTCATGTGTCGTTGCAACCTTCATGCGCTTGGCACGGGCCAGGCCATCCGACTCCGGGTCGATGCCGACCATCGCACCCATTTCGAGGACGCTCGATTTGCGCATGATCTTGATCATCAGGTCGGTGCCGATATTTCCCGAGCCAATGATTGCGACTTTCGTCTTACTGGACATGTCTACCCTTTCCCGTACTCGAACTTGCAGGTTCCGAGTCCGCCGATTTTCACTAAAATCTTGTCGCCAGGGGTCAGGGCCACCATCGGTCCGAGAGCTCCGGTGAGCACGATATCGCCTGCTTTCAGATGCTCGCCTCGCGCCGCGAGCGTTGAAGCCAGCCAGGCCGCGGCATCAAGCGGGTGCCCAAGGCAAGCAGCGCCCGCCCCGAGTGAGGCGATCTCGCCGTTGATTTCCATCACCATGCCGCATGTGTAGAGATCGAGCGCTTCAACCTCATCTGTTGCGTCGCCCAGAACGAAGAAGGCTGAAGACCCATTGTCAGCCACAGTGTCTGCGAAAGTGATTTTCCAATCCGATATACGGCTGTCGACGATCTCGATGGCCGCCGCCACCTGCCCTGTCGCCGCCAGCACATCTGCCCGCGACACGGACTCACCGCGCAGGTCGGACTTCAGGATAATGGCAATCTCGGCTTCTGCTTTGGGCTGGATGCATGAGGAAGGCGAGAGCGTTCCACCATTCGGCACCTGCATATCATCGAAGAGGACGCCAAAGTCAGGTTGATCCACGCCGAGTTGTTGCTGCACGGCTTTGGCCGTTAGCCCCACTTTTCGGCCAATGATCTTCCGCCCCTCAGCGCTCCAGGCACGCGTATTCACAGCCTGAATCGCGTAGGCGCCATCCACATCAGTCGGAGAAAGCACGTCGCGCATGGGCGGCAATGTCTCGCCGCTATAGGCGTCCCGCAATCGCGCTGCAGCGGCTTCATATTGTGTCTGGTCCGACGCCATTTCCTCAAAATCCCTGACATTTTCGCGGGCGTTAGCCTGCCCGACTTTAGAAGGCTGTTTTAATTTTTGCCGCCTGTATTTTCAATCGACACAGATCATGTAATTCTCACCATACGGGAGAAACAACATTGGCTCGATCAAACGCAACATCACTCGAAAAAGCCCTCATGCTGTTGAATGGCATCATCGCTGACGGGGGCCAGACATCATTCAACGAGATCGCGTCTTCGATGGATCTGGCACCATCGACATCGTACCGCATGGTCTCCCAGCTGGTCGATGCTGGCTTCGTCAACCGTTATGGGCCCAACCACTATGGGCCTGGACTGGCAGCGACCCTGCTCTACCGCCGTTGCGACATTGCCACTCTAATGGCGCGCATCGGAAAGCCCCTTCTTAAGACACTCTCATCTGAGACCGGCCTCACCTCGCATCTCGGCGTGCTTGAAGACGGGATGGTGACCTACAAGGTGCGCATTCCCGGACGAGCGCCCCGGGCGGCGAAATTCACCCGCGAAGGCATGCAGCTTGAAGCTTACTGCTCGGCTGTTGGAAAAGTCCTGCTCGCCGGGCTAAGCGACCAGGCGCTGGAAGACTATCTCGGCGAAGGCGATTTCGTCCCCTTGACGCCACGCACCCTGGTCGATCCTTCAGTCCTGAGACAAGAGGTCCTGAAAATTCGCAGCACCGGCGTCGCCATTGATGACCGGGAAGTCAGCGAAGACATGATATGTGTGGCCGTCCCCGTGAAGGACCAGATGGGTGAAACCGTCGCCGCAATGTCGGTTTCCATGCCCGTCGGTCAGGGCGCGGACCCCGACCCAATGTCGTTTCGGCCATCTCTGGAGAAGTGCTCAGAAGCGCTCGGAGACTTTCTCCGCACCTCATCGGTCCCGAGCAAACAAGAAGAAAAAGCGCGCCTGGTTTAGGACTGGGCGATACGCTCGTTCAGGAAGGATTCAGCTGCATGCCAGTTCAGGCTCTTAATCTCGGCATCTGAAAGCGACAGGTTCGAAATGAAGCTCGCCGGCTCCTGCTGCATGATGGGATAGGGATAGTCAGTCCCCGCAAAGATACGGCCGGGAGCGACGTTGCGAACGAGATAACAAAGGTAATCAGGATCCAGCACATTGCTGTCGAAGAACATCTTGCGGAGAGTCGCACTTGGCGCCTCCCCCATCCGTCCGCCATATCCGTCCGTCACTTTCCAGCCCGTATCCATGCGCCCCGCGATTGAGCCAATCGCGCCCCCGCCATGGCTGAAGGCGATACGAAGGCGTGGGAAACGGTCGAGAATACCGTTCATGGCAATCGAGGCCGCAGCCATCGCAACATCGATTGGAAAGTAGACGAATGCCGTATCAACTGGCGGCATCGCCGCTGCCTTGGCCGCGACGGGATGCAGGGCGTGCACGAAAATCGAAAGCCCAAGAGCCTCTGCCTCGGCATAGAAAGCCTCGAAAGACGGATCACCGAGCATTTTTCCATTGATGTTGCTGCCCAGCTCAACGCCGGACAGGCCAAACTCATCCTTTATGCGCGTCAGATAGCGGGTTGCTGCAGCCGGATCCTGGAGCGGCACGGCGCCCAGGCCCCGAAAACGACCGGGATGTGCGGCGATCATCTCCGCGATCTGGCCATTCACAGCATCGCAAAGGAGCACGGCATCCGCCGGGCTGTGCCAGTAGGACAGAAGCTCCGGCATTGGCGACAAGACCTGAACGGCAACGTCGTCGCGGTCCATGTCCTCAAGCCGCCTCTCCGCGTCCCAGGACCGGTTGTCCAGCGGGCGGAACGGCTTGTCGCCGAGCATCAATGTCCCTGATGCTCGGCTCTCGCAAGCCATACATGGCCAACGCCCTGCCACGTCGTCGCTCGGAGCGGGAGGATACTCGAAGGGCGAGACGTGGCAGTGAACATCAATGATCGGCACGGATTTGCTCCATAACGGTGAGGGTCCCTATGACTGCTGGATCCTGAATCCGGCGAGACTCACAGAATGATGGTGACCTTGCCTTGATCCCGGAGACTATCAGACGCCAGAAATGTGCGCTTGGACATAATTTTCAGCTCACCATCGATCGTCTTCAAAATGTAGTTGTGGTGACCGGCATAAGTGTCCGTGACATCATTCTTCGCACGTTTGGTGATGAACCGGCACGTCACATGAACGCCCCGTTCGTCACTTCCCGTGATACGAACATTGGAGATCAGATGAGACTGGACGGACCGCGGCCATTCGGCGTGAGCGGCCTTGTCCAGCATCCGTTTCACCCGGTGGCCGAGACGGAAGTAATTGTCCGAAATGTAGAACAAGTCCTCGGCAGAATCTGCAGTGTCAGGTGCGCCTGCACGCGGCACTTCATAGACCGAATCTTCGGTGAAGAGGGCAAGCCATTCGTCGAGCCGCCACTCATCAAGCATAGCGGTTTCCTCGAAGAAGAAGTCCTCATATGCCGACCGTGCCAATGGCTGCTCGGCCGCCTTCTTTGCCTGGTTTTGCTTCGCCATTACTCGCCTCCCATCCTGCGATCCCACTCGCGCCAGAAGCAGCGCATTTGCTCTTCATCATCAGCCTTGAACGGCTCACCTTCGCCCCGCGACATGCCGCGAGAGATGTCGTTCCACGGCGCAAGCTTGTAAGCGGCGTATCCCCGGTAAGCAGACTCCAGCGCCTCGACATCGTCCGGCGTCGCGAAACCGCCCGGCCCGAGGAATTCGAGAAAGTTGTCGAGCCGCCGCTTGCGGAATTCACGCGTTTCACCTTTGACGCCAAGCGCCCAGGCAGTGACGTTCATCTCGCCAGCTTCAACCGGGTAGAAGGTACGAATGGTGATGGCCATGATGTCATTGATGACGAGGTTCGGGAAAATGCCCGTATTGCGGCCGAGCTGACAGATCCGGTTTGCCTGTTCGGCGCCTACCCGGCTGACAACTTCGCGCTTGATTTCCTCGACTTCGGTTTTGGCTTTGTCTCCCCAGGCGGGGATCCACTTGGCAACCGGACGGCCCCAAGGCGCGTCACCTTCAATGGATGCGTGGCCGTTGCCCAAATCCATGACGTTCGTGATTTTCGGCATCTCGGCCGGTCCACCGATCGCGTCGGTCAGATACTTGAAGTACGTCTCGTGCGTATCGAGCGCATGATAGCCGTCATAGCTGTTCTCCATGAGGAGCTTCCAGTTCGAACGGATGCTGTACTTCTGAGCGCCGCCGACGACCTCCATCCCATTTGGGCCATGCTGGTCGATAAGATCGAGGATCATTTTCGAATCCCCGAGATAGGAATCGAGCGAGTTCGCGCCGTCATCATAGTTCACGAAGAAGAAATCCCGATACTGCTCAAGCTTCACCTCGACCAGGTTCGCGCAGCCATCGTGATTGAAGTTTTCAGGATAGGTGCCCTTCTGATGGCGGGTCGCGTAGTTGCCATTATTGTTGAAGGCCCAGCCGTGATAGAAACACTTGAAAGCGATTGAGTTACCGGACTCCTGCCGCTCGACCATGGCGCCGCGGTGCGGGCACGTGTTGAGGAAGGCGTGAAACTCGCCTTTGCGGTCGCGGTTGAAGATCAGTTCCTTGCCGCCGACATTCCGCGTGAGGAAGTCATTGGGGTTGGGCAGCTCGGACGCATGGCCCAGAAACAGCCAGCAGCGGTTGAAAATCTTGTCCCGCTCCATCTGCAGGACTTCCTCATCGAGGAACGCTTTCCTGTTAACCTTGAACAATCCGTTTTCGCGGTCATCAACCACCATAGACGAATCGCTCGTTTTACTTTGAGTGACCATTGTATCCGGCATGCCGATCCTCCTGCATCACGCCCGGCTCATGCGTGTCCGGGAACTGGTTTATCCACTAGGCCCGCAGCTATTAGCTTTTCGCGTTCCAGAGCGGAAACTTAATGGTATTACCAATGAATATTACTCACTGCGCTTACTGTCAAACTAAAATAT
Organism: Henriciella sp. AS95; assembly: GCF_038900055.1. Lineage (NCBI taxonomy): Bacteria > Pseudomonadati > Pseudomonadota > Alphaproteobacteria > Hyphomonadales > Hyphomonadaceae > Henriciella > Henriciella sp. AS95. The sequence goes on from NZ_JBBMQM010000001.1 coordinate 2,882,079, forward strand.
ATGTTTTATACGATGAAGAAAGCCCGTCAATTAGAGCGGTTGAATGGAACCGGGCCGGCGAACCACTCTGTAGCTGACCGGCTTTCCGGCTCGTGATAGCGAATGGTTCCAGGAAGAACGCCCGCGCCGCATCAGGGGCGAGGGTTTATCAGGATGAATTATGGCCCTGCGTCTCTTTGAAGAAGTCTACAATGCCATTCGGCGCGACCTGATGCGAGGCAAGCTCAAGCCAGGCGACAAACTCCCGTCAGAGCGCGACCTGGCCGAGCAGCTTGGCGTCGGCCGGCCTGTGGTTCGCGAAGCGCTGCGGGCGCTGGAAAATTCCGGCGTTCTGGAATTTCGCAAAGGTGCCAGTGGAGGCGCATTCATCCGGCAGGGCGATGGCCGGGCCGTCTCGCGCACCATGAACGACCTCGTTTTTCTTGGGACGCTGTCTCTCGACCAGCTCGCCGAAACCCGCACATGCCTGCTGGACCAGGCCGTACGCCTCGCCTGCAAGCGCGGCACCACCGCAGATTTCGAGGCGCTTGAAGCCAATATTGAACGCATGCGCGTGGCCATCACGGCTGAGGATGTCGAGACGTCGATCTTTGAGATCATGGACTTCTATTCGCTGCTGGGAACAGCCGCCAAGAATGACGTTCTGACCGTCATGATCGGTTCGCTATCGGAGATCATCGCTCAGATCCTCCTCGCCCTCAGGCCCGAGCACCTCACCGATCTGGTGACAATGCGGCTCGAAGTTCTGGACAAGATCAAGAGCGGCGATGCCGATGCGGCCTCGGCAGCGATGGCGGCGCACATGGAAGTTCTGCACAATTACGTCGTGGAGAACTCCGAAACCCTTCACGCGCTGGACCTTCAACTATTCGATATGAAGGCCTGAACGAAAAAGGCGGGCAGCCCGCAAGCCGCCCGCCTCCAAACACGATTTCAGTCGCTTACGCCGCTTCCTGCTCCAGCATGCGCACGACCTGCTCGCGCTGCGAGGCTGGCGAGCCAAGCAACTCGGCATTGCACCGCGCGCGCTTGTAATAGAGATGGTTTTTCATCTCCCAGGTGAAGCCGATAGCGCCGAAAACCTGAATGTTCCGGTGCGTCGCTTCCTTGTAGTGCTCGCTCGTATAGCTTTGCGCCATCGTCGCAGCGAGGCTGCCTTGGCCGTCATCCTCTGAAAGCGCCCATGCTGCATATTGCACGATGGCGTTTGCGCCTTCAGCTGAGCCAGCGATGTTTGCGAGCTGGTGCTTGATGGCCTGGAAGGCGCCGATCGGCCGGCCAAAGGCAATTCGCTCCTTGGCATAGGTGACCGCATCGTCGAGCACCATGCGAATGCCCGCTGCGTTTTCGGCGGCAAGGACAAGGTACATACGGTCGCGAACCCATGGCCAGACATCGTCGCTGCTTTGCTCAAGCCGCTCAGCTTCGACGTCATTCAGCACGAGCTTGCAGACCTCACGCGTGATATCGCGCCATTGCAGCACTTCGATGTCGACACCAGCCGCGTTGCGATCAATGACGAAGAAGTCCTTGCGGCCCTCATTGAGGGCGGAGACGACAATCTTGTCGGCTGACGCAGCATCGACAACGAACGATTTCGTTCCGGAGAGCTTGAATGCATCGCCCGACGGTTTAGCCGTCACATCGCTGTCCATATTGTCGTAGGCGCCGTTCTCGTCAGCCACGGCGAGCGCCAGCTTCAGGCCCTCTGCCAGCTTCGGTAGAAGCTCAGACTTCTGCGCTTCAGAACCGGCCTTCTCGATGGCCCACGCCCCGGAGAGCGTTCCCAATAGCGGCGACGGGGCCAGCGTGCGCCCGGTTTCACCGATGATCATGATCAGGTCGACATAATCCATACCAAGGCCGCCATAGGCTTCCGGCACAGTGATGGCGCTCCAGCCAAGCTCTACAATCTTGTCCCAGAGCTGGTCGTACCCAGCGTCGGAGACATCAGCGCCTGGACGGAGCAGCGGCGACAGGTCGACCTGCTCGTCAACAAACTTTGCGGCGGAATCCCTCAGGAATTCGTGGTCTTCACTCAATGCGAAATTCATCTCGGAATCCTATTCAGCTGCTTTGGCCAGGCCGCCGGAAAGCTCCGAGAACGGCACTTTTGCGGTCGGGTCGGAATCGCGTGGGAGCCCGAGGACGCGTTCAGCGACAACGTTCAGGAGCACTTCCTGCGTACCGACGCCAAGCGTGTTTGCGGGACTGAACCAGTAGGCATAATCCCAGTTCGAGAACATGCCCCACTTCTTGTTCGGCAGTGGCAACACATCCGGATCACGGATCATGCCGCTGGCGCCCTGTGAGCGCTTGGCGATATCGGCCATTCTCTGGCCATGCGGCGATGACATCATCTTGCCGGCGCTGCCTTCGAAACCAGCGGGCGTGCCGTTGATACGATTGGTCATGTTCCGGAAGGTCAGCAGACGAAGGATCTCGCCTTCGATGTAGACCTTCGCGGCATCATCCCGCAGAAGCGGATCGCTGATCCGCCCCGTCTTGATGAGACCATCCATAAGGTCTCTCGCGGTCGGGCCCATGCCCCAGACGACACCAGGCTTCGTCATGCCCACGCGCTCGGTCTGGAGCTGCTCCATGACGATCCGCCAACCATCACCTTCGCGCCCGAGAAGCGCGTCAGCAGGAATTTTGACGTTGTCCAGGAAGACCTCGTTGTACTCATTCTTGTTGCCGGTCATGTCGATGATCGGGTTCACGGTGACGCCGGGGCTATGCATGTCGATGAGGAACACGCTGAGGCCCATATGCTTGGGCTTGCTGGCGTCCGTCCGGGCGACGAGCACACCAACGGAGGCCTCATCTGCGACAGAGGTCCAGATCTTGTGGCCGTTCACAATGTAGTGGTCGCCGTCGCGCTTGGCCGTCGTGCGCAAACCACCGAGGTCCGACCCACCTGACGGTTCGGAAAACAGCATGCACCAGATGTCCTCGCAGGCCAGCGCGCCCGGCAGGAACTTTTGCCGCTGTTCTTCAGCGCCGTGGGTCAGCAGAGACTGGCCGCACTGATTGAGCGCGATCGCATTGATCGTGTACGGCAATTCAAGCCCTGCCCGCACGATCTCCTCGTCGATGATAAACTGCGTCTCAGCATCGGCCGAAACGCCCCAGGGCTCAGGCCAGTTGGACGCGGTCCAACCCTGTTCGGCCAGCTGCGCATAGGTCGGGTTCGGGTTCTTCTCGAACCAGGCCCGTACCTTGACGCGCCGCGGGTCATCTTCTCCCGGCAAATTAAAGTCCACGGTTTATCCCTCCGCTTTATCTGCGTATCAGCGCTTCCTCAAGGAGTGGGCGCCTGATCAAAAAATTCAAAATGCACCTCGATTTTCCCCGTAACTCTACAATGCTACCAGACGATCGAGGCTTGCAGGCATCCGCCAGGCCGAAGAGTCCCTCCGGCAGCGAACGTCTCCCACATTAGTGCAATTGTTTTAGTATGCGCGTCAAGAGGGAAGCGGTAATGACCTAACCTTATTGGAGGCGCATTTTTCATCGCGGCCCGCGCAGCATGTCGCCAATGACGGCCTGCAGCTCATTCAGCGACCCGCAGGTCCGCGCCATTGAACTGAAGCGCCGATAGGCCGGCATCTCGGAGTCGCCCGTCCCCCAGCTGCGTTCAGCTTCTGGATTGAGCCAGACAACCCGCCGCGCCTGCCGTCTGATCCGGTCGAGGATATCGAGCTGTGGATCGCCGTAATTGTTTCGTCCGTCACCGAGGATGATCACCGACGTATGACGGTCGACCAGGGGCATGTATCGTTCGGCAAAATCGGCAAAGGCGTCGCCATAGCTGGTTGAACCAAATCCCACTTCCCGCAGGACACGTTCGATCGCGACATCAATGTCATTATCGTCCAGCAAACGGCCGACATCTTCGAGACGATCCGAGAAGGCGAAGGCGTGAAGCTGATCAACGACTTCGTTGAGGCTGTACATGAGCACGAGCAGGAACTGGGCAGCGTTCACCACGGACCGGGAGACATCGCAGAGCACGATGAACTTTGGACGGTCCACGCTCTTCTGCTTCCAGGAGAGCTGAAACGGAATGCCTTCATGGGGCATCGCCTGGCGCATGGTCTTGCGCATGTCGAGCTGGCCGCGGCGCGCCCGCTTGCGGCGGCGCGAATGCTGGGAAGCGAGCGCCTTGGCCATCTTGCGGACGAGCTTGATCGCAGCCTGCCTGTCTTCCGGACGAATGGCAGCAATATCCATGTCCGCCAGCCGCTCCTCCCTGATCTGCTGTGCCGCGTTGGAGGCATAGAGGTCGATCTGGCGGTCGACGACCGCTTTCACCTTGCTGACGATCGCATCGCGCGCAGTCTGCCATTCAGCGAGGTCTTCAGCGGTACCGGCATCTACGCGCTGCGCGACTTCGCGGTCCCATTCAGGCATGCCGAGTTCTCGCAGGATGCGGCCCACAAGGATGTTCCGCTGAAAGCTGTACTGCACCTCACGGACGCCGACCGATCGCGCCGCCCTGGAAATCTGCGTATCGACCAAGACGGCATCGCCGGTCAGCATGAGCTGAGCAAAGCCGCCCCCTGATGTGGGCGCTGACTCTCGCGGCGTGGCGGCGCGGTCATCCGGCTCCACATGATGGCTGAAATACCGGTCGAAACATTGCTCGAACCTGGCCTCGTCGAGCTCGGACTTCGCCAAGGTGACACAAAGCGCGTCCCTCAAAATCTCCCTGTCGCCATATCCAACCGCCGCAACGGCTTCGTAGGCATCAATGCTGGACGCCGGTGAGATCGTAAGACCGGCGTGCCTGAGCGCCGCCAGGAATCCGGCCAGCGGACCTTCCGCCAGCGGGACCGTTTGTCCTTCGATCACCGCGTCGCCTTCGCACGCCGTACAAGGTCACCGGCCTGCGCCTCAACGGCCTCGACATCACTTTCGAACTTCAACAGCACATTGAGCGTGTCGCGCACGACGTCGACACCGAGTTCTTCGACATGCAGGATCAGAAGCGACTGCGCCCATTCGACCGTTTCCGATATCGATGGCGGCTTGCGCAGCTTCATGTGGCGAAGCTCCTGCACGAAGGCGACGAGTTCTCCCCTGAGCTGGCTGGCGATGTCGGGTAGCCGCTTTTCAACGATCCGGCTCTCAAGCTCGGCAGACGGCAGCGGTATGCTCAGATGAATGCAACGCCGCTTCAGCGCATCGCCAAGCTCGCGAATATTATTCGATGTCAGGAAAACGATCGGAGGTGTGCTGGCTTTGATCACCCCGATTTCAGGAAGAGAGACCTGATAGGCAGACAGCGTTTCCAGCAGAAGCGCCTCGAACGCCTCATCCGTCTTGTCGACCTCATCAATCAGAAGGACACACCCATCTTCCGACATCAATGATTGAAGCAAAGGACGTGGCTGGAGAAAGTCTTCCGAGAAGAACATGTCACCCACGCCGCGAAGCCGCGCCATTGCATCGTCCATGCTCGGCGCATCCTCAAGCAGATCGCCGACACGCTCCTTCAGAAGCTGCGTGTAAAGCAACTGCTTGGCATATTTCCACTCATAGAGGACCCGGGATTCATCCAGCCCCTCATAGCACTGCATGCGGATGAGAGGCAGACCGAGCAATTGCGATGTCGACAGCGCCAGCTCGGTCTTTCCGACGCCGGCAGCGCCCTCGACAAGGATCGGCTTCTTCAGCCGAAGACTGAGATAAAGCGCGGTCGCAATCCGGCGGGAGGCAACATAGCCGAAGCCTTCAAGGCCGGAAACGAGGGCGTCGACAGGCGCGTCCGAAGCTTCCAGGTCGGCCATATTCATAATCGATCCGGGCTTCACCGGCACCTCCCGAATGCTGGGGCTGCACGACCTAGATCGAGCGGCTCATCAGCTCCTTCATGATTTCCGACGAGCCGCCAAAGATCCGCATGACGCGAGCGTCGCGCCAGATACGGGCAATGAGGTACTCGTTCATATATCCCGCGCCGCCATGCAGCTGCAGGGACGCGTCGCAAACTTCCCAGAGCAATTCCGTATGGAAGAGTTTGGCCGCTGCGGCTTCGTCAGCGGTCAGCTCTTTTTTGATATGCCGCGCCAGTGCCCAGTCGAGATGCGCCCAGCCAACCTGCAGGCGCGACTTGAGATCAGCAAGCGTGAACCGCGTATTCTGGAACTCGAACACCTTCTTGCCAAAGGCCGAGCGGTCCTTGGTGAACCGTACGGCTTCGTCGAAGGCCCGTTGCGCCATGGCCTGCGAGGATATGGCGATACTCAGCCGCTCCTGGGGAAGCTGGCTCACCAGATAGATGAAGCCCCTATTCTCTTCGCCAAGCATGTTCGTGGCGGGCACCCGGACATTGTCAAAGAACAGCTCCGACGTGTCGGCCGCGTGCTGCCCGATCTTGTCGAGGTTGCGCCCCCGCTTGAAACCGGGACGGTCGGACTCAACAAGAAAGAGCGAGATGCCCTTGGCCCCCTTGCTGGGGTCCGTCTTCGCGACCACGACGGCCAGAGTACATGTCTGGCCAGCCGAGATGTAGGTCTTGGCACCATTGATGATGTAGTCGTCGCCATCGCGAACAGCCGTCGTCCTGATGCTCTGGAGATCCGAGCCGGCCCCCGGTTCCGTCATGGCGATGGCCAGGATCGTTTCGCCGCTGACGCAGCGGGGCAACCATGTCTGTTTCTGCTCTTCAGACCCGTAATGGACCAGATACTCGACGACGACGTCCGACTGGAGCGTCACCATCACCATCGAGTCGGCATACGAGTTCTCTTCCGCGACCACGGCGTTGTAGCGAAAGTCGAGCCCAAGTCCGCCATAGGCTTCCGGCACGGTCGGGCAGAGGAAACCGGCATCGCCAAGCTTCTTCATGACCGACGGTTCGACAACCCCGGCTTCCTCCCACCGCTCAAGGTTCGGTACGATTTCCTTTGCGTAGAATTTCCGCACGGCATCGCGGAACATCTCGTGTTCTTCATCAAATATCGTGCGTTTTCCGGTATCGAGCATGGCGGGCTTCTCCTTGTTCAGACCGCTAGATTTTCATCCTGACAGATGCGCAGGTCCGAAGCGGGCCGGTCGACCACACCTCGGCTGGTGACGCTGCCAGCCGCAGGAGCCGCTCATGCGATACGAGGCTCCTGCTGGCCGGTCCCGGCACAAAGCGCCGGGCTGAGCGACGATCAGTAAGGACGATCGAGGAACGACCCGATGATGTGGTTGAACTCGTCCGCGCGCTCCCACTGGCACCAGTGACCGCACTTGGAGAAGACGTGCAGGTCTGCGTTCGGGATCGTTTTCAGAAGGATGAAAGCGGCGTCCAGCGGCAGAACGCGGTCTTCGCGGCCCCAAAGGATCAGCGTCGGGTGAGGCAGCTCATCCAGGCGCTCACGCCACAGATCGTTGCGCGGATTGGCAGCCTGGCCGCGCAGTGGCGGATCCTGCATTGTCTGAGGGGCCATCGCGGTCTTGAGGCGCTCTTCCAGAAGATCGTCAGAAATCTCGGACGGATCGTAGACGAGCAGTTCCACCACCTTGCGCAGCTTCTCGATCGTCGGACCTTCACCGTCGTAGAAGGTCAGCATGCGGCTGAGGCCTTCCGTCGGGAATGTCGACGTCATTGGAATGCTACCGCCTGGGCCCATGAGCATCAGCTTGTGGGTGCGATCCGGGTTGTCGAGCGCGAACCGCAGGGACGTCCCGCCGCCGAGAGAGTTGCCAACGAAACTCGCCTTCTCGATCCCTTCATGATTCATGATGTCGAGAACCGCCTCGGCCATCGGGTCAAAAAGGCCCTCATAGCCCTTTCGTTTGTCCGACTTGCCAAAGCCCGGCAGGTCCATCGTGATGACGCGCCGCCCCTGATCAGCGAGCGGGCCGATATTGCGGCGGTAATTGCTGTAGCCATAAGCACCCGGGCCACCACCCTGGATAAGGAAGACAACTTCGCCCTCCCCCACATCGAGATAGTGGACCTTGCCCTTCGGATCGTCGACAAACTTGCTTTCGTATGGTGCGTCAAACATGATTACTTCTTCTTCCCTTGAATTTTTGATGCCTCGTTGTTTGAAACATCTGTTCTATATGCGCGACGATCAACCTATTTTTAGGGGCCAGGTCGCCATTTTTTCCACGATGTGAGACAGACCGCGAAGTTCGCGCGCCTCAGCAACCGCTATTGCCCTACGCAGATGCCAGCAGAGTCAGCCGACAGGCTCGAGGCGTTCGATAACACCGACTTTGGCGAAATCCGGTTCGGGAATACCGCCCCAATGGTCCGCCGATTCAACCGACATCGGGAACATTCGCGGCGGGCGCGCATCGGTTTCCGGGAACTCTTCCATGCCGAAACTGTATTCAAGCGTCATCCCGTCTGGATCGAGAAAGTAGAAGAACATCGATTCTGATTGCGGGTGCCTTCCCGGTCCGTACACGATCGGCACGCCTTCGCGCTTCATGCGAACATTGGCCCGGCCGATATCGTCAATGTCGGTCACCATGAAATTGATGTGGTGAAGCTGTGGTGCAGCCGCCTTTCCGACGCCGAAGGAATGGTGCAGCGGGTTCGGAAAGCAGCGCATATGCACGACCGCGTCCTCGATCCGGTCGGACGCACGAAAGTTCATCTCTCCCATGAAGAAGTCTTCTGCGGCCTTCAGGTCGGGGCCGGCCAGGACAACATGACCGAGACGCACGATCTTCGTGTGCGTCGGCTTATAATCGTCTGCAGCGGTGTCCATCGACGCGAAAAACTCCATGGTCGCGCCAAAAACCGGGTCGGAGATACGGAAAGCCTCGTGAATTCCGAGCGCCGCAGCTTCGGCATTCGAAACCGGCTTGGGATTGAGACCGAGCCCCACGAAGTGATCGCGGATCGCCTTGAGCGCCTTGGCACTCTCCATCTCCCATCCAATCCGCTTGATACCGGGTTCGCTGGCCTCAACGAGGGCGATGTCGTGATGCTTGTCGCTGCACCGAAATAGGCGCTGCCCGTCGCCCCCACCGGCCGGCTCTAGACCGACAACATTTTCATAAAAGGCGCCGGAGCGAGCCAGATCGCTTACATTCAGGGCCAGATAACCCAGCCTGCGAAATCTCAAATCTTCGGACATTTCATTCCCTTCTCAAGCTCATCAGTGCTTAAAGCGGTCGACCTTCTGCGCATTGAAAACCAACAGCTCCCGCCAGCGATTATCCATTCAATCCATAATGGTATTACCATTTAAAATGGCCGTCAAGCGGTCTGGAAAAACCTAAGAAAACCGCATCAAGGCATTGATTAAATACAGTATTTAATGCCCTCTCAGCTTCAGCGGCCTGACGAATACCTGCGCCTGAGACCGATATCACGGATATGCCTGATGCCAGCCCTCCCTCACCCCGACCACGCTTGTCAATTTAAAACGATTGAACTACTCGTCGCTAAAGACAAAAAATGTGGGACGGTTGCAATGGGCCCCGTCCACGAATTTCACATGAGGGAGTTTCGGATGGCAGAACTTATCGGCACGGAGATCGCAGACGGCATCCTGACCATAACGCTGAACAGGCCCAATGCCCTCAATAGCCTGAATGCTGCAGCCTGTTTCGAACTCTCAGACATCTTTGACCGCTTCGCTGAAGACGACAGCCAGCGGGTCGCCATCATCACGGGCTCAGGAGACAAGGCCTTCTGCGCCGGCCATGACCTGATTGAAGACTTTGACGAACCGATGCCTGAAACCGGCTGGGCCGGCCTGTCTCACCGGTCCGGCCTGAACAAGCCGCTCATTGCCGCAGTCAACGGCTTTGCACTCGGCGGCGGATGGGAGCTTGCGATGCTATGTGACGTGGTCGTCGCGGACCCGCGTGCAAGCTTCGGCCTGCCAGAGCCAAAGGTCGGGTTTGCGGCGCTCGGCGGCGGCGCTAGACTGCTGCCACACCGCGTCCCCTATCACATCGCCATGGGCCTGTTGCTGACCGGCCGCAGCATGCCAGCTGAAGACGCTGCTCGCCTCGGCCTCGTCAACGAAATCTCCGCGCCAGGCAAAGTCCTTGAAACGGCCCGGCAGTGGGCAGATGACATGCTCTCCTGCGCACCGCTCGCCCTGCAGATGTCAAAGCAGCTCGCGCTCGCCTCCGCTGATCCAGCGTCCCTGCGAGCCCCCCTGCAGAAGATGGAAGTCGAACTGACAAACGAACTTATCAAGAGCAAGGACGCCTGGGAGGGCATGGCCGCCTTCGCGGAAAAGCGCGCGCCCGTCTGGACAGGAAAATAGGCTTCAGGCCTTGAATATCCCGACCACACATCCGCTGTAGCAGCCAGAAAGGACACGTCCATGGACCTCGAACTTCAGGGAAAGCGCATCCTGATCACTGGCGGCTCGAAGGGCATCGGCTTCGCGACCGCCGAAAGCTTTGCCCGCGAAGGCGCCAGTCTCACTCTGGTGGCGCGGTCGCAAGAGGAGCTGAAATCGGCCAGCGACCGCCTGTCCTCCGAGCACAAAATCAGTGTCGAGATGATCTGCGCGGACCTCTCCACCGCTGAGGGCATTGCGACGGTCACAGGCGCGGTGTCGTCCATCGACGTCCTCGTGAACAATGCCGGCGCCATTCCGCCCGGCTCCCTGATGAATGTGAGCGCTGAAACGTGGCGCCGCGGCTGGGACCTCAAAGTGAACGGGTATATCGATCTGACGCGGGCGCTCTATGAAAAACTGCCCAAGCCCGGCGGCGTCATCGTCAACATTATCGGTTCAGCCGGGGAAAATCCGAACAAGGACTATATCTGCGGCAGCACCGGCAATGCCGCCCTGATGATGTTCACCCGGGCTTTTGCACGCGATGCCCGCGCCGATGGGGTTCGCGTTGTCGGGATCAATCCGGGCCCGGTTCTGACCGATCGCTTCCAGATGCTGCTGCAGGCGGAAGCCGAGCGCCGCTTTTCAGACTCTGCCCGATGGGAAGAACTGATGGGAGACCTGCCATTCGGCCGGGCCGCAGCCCCCCGGGAAATCGCCGACGCCACCGCTTTCCTAGCGTCGGTCCGCTCGGCTTATACGACGGGCTCCATCGTCACCATTGACGGTGCCCTCTGATGACGGCCGCGCTCAGGATCGGCTATATCGGCCTTGGCGATATCGGCGCCCCGATGGCGGAACGCATAGCCGCAGCCGGCTGGCCACTAAGCGTCTGGAACCGGACCCCGGAAAAGATGCAGCCTTTGCTCGCTGCTGGCGCCCAGGCAGCATCCTCACCAGCTGAAATCGCCGAAACGTGCGACGTCATTTTCACCTGCCTCGGCAGCGTTTCCGCCATGCATGACGTGATGTCAGGCGAGTGCGGCCTCCTGCGCGCATCCCCCAGCAAAGCTCGGCTGCTCGTCGACAACTCCACCGTGCCTCCTGCAGATGCCATGAACCTTGCCAGCCAACTCGCCGACGCATCGATCCACTATGTCGACGCCCCTGTCTCAGGAGGCGCCATTGGCGCGCGAGCCGGCACGCTGGCCGTCATGGTCGGAGGCGACCGGCAGGATGTCGCGCTGGCCAAACCGGTTCTGCAAAGCTTCGCGAGCAAGATCACCCATCTCGGCCCGGTCGGGTCCGGTCAGGCCATGAAGGCGTGCAATCAGGTGCTGAACTTTGGGACCATGGCGGCACTTGCAGAAGCCGTGACTTTGGGACGACGTTACGGACTGGCGCCGAACATGATTGTCGACGCGGTCGCCGGCGGCTTCGCGGAATCGAATGTTTCGCGGGAATTTGGCCGGTCCCTCGACGCCGATGACGCAAGCCCCATCAGACTTCTCGTCGAAACGCTGGATGACTATTATCGCGGCACGGTCCGGAAAGACCTTGCCGGCAATCTCGACATCCTGATGAAGGACCTTGCCATGGCGCTCGATATGGCCCGCACACGCGGCGTGCCGCTGCCGGTCATTTCCCATTTCGACTCAGTCTTCAGGATGATCCAGCACCTCGAAACCTGATCAGGCTTACGAGCCTTTCGCCGCGTTCCGACCCGCCTCGAGACCGAAGGTCGCGGAGCTGGAAAGGGACGATGCGCTGTAATAACCCGCCCCATGAAACCCGCCGGCAACTTCGCCCGCCGCGTAGAGCCCTTCGATCGGTACACCAAACCAGTCCACGACCGCCATCTCCCCATCCACGGTGACACCGCCATAGGTCGAGGTGATCGCATTGGCAGTGGCGGCGACGTAATATGGCGGGTTATCGATGGGGCGCAGCCCGCGAGTCCGGCCGAACTGTTCGTCCACGCCTGCGGCCGCGCCGTCATTGTAGGCCTTCACCGTTTTTTCGAGCACATCCGGGTCGATCCCGACAGCATCGGCCAGCCCCCTGATCGTTTCGGCCTGTTTGATGTACCCGCCCAGAAGCGCTTCCTGATAGTTGTTGACGCTCGTGTCGCCGAGCGAGGCGGCCATCATCGTCTCGTCGAAGATCTGGAAGGCGACGCCGTCCGGCTGCGCCATGCCGACCGAGCTTAGCGCCTTGTAGCTTTGGGCTTCATCCACGAAGCGCTTTCCATGCTTGTTGACCATGATCGCGGCATCCTGAAACGCGAAAATGAGCGGCGGAATTTCATCCGACTTTGCGGCGGTGCCAGGGTAATTGCGGATGGCGCCCCCGAAGGATCCGGCAACATAGCCAAGATCGGCCTGCCCCGCCCCCAGATCGCAAGCCATGATCAGGCCGTCCCCGGTATTGGCAACGCCGCCATGCTTCACGCCCCCCTCAAGCTCGGGCGCGAAGACCCCAAGCAGTTCGGCACTTCTGGAGAAGCCACCCGTGGCGAGGACAATCCCCCGTCTCACCCGAATCTCGGCCTCACGATCCCCGAACATGACGATGCACGCCTCCACGCGGCCGCTCTCTGGATTGCGCAAAAGACGCGCCCCCGCAGACTTGCTGAAGAAGTCGATGCTGGAATGCGCCTGAACCTTCATGTGAAGCTGCGTCACAGCCCGTCCCGTTCCAGTAAGATGCACCCGCGGCGTATCAGGCGCAGACGACATCAAAAGCTCGAAACCAATGCCCTGCGACCTCAGAAACCTGTACGCGTCTTGCTGATTTGCGAGGAAAGTCTCCAACATCTCTCGATTGTTCTTGTTCTTTCCGGTTTTCAGGAGCGCCTTCCGGAAATCCTCAATCGAGTCGCTGACACCTGCAGCGTCCTGCTCATCTGTTCCGCAAAAGGCGAAGGCCCCACCGGCAATCGCCGAACTGCCGCCGGGCTGGGAGGATTTTTCCAGCAGCAGCACATTCGCACCGGCATCCGCAGCCGCCAGGGCCGCGCAATGCCCCGCTATCCCGGCCCCAAGCACGAGAACATCGGTTTCAGCGGGCAAATCGCCGGTTTCTCTGAGCATGCGGGCCTCCCTGAAGGTCTCACCACCGGGTCTCTGCCGGTTTGCCTGACCGTATGACCTCGACCCGTTCCTGCAATGCCATAATCAACCAATCAGATTTCACATTTCCTGAAAGCTGCGTCCTCGTTTCTGTGAGTTCCTCTGCGCGGTCTCGCCGATAGCGTTGGGGAACAGATTTCCGGGGGAAACAGCATGAGCCAAACAGAGCCACAATTTGATGTCGTTATTGCCGGCGCCGGCCCGGTCGGTCTGACACTGGCCATCGATCTTGGACGCCGCGGCGTCAAAACACTCATCGTCGAGCGCGACCCGACCACAGGCCCATGGCCTAAAATGGACCGGTCCAATTCCCGCACGATGGAGTTCTATCGCCGCATGGGAATCGCCGATGAGGTCCGTGCTCTCGGTTATCCGGCGGACGCGCCAATGGACATCTACGTGGTGAACACGCTCTCCGAACCGCCCCTGCTGAAGCAGCACTACCCTTCGGTCGGCGAGATGCGGGAGCGTATCGAGAAAGCGAGAGATCACTCCCAGCCGCTCGAGCCCTATCAGCTTGTCTCACAGAACCGGCTGGAACCGCTGCTGAAGTCGGTCGCCGAAAAGACACCGAATGTCACCGTGCGATATGGATGCGAACTGACAGCGTTCCAGCAAGATGAGGAAGGCGTGACCGTCACCCTGCTCCCGTCAGGCGGCGAAGCAGAAGAGGTACGCTGCAGCTATCTTGCAGGTTGCGATGGAGGCGGCAGCACGGTTCGAAAAGCCCTTGGCATCAAGCTCGAAGGTCAGGGCAGCCTGCGCAAGATGAAGCAGATCTGCTTTCGCTCCGAAACGCTCTACGACCGCATTCCCATGGGCAAGGGCCGGCACTATTACTTCACCGACCCGGAAGGCTCGGCGATGATCGTGCAAGGAGACCGCAAGGAGTTCACGCTCAACTCCGACATTCCCGACGATACCGATCTGGATGCCTGGATCCGGAAAAAAGCCGGGCCTGATGTCGAGTTCGACTATGAAATTCTCAATGTCAGCAACTGGACGCTGCATCTGCTGCTCGCCGACAAATACGCCAAGGGCCGGGTGTTTCTTGCGGGCGATGCCATCCACCTCGTGATTCCGACCGGCGGCCTTGGCATGAATTCGGGCGTGGGCGATGCGCTGGACCTCTCCTGGAAACTCGCGGGGACCATCCAGGGCTGGGGCGGCCCCGGCCTCCTGGAAAGCTATGAGAGCGAGCGACGGCCTGTCGGACAGAAGAATGTCGAAGCGTCAGGCTGGGCGGCGCAGGGGCTCGGGATGTGGCGAACCCACCTCACCGACGCTGTCAGCCAGGATAGCGAAGAAGGACGGGCGGAACAGCATCAGGCCGCCAAGCTTGCCAACCGGCATCACCGGCGCGTGCATGAGATGGTCGGCGCGGAACAGAACTATACTTATGCCGGTTCGCCCCTGATCGCGTCCGAACCGGAGGCCATCACGACCTGGGACACGGTGCGGTACCTGCCGACCACCGAACCGGGCGCGCGCATCCCGCATATATGGCTCAAGGACCGCACGGCGATGCAGGATGTTCTGGGTACGGACTATACGTTCATCGATCTTACGGGGGCGGTGGATGCCTCCCCGGTCAAAGCCGCGTTCGAAGCCATCGGAGCCCCTCTGGATATCGTCAGCCGCGCCGAAGAACATGTTCGCATGACGTATGGCTGCCGCTACCTGCTTGTGCGGCCTGACCTCCATATCGTCTGGACCGGCAATTCACTGCCATCTGACCCGGACGCCCTCGCAAGGCTGGCAACCGGTCATTGAAGCCGGGCGCCCTCGCCTGCGCGTCACAGTTTGTGGGCTTTACCGGCCTTTGGGCTGGAGGGCGTACTGATCGATGGAGCTGGTGGGTATGGAATAGCCATCCTCGCTAAGGATCGCCGCCAGGTTCTCTTCGACCGTTTCGGCAGTGAGGCCATCGCGTGTCATTCCGGGCGCCGTCGCCGTGAAGATTCGCGCGACGCGGCCGCCTGCAACGCTGAGCACTTCCCCATTCAACCGGCAGCGGCGATGGGACAGATAGACGACGACCGGTGAAACAGCTTGAGGGGTCAGCCGAGAGGTATCCAGCTCCGGATGCTTGTCGAAATAGGCCTGCGCCAGCGGCGTCTCAGCGACCGGACAGATCGTGTTCACCTTGATGTCGAGATCGCGATTGTCGAGGGAGGTCGCCCTGGAAAGGCCAAGCACTCCCGCCTTCGCGATGACATAAGGCGCCGTATCCGGCGCGCCGAACGCACCAACCGCCGACGCGGTGTTGATGATGCGTCCGTAGCCGGCCTTGCGCATATGGCGCAACGCAGCTCGGCTGGTCCAGAACATGCCGAACAGATGCACATTCAGGACGCTAGCCAGCTGCTCTGTTTCGATATCCTGGACCTTTCCCCCAATGCCATTCCCGGCATTGTTGACGAGGATGTCGATGCGGCCCCATTTGCTTGCCGCTGCCTCAACCGCCGCTTCGGCACCTGCCTCCACCCCGACGCTGTCGGATATGGCGTCGGCAACCAGCCCTTCGGACCTCAACTGAGCCGCCACGTCCTCTGCCGACAGTTTCTCGCCGCTAGCAGTCGCAATGTCGTTCAGCATGACCCGGGCCCCGCGCTCGGCCAGCGCACGGGCATGGCTAAGGCCGAGGCCACTCGCCGCCCCCGTGACCAGCGCAACCTCTCCATCGAAGTGCAGAGGAGGCTCAGGCGAAGGTGTGACCTCAGACATGGTCGAGCGGAACCTGTCCGGCGATCTCGCGGCCAAAAGCGATGGCGGCAGCATGCGCGTCCGGCAGGGTCTCGGTCATGTCGCTATCTCCCTTGGCTCGTGATTATGCGGCACTGACCAGTTCAAGACCGCCAGAGACGCGGATGCATTGACCTGTGACGTAGCCCGCCAGATCGCTGACAAGAAATTCCACCACGCCGGTGATATCGCTGGCCTGGCCGAGGCGCCTCAGCGGAATCTTTGACTCCTGTCCGCCGGTCGCGAGCTTCCGGGCAGCCGCCTGGCTTGCAACCCGCGGCGTCGCGACAAGGCCGGGGGCGACGCAATTGACGCGCACCCCATCCGGTCCGAGTTCCACGGCGAGCGATCGTGTATATTTCTCGATGGCCGCCTTCGAGGCAGAGTACATCGCGAACCGGGCCCCGGCATCGTCGGCACTGACGCCGACCGTTGAGATGTTCACGATCGACCCGCCTTGCTTGCGAAGCGCTGGCGCGCAGGCCTGACACATGTTCACGGCCGTATCGAAATTGACCGAAAAGAGCTTGCGCCTGTCCTCTTCACTGGAGGATGAGGCCGAACTGTTCTCGATGGGCGTGATCGCCCCGCCCGCATTGTTGACGAGGATATCAATGCGCCCGAAATGCTGCTCGATCTTCTGGACAGCGTCGAAGGCAGCTGTCCGATCCGACAGATCCGCTTCAATGGCGAGACAGTCCCGACCAAGCTCAAGGATCTCGTCGCGAACCGTGGCTGCAGAGAGCTTTTCGCCGTAGCGGGCGGCAACGTTCAGGTCGATATCGAGAATGGCAATATCCGCCCCGAGCTTCGCGAGCCGCAGGGCGTGGGAACGCCCCATGCCGCCAGCACCACCGGTGACGATGGCGAGTTTTCCTTCAAGCGAATTCATTATGCCGCCTCCCTTTTTAGAACATTTATTCTAAGGGTCATCTGATTGCCATTCGAGTCATATTCTGCGCAAGTAAGGCTTCAGTTTTCTGGAAAGGTGAGGATGCGGTATAATCTGCCCCCTCTGAATGCGTTGAAGGCTTTCGAAGCCACCGGCCGCACAGGAAGTCTCAGCGCTGCCGCCCGCGAATTGCGGGTTTCGGTCGGCGCTGTGAGCCGGCATGTCGCGATTTTGGAGTCCTATTTCGCCTGCGAGCTTTTCGAACGCCGCCATGACGGCGTTGACCTCACCCAATGGGGCAAGCCACTGCACGCGGCTGTGGCGACAGCTTTCGCGACGATGGATGCTGCTTGCCGGGACGTGGACTCAGGCACCTCCCGCCCGATCCGTCTGCGAACGTTCACCAGCATGGCCACTGACTGGCTCACCCCGCGGCTGGGAGAGTTTCGCAAATCCCATCCAGACCTGCCAATCCAATTGAAGCAGGCTTTCAGCGACATCAGTTTCGCCCTCGAACCGCTCGACGCTGCTGTTTCAACACAGACCATTCTGGAGAGCGGCATTCGCCAGGTCGAAATATTCCCGACGATCTTCACACCCGTTGTGGCGGCGAACCTCAAGACTGATTCAAACAGCAGCCTCCTCACCGGCCGGAACGCCCTTCCCCTGCTCTTCACGCGGCGAGAAATACCCTTCTGGGAAAAGCTCTATGACACGATGGGGCTCGGAACTCCCGCATTCGAACGGGGCCTCGAATTCGACAGTCTCAGCCTGACCTATCAGGCCGCGCGGCGCGGCGCGGGGGTCGCGCTGGGTCTCCTCTTCTTTGTTGCCGACGACCTCGCATCAGGCTCGCTCGTCCCCATCTCGACCACCTGTCTGGATGTCGAACTGCCGCAATATCTCTACATTCGCTCAGGACGAAAAAAGCATCCGGGCACACAAGCGCTCACAGAGTGGATCCAGAGCGAGGCGCAAAAGACTAATGATGCGTTGAACGATTTGTTCGGCACAGTCCTCTCGCCGCCGGTCAAGACAATCGTCAGCCACTAATCTCTGCGGCCCACGCCCATCAGATAGCGATGATCGACCCATGCCGCGTCGAAGCGCTCTTGCAATGCTCGCCATCAAATGTAAAACATTTGTTTTGAATGATTGGCGCCGCAATGGCGGCCAGAAGAGGATGCTTGAGATGAGAGTATGGGAAGTCCAGGACGCCTGGGGAATTGATAACATGCGGCTGGTCGAAAAAGACACGCCAAACGAGCCAGGCCCAGACGAAATTCTCATCAAGGTGCACGCCGCCTCGGTCAATTACCGCGACCTGGTCACGGTTGAAAACAAAACACCCTTCGGCGCCCTTCCCCAGATTCCGCTGTCAGACGCCGCCGGCGAAGTCGTGAAAGTCGGGTCAAATGTCGACCGGTTTGCTGTTGGCGACCGGGTCTGCCCGAGCTTTTTCCCCAAATGGCAGGATGGCCCTGTCAGCAAGGCTGACCGGTCCGTTTCGCTCGGCTCCGCGTCCGCTGCAGGCGTCCTTCAGGAATACGTCACCGTCCACCAGGACGCCGCCTCGCGCTTCAGTGATAATCTGTCGTACCAGGAAGCCGCCACCCTTCCCTGCGCCGGCCTGACGGCATGGCGCGCCCTGTCTGCAGAAGCGAAGCTCCAAAAAGACGACTGGCTCCTCGTTCAGGGAACGGGCGGTGTTTCGATCTTCGCGCTACTTATCGGCAAGATGGTCGGCGCGCGCGTGATCGTCACGTCCTCGTCAGACGAAAAGCTCGAACGGGCTGTTCAACTCGGCGCAGATGCCACGATCAACTACAAGAAGACGCCTGACTGGGGCAAAGAGGCGCTGGAAATTACCGGCGGCTCAGGCGTCGACGTCATTGTCGAAGTCGGCGGCGGCGGAACGATCAATCAATCGATCGGCGCTGCGGCGGTCGGCGCAAGGGTCGTCATCATCGGCGTCCTCGGCGGACGCTCACAGGAACTGCTCATGCCGGCAATCTTCGGCAAGAACCTTTCCCTTCAGGGCATCTCTGTCGGCAACCGCCAGCAGTTCGAAGACCTCAATGCCGCTATTTCCAAGAACGGTATCAAGCCGGTCATCGACGAAGTCTTCCCGTTTGAAAAAGCTGATGATGCCATCCGCCACCTCGAAAGCGGCAAGCACTTCGGCAAAATCGTGATCGACTTTGACCAATGACGCAGACTCCAAGCCTCAAATACACTGTCCATAGCGCGTCGTCTGACACTGCAACAGCCAACGTCATCCTGCTTCATGGTCTCGGCCACACCGATTCCATCGTTTACGATGACATCAAAGGCGCCATTCCCTCAGGCGCGCGCATCTACGCCCTGCAGGGCCCGCACCCTTTCGGACAGGCGCCAGACAAAGGGTTCGGATGGTTCAACATCGAATTCAATGAGTCCGGACCACCAACGCCGGACCTGGAGCAGGAAGCGTCCAGCCGCCAGGCTATCGCGGCCTTCCTGGACACGCCTGAACCGAGCCTTCCGCTCATCCTGATCGGTTTCGGCCAGGGCGGCGTCATGGCGGCTCACCTGTTCCTGCAGCATCCCGAAAAAATGCAAATGTGTATCGTGGCGTCCGGCCGGATCATGCCGCACCTGCTCGAGGCGCATCCGCCAGGACCGGCACACCAAAGCGTTCCCCTCATCTGGGTCCATGGCGAGAGCGATCCGGTCATTCCGCTCGCGGCAGCGCAAGCGGCCGCCGATCAATTGAAAACGGCCGGGGTCGGTCTGACGTTTATGCCTCATGCAGGCGGGCATGAATGGCCCGAGAAATTCAATTCGGCCGTGTCTGCCGAGATCGCGACCGCAATACGCAACAGCCAAACGTCCAGATGAGCCAAGACCGCCACAAAATTCTTCTCAAATGGCAAGAAATTTAGGGGACATAACGCGCTGCAAACCCGTTCCGCTCAATGGCAATACCTTTACGCCAGAGAGCTTCCACGGATAGTCTGAAACCAAAATAAGACCAAAATGGTCAACGTCGATGGGAGGAAAAGCGATATGGCGAAGCCACAGACTCTGAGCTCTGATTGCCGTGATCAGACCCCGCACGGCGCGACGACATCGACACCCGATTGGGGCGAGCATCTGTGGACCCCATCAAGCCGGCGGGTAAACGAATCCAACCTGATGCGCTTCATGCTCTGGCTGGAGCAGGAGCGAAATCTCCAGTTTTCAAACTATGAAGAGCTATGGAACTGGTCCGTTTCGGATCTCGACGGTTTCTGGTCAGCCATCTGGGACCATTTCGGTGTCGAAGCAGAGCAGCGTTACGACCGGATCGTATCCAACCCCCAGATGCCCGGCGCGACCTGGTTTGAAGGATCGCGGCTGAACTTTACCCAGAACATCCTCCGCCATGAAGCGGCCACCCCCGACAAGACCGCCATCGTCGCATTCTCCGAAGACGAACCCATGCGCGAGATCACCTGGACCGAGTTGGGAAGCTCGGTGCGCAAGCTCGCAACAGCGATGCGGTCGATGGGCATAGAACCAGGTGACCGCGTCATCTGCTATCTTCCGAACAGGGTTGAAGGGATCATCGCACAGCTTGCCTCTGCAGCCATCGGCGCAATCTTCTCATCAGCCTCTCCGGAGTTTGGCGCGAAGACTGTTGTAGACAGGTTTGGGCAACTCGAACCGAAGCTGATTTTCGCGGCAGCCTCCTATCGCTTCAATGGCTCCACCAAGGACAAGCGGGACAGCATCGATGCTGTGCTCGGTTCAATTCCCAGCCTTGAGCACATCGTCTACGTGTCCTCGGATTGTCCGGCGACGCCCCCTCCTGCCACGATCAAGCGCCATGACTGGGGCGCACTGCTTGATCAGTCCGCCGGAGACCCAGGCGGCTTCAAATATGAACAGGTCGGCCACGACCATCCACTCTGGATCCTGTTTTCATCGGGCACGACCGGCCTGCCAAAGGCAATCGTGCAAAGCCATGCCGGCATCCTGCTCGAACATCTGAAATCCGGACACTTCACAGCGGAGCTCAAGCCGGAATCGACGATCTTCTTCTACACGACCACAAGCTGGATGGTCTGGAATTCCCTGATCTGCACGCTGCTCACCGGATGCAGCATCGTCATCTACGATGGCAGCCCGCTTTACCCTGACGCCGCAGCGCTTTGGCGGATGACGGAAGAGGCCCATGTCACGGACCTCGGTTTCAGCCCGGGGCTGGTGCAGAAAATGGCTGCGACCAATGTCGTGCCTGCAGCCCAGTTTGATCTCGAACACCTCGAAATGATCGTCCTCGGCGGCGCGCCCTCCACCCCTGAAACCTTCAGCTGGTTCTACGAGAATGTGAAGGAAGACCTCTGGGTTACCTCACAGACCGGCGGCACAGATTTGTGCGGCACGATCGCGGGCGCCGTCGCAACCAGGCCGATCTTCGCAGGCGAGATCCAGGGACCGGCGCTGGGCATCCATGTCGATTGCTTTTCTGCCGATGGCGAAAGCCTGCGCAATGAGACTGGGGAACTGGTGATACGCTCGCCCTCGCCGTCCATGCCCATCCGCTTCTGGAACGACCCTGACGACAGCCGGTACCATGAAACCTACTTCAGCACGTTTCCGGGCGTCTGGCAGCAAGGAGACCTCTGCCAGATCAACGACCGTGGCGGCCTCTATGTCGTGGGACGGTCCGACGCGACGCTCAACAGGAACGGGGTGCGGATCGGAACGGCCGAAATCTATCGGGCGATGGAGACACTTCCCGAAGTCGCAGACTCTCTGGTCGTCTGTGTCTCGGACGAGATCATTCTGTTTGTTCAGATGCGCGATGGTCACGACTTCAATGATGCCGCGTCGGCATCGATCTCTGCTGCGCTGAAGCGCGAAACCAGCCCGCGGCACATTCCCAACAGGATCGTCGCGGTCCCGGCCATTCCGTACACCCTCACAGGCAAACGACTGGAAGTTCCTGTTCGGCGACTACTGGAGGGCACGCCCCTCAATCGCGTTGCCGATCCCCAGATGCTTCGCGATGCGCGGGCCCTGGAATGGTTCGAACAATTCCGAATGACCTCGCTCTGAATCTTGCGAGCCCAGCCCTATCGAAACACTCAAAGAAGGCTAGAGAAATGCTTCTTCACGTTCACAATCACGCACAAGAAACGCCTAACCGGACCGCTTACAAGATGATGCCGAGCGGCGAGACCGTGACATTTGCAGATTTGGAGCAACACTCGAACCAGTGCGCTCACCTGCTTCGCGAGTGCGGACTCGGTCGCGGCGACGTCATTGCCATCCTGCTGGAAAATCACGCGCGCTACTTCGAGATCGCGCTGGCTGCGGAAAGATCCGGTCTATACTTTACCGGCATCTCAACCCATCTCTCCGCCAAGGAGGCCGGCTACATCGTCGCGGACTCCGACGCCAAAGTTCTGTTCGCCTCGCAAAAGACACTGCCGACAGCGCTGGAAATCGCCGCGGCCCAACCGGGGCTCATCGTCTTTCTGGTCGATGGATCGGCAGAAGGCGCACGCGACTATGTCGCTCACCGCGATGAACAGCCCGGAACGCCGATTCCCGACGAGAGCATGGGCGGTCCAATGTTGTATTCGTCGGGAACAACCGGCCGCCCCAAGGGCGTGAAGTTCGACCTTCCCGACACGCGTATCGATGAAATGGATGCCCTGACGCAGCTCGCAAACAGTCGGTTCGGCTTTGAGAACGGCATGATCTATATCTGTCCCGCCCCCATGTACCATGCGGCTGCCTTGCGCTGGAGCCTCAGTGTCATGAAACTTGGCGGCAGCGTCATCGTGATGGAGAAGTATGACCCCAAATACGCGCTCGAACTTATTGAGCAGGAAAAGATCACGCACTCTCAATGGGTGCCGACACACTTCATCCGTATGCTGAAACTCACGGATGAAGAGCGCCTTGGACATGATCTGTCGTCACACAAAATCGCCCTTCACGCCGCGGCCCCCTGCCCTGTCGGGATCAAGGAGCAGATGCTTGATTGGTGGGGGCCGATGATCCACGAATACTATGCTGGCACCGAATTCAACGGAATGACCATCATCACGCCTGAAGAGTGGCTGGCCCACAAGGGATCTGTCGGTCAGGCGAAGTTCGGCACATTGCACATCCTGTCGGAAAACGGTGAGGAGCTGCCGCCTCGCAAGGAGGGCGCTATCTTCTTCGAAGGTGGAAACCAGTTCAGGTACCACAAGGACGACGCCAAGACGGCAGACTCATACAATGACAAAGGCTGGAGCACGCTGGGCGACATCGGCTGGGTGGACGAGGACGGCTATCTCTACCTCACCGACCGCAAGAGCTTCATGATCATTTCCGGCGGGGTGAACATCTACCCTCAGGAGATCGAGGACGTCATCGTCACGCATCCGAAAGTCGCAGACGTTGCCGTCATTGGCGCGCCGGACCCTGATCTGGGTGAGCGCCTCGTCGCTGTCGTCCAGCCGCTCGACATGTCCGATGCGGGCGACGATCTCGCCTCCGACATCCAGGAACATGTCCTCTCGCAGCTCGGCAGGATCAAGCTTCCACGGCAGATCGACTTTCTGGAAGCGCTGCCACGGCTACCGACCGGCAAGCTCTTTAAGCGGCAGCTGCGCGACGAATACTGGAAGGAAGCGAAGGGCGCCTAGGCGGGCGCCCCTCATTCCAACCCGCCTTAGATGGTGACAAGGACCTTGCCGAAGCGATCGGCCGCCTCCAGGCGGTCGTAAGCCTCGCCGATCTGGTCCAGGGTGAAACGGCTGTCGATAACAGGTTTCAGCCCCGTATTTGCGACCATGGCCAGCAGTTTCCGGGCCTCGTCGTAATTCGCACCTGTGGAGCCATACAGGTCAAGTTGACGGATAAACATGCGCTGCAGCTCAACCGGCGGGTTTCCGCCTGTCGTCGCTCCGCACGTCACGATACGTCCGCCGCGACGCAGCGAGCGCAGGGATTCGCCCCAGCTGGCCTCACCGACACTGTCGATCACCATATCGACGCCGACACCGTCGGTTAGCTCGAGAATGCCCTTGCTGACATGGTCGGTCTTGTAATTCACGCCCGCATCGGCGCCGATCGCCTTCGCTTGCTCCAGCTTCTTCTCGCTCGACGAGGTCACAAGCACGCGGGCGCCGATCAGCTTCGCAAGCTGGATGCACGCGGTCGACACACCGCCGCCAGCGCCAACGACAAGGACGCTCTCACCCGGCTGCAGGGCACGCTTCCCGAAGAGCATCCGATAGGCGGTGTTGTAGGCGGCCGGCAACACGCCGGCATCTTCAAAATCGATTTCCTCCGGCAACGGCACGAAGCAGCGCTCGGGCAGGGAAATGTACTCGGCAAACGCTCCATCGCGATGCTCACCGGCGATTCTCAGGTTCACGCAAAGCGGTTGTTCCCCGTCGAGACAGTAGCGGCATTTCTGACAGAACACGGAAGAATAGATCATCACCCGCTGGCCGCGCTGAAGATGGCTGCCCGGATCGCTTTCCTCGATTTCGCCGACACCATCGACGCCCAGAATGATCGGCAGCTCATGCGTGATGCCCTGCCCATTGTCGCGCATGTAGGCATCAACCCGGTTCAATGAACTTGCCTTGACCTTCACCAGTGCTTCGCCCGGTTTGCGCTCCGGATCAGGAACGGTCTGAACCTTCAGGCCATCGCGGCCGCGCTTTTCAAGAACTGCTGCTTTCATCATTGTTTCCTTATGCATTTTTGAAAAAAGGCACCGGAGGCAGTTTCTGCCACCTCCGGTGCCCGCTTCAAGTTTCGGGAGGAATCACGACCTATTGTGGGTGATAGGTCAGTCGAAGCATCAGCTGACGACCGCGATTGACGGTGGCCGCAATGTCGGAAAGCGTCGTGTCGCTGCCGGTGACCGGCACCTGGTAAGAGCTGGCAATCCAGTACTCATCCGAAAGGTTCCGACCGATGAAGGCGAGTTCCCAGACCCGGTCTTTGTCCATAAGGGCGAAACCGGCATCTACAGAAACATAGCCGTCTTCTTCAGAGTTCGGGATGACGTCGGAATTGCCTTCATATTCGCCGCTATACTGAAGACCTGCATTAACGCGGTAATCGAGCGTCTGGCTCAGCGAGCCCTCATAAATGCCCGACAGCGCCGCGCTCCATTCAGGGGCACGCGGCAGATGTTCGCCGGTCAGGTCGCTGGTATCTGTCGCGATATCGCATCCCATAGCAGCGGTCTGGCCATTGTAGCAGGCCGGGCTGTACTCATCATAAGTCGCATCATTATAGGCGACTGCACCGTTGAGCGAAAAGCCGTCGATGCTGGCTGGCCGATACTCGAAATCGAACTCAGCGCCTTTGGTTGTCGCGGCGCCGACATTGCTGATGATGTTGGCAACGAGGACAGAGTCAAAGCTGCTGAGCTGGAGGTCAGTATACTCGAAATTGTATGCTGCCGCCGAGACGCGCAGCGATTGATCGAGCAGATAGGCTTTTGCGCCGATCTCGAACCCTTCGGCCTGTTCTTCCCTGAACGAGTTATCGATCACCGTGCCAGCCGCCAGAGCGGCCGGAATGGCCACGTGCTCAGTCTGGAAGCCGCCCGACTTGTAGGCTTCCTTATAAGCGACATAGACGTTGGCGTTCGGCGACAGCGCATAGGAGAGTGTCACTTCCGGAGACCAGTTCTCGAAATTGACCTCCTTGGGGTATTGGCCTTCGAACTGACCTGCACCGATTTTCTGCTGCTTGGTTTCGTCCGTATAACGAACACCGCCTGTCAGGCTGA
This sequence comes from Henriciella sp. AS95, assembly GCF_038900055.1. Lineage (NCBI taxonomy): Bacteria > Pseudomonadati > Pseudomonadota > Alphaproteobacteria > Hyphomonadales > Hyphomonadaceae > Henriciella > Henriciella sp. AS95. Next base: position 2,907,891 of record NZ_JBBMQM010000001.1, read on the forward strand.
GCTGGTCGGTGAGGTCAAAGCCGAGCTGTACGAACGGGGAAAGGGTGTCACCCGTGATGCGGAAATCGGCTTTCGGACGCAGCACACCGATGATTGTCGATTGTTCTTCAGTATACTCGTTATCCTGCATGAACACGCCCAGCATCCAGGTGAACCGGTTCGATGCATCATTCGAGAGCCTGAACTCCTGAGAATAGGACGTCGTTTCGATACTCGCCGCGAAGCCGACAAACGGAATCGCTCCGTTTGACACGTGGTCGGCGGCATCCAGGTTGAGATTGAACAAGCCGGTGATCGAATTGAACTGAAGATTGTCGGTGATTTGATAGGAAGCGTCTGCAACCAGGACCTGCTGTTCGGTTTTGGTGTACGGAACGCCATCCGACGGGAACCGCCCATCAAGCGTCGCCCAACTCGGCGGCAAGTCCGCCTGGGTCGTCACATTGTCCAGCTTGCAGTCCTGGCCGGACCAGCCAAACGGCCCCTGCGCCTGTCCCAGTGGGCAGTAGATGCGCTGCGACTGCAGGTAGTTTCCGTCCGTTTCCGTACGGCCATAACCGCCAATGATCTTCAGGAGAAAATCCGAACTTGGCTCGATGTAGAGGCTGCCCTTGGCAAGAAACTCTTCTGTAGCCGGGCCCTTGTCATCTTTCGGGGGAACCGCGCCGGGGACAACAGATGGCGACGGAACTTCGTTCTTCAGCCAACCCTCGCTGTCGGAATAGCGAACAGCCAGACGCCCGCGCACGCCGTCAGCCAGCGGGCCGGAAACATACCCCTCCCCGGCAATTTGCTGTGCCTCGAATTCATATTCGGTGCGGAGACGGAAATCGAATTCCTCTGTCGGCGCCGCCGAAACCAGCGACACGATACCGCCGGTGGCGTTCTTGCCGAAGAAGAGCGCCTGCGGCCCCTTCAGAACCTCGACCTGTCCAAGGTCGAACTGACCGAGCTTGATGATACCCGCATAGGAGACGGGGACGCCGTCGATATTGACTGTGACGGCCTGGTCGACAGATGCGGTTGACGTCGCGCTTGAAATACCGCGCATGGCGAGATTGCCACCATAGGTAACGGTGTTTTCAGAAATCCGCAGTTCCGGAATGGCGGTTGAGATTTCGGTGAGGGTGTTGAGGCCTCTGCGATCGATCTCGACGGCCGGCAGTGCGGAAATGGCAACTGGCACGTCGATTTCGCGCTCGTCGCGTTTCCGCGCGCTCACATAGACGACGCCGAGTTGTCTCGCCTCGTCTTCGTCCTGTTGAACAGCATCGGTTGTTGCGTCTGTAGACGCCTCAACTTCCTGCGCCGACGCGACAAGGTCTGAAGCGACCAAACCGAGTGCAAGCGCCGATACGGCAGACCTTGAAATAGCAATTGTGTTAAAACGTATCATCTTCTGACTTCCTCCCAAGAAGCTCATTATTATAGAATTACCGTTTTAATGTACTGGCCTCAGGCCAACAATAGTTCGTTTGTTTCAAACAAACGTTTTTTCTCAGATGTTGCGAAAAATCGACGCCAGAATGGTGCGGGAGGCCTATGGGCGCGACGGAAGGCAAACCTCAGCCGGAAGCAGGGTCCCATGCCCAGTATTTGGAGACCGCGCCTGCATCCACCCGAAGATCCGTTCCTGTGATCATCGAGGCATCGTCTGAAGCAAGAAACACAGCCGCCTTTCCGTAATCACTTGGTTTTGGCAGCTTTTTCATCGGGACATGATCGGAAAACTGAGCCATCAGCGCCTCCATGCCGGGATCGGCAGAGACGTCGCGTCCCCATCGACGCGCCCGTTCAATAGACTCTGAAGGGTCGGTGGCCGTAGGCGTCAACGAATTGACCCTGATTCCCCTGGACGCGAGTTCCATGGCGACCGAATTGGTGAAGTTCATCAGCCCCATCTTCGAGGTCGAGTAGGCAACATTGCCAGGTTGCCCCTGATGCCCCGCAGTGGAAATGATGTTTATCACACAGCCGGGACGGCCCGAATCGACCATTGCGCGCGCCACATATTTGGTGAACAGGAAAGCACCGTCGAGAATAACGCCGGTCTGCGCCTGCCATTCGCCATAGCTCATGTCGAGCACGCCCTTCTGATTGAAGAAGGCTGCATTATTGACGAGAATATCAATGGACCCAAAGTGCTGGAGGGCCTGCTCCACCGTCTCGACAACCTGCCCCTCGTCGGTCACGTCACACTGGATCGCCAGTGCCTCACCGCCATTCGAATTGATGTAGTTCGCGCAGTCCTCAGCATTTTCTGCGTTGGCGTCGACCAGCACTACTCGTGCGCCTGCGCCCCACATTTCCTCGACGATTCCACCGCCGATATTAGGGCTTACACCCGTTACAAGCGCGACTTTTCCCGACAGTTTCATACGGCTTCCTTCGTGATCGATTGGCAAATTCCGGACCGTGCCTCACTTGCCCGCCGACAGTTGACCGGAACACGGCTTGTTCTGCCCGTACAAACGGTATGCGAATTAAGGCGGCAATTTAGTACATTCATTTTCATCGAGGTCAACGAACCGCAGCCGAGCCAGATTTGGCGTTTCCGCCCTCTCTCCCCAAAAAAAGACGCCCGCTGACATCGACCGGATGGCAACGAGCGGGCGCCGAGTTCGAACCCAGGTCGCCCGGAGGCGGCGACAAGAGCAGTCGGAGATCAGCAAGCAGTCGCAGCAGCGGCGCGCCTACAAGCCGGAACAGGTCCGGCTCCAAAGGCGAAACCGCAAGTGCCGAAGCACAATCGCTGCGGAGTGCCAAGCTCCGCACACAAGTCGATGTAGTATATTTGTTTTAAATGGACCAGTTTCACCGCGCCACCAGTTTCGCATTTTTCCCGCCATCTGAGAATTCGAGCCGCGTCACCCTCACCCGGCCGCAAAGCCTGGCGCACCAGTAAGTCATGCCCTGGCGTTCATGAAAACGCCGCCACCTGTACTCAATCGAAGGGTGGTCGCCCACAATCGGCCTGATCCATAAACTGCCGAACAAGAGATAAAGCGAATGTTTTGATTGTTGCGCGAATGCGGTCTAATGAAAGAGCAACATATAAACATACGAAGCCCGGAAACTGATGCCGGGACATTAAGGGAAGGCGTTTGAACGTGACATTTGCAAGAGATCCTCGCCTGCCCGAAATAGAATACGACCGGGTCATGTCGCTCGAAAAGGCAGCGCAGCATGAGTGGACCGAAAAAGATGCCATGCTTTACGCGCTCGGGATCGGCCTTGGGCATGATCCGCTTGATCAGAACGAACTTCCCTTCGTTTATGAGGCGCAGCTGAAGGCATTTCCCACCTTCCCCGTCGTGGTCGGCTTCGATGAGGGCGCCATGGACGATATCGGCATCGACTACCGGTACGTCCTGCACGGCGAGCATGCCGTCACGCTGCATCGTCCTTTCCCGCCGAGTGGCCAAGCTTCGGCGATCAGCCGCATGGTGGGCGCATGGGACAAGGGCGCCGGCAAGGGCGCCGTGTTTTCAGAGGAAAAGGTGATCACGCTGCAGGGGGATACCGCGCCCCTCGTCACCCTGCGGCGGACGAGTTTTGCCCGCGCAGAGGGCGGCTTCGGCGGCCCGCGTGACGGCCAACCTGCCCCCCATACGGTTCCGGACCGCGCACCCGATCGGACGGTCCGCATCACAACGTCACCGAACCAGGCCCTGCTATACCGTCTGTCTGGTGACCTGAATCCCCTGCACGCCGATCCAGCGACAGCCGAAGCCGCAGGCTTTCCCCGCCCGATCCTTCACGGCCTCTGCACCTTCGCCATATGCTGCCGCGCCGTTCTTGCTGAATATTGCGACTTTGACCCAGTGCGTATTGCGCATCACGAAGTCCGCTTCTCCGCACCCGTCTATCCAGGCGAAACGCTCTCAATCGATCTCTGGAAAGACGGCAATACCGTATCTTTCACAGCCCGGGTCGAAGACCGCGACATCGTCGCTATACGTAATGGAAAGACGCTGCTTCGAGCATGAGCGTCAGATAACTCATTCGCACTGAAAGTAAGGACGACCGATGTCTCACCTGGAATTCTTTTTCGACCTGTCTTCGCCATGGACACGGATCGCTTTTCACAACGTACAGCCGATCCTCGAAGAAACCGGCAGCACCGTCAGCTGGCGCCCCTTTCTTGTCGGCGGCGTGTTCAATGCCGTGAACAAGTCGGTTTATGAGGGACGTGCGGACCCGGACAACCCCAAGATCCGCCACTCCAACAAATGGCTGAAGGATTGGGCGAATCTGGCCGGCCTTCCGATGAATTTCCCAACCGAGCACCACCCTGTAAGATCCGTTCACGCTATGCGCTTTTGCTGCGCTCTGGAAGACCGCCAGGATGATCTATTCCGCTTTGCCAGCGCCGCGTTCGACGCTTACTTCCGCGAAGGGCGTAACCTTGACGACCCGGACGTCCTGATCGCGATCGCGGCCTCCTGCGGGTTTGATGGCGAGGATCTCGCGCGACAGGCAGGATCGGATCCCATCAAGCTGAAGCTGAGGCAGAACACGCAGGACGTGATCGACAGAGGCGGCTTCGGATCCCCGACGCTCTTCGTGAACGGCAGCGACATCTATTTCGGCAATGATCAGCTGCCGCTTGTCAGGCAAGCTTTGAGCGCCGCTTGAAAGGGCAAATGGTGTCCCCCGGCCCCGTGACTCAAACACCGTAAAAGCCTGATCAATCTCACAAAAAAACAATGTGTTAGGCGAACGAATTGAAATGCCGGACAGGCGTTATAATCGCCTGAGCGATACCTGCATTGTCTCCGACCAGGGATTCGGCCCACATCGCCACCATCGGACCCGCAATACCAGAGCGCGCGATGGCGGATCTGAATCGCGCAAGCAGTCCCCCGCCCGCCGCAATGACGCGACGGCAGCCAAAATCCCCCTCTTTACAGCAGACTTTCGCCCTCGTAATGCGATTGAGAACTATTCTCAGTCTCATTAAGAGGGGTCTTATGAAACAAGCCATTCTGGTTGCGACCGCCAGCACGCTGGTGCTTGGCGCAGCAGCGCAAGAAACGCAGCAGGACACTGTCAGCCGGCAGGATACGGTCATCGTAACCGGCCAGAAGATCGACACGGCGCTCCAGGATGTTGCCGCGAGCGTCGAGGTGGTCACAGGCGAGGAAATCGCACGCGAACCGATTAGCGACCTCTACGACATCGTCGACCGTATCCCGAACGTGACCACCTCCTATGGCGATCTCGGCTTTACCATTCGCGGTATTGACCAGCGCGGCATTGGCGGGTCTGGCCGGGGTCAGACCCTGACGGTCTATGTCGATGACGCCTCGCTCGGCAACTACACCACCTTCTTCGGCCCCCTGGACGCCTGGGATCTCGGCCAGGTCGAAGTGTTCCGCGGCCCCCAGTCGACAAACTTTGGCCGCAACGCGCTGGCTGGGGCGATCTATGTGCGCACACAAGATCCAACTTATGAGGATGACCTCAGGGTCCGCATCGAAGCTGGCGAGTACAACACCTTCCAGCTCGGCGTGGCCGGCGGCGGCGCGATCATCGACGACACGCTCGCCTGGCGCGGCGCCGTCCAGCGCCGCCAGAGCGACGGTTTCATCGACAACACCTACCTCGGCACCGATGCTGACGCGACCGAACTGACAAGCGCGCGCTTCAAGCTGCTGTTTGAGCCGACCGACGACATCTCCATCCTGTCGACCACATCCTACACCGACAATTTCGCAGGCGAAGACGGGGTTAATCCGGCGAGTGGCTTCTCCCGCGAGGCCCAATATGACGTGCCGGGCTCTGAAGGTACGAAAACGTGGCTCCAGTCAGTCAACGCGACCTGGCAGATCAATGAAAACTGGGAAGTCCAGTCCATTACCGCGTTTCAGACGACGGACTATACCCGTATCGAGGACTATGATGTCACCCCGCTGCCGGTCTCCTCGCTCGAGCGCTTTGGCGAAGACACATCCATTTCGCAGGAGTTCCGCCTGAAATATTTCGGCGAGCGCCTGAGCGGTGCGTTAGGCGCCTATTACACCGATGCGTCGACCGACTATACAGATAGCTTCTCGCTTCCGCTGACCTACGTTTATCCGTCGCTTCCGATCGACAATCTGGTCGCACGCGAATCATTCATTGAATTTTCAGCCGAGAACTATGCCGTCTTTTTCGACGGCGAGTATGCCTTGACCGACGAGATCGATTTCCTGTTCGGCGCGCGCTATGACAATGAAACGCAGTCAAACGACGCCGTCGCGGACACGCAGATCCTTGGCGTGCTTCCACCACTGCCGCCGCAGATTCTGGCGCTATTGGAATCGCAAACAGGCGTGACCCGCCAGGTCAGCGAAACAGAGTACGACGCCTTTCTCCCCAAGGTCGGCCTCCGCTGGCAGCCGGACGAGGACACGACCTACGCCTTTGTCGTCCAGAAAGCCTACCGCGCCGGCGGCTCGGAGATTTCCAGCCTCGATGGCTCTCTGACCTATTTCGATCCGGAATATCTCTGGAACTATGAGCTTTCCTCCCGGCACCGCCTGATGAATGGCCGGCTGCAGTGGAACAACAACATCTACTATGCCGACTGGACCGATCAGCAGGTCTCCGTGCAGGTGCCGAACTTCCCCAACTTCTACACCACCGCAAATGCGGGCGAATCCACGATCTACGGCTTTGAGACCGACCTCTCCTACACCGTCAGCGACGCCCTCTCCGTCTATGGCGGCCTCGGCTATGCCCATACCGAGTTCGATGATTTCCCTGATCCAAACAATCCCGGCCAGAACCTGGCTGGCAACAGCTTCCCCTTCGCGCCTGAGGTCACCGCGAATGCCGGCCTCGATTACGACACGGGACGGGGCGTCTTCGGCGGTATTGATGTGAGCTATCAGGCGGAGAGCTATTCCGACCAGGACAATATCGAAGCCAATGAAGTAAAGGCCCGCACACTGGTCAATGCACGCCTCGGCTATGCCTTCAATGAGAATTTCCGCCTGTCACTCAATGCCCGCAACCTGCTGGACGAGGACTATTACACCTTCCTCAACCGCGATCCCTCTGGCGGCTTTTCCCGTCTCGGCGATCCGCGGGTCGTAACATTGCGCCTCGACGCGGACTTCTAGGACGGGGGCGATCATGGTGGGAGCGATTGCAAGCCTTGGAGCCGCCCTTGCCGGCATCGGCAGCCTCAGGCTCGCCTGGAGCGGAGCGGCGACGCGCCGGCCCTGGCTGATCCTGAGTGGCTGGGCTTTGCTCGCGCTGGCGCTTCTGGCCTTCGCCTTCGCCATTGGCGGCGAAACGGGTATCCCGGTCGCGGTGTGCCTCATCAGCGTCGCCGGGCTCGGCTTCGTCGTTGCAAACCGTGAAGTGCGCCCTCGCAAGGAGGCGCGCCCGAGAGGCGAAGTCATTGACCCTTCAGACCGGGCGAGCCGCTGGTGGCGGGGCGCATTTCGCGTCTTGCTCGCCGGACCGCTCGCCGGAACCGCATCGATCCTTGTCGGCGTTGCGCTCGCCAGGCAGCTCCCGCTGTCGGACGTCGACGCCATTGCGATTGGCGGCCTCGCCGTTCCCCTGCTCTGGGCGGGCGGCATGGCATGGACGCTCTCGGACGACCGGATCCTGCGCGCCTTTGGCGTGCTGGTCGCTGTGTCGGCGGTTTCTTTCGCGCTCGCCTTCCTGATCTAAAGGAGCAATTCGATGGCACGACCAATCTGGCCGAAAGTCCCTTCCAGCTTTGTCAGCTCCATGCTGGCGGGCCACTCCGCGCTCGGCCTGCTCTTTGCTGCGCTGATCTACATCGTCTGCCTCTCAGGCACCCTTCTCGTCCTCGATCATGAGATCGACCGCTGGGAAAACCCGAACGCCCCGATCTTCGAATCCGTAGAGGCCGTCGAGACACCGCTGCTGGTTCGCGCGCTGGGCGCCGGGATCGAGAAAGCCGGGGCAGCCGGCACACGCGATTATGTCAGTGTGACCACCCCGGCCGATGGCCATCCCAATCTGTCGGTTCGGTATGCTGACTTCCAGGCCGGCCTGGATGAGACGTTCATGCTGAATGACCGAGGCGAGATCGTCGGCGAGCGCCGCGAAGGCTTCGGTCATTTCATGGAACACCTTCATTTCTACCTGCACCTGCCGCAGACCATTGGCCTGTTCGTTGTCGGCCTGATCGGCGTGGCGCTTCTGTCGTCAGTCTGGTCCGGCGTTTTCTCTCACCCGCGCATCTTCCGTGATGCTTTCCGCTTCAGGCGAGGCGGGACACGGCGGCTCGAAGAGGCCGACCTGCACAATCGCCTGAGTGTCTGGGGCCTGCCTTTCCACATCATCGTCCCTCTGACGGGTGCCATCCTCGGCCTGTCGACACTGATTCTCGGCGTGCTCGCCATGGCGGCCTTCGACGGTGATCTCAGCCGCGCCGGTCAAGTGGTCGGCGGACCCCGCGTCGCCCCCAATGAAGACGCCGCGCCGATCCCGGACGTCGCGCCCATGATCGACAGCCTCCTGGCCGAGTATCCGGACGCGAAGCTCGCTCGGCTTGGTATCCGCGAATTTGGCACGGCGGGCCAATCGGTCCAGATCGATCTGGCCAAGGCGCGCGACCTGACCATCACCGACCGCTACATCTTTGATGGCGACGGCACCTATCTCGGCTCTCGCGGTTTCTCTGACGGATCACTTGGCAATCAGGTCATTGGCGCGCTCGGGCCGTTGCACTTCGGCTGGTTCAGCGAAGGCTGGGTGGCCGGGTTCCTGAAGGCAGCCTACCTCATTCTCGGCTTGGCCCTGACCTTCATCACCTCAAGCGGCGTCGCGATCTGGATCGCCCGGCGGCGCGACAAGGGCAAGCCCGTGCCCGGCTGGGAAAGGGCCTGGATCGCGGCGGTCTGGGGCCAGCCCCTGAGCTATTCCATCATAGCCGGCGCCGCCCTGCTCTTCGCCAGTCCACCCCTGCTCGCAATCTGGCTCGCCGTAACCGCGCTCTCTTTCGCACCGGTTTTCCTCGCGCCCAGCGCGCAGGCCGGCTCGAAGTGGCTGCGCGGCGCAATAGCCATAAGCCTTGTCCTGGTCGTTACCATTCACCTGATCACGCGCACGCCTTATGCCGATGCCATGGCGTGGGTCATCAATGGCCTGATCATCCTGACCGCAATCATCATTGGCGGAACCATCTGGTCTCCCCTGCGCCGTTCCCGGCCCGCCATACCAGCCGCAGAATGACGCTATCAGCGATCTATCCGGAAATGTCGGCTTTTAGCGATCGATCCGAACGAGCAGTTCGATCATTGCAGTGGTGACAACACGATTTCTTGGCCCGAAACGCTGACTTCGAGCTCCATCGTATCGGCGACGAGGCGGGCAAAGCCGACCGGGTCATTGGCGGAATACCAGCCAACGACTTCGAGGCCGGAGACAGCTGGCTCAACACGGATGTGGACCTCATTGTAACGGTTGAACTCGCGGGCGGCGTATTCGAGTGTCTGCCCCGTGAGGGCAATCTTGCCCTCCCGCCAGGCGAGTTCCTGTAGCAGCTGCTCATCATCAAGCGTCGATACCTGTGGAGATGGCTCGCGATGGCCGATCTCGACCATGTCGCCTGCCTTGAGCCGTAGCGGGGACGTCGTCTGTGAGGCAACGTCCACAATGCCTTCATAGACCACGACCTGGATACGGTCATCCGACTGCTTGCGGACGACGAAAGCCGTGCCCACCGCTTTCACGGTATATCCGTCCGAATTCACGAGAAACGGGCGGGATTTGTCCGGCGCGACTTCAAAGAAGCCTTCGCCCTCGATCAGTTTGACGCTGCGGTTCGTTTCTCCAAACTCGATATCCGCCTTGCTCCTGGTGTTCAGTGTCATCACCGAGCCGTCGTTCAGTGGCACGCGTCTGACTTCGCCGTAAGCGGTTTGATAGGCAAGATCTTCTGTTGGTGGAGGAGAGAGAACCAGAACACCGACCAGGAACGCGGCCGCAACACTCGCCAAGGCGGCCCCGGCGGCCCACACCCTGCGGGAGCCTCGTTCGGTCTGGCCGATGGGGATGACCGTGTCACGCGGTTCGCAAGGCGCCAACATAGCCTGCGCGCGGACCAGAGCCCCCTGATGACGACTATCGGCATCCAGCCACGCCTGAAGCGTGTGGCTTTCTCTTTCGCTCAGCGAACCACGATCGAGCCGGGCCGCCCATTCGGCGGCCTGGTCGTCAGTGTCTTCGCTGGGTTTTCTTTTTGCCATTCGCCAGTTCGCTGAGATTCAAATTATTAGATGCGTTTGGAGGAGATATTCCACTACTCCGATAATAGTCCATAAGCTTTCGAACGCCACGGGCCAGATGGGTTTCAACCGTATTCTCGGATATCCCTAGTTGCTGCGCGATCTCACGCTGAGAATAGCCATGGATTTTTCGTAGTACGAAAACCCTGCGACACTTTTTTGGCATCGAGCTGATTGCACTGGTCAGGATACGCATATCCTGTTGTATCTCCAGCGCCCGGTCGGGTGACGGTTCCTGGGAAGCCAGATCCAGGGATTCTAAAGACTCGACGGTGTCGATCGGAACAACCCTGTTGCGCCGGATTTCCTGCAACAAGACGGAGTGGGCGGTCCGGAAAGTATAGGCCTTCGGGTTCGTCACATGGTCGACTGAAGGCAGTTTCGTCAGGCGCGCATAGGTCTCCTGGACGATGTCGTCGGCTGTCAGCCCAAGCTTTTGCAGATTGGTCTTGCTCTGTAGCCAGTGCCTCAACGCAGGCTCATGGGGGAGCACGTTGCGGGCGAGCCAAATCACGAATTCTTTCGAGGGTTTCGTCATGAAACTCATTAGTATCGAACCGAACTCTGCCGACAAGCCGATCTGCCGCCTGAACGCGCAGTAATCTAACAATTGAAAAAAAATTGACAAAAATCGTGACCGCTGTGGCGGAAAACCGATCACCCTGCATCTGTATTAGTGAAAGCACATAGAAACGATCTCCTGTGAGGGGAAATGACAAGCTTTCGTGACTAAGGGCGGAACGGCTGATGGCGTCGTTTTTAAGGGAACCGACCAGGGATCGGTGAGGGAATTCATGCGAGTTATTACTCCGTATAGAGACTTCTTCTCCGATTTGCGATGTCGGCTGATACGACGAACTGTGGATCGGAGATCGAGATGAAGAGTGTCCTGCGTTATTCAACCATTCTGAGTGTTGGGGCATGCGTGTCTTCGCTCATGATTGCTCATGCAGACGTCAAGGAATTCAACCTGCCGGAAGGCGACGCGGTGAAGACCATACCGAGCTTCGCCCGCCAGAGTGGGATGCAGGTTTTGGCCCCCGCCGACCGGTTGCGCGGCAAGACAACGCCTGAAGTCATAGGCAAGCTCGATACTGAGGAAGCGCTTAAAAAGCTGCTTGAGGGCACGAACCTCAAAGCCGTCGTCACCGATGACGGAAAAACCATAAGCCTGAAGCAGGATGTGTCCGCACAGCGGGCCGAACTCAAACCTATCCCCGTCAGCGCCTATGACGGGGCTCGCCTGGCGCCTCAGTCCACCGCCGCAGCGCCTGCTGTGCCGCCACCGCCAGAGGTCGTCGAAGCGCCGGAAGAGGTCGAAGACGAAGACGCCATGATGACCAAGGTCGTCATCGTCGGCTCCCAGATTGCTGGAGCAAAGCCGACAGGCGTCGTTCCGGTGACCGTCATGGGCGAAGAGCAAATCGCTGCGCTTGGCATTTCATCCGGCGAAGACCTGTTCCGCTCCCTCCCCATTGCGGGCGACGTTACGTTCAATACCCAGACCCTCAGCGGCGGTAGCCAGGGGGCCGCACGTGGCGACGTTTCCTCGATCAACCTTCGCGGCCTTGGTTCCGGATACACGCTCCTGCTTCTGAATGGTCGCCGCACCGTTCCATACGCGCTGACCCAGGGCCGCCAGGAGTCCAGCTACAATGCCAACGCCATCCCGATTTTCGGTCTTGAACGGCTGGAAATCCTGCGCGACGGCGCGGCTGCCCTGTACGGTTCGGATGCCGTTGCCGGCGTGGTCAACAATGTTCTGCAATCCGATTTCACCGGTCTGAAACTGCAAGCGCAATATGGCGCGGCTGAAGGCACCAATTTGCGTCAGTTTCAGGCAAACCTCCTGTGGGGCACGGACTTCGCAGGTGGGCGAGGCAATTTCACGACCTACGCAAATTATTCCGGCGACACGAAGCTCTATACGACCGATCAGGACTACACGGCATCGTATGACCTTCGCCCGCTGATCGAGAATACAAGCTATGCCGGCAACACCGCCTTTGACAGTCGTCGTTCGACGTCACCGTGGGGCGGCTTTTATGTGCCCGGCGCAACGTCGCCAATCACGGTGAACGGCCAGCCCATCTCGGACTCTTCCGGCCGTTTTCATATTCAGCCAGTGACCAATGACGGCTGCCTGTATGACCTCGGCAATGGCCTGTGTATCGACGACGGCGTTGTCACGACCGGTGCGGACCGCAATCTGCGTTTTGATGCGCCAGCCGCTGTTCCAGGGATGACGGTCACGCCTTCGATTGATCGCGTGAACATCTTCAATACCCTGAATTACGAGCTCACCGACAATATCGAGCTGTTTGCGGAAGCCGGCATCTACTATTCCAAAACCGAGTCGATGACCTTGCCGGTCGGCCCGCTCGGTCACACGCCAGTAACCGTTGCGCCAGACGCCTATTACAATCCGCTCGGACCGATCGGCTCACCGAACCGCATTGAAGGTCTCGACATCCCGGCCGAAGGGCTTCCGGTTACCATCCAGCACTATATGCTCGGCGATGCTGGCGGACGGGTTGCTGAAGTGGAAGCCAAGCAACATCGCCTGCTGCTCGGCTTCAAGGGCGAGTATGCCGGCTGGAGCTGGGAAACCGCTGGTCTCTACTCTGACTCCACGGCCGAAGACGTCTCCAACAATGTCCAGGCTTCGCTCTGGCAGCAGGCGCTGAACCGCACCACGCCGGACGCCTACAACCCGTTCAATGGCGGCAACGTCGCCTATCCGAACCTCGCAGATACAACGCTGAGCTCAGACGTCACATCGTTCGCGATTGATGCCCGGCGCTACGGTCGTGCGTCGCTCGGCCTTGTCGATTTCAAGGTATCGAACGGTGATCTGTTTGAACTGCCAGCGGGCGGCCTCGGCGTTGCGGCCGGCGTCGAAGTTCGTTGGGAGACCTCCGAAGACGACCGCGAAAAGACCGGCGATTTTTCCACACCCTTCGTGGACGCCGTGACCGGTGAAGTCTTCCCCGGTGATACGGTAGGCGCCTCGGCGGCCTGGGACGTAAGCGGTTCCCGGACGGTCTATTCGGCCTATGCAGAACTCGCCGTGCCGATCGTTTCGCCAGATATGAATATACCGCTCGTCTACGCGGCTGATCTCCAGCTGGCTGGCCGGTATGAAGACTACAGCGACGTCGGTAGCGTCGCGAAACCCAAGGTCGCCGGCTCCTGGGACGTCTTCGACGGTCTGCGGCTTCGGTCTTCCTGGCAGCAAGGTTTCGTTGCGCCGACACTGCAGCAGCTTGCACCTGTCTCGCGACCCACGTCGCGCAACCGGCTCGACGACGTCCTTTGTGAGATCGACCTCCGCGCCGATCGCATCGACTCCTGGGGCGCTTGTTCGCAGCGCCCGCAGGTGCAGGTCGAGACATCGGGTAATCCGGACCTCTCGCCTGAAGAGTCTGAATCGCTCTCCTATGGCGTCGTGCTGGAATCCAACTTCATGCCGGAGAAGTATGGCCGGTTCACGCTGACCTACGACAAGTGGAAGATTGAGCAGACCGACAAGGTCGGTGTCCTCGACGCCGAGAACGCGCTGACGCTGGATTATCTGATGCGGGTGAATGGCTCGTTCAATCCAAACGTCGTTCGCGAGGATCCAACGCAAGCAGACATCACAGCCGCAGCCGGAACCGGGCTCGCCCCCGTCGGCAGGATCCTCTACGTCGCCACCGGATATGAGAACCAGGACTCGCGAGAAATCGAAGGTTACGATGTCGGTCTCACATACAGTGCGCCCGAAACCGGAATTGGCTACCTCGACGCTTTCGTGAACGTCAGTGTTCTGACCGACTACTTCCAGAACCCGTCTGACGTGAATGCGCGCCTCCTGGCCGCTCGGGCCGAAGGTATTATCAATGAGGGTGTTGCTATCCCCGGTGCAGCCAGCCTGCTTCAGGATAGCGGAAACCCCGAGATGAAGTGGACCGCTGGCCTGACCTGGCGCAAGGACGGTCTCTCCGCTGGCGTCACGGGCAACTATACCGGTGAGGTCTACGAATTCGGGGTCGTGAACGCCGACAATGAGCCTTGGGAAGTCGAAGATCAGCTGAAGATCGGACTTTGGGGCGAATACGGGTTCGAGGATTCGTTTGGCGGTGACACGTCAATTCGTCTCGGCGTGCGTAACGTCACGGATGAAGAGCCCCCACTCGCGTCCACGGGCTATCTCGGCAATCTGTACCAGCCATACGGTCGGTACTGGTACGCCCGCATCAACCGGACTTTCTGATCGCTGTCATTGGCCAGCCCTTTTCCGAGGGCTGGCCTCTTTTTCTCAAAGGATATCAAGACAATGAGCAAGATTACTCGCAAGGACTTTCTGGGCCTTTCCTCCGCAATGGTTGTCTCTGCCGGCCTGAGCGCCTGCGTCGGCACGCAGGCGACGGCGTCCGCCTCGGCTCCGGCGACAGCGAAGGCTCCGCCGAACAAAGGAAAGGTGCTCATCAAGAACGCCGATGTCCTGACAATGAACACCGCGCGCGATGAGCTGACAGGCACCGATGTCCTGGTTGAAAACGGCAAGATCGTTTCAATCGGCAAAGGGCTTTCGGCACCGGATGCGGAAATCATCGATGCCAGCGGCATGATCCTGATGCCCGGCATGATCGATGGACACCGGCATGTCTGGGAGTGCATCGAAGCCGGACGGCTCGTGAAGTTCCATCCGGCGGAATACAGCACCTATCAGCAATGGAAGATGCGCACGATCGTCAGCATGAACGCCGATGAGATGTACCTGTCGGGACTGGTCGGGGGGCTGTTGGCGATCGACTCTGGTGTGACCAGCATGCTCGACTACGCGCATGGCCAGATCAATCAGGAAAACGCCATCGCGTCAGCCAAAGGCCTGCAGGACTCCGGAATAGCAGGCTGGTTCGGTTTCCAGCTGGGCGTTTCCTCTTCTTACAAGCCAGGCGACACTGTCGATCTGACACGCGCGCATTCAGAGCGTATTGCGAGAACGACTGAAACTCACTGGGCCACGGCGGACGCGCTCAAGCGTGATGTGTTCAACGATCCAGATGCACTGCTTCAGATGGGCTTGTGCCCAGCCTCCGGCATGGGTGACGAGCTCAGCCTGATCAAGGACGAGTGGACTCGTGCGCGCAGCTACGACCTAGGCATCCTGGGCGCACATATCCACAAGCCGGAAACGCCCTTCCCTCCTGGTCATATGGGTCATCGGGGCTCCGGTATGCTCGACCTTGCCGACGCCGGCATGCTCGGCCCGGACTACCACATTTCCCATGCCAACCGCCTGACCGAGGATGAGTTCAGAGTGCTGCGTGAATCGGGCGGCATGGTGTGCGCCACGGCCATGGGTGAATTCCCATACATGACGGCGGCCTATCGGGGGCCTTCCTGCCACGGGCGGGCACGCGCCGCTGGCGTCGCGACAGGCATCGGCATCGATGTGTCGCTGGCCCTGACGCACGACTATTTCGAACATGTGCGTGCCGGCTTCTGGAACCTCTACCTGTCACCCGAGGGCGTTGCCTTGGCGAACGACTACAAGGCGCATGACGCGCTCGATTTCGCGACCAATTTGGGGGCCAAGGCCGTCCGGCTTGAGAACGTTGCGGGCAGCATCGAAACAGGCAAACGCGCCGATCTCGTCCTGCTCAAGACGGACCGGCCAGGCTTTGGGCGTCTCGGCACACTGGCAGACCGCGTCGTGACCTTCGCCGCACGCGAAGACATCGACAGCGTATGGATTGCAGGCCAGGCGCGAAAGCGCGGCGGTGAAATGGTCGACGTTGATCTCAAGGACCTGATGCAAAAAGTCTATGCGGCGCAGGACCGGTACGGTCCGCTCGCTGAGAGCATCACCTTCGTCTAAGCCCTTGTTCCTTTCGGCCCGATGCTGAACCCCCTGCAGCAGACGGCCGGGAGGAACGCCTTTTCTATCTGTTCGCGAGCCTGAATATGAGCCTCACACGCCAGCAATTCCTGCGTTTATCCGCCTCGCTCCCGGTCGCCGCGGCGGCTGCCGGGTGCGCCACATCGCGAACGCCGTCGGCGTCGCGCATCCTGATTCAGAACGCTGACGTGCTCAGCATGACCGCGCCGGAAGACGAGTTCATCAAGACCGATGTCCTGATCGAGAATGGCCGTATCGCCTCGATCGGAAAGGGGCTGTCCGCGTCAGGAGCGCAGACGATCAATGGGTCCGGGATGATCCTGATGCCGGGCATGGTCGATGGCCACCGGCATGTCTGGCAGACCCTGCTGAACGGTCTTCTGCCCAAGATGTCGCAGAAATATGCCGAATATGATCGCCGCGTGAACATGGTCTACGCGCTCGCCTATGAGCCTGAAGACATGTTGGTCGCCCAGCAGCTTGGTGGGATGACATGTATTGATTCAGGCGTCACCTCGGTGGTTGACCAGATGCATGCTGCCAATGGCGACGCGATGGAGCAGGCGGCCGCGCGCGGACTGGTCGAGTCAGGTGTCGCCGGCGTCTTCTGCTACCAGATGCGCAACGGGCCCTATTACACGGTCGGCGATACCTATACGCGCGAACAGGCGCTCGCAGACCGCAACCAGCCACCCGATGAGCGCCACTGGGCCAATGCGGAACGCATTCGCGACATGTATTTCAGCGGCAAGGACCGGCTCGTCCATTTCGGTATCGGGCTGACCGGTTCTGTCGGGTCACAGACCGTCGACCAGGCAGCTGAAGAATTCCGGCGGGCGCGCGCGCTTGAGGTTCGTATGCTGACCCAGCACATGAACCAGCGCCCCGGCACAAAGCCGCCGATCCTTCGCGGTGTTGCTGACCTGCATGAGGCCGGCCTGCTTGGGCCTGATTATCTGATTTCGCACGGCGTCGACATGACAGACCAGGAGATGGGCTATCTCCGTGATGCCGGATCGGGGCTGTGCTCGACCGTGATGGGAGAGTTTCCGTATGAGAAGCCTTCTGTGCACGGACGGGCGATCGAAGTCGGGCTCGACGTCTCGATCGGTGTCGACGTGTCCATCGCTCTGACGCACGACTATTTCGAACATGTTCGAGCTGCCTATTGGAACCTGTTCCGGACCGAACGCGGTGCGGCGCTGTCCAAGACGATTGAGCCCTTCGATGTCCTCGATATCGCGACCCGGATGGGCGCACGGGCCATCGGCTTCGAAGATGAGATCGGAACGATCGAGGTGGGCAAAAGGGCCGATCTGGTGCTTTTGCGCACGGACAGGATCGGGTTTAGCAGGCTTGGCTCGCTTGCCGAGCGTATCGTGACGAGCGCGAACCAGTCGGATGTGGACACCGTCCTTGTTAATGGGGCTGTCAAAAAGCGGAACGGACGAATTCTTGGCCTCGACAAGGCGTCTCTGGAAGCCGACGCCTCACAATCCCGCCGAAATGTCATCCGCCGCGCGGCCGAGATAAACCTTCTATAGGCGACGCCCAAAGCGCACGGGCGTGCAGGCGCCGGCTCGCAGGATTTTGCGCCCCAGGAAGTTCCTTGAGCGCATCCTCGATGATGCGGAAGAGTTTGATCCCCTTCTCGACATAACTCATTCGCCGTGGACAGAGCCGACCGAAGGTCTGCAATGGGAGCGCACACGGTTCAGCGCCGATGGTTGCGATCCCTGCTTGCGGCGCGTCGGGTACGCGTACCCCATCCAAACAAGCGGTCGGCTCGATGACAGTGCCGGCGGAATTTACCGGCAGTGTCAACGAGCCTTCCAGCCTGGTGTCACCGTCAGAACTTGCGGCCGACGACAAGCGAACCGCTCAGGTTCGACACCGTCTCGCCCGCCAGGCCATCGACCTGCAGACCAACCGTCCAGTTATTGCCGAGTGCCATCGATCCGGTGACACTTCCCAGAACACCGCCAGCGTCATTCTCTGGCGCACGGATGTTGAAGCGGCTATCGGGAGCCCCTGACAGGGCAAAGACGGTCGATGTGCTGTTCGACGCGCTTTCCACATACTGGATCGAAAGATCGAGCAGATTGCCATCGGCTTGCCAGTTCGCGAAGAGGCCGCCGCCAAACGATGTCTGCTTGTCGGACGATCCGCTTGAGACGAGGTTGAGGCTGTCAGCGCCGCGTTCGCGGAAGCCGCCAAGATCGGCATTGGTGTGGTAAGCCGATACCACCGGCCCGATCGCCAGACCGTCACCGGCTGCGAAGCCGTATCGTGCTTCACCGGCAACGCTCTGGGTGTCGATGGTGGAGTCCGCGAATGCCCGGCGGCTGAAATTGCCAACGACGATGCGGCGCGCAAAGTCGACATCGGTTTCTGACAGCGTCGCCGAAGCGGTCGCCGTGAGCCCGACGCCAGCCGTGCCAAACCGTCCATAGGCGGAGATGTACCGGTCTTCATAGTCCGCATCACTGAGGCGCGGATCGAGCGTAACATCGCCCGAGCGGTATCCGACAGCGACACCCGCAACCCAGCGACCGTCTGCTGCGCCATAGTCAGCGCCGACATCAAAGCCGTAACTACCATGCTCTATCGCAGCGCCATTGCCGTCCGTGTCGATCGAGCCGTCAGACCCGGTCGCGGTCGCCCAGGCACCCCAGCCTGGCGCGAATTTGCGGTGGCTACGGGCCAGCGACTGACGCGAAAGGACCGCCCCGTTTGCACCGGCCTGGGCGAGCATCGCGGCATACACCTCACCCGATGACGTATCGAAAGCCGCCAGGGCCTGCCCGGGATTGGTGAAAA
Organism: Henriciella sp. AS95; assembly: GCF_038900055.1. Lineage (NCBI taxonomy): Bacteria > Pseudomonadati > Pseudomonadota > Alphaproteobacteria > Hyphomonadales > Hyphomonadaceae > Henriciella > Henriciella sp. AS95. The sequence continues at coordinate 2,926,857 of NZ_JBBMQM010000001.1, forward strand.
TGAGCTGGTCGATGACAGCCGCCAGATCACCCGTCGCACTATTCTCGATGGCATCAAAGGTGGAGGCGACCGCCAACTGGTTTGGTGTCACCGCTGCGGTTGCGAAGTCTGGTGCGAAAAAGCTCCGCTCAGCGATCAACATGACGTCGTCAGCATTGTGCTGCAGGCTGAGCATCAGGAAGGGCAGATTGCTGTCGAGATCAGCAAATGTGCCGGTCACACCGTCCGTCGCAGAGAGGATCTGATACTCAGCGTAGGAACTGAAGCCGGTGCGCGGTGTCAGCGACGATACAGTGACTGTACCGCCATTGAGCGTTGCCGTGCCGTCAATCGCAAGCCGGTCCGACGCCCCCATCCCGGCCAGGGCGTCGTCATCTGCGCTTCCGTCGATATCGACCAGGAAGCGGGAGCCTGACCCGAAAACAACATCGCCTTCAACAGAGGTGACTTGCACAGGGCCACCCTGGCCAGGCGAAACGTCGCCGTTGATCGTCAGGACATTGCCTGCGCCGAGCAGGACCTGGTCGCGCGTATTGAACACGCCGCCGGCCTCTACGGTCAGCGAATTTGCGCCGCCGCCCAAATCGACATTGCCAGTGAACGTACCGGAGCCAGTGATCGTGCTGTCCTGGTCACCGAGCTGAATGTCGCCGGTAATGGTGCCGTCATTGGTCAGCGTCTCGATGCCGCCAGCCCCTTGCGACAGGATGGCAAAGCGGTCACCTGTCAGCGAGCCGGTGTCGGTGATGGTGAGCGAGTTGATCAGGCTGTCCGTGACGAGACCATCGCTGCCTGTGCCGGTGGCGGAAACATCCTCGGAGATTTCCAGCGTGGCGAGGCGCGAGAAGCCGCCGCCATCGCGGACCGCCTCAGCATCAGGGCTGCCCCAGCCGGACCCGATGCGAATGGCGTCGGCATTCTCGCCGCTTGTGGCTATCGTGCCGAAGGACAGGGCGAGGGAGGTGAAAGTGGTCTCGTTGGCACCGACTTCCGGAATGGACCCGACAACGAACCCGTCGGAGCCGTCACCCGTCGTGGTCACATCGACATCGGTCGATGCGAGCGCGATCGAAGAACCGGACAGTGTTCCGCCAAGGCCGAAAATCTCTGCCCCGTTGGCGTTATTGCCTGACGTGGAGATCGCACTGTTCTGCAGCAGCATGGCCCAGTCGGAATCGATCATATTGCCGTTGAGCGCTGCCGACAGGCCCTGCACCTGCAAGCCGAGGGCATTGTCGCCCGCGGTCGTGATGTCAAGATTGTCGAAGGTCATTGTGCTCGAACTGTCCACCATGGCGAGATCGGCGCTGGTGCCGAGGACGATCCCGCTGGCCCGAGCGCCTGTCGTCGAGACGGTAATATTGTCCATCACGGAGACGGAGATGCTGTTATCGCTTGCGATGAACTGGTCGATCACGAGCCCGCGGGAATCGTCGCCCTCGGTGGTCAGAACGGCATCGCCTACAATTGAATTGAAGGCCGAACCGTCAAAGCTGCCGCCGCCGATAAAAATGGCGTCGGACGCGCTGCCTTGCGTGGAAAAGTCTAACTCCACAAGCTGGATGGTATAGGCGGAACCGTTGTCGACAGTGCCGTCCAGGGAGAGCGCCCCCGAATTCGCCGCCCCCGTCGTTTCGATAGTCGTATCCGTGATCGTAACGGAAACGGCGCTGGAATCGCCGAAGACAGCATGGTCGACACCACGTGCATCGCTGCCAGCGGTCGAGATCGTAACGTTGTTGAGCGTTGTCGTCGTATTGGATGCGTTGCCATTCGCACCGACCAGAAGGGCCGTGGCCCCGTCGCCTTCGGTCGTAAAGTCGCTGTCAGCGACGAAGGGCGTCCGGCTGGACGCATCGCCGCCCTGCTCTGCAAAGACAAAGGCACGCGCATCATCGCCAGTGGTGGAAATGCTGCTGTCGATGATGATCGCATCCCCGATCGAGCCGTCGGAGAGCTGAGGGATGTCGATGGCATCGCTGCCAGCGCCCGTCGTTGAGATCGTCGAGCCTTCGACCAGCAGCAGCACATCGCTGCCATCGCCAGCGCCGACATGGACAGCATCGCTGCCTGTGCCAGCGGTCGTGACCGTGCTGTCGGCCAGGACGAGGCTCGCAGAGCTGTTCGCACCGAGATCAAGATTGAAGGCCATCGACCCGTTACCGGACGTCGAGACCTCACTGTCATAGACTTGGCCGGTGAAGGTGGAGCTGCGTGTTGCCGTGGTATCGAATTGCACCGCATGCGAACCCGCCCCGGTCGTGGAGATGGTCGAGGGCGCGGCGTCATCGCGGGAATAGACTTCGAAGTTGGCAACGCTGTCGCCGCCGCCAGAGTCCAGTTGGAAAGCCGTGGAATTGTCGCCGGTCGTGCTGGCGTCAATGTCTGTGAGCACCGCGCCCGCAGCGCTATTGCCGCCGCCGAGCACCTGGAAGAGCGGGGAGTTATCACCCGTACTCGACAGCGCGAGACGGTCGCTTGTCTGCAGAGACAGAGCGCCCTGCGCCGAGATGACAGGCGCATTGTCGCCGGTTGTTGCGATGACCGCACCGGGGTCCGCGGCGCCGACACGCAGCGCGCCTTCGCTGAGAATGGCGCCGGCCCCGCCGTCGGAGCGCACGGTGCCATTCACGACGACACTTTCATTCACGAATGCACCAGCGGGTGCAGGTGGCTCAGTCACCGCGACCACATTGGTGGCAGCGGTGGTGACGCCGCCGTCGCCGTCATCTGGCGCTTGTGAAGAAATGTATTGCGTGACCCTGTTCATGGCCCGGTCTGCAATCTGCGCCTTGTTGACCGTGACCTCCGTCGTCTGGTCGTCGATCAGGGTCTGCAGATAGGTGTTCGTTGTCCCTGCAATGCGAACGCCGACACTGCCGGCTCCGCTGGTGGTGACAGACCCCGAATCCGTGACCGTGACCTGCCAGTCATCCGAAGCGCTGGCATCGGCCACGATGCCGTCGCTGTTCGCACCGGTCGTCGTGATCGCACCGGAATTGGTGAGCGCAAGGCTGGCAAATTCCTCGGCGAGAATGCCCGTGCCATTCGTCATGCTGATTGCGCCCGTATTCTCCGCTTCAACTGAGTCTGCGACGACCCAGATGCCTGCGCCGGAGCCCATGGTGATGTCACCGGAGTTGAACAGGTCGATCGTACTGTCGGCCTGCGCGCCGGCGGCATTCGGATCGGTGATTTCCAGGACGAGGCCGATGCCGTGGGAATTCTCGTCGGTCGTGTTCGCCATGGCGATGTCGCCAGAATTGGTCACATTCGCGAGCACCGTGTCATCCTCGGTCGCAGCAAGGCTGATACCGCGCCCGAGCGGTGTATCGAGGGTGATGTCGCCGGTATTGGAGACCAGCATGTCATAGACGCCATCGACCGGCGCATCGAAGGTGAAGATGCCAAGACCGCGCAGGGACGACCCCTCGCCGGAAATGTCGCCTTCATTGGTCAGACTCATCGAGGCCGTCTGCGCCCTGTTCAACAGCATGATCCCGGTCGATGAATCGCCGTTTGCCATGGTGATGTCGGCAGCATTGAGTGCCGTTGAATCGACGCTGGTTCCGGCCGTCTGCACCAGAATACCATAATTGACGCTACCATCGATTGCGAGCGTTCCCGATGCCTGGTTCTCGACACTCAGCGTCGCCGTTTCCGTTGCGCTGTTATTCGAGGTGAAACCGACAATACCATGCGTCGCCTGACCGGTCGCACTGATCGCACCGGAATTGACGATGGTCGTGGCGTTTGCACCGCCGAGACTATTCGTGACGATGCCCCCCGCGACCCCGTTGAAATCCGTATCATTTGTGGTCGCAGAAGCCGTGATCGCGCCCGTATTGGTAACCGAGATATCGCCCTCGCCACTTTCTTGCACCGCGAGGATGCCGGCGGTCACATAATCGCGTTCACCGACACCGCCGGATGTTGCCGTCAGGGTGCCGCTATTGTCGACGGTGATCGAGCCGGTCGAATTGCGTTGACGGGCCTGGATGGCAATCGCGGACGGAAAGCTGGTGGAGGCCTCAACGTCGCCGCGATTGGTAATGGAAAGATTGCCGTCGCCATTCAGCGTAATCGTGTCGATGCCCAGCGCAAAAGAGCCATTGCCATTTGCCGTGATGTCCGCACCGGTGTCGACGGCAAGATCAGCGCCCTGGTCGATAATGGCGATAAGGCCTTGGGCGACGCCGTTAATGTTCGGGTCGTCATAGACATTGACCACGACGTCATCGGAAATGTTGATTGTGGTGTCAGTGTTTCGCACCACGCCAATGCCGAAATAGCCGGGCGGGGCGATGGGGGTCGTCGGATTCGTGATCGTGAGCGTGTCATAAGCCGGGTCGGACGGCGATGTCGTCACGCCATCTTCAAGATCACCCTCGCAAACTGCCTCTCCATTGGTGATAGGACAGTTCGCGGTCGTGCCCGGCACCGATTGCTGGGCGGTCGCTTCAGGCGCGACCGAAGCCAGGACGACACACATGGTCGTCATGGCAGCACATTGCATAAGGTTCGACTTCAAACGGTTATTTTCGACAGTGCTCACTATTCAGCCCCCAAAAAATGCGATGCCTCGGAATGAGGCCGCTCAAAGGCAAAGGCGCAGTTCTTCCGTCGACCGGTTCAGAACAATTTTAAATTTTTTGAAGATTGCGAATGGGAAGGATCACTTCACGGCATGATTTCCAAGCCGCTATTTCAAGACATTGCCCGAAATCATTGAGCTTGCAGTGATGTTGTACGACAGGTTTCCACGATCATTGAGTGAATCTGACGGCCTTTTGCATCATCGCACCATGGGCAACGGCGCTGATTGCGCGCAAATGCTGGACAGCCTCTGGAACTGACGCCCTGAAGTGATACTTCAATGTCCGCTATTGGCCATAAGCGGACATCAACTCAGTGTTTTAAGTTGGGAGGGTTGTCGGACGCTCAGTGACGTCCCTGGCGCCCTTATCTATTCAGCTAAGTTCTCGGCTTAATTCAGCATCTGATCACGTTTGCGAAATGCTCGCATCGTCCAGCAGTTTGACTTGATCAGACACGTATCTAATCGCTGAATTCAAAACAGGCTCTGCTTTACACCCCCCGAAAACCTTCGTTGCGAGTGTGACTTTTGCGTGCAACCGGGTGTGTTCGTCATAAGCGTCCTCACACCAAAAACCGAAGTGAGCATTTCTTTTTCGTTCCACAATTGGTTTCATGAAGTCTTCTTCAAGATAAAATGCTAGTGTGGCGAACCCGAATGCCATTTTTCGTTCATTAGGTATGTAATTGTGTATTGCGCCGACCGTGTGGTAATCTGGCGCAAACGGAATCTCTATCTCGGCTGAGATATCTGCTTTGTCTTGTTTGTCTTGCAACGAGCCCCCACCGACAATTGAAGGACTATAGTAGTTGAGAAATACTGTATCCGTCAAAAATATATTCTCGATAACTCTGAATACCGCCTGAGGCGTTGCGCGTATAATTTCTCTTCTTTAAGCAACGGACATTGATCAAACCTCAAATGCCGGATTTGACACATTAGGACGCCATCCGTTGCGCTCACAGATCTGAGTCATTCGAATTCCTAGATCATTCAGCGCGCGCTTGGACGCCGTATCTCTCACATTTTGACGATTACAGTAGATTAAGTCGCTACCCATCGAATATAGCTTTTTTAATTCGCTTGTATTGCGTGCCTTCTCCATCTCTTTCACAAACCAAGAGGCACCTTCAACACGTTTAGGTCCATCTGCATTGATAGCACCGGAGTAAACCGACTGTCGTTTTATTCCCCCGAACATAGTATCTCCTTCTCGACCGGTGTATACTCTAAACGCCAAACACAAAAAATATACCCCAATCTGGAAATAGTCGCGCAAACTGTCCTTTATACTTGTTTTCAATTGATATAGCCGGTGCGGATAGGCCAACACCGGCTTCGTGAATTCTGGACGTCGCCTGAGGTTATCCATCTCGCAATGTTGATGTACGACAGGCTTCCGATCTCACGTCGAGAAGTTGAAGTCAGAAACGTGTCAGACCGGCGCTTCCTTGGGTGAGCACAGGTTTAGTGCTGGACTGGGCGCCTTCGGCAGTTTTCCATTTCTCACACCATGAATAAATGCAGGGTCACCCTTGGGCAGCTTGAGGGCCGCTCCGATGCTATAAAAGTGAGAGCGCTGGGGCTCACACTTGTTGTCAATGCACGAAAATGATTTGGCTACTCGCGATAACGTCCAGCGCTGTGGCGCGCGCCGCTTCCCCACACCACAAAGCAGAAGATCAGATGGCGCTGATCACCTTGTCCAGCGTCGCCGGATAGTCGCGGAACCGCACGCCGGTTGCATTGTACATGGCATTGGTGATCGCCGCCGCCGCACCGCAAATGCTGAGCTCGCCAATGCCCTTGGCCTGAATGGGCGAGGCCCAAGGGTCACGCTCCTCCAGGAGCACCACATCGAGATCCGGCACATCCAGATTGACCGGCAAATGATATTCGGCGAGGTCGCGATTGGCGATATGCCCGTCGCGATTGTCGAACATCAGCTCTTCTGTCAGCGCGATGCCGATGCCCCAGACCAGACCGCCATAGCATTGCGAGGTCGCGGTCTTCTGATTGAGGATCCGTCCCGCATCGAACGTCCCATGCAGGCGGCGAACGCGCGTCTCGCCGGTGACTTCATTGACGGCCACCTCGGCAAAGAACGCCCCATATGTGCCCTGGCTCACCGTCTCACCGGTCTCGCCCGGCACGATATGACCTTCTGCGACGATGGCTTTGCCATCCAGAAGACCGGCCAGACTGTGCGTCTCATCGCCGTTTTTCACCTCGCCATTCTCGAAGGCGAGGTCTTCTTCGTCGGCCTGGAGTTTCTGCGCGATCTGCGTGCGGATGTCCTCGCAGGCCAGAAAGACGGCTGAGCCGCTCGAACTGGCCCCGAACGAGCCGCCGGAACCGGACGACGGCGGCATATCCGTATCGCCCAGCTTCGTCTCGACCCGGTCGGCCGGCAAGCCAAGCATGTCGCCCGCGATCTGCGTCAGGATGGCATAGGTGCCGGTGCCGATATCGGTCATGTCCGTTTCGACGACCGCTGAGCCATCCGCCTTCAACGTCACCCGCGCCTGCGACTCCATCAGCATATTGACCCGTGTGGCCGTCGCCATGCCTGTGCCGATCAGCCATTCGCCCTCACGGGTCTGGCGTGGTTTGGCGGTCCGCTTATCCCAACCAAAGCGCTTCGCGCCCTCATCGAGCGCCTCGTGCAGCTTGCGCGAGGCGTACGGAATACCTTTTTCCGGATGTCTTTCCGGGATGTTGCGCTTTCGAAACTCGACCGGATCGATCCCCACCTTTTCGGCGAGTTCGTCCATGGCGTTCTCAAGCACCTGCATGCCGACCGCCTCGCCCGGCGCGCGGACAGAGCCGGCGCACATGCGGTTCACGCGCGCGACGTCTATGCCGAGTTTGCGGTTCTCACCCCCATAGAGAAAATGCGTCGCCTGAACGACCGGCTCGGCGAAGCCTTCACCCGGCAGATTGGAGACCAGCGCCTCGTGCCCGATGGCTGTCAGTTTGCCGCTATCATCGCAGGCAAGGCGTAGTCGCTGACGCGTTTCAGACCGCCGCATCACCATGTCGAAAACCTGCTGGCGCGACAGCGTCACACAGACAGGCCGGCCAAGCGCCTTTGCGGCAATGGCGGCAGACACAGCCTCAGGCGAAATACCCAGTTTCGAACCAAATCCGCCGCCGACATAGGGCGACAGGATCCGCACATTTTCAGGCTCAATGCCCAGCGAGTCGGCGAGCTCATTGCGGTTGAATTTCAGCATCTGATAGCTGCCGCGCAGGGTCAGCTTGTCACCCTCCCATTCAGCAATCGAGCAATGCGGCTCCATCGCCGCACTGTTATGTCCCGGCGTGCGGAAAATCTCGTCCACGGTATAAGCCGCATTCGACATGGCGGCTTCGATATGGCCCTGCTCCAGACTGTTGCGGCCCTGGTCATCCTCGGCGATCTCGGCCTCTTCCGGGTCGAACACCGCGTCATCAAGCGCCGAATAGGTCACCTCAAGCGCTTCGGCTGCGTGGCGGGCCTGTTCGAAGGTTTCAGCCACGACAAGCGCGATCGGCTGGCCGAGATAAAAGACTTCATCCGGCCCCTGCACCGGCGCTTCATCCGCCATGCCCTGCGCCGGATTACGGATCAGCCGTTCATCATCATAGACGCCGAGGACCCCCGGCATATCCATGACAGCGTCGCGGCCAATCGCGGTCACTTTCGCTCTAGGCTGGCGCGAGCGCACCAAAAAGCCGAACGCGCAATTATCGAGTTTCCACTCGTGCGCATAGGTGGCCGTGCCACTGACTTTCAGCTTCCCCTCAGGCCGGTCCATGGAAGAGCCGACAAGGCCCTGCTTCATACGATCAAGCTTCAGCTCCACGACCGGCTGGTTCATTTCGAATTTATTGGTCATCAGCTGGCTCCTGAGCCGGTTGCCTGGCGCAGCACGGCAGTAAGGGTGCGGCGCGCCAGCGGAATTTTGAAATCATTGCTGCCCTGCCCCTCGGCATCCTTCAGAAGGATGTCAGCGGCTTTCTCGAACAGCGCGTCGGACGGTGCTTCGCCTTTGAGGATGTCTTCGACAGCCGGATCGCGCCAAGGCTTGTGAGCAATGCCGCCAAAGGCGAGGCGGATGTCCGAAATCTTGCCGGCGTCCATCCTGGCAATGGCCGCGACAGAAACGAGCGCGAACGCATAGGACGAGCGGTCACGCACCTTTCTGTAAACGTGCGTGCCGCCCGGCTTGGGCGGAAGGGTTACGGCCGTGATGAGATCGCCGCTTTCGAGAATATTGTCCTTCTCCGGCATATCACCTGGAAGGCGATGAAACTCCGTGACCGGAACGGTTTTCTCGCTGCCGTCGGATGACCGGATTTCGACGTCCGCATCGAGCGCAGCAAGCGCGACCGCCATGTCGCCCGGATAGGTCGCGATGCACTGGTCACTGGCGCCGAGGATCGCATGCAGACGGTTCACCCCGCCAATCGCGCCGCAGCCGCTTCCCGGCTCGCGCTTGTTGCAGGCCATCGCCGTGTCATAGAAATAATAGCATCGCGTTCGCTGGCAGAGATTGCCGCCGGTCGTCGCCTTGTTGCGCAGCTGGCCGCTGGCGCCGGCAAGGATGGCCTTCGCCAGTACCGCGTAATCGGCTCGCACGCGCGGGTCGGCAGCGCAATCGCTATTGGTGACGAGCGCCCCGATGCGCAAACCGCCGTCCTCTGTCTGCGAGATCGTATTGAGGTCCAGCCGGTTGATGTCGACCAGGGCCTCCGGCGTCATCACTTCAAGCTTCATGAGGTCGAGCAGATTGGTGCCACCGGCAATGAATGTCGCGCCGCCCGCAGCGGCCTCTGCGGCGGCGCCTTCGTCCTCGGCGCGCGAATAGGTAAACGGCCTCATTGATCCGCCTCCGCGACTTCCATGATCGCCCGCACGATGTTCGGATAGGCAGAGCACCGGCAGATATTGCCGCTCATCCGTTCAGCGATCTCGTCGCGCGAGAGCTTCGGCGCTGTCTCGACATCGTCGGTCACATGGCTCGGCCAGCCATCCTTGATCTCCTCAAGCATCGCCGTCGCCGAACAGATCTGACCCGGCGTACAATAGCCACACTGAAACCCGTCATGGCGGACAAAGGCGCCCTGCATCGGTGAAAGATTATCGGGCCCGCCTAGTCCTTCGATCGTGGTGATCTCGTCGCCATCATGCATGCAGGCAAGCGTGAGGCAGCTATTGATGCGCCGTCCGTTCACAAGAACAGTACAGGCACCACACTGTCCGTGATCGCACCCTTTCTTCGTTCCCGTCAGCCCAAGATGATGTCGCAACGCGTCAAGCAGCGTGGTCCGGGGGTCGGCCTCCACTTCGTGGCGGGTCTGGTTAATCTCGAGAACGGTTTTCTGCATGGGGCCTCCGGCAAAGTGTCGGATATCCGGCGGCCTCGACAGCGGACGATGTGAGGGCGGACTCCTACACAAGTAATGTGCTGGTGCTTAACGCGTTCCCGGCCGGGTCAAGATAGAGTCGATCTGGCGAGACTTGTCAGCAGACACCGTCTCTGAGGCGTCCGCATGGGGAGGATGACTTCGAACGCTTAGCGACGAACGGTTTTGCCAACATCCGTGAGGATCACCGTCACATTATCCGGCGCGCCGTTCGACAGCGCGGCCCTTACAAGGGCATCGCACCCGGCTGAAACATCTGCGTTGACCGCGAGCGAAAGGATCTGACCTTCGTCGACCACATTGGTTAGTCCATCCGTACACAGAAGGAACCTGTCACCGTCCAGCATTTCGCCGTTCACCGTCTCCAGCTCGAGGTCCGCATTCGCGCCGATCGCGCGGGTCACCACATTGGACCGGGGATGCGCCCTCGCTTCGGAAAGTGTGATTTCGCCTGCAGAGACCAGCGCCTGAACGAGGCTGTGATCGGTCGTCAGGCGGTATAGCCGCTGATTCCGGATCAGATAGATGCGGCTGTCGCCCGCCCAGGTGCAGGAATATTGAGTGCCGTGCATCGTCAGGACAGCAACGGTCGCGCCCATCGATCCACGCGCGCTGCTCGCCGCCATGCGCACCAGTTCATCATTTGCCCAGTGAAGGCGTCTGGCGACCCACCGGCGCAGATCATATGCGGTTTGCGCACCGGCAATCTCGCTCAGCTCGTTCACGATAAGCGAGCTGGCAACATCGCCGCTTTCATGCCCGCCCATGCCATCGGCGACAGCCCACAATCCAGTTTCAGGACTTTGCAGATAGCTGTCTTCGTTCAGCTTCCGGACCAGGCCGCTATGCGAGCGGGCCGCGCCGCGCACGTAAAATGCCGTGGCCGTTTCGGTGTCTGTGACACGCTCATCCCTGATGTGCTGGGTCATTCGGCAGCCTCCGGCGTCGAATGTCCCCTCGCATGACGCTCATAGCCGCGCTTGAAGGCCTGATTCACCACGCTATCGGGATTGTTGAACGGGTCGTCAGCAAGGTCATTGTAAGCCTGCTTCATACACCGCCAGGACGTTTCGGACTTGTCAGCAAACAGGCCCGAACGCTTTTTGCTATCGGCTTCAACACGATCGGGGTCGAGGTGTTCGAGCAACGCAGTGACCGCCTCCCGCGCGCCGGATGCGAGGCAGGTTGAGTGCTCTCTCAAATCCGTGAAGCATTCTGCAACCGCATCCGCGCCGTTCAGAAACTCGCCTGTGCGTTCGCTGAGCAGGTCCACGGCCAGGCGCTGTGTGGGGGCCCATTTCAACGGATTGTTTCCGGTCGCGCTGATCGTGGTCCGGTCCAGACGATACGCGCTCTTGGCCGCGGCACGCTCACTCATCAGTTCGCCCAGGCCCAGAACGACCTGTCGGTAGATCGCCCCAAGCCGGCGCATGACATCAGCTGGAATTTCGCCAGCAAAATAGGACGGGTCGAGCTGCGCGCCGTCGCAGAAAGCTTCCAGGATTTCAAAGTTGCTCGCTGCGGAACGGTCAAAATCACTGCAGATCTGAACAGGTTCAGCTTTCCACGTGTCAGCGGTTTCTTTCGGCGCCGGGTTACAGACTTCATCGCTGAGCAATTTGTCAGCCGCACCGCGCTCGCCAACGGCCTCGTGGTTCGCATCGACAACATCAATCATGATCGAGAAATCACCGAAATGAATGGTCTCGTCGGCCGGCACGACAATCTCTGAACTCGGATCGATGCGGCGGCGATGCTGTCCGAGGAACACACCATTGGAACTGGTGTCGCGAACAATCACCTCCCCATCTTTGGCACGCACCGCACAGTGGTACCGCGAGATTCGCAGGTCGGGATCTTCGATGACCCAGATCGCTTTCGGGTCGCGGCCGATCGTGACTTCTCCATCGCCGAGGATGTAGGAATCGAGCTGCCGGCCCGGGTCACTGCTATGATAGAGTTTCAGCGTAATCATTCGCCAACCACCGCCAGTTTCGCAGCCAGAACCCCTGGCGACGTCGACTGATCATCCAGAGGTTCGATCACGGTTTCCGCCGGATTGGGCCGGCTGCCATCCTGCGTGTTTTCCTGCGCCTGGATCGACACGGCAAACGCATTGAAACAGTCATAGAGTTCGCCAAACTCATCGCGCCGGCGATGCGAAATCAGGAAGTCTGCGCCTCCTGAGGCGGCATCCTTGAGCGCCGTTTTCAGGCGACGTAGCGGCAGCAGCAACGTCCGGGCCGCAGCGTAGCTGAGACATCCGACCATCGCGACCACAAGCACGCCAAGAATGATGAGCATATTCCGCATATGTCCCGATGCCGCGAGCAGTTCCGCCTTTGGCATACTCACCTGGACAAAGCCGAATTCGCGCCCGCCATATTCGATTGGATGCGTAAACTGGAAGAGCGGTTCGCCTTCCGCGTTCTCTATCGATGTGACCGTATCTCCTGCCCCTTCAATCTCGTCAGAGCGCTCCTCCCGGCTGCCAACCAGCAGAGGATTGGAGGCGGCCCGTACCACCCCATTGCGGTCCACGACGCGCAGGTCAGAGACGTTTGAGTCGCTCGATGCAGAATTCACGAAGGCCTGGACCGGAAGCCAGTCTTGCGAGTCTTCCGGAAGCGCTGAATTTTCGACCGCATGCAAGGCGGTGTGAGACGCGACAAAAGACGCGATCGAAGAGCCCGACGTGACCGCCAGCTTCTTCAAGGTCGAGTTCTGGTGACCGATGACGAATGTGCCGGCAGCGACCAGAAATGCCAGCGAAACGGCGCAGGCCGCCAGGGTAAGGCGCGTCTGCAAGGAAACTCTCCGCCGGCGGCCCTCCGCGTGGATGGAGTCAAAGCTTTCCCGTTCGCGTTTCAGCGCCTCGAGAAGCGCGCCGCCGCTCAGAAACCTGCGTTCAGGCCTCTTTTCGAGCAGTTTCTTCACGATGAATTCCAGTCCCCGCGGACAGCTGCCATCCGGGCTGAGCGGTGGTGGGTCCTGCGAAGTGATCTGTACGGCAAGCGTGGCAATGCCGGGCCCGTCAAAGGCTGGCCTTCCGGTCAGCAGCTCGTACAGCACGGCGCCGACAGAGAACAGATCCGAGCGCCCATCCAGCTCGCGGCTGAGCGCTTGTTCGGGGCTCATATATCTTGGCGTACCCAGGACCTGTCCAACCTGGGTCATCACCCCTTCCTGATCTGAGTGACCGCCCTCCGCAACGCGGGCGATGCCGAAGTCGAGAATCTTGATCGACCGGCCGTCCTGGGAAAGGATGATGTTCGACGGTTTGATGTCGCGGTGAACGATGCCCATGCTGTGCGCGTAATTGAGCGCATCCGCCAGTTGCAGGCCAATATTGATAACGGTTTTGACACTGAACTCACCTCGGGCGAGCAGCGCATTATCGAGGGAATCGCCAGCCAGCAGCTCCATGGCAATATAGGGGTACCCGGACGCGTCGCCGACGTCGTAGATCGTCACGATGTTCGGGTGAGACAGCGCCCCGGCCGCGCGTGCCTCCCGAAGGAAGCGCTGCGCGTATTCCGGGTTTTCGCAATATTCCGGTTTCAGAACCTTGATGGCGAGAACGCGGTCGATTTTCGGATCGTAAGCGCGATACACTTCGGCCATCGCACCCTGCCCGATACGCGCCTGAATTTCGTAGCGTCCAACTCGTTTCATGACCCGTTACTCCTGCGTTCTGACAGCATCGACCTATTGTAGTCCGCCCAGTGCGGCGTGGATGCGTTCCGCTTTCGCCATGTCAGCGGCAATGTATTCATTGTTCTCGTCGAGCACCGACGCTCTCTGGAGCAGAGCCAAAGCCCCGCTTGAATCTCCGGAATTGAGAAGCTGCAACGCCTTGAGGCGAAGTGCATTGGCCGCTGCCGCATCCGCGATGGACGTCTTTTTCTCCCGATCCGCCGGAGCTTCGGCGATCTGCAATGGCACCACGTCGACAGGCTCGGCAACGGCTTCCTCGACATCGCCAGCCGGTACGTCTTCACCTGGAATTTTCATGTCCTGCCCGGCCATCAACCGGTTCGGCGCTTCAAGCTGATTGTATCGCGACAGCGCGTAAAACATCAGGGAGTCGCCAAGGAATGTCTTGGCCAGGGCAGACGTGGTCTCACCCGGCTGTACCGAATGCATGGTGTAAGTTTCGCCGAGCAATTCGACGGGGTCGGCGGTCACCTGTTCGCGAAGCTTCAAGGCAAAGCTGTCTTCAGGATCGGCCTCCAGCATCGCATCAAGTTCGACCAGGGCCGGCGCTTCCTTGCCCTGGTTCAGCAATTCGATCACGCGCTGGCCGCGTTCCCGTTTCGTTGGTTCAACGACTGGCTCTTCGACGCTCGCAACCTCGACCTCTGGCTCGGGCACAGTAACAACCGCCGCGGTATCTTCGGCAACCGGACTATGCGTACAGGCGACGCTGAACAGGGTAACGGCCAAGAGTAATGGAAGTGCTTTTTTCATGACGAGAGACGTTTTTTCAGGTGTTGGTGCAGGCCTGCGACTGGCGAACACATGCTCGACAGCCAGGCTTCATCGGTGGACAGATTTTCGAAGGCGAAGGGGTCAACAGGCTTGGCGAAGTAAAAGCCCTGAAAGTGGGTGCATCCCATGGCTGTGAGCGCCCGCACTTCTTCGCGGCGCTCAACCCCCTCGGCCAGAACGGTGATGCCAAGCCCTGAGGTCAGCTCGATCAGAGCCTTGCAGATCGCCTGGCTGGACTGGTTCCTGTCGACCTCGGTGACAAATTCGCGGTCGATCTTGAGCTTGTTGAAGGGCAGGTTCTTCAGATAGCTGAGACTGGAATACCCGCTCCCAAAGTCGTCGATTGACAGGTTGAGTCCTGCGTCCCTGAGGCTTGTGAACAGTTTCAACGTGCGGGCAGCATCTTCCATCGCAGCCGTTTCCGTCAGCTCCAGCTCCACACTGGAGGGGGCCAGGCCATGGTTCTGGACGGTGCGAATGATAATCCGGCCAAGATCGACATTTTCCAGCTGCCGGGCAGACAGGTTGACGGCCATCCTGAAGTCGGTCCATCCCGCGCCGCGCCAGTCCCGTAGCTGCCGGCAAGCGGTGTTCAGCACCCACAGGCCGACATCATGCATCAGGCCGGTTTCTTCGAGCAGCGGCACGAATTCGGCTGGGGACACCACGCCAAACTGCGGATGATTCCATCGCAGCAAGGCTTCAGCGCCCACGATGCGCGCCTGCGATGTGTCGACAAGCGGCTGGTAGCGAAGTTTCAGCTCGCCATTGTCGATCGCGCGCGCCAGATCCTGCTGCAGCGTGAAACGACGGCGCTCTTCCTGCCTGAAGCTGCCCGTATCGGTTGCAGCGGCCGGCGTAGCAGCGCCAAAGCGCACGAGAGAGGCGAGCGCGCGGCTGATCATTTCTGCCGGCGTCTCTGGCGGCTGGGAGGAGACCACCGAAGCAATCTTGAGCTCCGGCTCGACGAGCGTGTCAGGCCCGGAAAACTGCTGCGTCAGGGCGTAGCTCAGCGCGCGAAGTTCTGACTTCGCCTCGTCCACGCTTCCATGGCCACCAAACCAGATGGCGAAACAGTTGCGCTCAATGCGGGCAAGGCTTCTCGACTTTGACAGCGCCTGCTGAAGCCTGGCATCGAACTCGTCCAGAAACATGTCTGCCAGCGCCACATTGATCGCGGCCATCCGGTCGTAATTTGCAATGCGAATGATCGCCAGGAGCTTTGGCGGCATGTCAGGATGCAATTCTTCGCTGAGCAACGAGACCAGTCGCTTCATGCCAGAGAACTCGGATCGGTCCCCGGCCTCATTATCCGCCGCCCGCGCGTGTCGATGAACGTCGAACAAGCCAAAGAGTTTTTTGGAGGATGCCTGCCCCTTTGGCCAGGCCAGCGCCGTTGTCAGCCCTGCCACCAGCGCGCTAAGCACCAGGCTGACCACGATCAGGTACGGACCCGTCATCGCCAGGGTGAGAAGCCCCAGCACGCCGAAGACAGCGCCGAACGCAACACAGCCGAATAGCAATTCGGGCGTCCGGCGTTTGACACGACTGTCAGTATCAGGATTTCTTGCAGGCACGCGACGACTTCCAAAACCTCGTCTGCCTGCCTTAACCAACCCCCGTCAATTATCGCTTAAGGATTGCTGTCAATCTCAATGATAGCATTAACACATTCTGCAATAACCAATACAGATGGGCACTGGTCGACCCGCGACCGGCGCTCAGAACTTGCCAAAGATAGGCGTCATCCTCTCGCGAGTTTTCCCGGCCCCATTTCACCCGCAGCGGTACATAACTGGCCCAAGCAGCCATGCGAAAGCGGGGCTCCAGCGCAGAGGAGACGTGGGGAGCGCAAGGACCGGCAAAAGCCCATCTTTTCATTTCCCGCTTGAGCCGCACGGTGCCATGCCGGTAACACTCATAACAAAAATAATGGGAGGAATAATCATGTCAGAAGACGGTGAACGGGCTGAACGACACAGGAAATACTGGGCAGCGTCCGTGCGACTCGTCCTTATTCTTCTCTCCATCTGGTTCGCCGTCTCCTACGGTGCCGGCATATTGTTTCGGGACGTGCTCGACCAGGTCTCCATCGGCGGGGCGCCCCTCGGCTTCTGGTTCGCCCAGCAAGGCGCAATCTACGTCTTCGTCGCGCTCATCTTCTATTACTGCCACGCCATGAACCGGCTCGGTAAGAAGTATGGCGTCGAGGAGGACAAGTAATGGATCAGGCCTTCTGGACATACCTTTTCGTTATCCTGAGCTTTGGCACCTATATCGGCATCGCCATCTGGGCCCGCGCCGGGTCCACGGATGATTTTTACGTGGCCGGACATGACGTCCACCCCACCATCAATGGCATGGCGACCGCCGCTGACTGGATGTCTGCAGCGAGCTTCCTTTCGATGGCAGGTCTTATCGCCGCGCTCGGTTATGGCGGCTCTGTCTACCTCATGGGCTGGACCGGCGGCTTCGTCCTGCTGGCCCTGTTGCTCGCGCCTTATCTGCGTGAGTTCGGCAAGTTCACCGTGCCCGATTTCGTCGGTGACCGTTACTATTCGCAGGCCGCGCGCGTGATCGCGGTGATCTGCGCGCTGTTTGTCTCCTTCACCTATATTGCGGGCCAGATGTCCGGGGTCGGCATCGCCTTTTCCCGCTTTCTGGGCGTGGAGTTCAACACCGGCATTTTCGTCGGCATGGCCATCGTTTTCATTTACGCCGTGCTCGGCGGAATGAAGGGCGTCACCTACACGCAGGTCGCGCAATATTGCGTTCTGATTTTCGCCTACACCGTTCCCGCAATCTTCATTTCATTGATGCTGACCGGCATGCCGTTGCCGCAACTGGGCTTTGTCGCGAACATGAAGGGCGAAGACATCTCCATGCTCGAAAAGCTGAACGAGACGGTCACCGCGCTTGGCTTCACCGAATACACATCGACAACCAAATCCATGGTGGATGTCTTCGCGATCACTGGCGCATTGATGTTCGGCACGGCCGGCCTTCCGCATGTCATCGTGCGCTTTTTCACCGTGAAGAACGCCCGCGCAGCCCGCTATTCGGCGGGATGGGCTCTGGTCTTCATCGCCTTGCTCTACACGACCGCCCCCGCCGTCGGCGCCTTCGCCCGGTACAACATCATCGATACAGTCAACGACGCTGAATACGTCGAAGGCACCGAATACGCCGACGCCGTCGAGCGCATCGAAGCGGATGGCGGCAAAGCCGTCCCCGTCTGGTTCAAGAGGTGGGAAACGACCGGCCTGGTGAGCTTCGAGGACAAGAACAATGACGGCAAGATGCAGATACGCGGCCCGAATGCCCCGGACGGCCTTGCCAATGAAGTGGACGCCAGCAACGACATCTCGGTGCTCGCCAGCCCGGAAATGGCGCGCCTGCCGGGATGGGTGATCGGCCTGATGGTCGCGGGCGGCCTCGCCGCAGCCCTGTCGACCGCCGCTGGCCTGTTGATGGTGATCTCATCGGCGATCAGTCACGACCTTTGCCGGCGCACCCTGTTCAAGAACATGTCCGACACAACCGAGCTGCGGATTGCGCGGGTGTCTGCCGCAGGCGCCGTCATGGCCGCAGGCCTGATGGGCATCTACTCCTCCAAACTCGCTTTTGTGGCGCAGGTCGTCGCCTTTGCCTTCGGTCTGGCCGCCGCATCTCTGTTCCCGGTCATCCTGCTCGGCATCTTCTGGAAGCGGTTCAACAAGGAAGGCGCGATTGCCAGCATGCTGGTGGGGCTCGTCTCCACCTTCTCATACATCGTGCACTTCAAGTTCGTGGACACTGACCCAACGCATTGGTGGTTCGGCGTCAGTCCGGAAGGCATCGGCTTCATCTTCATGTTCCTGTCGCTGGCTGTCGGGGTCGTCGTTGCCTTGCTGACCAAATCTCCGCCGCAGGACATTCAGGACCTGGTTGAGGATATCCGCGTGCCCGGCACCCGAACCGCGCATGGGGTCGCTGATGAGGGCATGGGCCCCGTGCCGGCAGAGTGATGCCAGCAACTTTGTTGGTGACCCGTTAGAGCTTGAACAATAACGTGCCCGCTATGGACTCAACACTTGGCTCGCCCGATTGGCACGCTCTGAAACCGCATCCGGCAGCACCCTGCCCGGACATTCAGCTCTTGCGGGCGAGCGCCGTGCTGCACCCCCAGAACCGGCTGCACGTGGCTTTCGAGCTTGGCGGTAACATGCCATCGCTGCACTGGCCGCATCTTCGCCCCCAGGCATTCGTCGACGGCCTCTGGCAAACGACCTGTTTCGAGCTTTTCATCGGAAGCGATAACTCCCCAGCGTACTTGGAATTCAACTTTTCGCCGTCACAGGAATGGTGCGCTTACCGCTTCGAAGACTACAGATCCGGGCGCACCGAGATCCGCGACATCGACGTCTCACGCTGCGAGCTGCGCCGCCAATCTGACGCGGCATTCCTCACGGTCGCCTTCACGCTGCCAGCCAGCATGAGCCTCGATCCTGAGCATGCCCGCCTGGGCCTGACAGCCGTGATTGAAAGCCGCTCAGGCCAGATCAGCTACTGGGCGCTTGCCCATCCATCCGAACGCCCCGATTTTCACCACAAAGACGGGTTTCAACAGCGCCTGCGGCGTGGAGAGGACATCTAGATGGTCATGTTCGGTTTGGATCGGCTGGTGCACGATGAGAGCCTTCGCAAAGCGCTTCACGGCAAGCGCGTTGCCCTGCTGGCCCATCCGGCCTCGGTCACGCATGACCTCAAACACGGTCTCGACGTCCTCGCCGGGCTGGACGGCATCAACCTCACCGCCGCTTTCGGCCCCCAGCATGGCCTGAAGGGCGACAAGCAGGACAATATGGTGGAGACGGAAGACTTCATCGACCCGCTCTACAATATCCCGGTCTTCAGCCTTTACGGCGAAGTGCGCCGCCCTACCGGTCAGATGATGACGACCTTCGACGTCATCCTCATTGACCTGCAGGATCTTGGCTGCCGCATCTATACCTTCGTCACGACGCTGCTCTACGTGCTCGAAGCGGCCGCCCAGCATGGCAAAGCCGTCTGGGTGCTCGACCGGCCAAACCCGGCGGGCCGCCCCGTTGAGGGCTCGATCCTGAAGCCCGGCTGGGAGAGCTTTGTCGGCGCCGGACCAATGCCGATGCGCCACGGCATGACGCTCGGTGAGCTCGGCCACTGGTTCATCGACCATAACAAGCTGGACGTCGATTACCGCGTCATCGAGATGACCGGCTGGAAGCCACACGAAGCACCCGGCTATGGCTGGCCGCAGCTCGAACGCGCCTGGGTCAATCCCAGCCCGAACGCCCCGACCGTCAACATGGCGCGCGCCTATGCCGGCACGGTGATGATCGAGGGCACCACCCTGTCAGAAGCGCGCGGCACGACACGGGCTTTGGAAATCATGGGCGCGCCGGACATTGATGCAAAACAGGTCCTGGGCCTCATGCACGACATCGCGCCGCACTGGCTCGAGGGCTGCCGCCTGCGCGAATGCTGGTTCGAGCCGACCTTTCACAAACACCAGCACCAGCTTTGCCACGGCTTCCAGATCCATGCCGATGACCCGGCCTATGATCACAGCGCCTTCAAGCCCTGGCGCATCGTGCTGCTCGCGCTTCACGCCATCCGCAAGCTCTATCCCGGCTACGATATCTGGCGCGATTTCCCCTATGAATACGAGAATGACAAACTCGCCTTCGACGTCATCAATGGCGGCGACGCTATCCGCAAATGGGTGGATGACCCGTCAGCCAAACCAGGCGATTTCGATGCCATGGTCGAGCCGGACGAGCAGGAATGGCGCGAGGTTCAGCGCAAATTCAGTCTCTATGACAAGGCCTGAGCGAGCCCCGATGTCCCGCACCCGCCAGCGCTTCAATCGATCGAGGCCTGTACGCGGTCCAGCACAGCACGGTTGGTCTCGAGCTGCGACAGGCCACGCGCCAGCAGCCGGTCAATCTGCGCGCGCCGCTCATCATCGACGCGTTTTTCTTTTTGTGTCAGCCCATTGCGGTCCGGCGCGGTGCGATAGCCCATTCCGTACAGGACATATTGATAGCTCGCGGCGGGAAAGATCTCGTCCTTGTGGTCAAAGTCTTCCGTCCACGGCGGCTGATGTTCCCACAGGCCCAAATCTTCGCGCAAGCGGTTCGACAGTGTAGCCGGGTCGCGATTGTCGACCCAGAATGGCTCGGATCGTTGAGACAGCACATAGTGGAGTTTCAGGAAGTCGACGATGCGCTCCCAATGATGCGTGAACGTCCTGTTGAAGCGTTTCGCAACCACGTCCATCGCGGCGCGCGTCGCCGGCAGCTGCGCCGCGATCATCTTTGCCGACATCTCGATCATCACAATCGCCGACGCTTCCAATGGCTCGACAAAGCCGGCCGACAAACCGATCGCTACGCAATTACGGTCCCAGAACTTTTCTCTGTATCCGGACGTAATATCAAGTTTTCGAACAGAAAATTCTGCGAGCTGCGCCTCGCTCATGCCAAGATATGTACGAAGCGCCTCACGCGCCTGCTCTTCATCCGTATACCGACTTGAATAGACATGCCCGACACCGCGCCGGTTCGACAGTCCAATATCCCATATCCAGCCGGCCGCCTGCGCCGTGGACACAGTTTGCGAGCGGACCGGATCACCATCCTCATAAGGCACCTGCACAGCCAGAGCGGTGTCAATAAAGAGCTGGTCCTGCAAAGGCTTCAGCCCGATCCCGCAATGCTGCCCCAGAAGCAGGGATCGAAACCCCGTACAGTCAATGAACAGGTCCCCGTCCACCTCGCCATAGTGCTGGGTCTTCATCGCACGAATGTCGCCGCTGGGGTCCGCCAGAATCTCCACCACAGTGTCCGGAATATGCTCAACGCCCAGACTGTTCGTACAATGGGTTCTGATGAAGGCTGAAAACTTCCCCGCATCAAGGTGATAGCCATAATTGCTGACCCCCGCGAAATCCGGCGTGATGGCCGTCTTCGGGGCGAGATGCGCCTCGCAGATAAACTCCTGCGGGCAAACGGATTTGGAAAATGACGTGTTGGACCCGCCCTGCAACCAGGCGCGCGCGGGGTTCGTCTCGAAGAAGGAAAGCGGCAGCTCGAACGGGTGGTAATAGACATCATCCGCCGCGCCGCTCACCCATCCCGCAAACATCGAGCCCTGTTTGAAGGAGGCCGAGCACGCACGCAGAAAATCACTTTCGCGCACGCCCATCGCCTTCAGCGTCGCGCGCATGGTCGGCCAGGTGCCCTCGCCGACACCGATGGTGGGAATGTCAGGCGACTCGATCACGCGCACCTTGATCCGGCCGCTTGCCGCATCGTGCGCCGACGCCAATATGCCAGCCGTAATCCAGCCCGCCGTGCCGCCGCCGACAATGGTGATCGTCTGAACGGGTTTCGACGTCGCGCTCATGGATAGTCCTGCGTCGCGCAATACTGGCGCAAAAAGTCCGCATGCGCTGGAAGCGCGGCCACGGTCTGGCTGATCTGGCCCCGCATATCACGCAGCGCGCTCTCCAGATTTTCTGTTTCCATCATATGCCCGAACCGGTGATAGGCAGGCGACCGCAGCCCCTGACCATGCATCACCTGAACCCAGGAATCAGTCCGGAACAGGTCACTTCCATCCTGATACAGAATACCCGAATTCCGGTAGAGTTCGAGGCGCTGGGCGAGGCTGTCTGGGATGTCCATGGCTTGCCGGTCCCGCCAGAACGGGCTGTCGCTCCGCTGGGTCACCTTGTAGTGCAGCACCAGGAAGTCGCGAATGCTCTCGACCTCCTCATTCATGTAGCGATTGTAGTGGCTTGCCACCGCATCATTGATGCCGTCGAACGGAAACATCTGCACAAGGCGCGTCGCAGCGATCTGGATGAGATGAATGCTCGTCGACTCCAGCGGCTCCATAAAGCCACTCGAGAGGCCAACGGCGAGGCAATTCTTCGACCATGGCAGCTTGCGCCGTCCAGTCCGAAACTTGATGTTACGCGGCGTCGTGATCATCTCGCCATTGAGCGACGCTTCGAGCTGAGCGCGCGCGGCTTCGTCGTCGATATAATCGTCGCAATAGACCAGACCATTGCCTGTGCGGTGCTGCAGCGGAATCCGCCACTGCCAACCCGCTTCACGGGCAATCGATCTCGTATAAGGAACGGGCGGCTCTGTGCTTTTGGTCTGTACGGCCCACGCCGAATTCATCGGCAGCCAGTGCGCCCAATCCTCAAATCCGACCCCCAGCGCCTTGTCGATGAGAAGCCCGCGAAACCCGGTACAGTCGACAAAGAAGTCGCCCTCAATGCGCGTTCCGTCCTCCAGGCCCAGCGCCGAAAGCTCACCTGTCTCTCCGTCACGCTCGACATTGGAGATCTTGCCCTCGACGCGGCGAACCCCTCTCTGCTCACTCAGCTTGCGGAGGAATTGCGAATAGAGACTGGCATCGAGATGGTAGGCATAATTAAGCGCCGGCTTGCTCCCCAGGCCGAACTTGCCTGCCTCAGCGGCTTTCAGCTCTAGACAGTAATCGTCCAGCGCGCCGGCCTCTCCGCCAGCGGCCCGCCAGATGCTCTCAAAGCTGCCGACCCAGGACGATTTGCCGATCGAGCCAAAGGCGTGGAAATAGTCCTCGCCGACCTGCCCCCAATTCTCGAAGCGAATGCCAAGCTTGAAGGTCGCCTGGGTGGCGCGCATGAAGTCCTGCTCATTGACGCCGATATAGCGGTGGAACGCACAATGGGTCGGGATCGTCGCTTCCCCGACTCCAACCGTGCCGATCTGGTCGGACTCCACGAGCACAATTTCGAGGAGTTTGCCGAGCTGCGAGCTCAGGGCGGCCGCCACGACCCAGCCCGCCGTGCCTCCGCCGGCAATGACAACTTTTCTGATGGCGTGATCGGTCATGGCGCTATCTGTTTCACCGGTTGAGACGTTTCAGCAGAGCAGCGCGCAGCCGCCGTGCCTCGGGCGCGTCGAGGTCAGCCAGCGGTCCCTGCATGTGATCCGGCAGATGCACGCGCGGCGTCTCGCTATCGCCGAACACATAATAATCGAACAGGGCCTTCCAGGCGGCTTTCTCCTGCGCGGTACGGTCCCGCAGGCTGAGCAGGCCGTGCATCAGGGTCAGCATCGGCGTATCCATGAACGCCTCGGCCTCATTCCACCAGTAATTCACCATGACATTGAAGGCGTCGAGCGCCTCGACCTGATGCCACCAGAGCGCCGGATAGTATAGCAGGTCACCAGGCTCGAGATCGGCGACTTGCGCCGACGCCAGCGCCTCCCTGAAACCTGGATGCGTCTCAAAATCGGGCGCATCGAAATCCACCATGCTCACCACCTGCCCCGCCGGCGTTGGTTCAAGCGGGCCGGGATAGAGATTGGCGATCTGGTCCGGCGGAAACAGGGTGAAGCGGCGCTGCCCGACAAGGCAGCAGGCGATATTGTTGGACATGTCATAATGCGCCGCCGCAGTCGTGCGGTTGCCCATCCAGAGACTGGCGATGACAGACTGATCCTGAAGGATACCAGCGCTGGCCAATAGGTCATTCTCGGTGCGAAGCCCCGGAAAGTACCGGTCGAGATCGGTTGAACCGACATAGAAATGCGGGGCGTTCGGATCATTCCGTGACGCCTTGATCGCGTCGAAGAAGGCCTCCACCGACACACGCTTTGCCTCGAAATTGAAGCCGGTCCGCGCCTCATTGTAGAAGAACCGCCCCTTCATGCTCGCCGGGCCGGAGAACTGCGTCAGCGGATGCTCGCCGGCAAACTGCGAGAGATAATCCATCACGGCGTCAGCCGACTGCAGCCCTTTCTGCACAAGCGGCCAGTCGCGGACGGCACCGCGGATGATCGCCGGCCGTTCTGCGTGCTGGAGCGCCTGAAGCACGTCCGGGCTCATCGCCGATGCGGCCACTTCCGCGACCGGCGTCAGCGCTCCCGGCTGGTGAGCGCCTTCATCACGAGAGACCGCATCGTTCAGGATGACATTACCCCTTCTTCTGCATCGCCTTGAGATCGACCAGCTTCGAGAAATTATCAATCGAGGCCATGATTGCAAAACAGTGTTCGAGCAGGCCGATCTGGTTCAGTTCACGCAATTGATCCCCCGACAGACCCGCCATATTCTCGCGGCTGATCGTGAAGATGTCAGGCACCGTATACTGAAGGTCTTCGCCGAGACTGGCCTGCAGGGTCAACGGTTCGATCAGGTCGAGCGCGGACAAACGGTCAAAGAAATCATCGACCAGGCCGGCGCCCACATGGATGCGGTTCAGCACCTTGCCCGCCGCTTCGAGATAAGGGGCCCGGCCGCCATGCGGTAGAAACACCCGTTCACCATGACCGGCGCCGACGCGCGGATCATCCATATCGACATGGATAACCGCTTCGGCTGTTCCACCGGGCTGGTCGCCCCCTTCAATCGCGAGCGCAAACGGCCCGCGCTCTATGACGGCCGGCACATAGCGCGCCGTCCATCGATCACCGTCGAGAAACAGATTTTCGTTCCGGTCCAGCCCCAACAGGACGACGGCATAGAATTTTCCGTTCTGATCCTTGCGAAAGAAGATCGGATACTCGCGCGAGAGCGGGATGAATTCGGTTGGAAAAACGAGCGTCTGGTTGACCTTCGTGTGGGGCGCATCGGCATATCCGACGGCGACCCGCAGGTCAGCATGTTCCACTTCGTCGAGTTTCGCGAAATCAGGCAAATCTAACATCCTTTCAGAGGCTCAGCATTGGCAGCCAGAAACGAGAAAAGAGCGTCCCAGCTGGGCGCCCTGATCGCAAGACAAAAAAATGGGAGCCACACGAAGTGGCTCCCGAGTTCATCTAGGGACTTAGAATTTGTAGCGACCACCAAAGTAGTAGCGAGCGGCATTTTCCTGGTAGAATTGCATTGCCCGCGTACTGCGCTGGAAGGTTCTGGTGTCTTCCTCGGTCAGGTTGATCGCCTCAAAAGTCAGCGTGAAGTGATCGTTCACCGCGTAGGACACGCTCGCATCGAGCTGTGAATACGCTTCGACATAGACCGGGTCGAACGTCGCGCTGCCATCATTGGCATTGGTCAGGAACTCGTCGCGCCAGTTATAAGCCAGGCGGCTCGAGAAACCGTAATTCTCATAGATCAGCGTGACGTTTGCCGTATCGCTGAGCCCGACCAGGGCGAACTGTGAGGCTTCGGCAGAGGTATTGTCGAACCCGACATCACCATCCACGATCGTGTAGCTACCCGCCACACCGAAGCCGGTGTCGCCGAAGAAGTGCTGACCCTGGATTTCGAGACCATTGATCTTGGCGTCCTGATTGTTGATCGGCTGCGCCACACTGAACAGGAGCAACGGATCGGTGCCATCAGGCGACACATCATAAGTGGTCTCGATATCGCCGTAGTCACCCGAAGTCAGGGTGCCATCGGGCTGCAGCAGGCCGCTGAGCTCGGTGCGGGCCGCAGCAATGCCGTTCGCATCGATGAGGGCCGTCGCGGCAAAGAAGTTGTCCTGGTTGATGACAGCGCCAAGCTCATTGAGCAGCTCGATGGCATCACCCGAACGCGTCCCGGCGGCACCAGACGTCACATCCGTCACGCCGAACAGGTTTTGCGAGACGTTCTCTTCACCGATGAAGTTGCTCACCCGTTTCTCGAACAGGCCGACGGAGAGATAGCTATCGGTGTCGTAATACCACTCGAAGGAGACATCGAAGTTCTCCGATTCCAGTGGCAACAGCGCCGGGTTGCCGCTCGAGGCCGACACATTACCGCCCAGGAAGGTCGGTGCGTTCGGTGTTCCGACCGTGCCGCTTACGAAGAGGTTGTTGTAGGCGGCCCGTGCCAGCGTCTTCGAATAGGACGCCCGCGCTCTGACATTGTCAGTGATATCGACGGCGAGGTCGATATTCGGCAGGAAGTTGTCGTAGGAGGCTGACTGAGAGAAGCCATTTGCGTCAGCGGCGACAAGGCGGATGAAGTCCTGGTTGCCTTGCCAGACAATACCCGTCGTCGGAAGCGACGAGGTGCTGGATGTGACGTCCGTTTCTTCATATCGAATACCCACCGACAGATCCGCCGGACGATTTGCAATGTCGAACTCCGTGCTGAACTGCGCATAGACCGCCATCACGTCTTCCTCAATCGAGTCGACATTGTTGGTGTTGCGGGTCAGCGTGCGGCCTTCATCACCGGAGTTCGGGATACCGTCATAACCGTCCGGGCTGCCATAGACCGGGCTGAGCGCAGCGAAGATCGCGCCTGCGTCGCCGCGAAGGCCGTACACCTTGTTGTTGACCGGCTGACCGGCAAGGGTCACCCCGCCAATCGGTGCGTCGAAGCGGCAGGACATGCAGTACACCTGCAGGGCGCCGGGCGCGTACTGCTCGATGTCACCGCGGTTCTCACCGCCCCAGTTACCCATGACCTGCTGGAACTGGTTCTGCTCGGAGTAATTGGACTGCGTGCGGTAATTACCACCGAACACAATCTCCGAAGACGAATCCAGCTCCCAGGTTGCGCGAAGGTCGAACTGTTCGACCTCGTTTTCCTGCGTAAGCTGAAGCAGTTGGTTAGCGATGGAGGAGCCAGCCTGTGCCGGATCGACAGCACGGCGCGCAAGCTCATCTTCAGTGAGGCCTGAGACTGCCGCCGTATTGTCCACGATGATCTGCATGATCGGAACATCAGGGCCGTAATTCACACCGTGAGACAGCGTGCCGGCATCCGGCGTGGCGAACATCTCGACGCCAACATTGATCTCCGAGAAGCCCATCGGACCGTTCGGCAACACTTCCGCCTTGGATGAATGCGCATCAAAGGCGAGCGTCAGCGAGTCATTGACGTCATATTCGAGGTTGAACCCATAAGAGTTCAGCTTGTCTTTCACGTCCCGGCGCTGCTGCTGCATGGCTTGGGAACGATTATCTACAGGCTCCGACAGGAAGACGGTCGTTGGGACCGGGCTGTTATCGAAAATCACATCGGTGAACGAACGGCCAAACCAGTTCGAGATATCGTAGCGCTGCTCTTCGGACTCGTTCACAGCGAAGGTGTAGTCAGCCGTCATGCGAATGGCGTCAGTCGGCTCAAATTGAGCAACGATCTGGCCATTCGTCCGCTCACGACTGAATTCGGAGAAGTGATAGCGGCTGTCAAACGGCGTCGTGATTAGCGTGTTCGGATCGTCCGGCGCATTCACGATGTTGGCGTTGGAACCATCGGTCGCGAGGAACTGGCTGTATGGAATGGAATTCCATTGTGCTGAGGTCGCTGACGGCGCAGCGCTGTCACGGCGCGAATAGCTACCGAAAACGCCGACACCAAACCGCCTGTCCGGACTTGTCCAGTTCATCAGGCCGCTGATTTCCGGCGTGATGTCATCACCCGTATCGACGGACGTATCCATCATGGCTTTGCCACCAATCGTGGCTTCGAAACCATCGCGCTCAAGCGGGCGAAGGGTCACGATATTCACCGTTGCGCCGATGCCGCCAGAGGCAATATCTGCCCGGCCGGTCTTGTAGACTTCAAGCGCCTGGATGCCGTCAGCGGCAAGATCCGCAAAGTCGAATGAGCGGCCGGTGCCGCTCGGGACATTATTGCCGAGGCCGACAAGCGGCGCGTCAGCGGTCGGCATGGTACGACCATTGAGCGTGACGGCGTTGAAGTTCGGGCCAAAACCACGAACCGTAATCTGGGAGCCTTCGCCGTTCACACGGTTGATCGAGACACCCGGAATGCGCTGCAGCGATTCTGCGAGGTTTGTGCTTGGAAACTTGCCGATATCCTCGGCGTTGATCGCGTCGACAACGCCTTGCGCGTCGCGCTTGTAATCCATCGAATCTTTCAGCGACTGACGGATGCCGGTGACGACAACCGTGTCCTGGCGCGCTTCGTCTTCATCCGACGAATCTTGCGCGACTGCTACGCCGGCAAGCGCGGCCGCCGACAGTGAAAAGACTGAAACACCACGCATGAGTCGCGTGATTTTTGATTGGGCACAAAGGTGCGTACGCCCCGATTTAGACATCTGATTTCCTCCCTCATATGTCTCGTAGACTATTAGTTGACTACGTTGTCATTACCTGCCACTTCTCATTCTTGTCTTACGTTGTCAACTGGTTGTCACGAAGTCACTTAAAGAAACGATGGGGAAATCGGCAGGTGTGTCGATTTGGTCACGCAAGAATACAGGCCTCGACCAATGCGCTGGGGCCCGGGAGGAGAAAAATGTCTCGTATTGAATCGGCCGTAAAGCAGCGGTCATCCCTCACTCACAATCGCCTGTTCCGCAACGCTTCGCTGATGGCCCTGTTTGTTGCCCTGGCGAGCTGCCAGTCGGTGCCGGAAAAGCAGATCACCGATACACCGGACGAAACGGCGGAAACCACCGAAACGCCTGACGCCAGCCAGACAGCAAATGCCTCACCGTCCGACATCCATCCCGAACTCTGGCCTTCCATAGAGACGCCGCCGCTCGACCCGGCCATTGAAGCGCGAATCGACGAGATCCTGCCGCAACTCACCCTTGAACAGAAGGTCGGCCAGGTCATTCAGGCCGACAGCGGCTCCGTCACGCCGGAAGAGGTCAAGCAATACCGGCTGGGGTCGGTCTTGAGCGGCGGTAATTCCGCGCCGGGCGACAAGCCTTATGCCGACGCCGCCACATGGCTCGCGGCTGCCGACGCATACTATAATGCATCGATCGACCCTGAAGGCGTGGAGATCGCGATCCCGGTTATCTGGGGCATCGACGCCGTCCACGGCCATGCGAATCTTCTCGGCGCGACCGTCTTCCCGCACAATGTCGGCCTCGGCGCGACGCACAATCCGGAGCTGATTGGCGAGATCGCGTCGGCCACCGCTCAGGAACTCAACATCTCCGGTCATGACTGGACCTTCGCGCCGACCCTCGCAGTCCCGCAAAATGACCGCTGGGGCCGCACCTATGAAGGCTTTTCCGAAGCCCCGTCCATCGTCGCTTCTTATTCCGCTGAAATCGTCAACGGCCTGCAAGGCAAGACCGGCGCCGAAGACTTCATGGACAACACGCACGTCATCTCCAGTGCCAAGCACTATCTCGCCGATGGCGGCACGGAGAATGGCATCGATCAGGGTGACGCGCTGATCAGCGAAGCGGAGCTGCGCGACATTCATGCCGCTGGCTACGCCCCCGCCGTCGAATCGGGCGTCCTGTCCGTCATGGCGTCCTTCTCTGCCTGGCAGGGTGTGCGCATGCACGGCAATAAGGACCTGCTGACCGACGTCCTGAAAGACCGGATGAATTTCAACGGCTTCGTTGTGGGAGACTGGAACGGGCACGCGCTGATCAAAGGCTGCACAGCCACTGACTGCCCGCAGGCACTCAATGCCGGGCTCGACATGTACATGGCGCCCGACAGCTGGCGCGGCCTTTATGAGTCCACACTGGAACACGTCAAATCCGGCGTCATCCCGATGGACCGGCTGGATGACGCGGTGCGCCGCATCCTGCGCGTAAAGCTCGCCGCAGGCACCTTTGAGAAAGGCGCACCCAGCACACGTCCGCTCGCCGGCGATCTGTCCCAGCTCGGATCAGCGGACCACCGCGCCCTCGCCCGCCAGGCTGTGCGCGAATCGCTGGTGCTCCTGAAAAACAATGACGGCGTCCTGCCGCTCGATACGAATCAGACCGTGCTTGTCGTCGGCCCCGGCGCCGATTCGATTGCGAAAGCCTCCGGCGGCTGGACCCTGTCCTGGCAGGGCGCGGGCCATTCCAATGATGAATTCCCAGGCGGCCAATCGATCCTGAGCGGCATCACAAATGCTGTTTCCGAGGCGGGCGGCGACGTCATTTTCAGCCCGGACGCCTCCGCAGACGTCGATGCCGATGTCGTCATCGCCATTTACGGCGAAGATCCTTATGCCGAGTTTCGCGGTGATCTTCCCAATGTTGACTTCATGCCAAATGATTTCGACCCGGAGGCCCTGTCCCGGTTCCGCGACGCTGGGACGCCCGTCGTCTCGGTTTTCCTGTCGGGTCGCCCGCTATGGACGAACCCCGAAATCAATATTTCGGACGCCTTCGTTGCGGCCTGGTTGCCCGGCAGCGAAGGCGGCGGCGTCGCTGACATCCTCTTCCAGACGGATCCGAACTTCGATTTCACCGGCCGTTTGTCATACTCATGGCCGAAGCTGGCTTCGCAAAATGAACTCAATGCCGGCAAAGAGCCCTACGACCCGCTTTTCCCGCTCGGCTACGGTCTCTCTTATGATGATGACGGAACTGTTGGCCCACTCAGCGAAGACTCAGGCATCGATGAAAGCGAACGCGGCGACAAAGGCGTTTTCCTGACAAATGGCGCAGCGTCGGTCCCATGGGGCCTGATGATCAATGGCACTCAGGTCGACGCCTTCCCGTTTACGCTTGAAAACGTTGAGGTGTCCTCCATCGATCACACCGCGCAGGAAGACGCCCTGCAAATCGGCTGGTCCGGGCCCGGTGTCTTCGCCATCGGATCCTATGGACAGGACTTCTCACGCGAATCCAATGGCGCGCTCGAACTTGCATTCAACGCCGTCTCACGCGGCGGCCCAGCCTCGCTCGAGGTCGGCATGGGCTGCGATGCTGGCGAAGGAAATGATGAAGACTGCGCCGCCTTCCTGCCCGTTGAGCTGACCTCTGAATGGCAGGAAATCCGCCTGTCGCTCAGCTGTTTCGCGGACCGGGGCGTCAATATGGAATCGCTCGACCGTCCGCTCATCCTGATGGGCACGCCCGGACAAACCGTCGGCATCTCGGAAGTGCGCCTCGCGACAGACACGAACGGGCGCATCGACTGCGGCAGCTAGACCACTGAACACATACGCTTGCGCCGGCCGCATCAGGCCGGCGCTTCTTTTCCACTATGTCCGGGGAGGGACACATGGCTCTGGGAACCATCGACCTGTTTGTGGTCGCACTTTATGCGATCGTTCTGCTTGGGATCGCACTCTTCGTCTCGCGAGAACCGGCGGGCGAAACCAAGGATACCGAGGACTACTTCCTCGCCGGCAAGGCCCTGCCCTGGTGGGCCATCGGCGCCTCGCTGATTGCCGCCAACATCTCGGCCGAGCAGATCATCGGCCAGTCCGGCCAGGGCTTCGTCGTTGGCCTCGCCATTGCCGCCTATGAGTGGCAGGCCGCCCTCGTCCTGATCATTGTTGCGGCCTTCTTCCTGCCCATCTTCCTGAAGCGCGGCATCTACACCATGCCGCAATTCCTCGAGACCCGCTTCGGCGCGAGCGTGAAGACCATCATGGCGGTGTTCTGGATCTTCCTGTTCACAGCCGTGAACCTCACCACCGTCCTCTATGGCGGCGCGCTCGCCATTCGCGAAGTGACCGGCCTTGGCGTCTTCACAGGCATGTGCTGCCTCGCCAGTTTTGCCCTGCTCTATTCGCTCTATGGCGGTCTCAAGGCCGTGGCCCTGACCGACATTATCCAGGTCGTCATCCTGATCATCGGGGGCTTTGCGATTACCGTCATTGTCCTCGGCCTCGTCGGCGGAGACAGCGGCGCTATTGGCGGCCTCTCCACACTGATGGACGACTTGCCAGGTCATTTTGAAATGATCCTTTCGCGCGACCATCCCAGCTATGGAAACCTGCCCGGTATCTGGACGCTGCTTGGCGGTCTCTGGGTGCTTCACTTCTCCTATTGGGGGTTCAATCAGTACATCATCCAGCGCGCGCTCGGCGCAGAAAGCCTGACAGAAGCGCGCAAAGGTCTCGCCTTCGCCGCCATCCTTAAATTCCTGATCCCGCTGATCGTCGTGATCCCGGGCATCGCAGCGCTTTGGCTCGCCCAGAATGAACTTCAGGGCCTCAGTGAATCCGCCCTCTCACAGAATCCCGACAGCACCTATGGCGCCCTGATGGCCCTGATGCCGATGGGCATTCGAGGGCTCATCTTTGCCGCCCTGATTGCCGCGATCGTCTCATCGCTGGCGTCGATGATGAACTCCATCTCGACCATCTTCACCATGGATGTGTACCGTGACTACATCGTGCCTGATCGCACTGAGCAGCACTATGTCATTGCCGGCCGCGTGACCGCCTTCGTCGCCATGATCATCGCCCTCAGCCTTGCCATTCCGCTGCTCGGCGGCGGCACCAGCATCTTCCAGACCATCCAGGAATACACCGGCTTCGTGGCGCCTGGCATTGTGGCCGTGTTCCTTCTCGGCTTCTTCTGGAAGCGGACCAATACTGCCGGGGCGTTTGCGCTCCTGATCAGCTCGGTCGTCCTGTCCTTCCTGTTCTATGCGGCAGCGGCCTCATGGGGCGGCGGCGTGGCATCTGTTCTCGGCCCGGTCTTCGATCCGATCCTTGGCCTTGCCAGTTTCACCGTCCGGGACATGCCCTTCGTCGTGCGGATCTGGTTCATCTTCCTGCTCTGCCTGGTCATCGGCGTCGTCGTCTCGCTGCTGACGCCGCCACCAAGCGAAGACCAGCCCGTGGACCTCAGCGGTATCAGCTTCGCGACATCGACCAGCTTCAAGATCAGCGCGGCAATCGTCGTCGCGATCCTGGTCGGTCTCTACGCCCTCTTCTGGTAAGCGTCAGAGACCGTGATATCCTCGGGCGCACGGGGGCCAAATCGTTGCGCCCGAGGATATCTGCCAGCCATGATCGAAACGCTTGTCATCATCATGGGCGTCTCAGCCTGCGGAAAGTCGACCGTCGCGAGCCGGGTCGCTGCCGACCTCGGTTGGCCCTTCATTGAAGGCGATAATCATCACCCGGCGTCGAATGTCGCCAAGATGCAGAGCGGCCAGCCGCTGACCGATGATGACCGGACCGCCTGGCTCGATTCAATTCTGGCGGAGATTGCCCGGACTGACGGCCCAGGCCTCGTCCTCGCCTGCTCTGCCTTGACGCCCTATGTGCAATCGACGCTGCGAAAGGCGGATGCCGCTTCAATCCGCTGGATATGGCTAGATCTCACTCAGGAGGAGGCACTCCAGCGTATGTCGCAGCGGGACCATTTCATGCCGCCGGCGCTCATGGCGAGCCAGTTTGAAGCCCTGTCCCCGCCAGACGAGGCTGAGCGGTTTCACGCCACCGATCCGGTCGAATCGCTGGTCGAAAATATCTGCCGAACGCTGGTTTGATCGCCCAAAACAGGCAACTCAGCCGGTAATTTGACAACGTAGGACAATTGATGCGATATGCCTGACTGACAACGATAACAAACGCGTAAAGCGTACCTTGCTTCTTGGGAGGGAAAGAGGTGACTTCTTCAGTCCGCTGGCGGCTGATTGCTTTGGCAATCGGCCTGGTTCCAGGTCTCAGCGCCTGCACCGTAACACCCCCTTCGACGCAATCGCCTCCGCCGCCCTCAGCGCCGCTGGCGGAAACGTTCAGCCCCCGTGTAAATGATCTGCTTTCAGTCATGACGACTGACGAAAAGCTCGGCCAACTGGTCCAGGCCGCAGGCGGGCGCAGCAAAAACCTCAACTCGCGCCTCACCCCCGAAGAACTGGACCGTGTCCGGCGCGGCGCGGTCGGCTCTTACCTTCATGTGGCCGGGGCAGAGCCCCTTGCCGCTCTGCAAGAGGTCGCCGTGAATGAAGGCCCACACGGCATCCCTCTTCTGTTCGCGATGGATGTCGTTCACGGCTATCGCACCATCTTTCCGGTGCCTATCGCCATGGCCAGCACCTGGGACCCTGATGACTGGCAGCGCGCGGCCGCCATATCGGCTGATGAAGCGACGTCTGCCGGGCTTCACTGGACCTTTGCGCCCATGGTCGACATCGCCCGCGACGGGCGCTGGGGCCGTGTGGTCGAGGGCGCAGGCTCGGACCCCTATCTCGGCAGCCTGATGGCCAGCGCGCAGGTGCGCGGCTTCCAGGGCGAAGACCTTGCTTCAAACAAGACCATGCTCGCCGCGACGAAGCATTTCGGTGCCTATGGCGCGGCCACGGGCGGGCGCGACTATGGCGCCGCCGACATTTCAGACCGCACGCTCAACGAGGTCTATCTGCCGCCTTTCTACGCCGCCGCTGAGGCAGGCTCGGGCAGCTTCATGACGGCATTCAACGATGTGGCAGGCGCTCCGACCACCGGCAATGAAGCCCTCGTCGACGGCGTGCTCCGCGATCGCTGGGGCTTTGACGGCATGATCGTATCGGACTGGAATGCCATTGCAGAGCTGATGAACCATGGCGTCGCGGCCACCCGCGCGGAGGCCGGCGCACTCGCCCTGAAAGCCGGTATCGATATGGACATGACCAGCGGCATTTTCGGCGCTGAGCTGGCCGATGCCATCGCGGCCGATCCATCGCTGATGGCAGACCTGGACAATGCCGTCGGGCGCATCCTGACAACCAAGGAACGGCTCGGCCTGTTCGATGACGCCCTCGCTTACAATGATGCGTCCCGCGAAGCCGAGACGCTGATGTCCCCCGAGTTTCGTCAAGCATCACGAGATATCGCCGCACGCACGGTCGTGCTCCTGAAAAACGAGAACGCAGTCCTCCCACTGCCAGTCGATGGCGAGCAAAACATTGCCGTCATCGGCGCTTTGGCTGACGACCAGCTGACGCAGCTCGGTTCATGGCGCGCGCAGGGCCATGCCGATGATGTCGTCTCCATCCTGGACGGGATTTATGACGCAGCCCCCGAAGGCGCCACGGTCAGCTATGAGCCCGGCGCCGACACCAAAACGGCCAACGCAGAGGACATTGCCGCCGCCGCAGATCTCGCCGCCGCGAGCGATATTGTTCTGCTCGTCATTGGTGAGGATTTCGACCTCTCCGGCGAAGCGCGGTCCCGGTCGGACATCTCTTTGCCAGCATCGCAAAAGCAGCTCGCCGATGCCGTCTTCGCAGCCGGCAAGCCGGTGATTGTGCTGCTTGTAACCGGCCGTCCCCTCGCAATCCCCGAAATTGATGAGCAGGCTGAAGCCGTTCTCAATACATGGATGCTCGGCGTAGAGGCCGGCCCGGCTGTCGCCGACATCGTGTTCGGACAAAAGTCGCCTGCCGGGCGCCTGCCCATCGACTTTCCACGCGCCACTGGCCAGTCGCCAATCACCTATAGCGAGCTGCCCAGCGGACGCCCGGCGGACGCAGATCTTTCCAAGGATTCCAATCGCTATATCGACCGGCCCATCACGCCGCTCTACCCCTTCGGCCACGGCCTCAGCTATGCGAGCTTCGACTACGGCACCCCGACGGTCTCCGCCGCCAATGTCGCCCCGGACGAGGCGTTCACGATCAGCGTCCCGGTCACAAATACCAGCGACCGCGACGCAGAAGAAGTTGTTCAGCTCTACATGCGCGACCCCGTCGCCAGCGTTTCCCGCCCCAAACTCGAGCTTCGTGGCTTTGAGCGCGTCTTCATTCCCGCCGGCGCGACCAGCACGGTCAGCTTCACCCTGACCCCTGCCCAGGCCGCCATCTATGCGGGCGACGGCGACTGGCAGATCGAGCCCGGCGACCTGATCTTCTCGATTGGGGCCTCATCGGCAGACCTCAAAGGATCGGTCAGCGTCAACGTCACCGGCAGCGCATCAACGCGCATTCCCGCCGCCGCCATTCCAACAAAGGTCCAGGTTCAATGATCTCACGCCGCAACATGCTCCTGTCCGGCGCCGCCATGATCGGCATGTCGGCGTGCGCCAGGACGGTGCAAGCCCATCACGCCCGCCTCGGCCCGCTGGAAGTGAGGGACCCGGAATTCAAGACGCTCATCGCGCCTGATGCTGAGCTGGAAGTGCTCGACTCTGGCTATGAATGGAGCGAAGGCCCAACCTGGGACCGCGCTCGCGAAACGCTCTACTTCACGGACGTGCCAAAGAATGTCGCCTTTCAATGGAGCGCCTCAGGCCGCGCCGAGGAATTCCTGAACCCGTCCGGCGCTGCCAGCGTCACGGGCTTTCGGGAGCCAGGCGCCAATGGCCTCTGGTACAGCCAGCGCGGCGACCTGATCATGTGCAATCACGGCCTGCGCCGGATCGAGCGCATGGACATCCAGACCCAAACGCGCACGCCTATCGCAGACGCTTTTGAAGGCCAGCGTTTCAACAGCCCGAACGACGTCGTCGAAGCGGCCGACGGTACGCTCTACTTCACCGATCCTCCCTATGGCCTCGAAGGGCTCGACGAGTCGCCCTTGAAAGAGATGGACGTAAACGGCGTCTACCGTGTCCGGCCCGGCCAGCCGGTCGAGCGTATCATCGCGGACATGACCTTTCCGAACGGCGTCGCGCTCTCACCCGATGGCCGAAAGCTCTATGTCAGCCAGTCCGATCCAGCCGCCCCGCACATCCGCGAACTCACGCTGGACAGCGACGGCAGCATCACCGGTCAACGCATCCTGTTCGACGCCACGGCCCTGATGGATGATGACCATCCCGGCCTGCCGGACGGCATGGCCGTCAGCGACAGCGGTCATATCTTCGCGACCGGCCCCGGCGGCATCCTCGTGCTTGCGACAGATGGCCGGCTCCTTGGCCGGATCTTGACCGGTCGTGCAACAGCCAATTGCGCATTCGGAGAGGACGGAAAGACCCTCTTCATCACGGCGCATGACCGCCTGCTGCGTCTGCGCACCGAGGCCTCCGGCGTGCAATGGATGTAGCGCTATCTGAATACCGCGCCGTCGCCGTCACCCTTGCCGGAATTGCGGCCCTCCTTGTCCTGATCCTGCGCGCGAAGATGAATGCCTTCATCGCGCTGCTGCTCATTGCCATCCTCTGCGCGGTGGCCGCCGGCATGGCGCCAGAGCTAGCCTATCAGTCCGTCACAAATGGCTTTGGCGGCACACTCGGCTTCATCGCCCCGATCATTGGGCTCGGCGCGATATTTGGCGCCATCCTGCAGGCGTCAGGCGGCATCGATGCGCTCGCCCGCGGCGTCGGGCAGATCGGCAGCACGGGCCGTCAGACCTGGACCATGGGCGGCCTCGGCCTGCTGGCGGCAACGCCGGTCTTCTTCGACGTCGCGCTGATCATCCTTCTGCCATTCATTCTCGCGCTCGCCACCCGAGCCAGGCGCCCCGCCATGCTGTTCGGCTTGCCCCTATGCGCTGGCCTCGCCGCCGGCCACGCCTTCATTCCGCCAACCCCCGGCCCCATCGCGATTGCGGAACTCATCGGCGCGGAGCTTGGCTGGGTCATCCTGTTCGGCGCCATTACCGGCCTCATCAGCGTCGCTGTCGCTGGCCCGCTATTCGCCCGTTTCCTCGACCGTCGCGGCGCCCTGCCGGACGGCGACATCGCCTTCGACATTGATACAGACGCCGGCACGCGCCGCGATGTAGCCTTCCCGATCGCCATCGCGCTGATTGCCTTTCCGCTTGCCTTGATCCTCATCGGCACCCTCGCCAAGGCTCTGCTTGGAGCGGGACCTATCCGCGACACGCTCGCAGCAATCGGCCATCCCTTCGCTGCCCTCATTCTCGCATGCGGCGCGACCTGGCTGGCGCTCAAGCCGAAGACCGAAGACCAGAAGACGGCCCTGAAGACCGCCCTGGCGAAATCGCTGGAGCCCACCGGCGCCGTCATTCTTGTCACGGGCGCGGGCGGCGCCTTCAAGCAGGTCCTGGTGGACACGGGCGCAGGCGCAGACCTCGCCGCGGGCGTTCTCGCGCTTGGCCTGACGCCGGTCTTCGCAGGCTTTGTCCTGGCGCAGCTTGTGCGCCTCGCTCAGGGCAGCGCCACCGTCGCCATGATTACCGCCGCCGGGCTCGCCGCACCGATTGTTGACGCAGCTGACCCCTCGCAGCCACAGCTCGGCATAATCGTGATTGCAATCGCCGCCGGAGCCACCGGGTTTTCACACGTCAACGATTCCGGATTCTGGCTGGTCAGCCGCCTGTTCGGCCTCAGCGAAAGCCAGACCTTGCGCACCTGGACCCTTTCGACTGGCCTGATTGGCTTGACCGGCCTCGCGATCTCCTGCCTGCTCTATCTTCTGGTCTAGTGGGAATAGCGGGCGACATGGTGGATCAAGACAGGCGAGACTCGAAACTCATCCGCTTGGTCGGCTATGGCATCGGTGATTTCGGGCTCAACATCTACTGGAACATGCTGTCGATCTGGCTGGTCTACTGGTACACAGATGTCGTGGGCCTGCGCCCCGAAATGGCGGGTTTTCTTTTCCTGATCGCCATGGTGTGGGACGCCATTTCAGACCCCATCGTCGCCGGTGCGTCAGAGCGGGTGCGCACCCGTCACGGCACGTATCGCCCGTTCCTTCTGTTCGGGTCATGCGCGCTCGGGCTCTCCTTCTGCTTCCTGTTCTGGGTCCCGCCCTTTGAAGGGCCGCTGCTGATCATGGCGCTGATCGGGATCACGCTGATTTTCCGCACGACCTACACGCTTGTCGCCGTGCCCTATGCGGCGATGTCGTCCCGCCTCAGCTATGACAGCGTCGAGCGAACCGAGCTTTCAGGCGTGCGCATGTTTTTCGCATTTGGCGGGTTGCTGGTCGTCTCCTTCATGGTGCCGTCTCTGGCCCGCTGGTTCAGCAATGGCAGCCAGTACACCGCGCAGGGCTTCCAATGGGTCGCCATACTGGGCGCCGTGCTCGCGACAGTCGTCATCCTCGTCTGCTTCCTGGCGACGCGGGAAAAACCGGTGCCGTCGAAAGACGCCAATCCCCCCCGCACGGCCCGCGAGATCTGGAGGAATTTCCGTCAGAACCCCGCCTTGCACATGCTGCTCGTCGTCATCTTCCTGCAGTCGGGCGCGAATGCCTCGCTGATGATCTCGCTGGTCTATTTCATCCAGGCCAATCAGGACATCTTCGCAGCCAAGGAAATCGTGCTGTCATCCTTCGCCATCGCGACCATTGCTGGCGTGCCCTTCTGGACAATCCTGATCCGCGACATGGGCAAGAAGCTCGCCTGGAGCCTCTCCTCCATCGCCATTGTGATGTGCGGCCTTCAGATGCTTGTGTTCGGGCCTTTCCTGATCGCTGGCCTGCCGGTTCAGGTCATCGCCTATGGCTTCTGTAGCGCTGCTTTCCCGGTCCTGTTCTGGGCGTTCATTCCCGATACGGTGGAGTTCGGACAGATTCGCTCGGGCGTACGCTCGGAGGGCGTTGCCTTCGGCTCCGTTCTCATCGTCCAGAAGATTTCGGGCGGCGTGATGGGCGTCGTTGTTTCACAAGTTCTGGCGTTGCTCGGTTATGGCGCATCGACCAACGCTCAGAACACCACAATAGCAGACGGACTCACTGTTTTTCTTGCAGTTTGTCCGCCATTGATGTTCGCGCTATCAATGATCCCGGTATGGTTCTTGCCGATCAACAGGAAGATCCATGCCGATATCGTCGGCAAACTATCGAGCGATGCGCAAGAGAAGGATGAGGGGAAAGCCATATCATGACGAAAATGTCTGATGTTGCCGAACACGCCGGCGTGTCGATCAAGACCGTGTCGCGCGTCGTCAATCATGAGCCCCATGTGCAGGACTCCCTGCGCAAGAAGGTTCAGGCATCGATCGATGCCCTCGGCTATGTACCAAGCGCGTCAGCGCGCAGCCTTCGCGCCAGGCGCAGCTACTGCATCCACCTGATCAGCCACACGCTGAACTCGAACTTTGTGCACACCGTGCAATTCGGCGCGCTGCAGGCCTGCCAGGATGCGGGCTATCGAATGATCGTTTCAATGCTCGACACCGAAACATCCGATAATGACAAGTCGCTGGCCCAGTGGTGCGCCAACCTGGTGCAGGAAAGCCGGCCGGACGGGATCATCCTGGTGCCGCCGATCTCGGATAATGAGAAGATCAATGCCGCCATCGCCGCACTGGAGATTCCGACCGTTCGCATCGGTCCGAACACGATCGTTGACCGAAACTCGACCGTGATGATCGACGACCAGGCGGCCGCCCGTGAAATGACCGAACACCTGATCAGCCTTGGCCACAAACGCATCGGCTTTGTGCGCGGCAAGGAAGAACAGGGGGCAACCCACAAACGCTTCGCCGGTTATCGCGACGCCCTTGAGGCAGCGGGCTTGCCCTTCGACCCTGCCCTGGTTCAACCCGGCCTCTTCGACTTCGAGACCGGCCTTGCCGCAGGTGACGCGCTTCTCAAGATGGACGAGCATCCCACCGCAGTCTTCGCAGCGAATGATGCCATGGCTGCCGGCGTCCTGGTGGCGGCTCACCGGGCCGGTATCAAAGTGCCTGAGCAGCTCTCGATTGTCGGCTTCGATGATGCTGAAATCGCGCAGGTCATGTGGCCGGCACTGACCACGGTACGCCAACCCCTTCAGGAGCTTGGCGCCGAAGCGATGCATCTCGTCACCACCCTGGCAGGCAAGTCGAACAAGACCAGCAAGCCGATCACCACCTGCCTGCCCTATGAATTGATTGAACGCCAGTCGACCGGTCCCGCCTGATCCGTCAGCCAGGCCGCAAGCGTCCATCGGCAACAATTCTCACCGGCCTTCCCACCCGACCCGCCTGCATGTTGAGGCGCCCTGAACCGGCAGCGCGGCACCGCCCCTACGCCCAGAATCACTTGCCCTGCTTGACTCATCCACTTCACGAACATAAATAACTGACCGGTCAGTTAGATATTGTATTGTAGAATGAAGATCCTCAGGGCTCGAAGCGAAGAAGCGAAAGACGATCGCCGTCAGGCCCTCCTCGAGGCAGCCCTGGACGAGTTTTTCGAAAAAGGCTTTGCCGCCTCGCGCATGGCCGACATCGCCAAGCGCGCGCACCTGTCAAAGGGCACGCTGTATCTCTACTTCGACTCCAAGGAAGACCTGTTCAAGGCGCTTGTTGAAACCCTCGCCGCGCCGAACATCGACCAGATCGAGTCGATTGCCGAAACCTCGCACTCCCTCGAGCAAGCGCTTGCCGGCATGCGTGCGCTTGCCCCTCACATCATCCGCGACACGGATCTTCCGCGCCTCATCAAGGTCCTGATCGGCGACAGCCACATGTTCCCGACCATCGTTCAAGCCTATCGGACTCAACTGATCGAACGCGTCTTTTCCATCATCGCCGGAATACTTGAGCGCGCGCACGCCGCCGGCGAGATCGAAGTGGAGAATGCGCCCCTCACCGCGCGTATCGTGATCGCGCCGATTGTTCTCTCCGCCCTCTGGCAGGCCCTGTTCGGCCGCGATCCGACGGCCCACGTCGATCTCGACAAACTGTTTGAAATCCATACCCGCCTTCTGCTCAAGGCGCTTCGCCCGGACCCAGCATCATGACCCTGTTTCGAACCACCGCCCTTGCGCTGTCAGGCGCTGCCCTTCTCGCCGTGGCCGCCTGCTCTGGCGAAAATGAACCCGCCCATCTCGGCTATGTCGAAGCGGACTGGACCTACGTCTCCGCGCCTGCCGCTGGCAAGCTTGTCATTCAAGGCGTCAGGGAAGGCGATGTCGTCGCCCCCGGTGACTTCATCTTTCAGCTCGACGAGACCGCAGAACAGGCCGCCCTCGCCGAGGCCGAAGCCCGCGTCAAGCAGGCTGCCGCCGAAGCCCGCAACCTCGACACCGGCGCACGCGACCCCGAAATTCGAGAGCTCCGCGCCGCATTGAGCGAGGCCGAAGCCCGTCTCGCCAAAGCCGAAAAAGACCGCGACCGCATCTTCCCGCTGATCGAGCAAGGCCTGGAACCCAAAGCCCGCAAGGATGCGATCGAAACCGAGATCGCCGCCGCTCAAGCCGCCGTCGAGGCAGCCCGCCAGCGGATCGCCTCCGCCACCCTGCCTGCCCGCGACGGCTCAAGGGAAGCAGCGCAATCGGCCACCGTGTCTGCAACAGCCGCCAAAGACCGCGCCGCATACCAGCTCAGCGAACGCCGTGTCATGGCCCCTGAAGCCGGGCGCGTCGAAGAAGTTTTCTACACGGCCGGCGAATATGTCATGCCGGGCGCCCCCGTCATCGCCATCCTCCCGGAAGGCGCCCTCAAGGCGCGTTTCTTCGTGCCGCAATCGGAACTTAGCAGTCTCAAAGCCGGTCAGACCGTCCGCGTCACCGCCGATGGCATGGCGAATCCGGCCAATGCCCGCATCAGCTACATCGCCCACGAAGCCGAGTACGCCCCGCCCGTCATCTATACCCGCGAGACACGCAGCAAGCTCGTTTTCCTGGTCGAGGCTGAACTGCCCGCCGGCGCCGGTTTCCACCCCGGGCTTCCAGTGGAGGTCGACTGGTAATGAGCGACGAACTCGCCATCGACGTGCGGGGACTGGTCAAACGCTTCGGCTCCAAGACGGCAGTCGACGGCGTCGACATCCAGATGCCGCGCGGCGAAGTCTGGGGCTTTCTGGGCCCTAATGGCTCCGGCAAGACCACCACGATCCGCATGATCTGCGGCCTCCTGCGCGCCACCGAAGGTGAAGGCCAGTGCCTCGGCTATGACATTCAGCGTGAGGCGAACAAGATCAAGCTCAAGACCGGCTACATGACCCAGAAATTCTCATTCTGGACCGACATGACGATCCGGGAGAATCTTGAATTCGTCGCGCGCCTCTATCGCCTGCCCCACACAAAACAGGTCGTCGACGAAACGCTTGAGAAGCTTGGCCTCACCGCGCGGCAGAAGCAGCTATCGGGCGCCCTGTCCGGCGGCTGGAAACAGCGCCTCGCCCTCGCTGCGGTCACCATGCACAAGCCCCAGTTGCTCCTGCT
Source organism: Henriciella sp. AS95 (assembly GCF_038900055.1). Classification (NCBI taxonomy): domain Bacteria; kingdom Pseudomonadati; phylum Pseudomonadota; class Alphaproteobacteria; order Hyphomonadales; family Hyphomonadaceae; genus Henriciella; species Henriciella sp. AS95. The sequence goes on from NZ_JBBMQM010000001.1 coordinate 2,969,989, forward strand.
GGACGAACCAACTGCCGGCGTCGACCCGCAAGCGCGCCGCGACTTCTGGGACGAAATTCACCAGCTCTCCCTCGATGGCATGACCGTGCTCGTCTCGACCCACTATATGGACGAGGCTGAGCGCTGTGATCGCATCGTCTACCTCGCCAACGGCCACAAGATCGTGGAGGGCACCGTCGCCGAAGTCATCGACCGCTCGGGTCTGATCACCTTCCGCGGCGAAGGCCGGGGTGTAAGACGCCTCGCCGAGGACCTGAAAGGCAAGCCCGGCCTTGAACACGTCGCCTATTTCGGGGCGGCCCTGCACGTGAGCGGTGATGACCGCGACGCCATCAAACGCGCCATCGACACCGCACCCAGCCACGATGTTCACTGGGAAGAAGTCCAGCCCAGCCTGGAGGACGCCTTCATCGCTCTCATGGCAGAGGCCGGCGAAGACGCGCGGGTGCACGCATGACCGGCATCCTGTCCTCCCTCAGCCGCATCTGGGCCGTCTTCATGAAGGAAGTCGTGCAGATGCGCCGCGACCGGCTCACCTTCGGCATGATGTTCGGCATCCCGATCGTCCAGCTGGTCCTCTTCGGCTATGCGATCAATCTCAATCCGAAGCACCTGCCCGCTGCGCTCCTCCTCGAGGAAAACACGCCAATGGTCCGCACCATCGTGCAGGCGCTCGAAACGTCCGAATACTATGATTTCGTGATGCAGACCTCTGACCCGCGAGAGAGCAGCGACCTCCTCGCGCGGGGCGATGTCACTTTCGTTGTCTCCATCCCGGCAGGCTTTACCCGCGACCTTGTCCGCGGCGACCATCCACAAATCCTGATCGAAGCCGACGCCTCGGACCCAGCCGCCGCATCCGGTGCTGTCGGGCAGGCCCAGACCATTATCACCCGTGCCCTCGCGCATGACCTGAAAGGCCCGCTCGCCAATCTGAATGCCGGCCCGCCGCCCGTCGATCTCGTCGTCCACCAGAATTACAATCCGGAGGGCCGCACCAGTTTCAACATCGTGCCCGGCCTGCTCGGCGTGATCCTCACAATGACCCTCGTCATGATCACCGGCATGGCCATGACCCGCGAGGTCGAACAGGGCACGATGGAGAATTTGCTCGCCATGCCGGCGAAGCCGTTCGAAGTGATGCTCGGCAAGATCGCACCCTATGTGGCGGTGGGCGCCATGCAGACCGTGGTCATCCTCGTCGCCGCCCGGCTTCTCTTTAATGTGCCATTCGTCGGCTCGCTCTTCGTCCTCATGATTGGCGGCGCCGTCTTCGTGCTCGCAAACCTTGCGCTCGGCTTCACCATCTCAACCATAGCCGGTTCGCAGATGCAGGCGATGCAGCTTACCTTTTTCATCTTCCTGCCATCGATCCTGCTCTCCGGCTTCATGTTCCCGTTCCGGGGCATGCCGGGCTGGGCACAATTCATCGGCGAGGGCATCCCGCTGACCCATTTCCTGCGCATCGTGCGCGGCGTGATGCTGAAAGACACAAGCCTCGCCCAGCTGCAGTCGCCGCTGATCGCGCTCTGCATCTTCACCGTCATCGTGACCGCCATCGCCCTGCTTCGCTATCGCAGGACGCTCGACTGATGAGACAAACCATGACCCGCCCCATCCTGATCGCCTCGCTCGCCCTGATGACCACGGCCTGCGCATCCATGCAGCATGAACCGGCGCCCGCGCTTGAAGCAGAAACCGGCCCTGTCTGGACCGAGTACCTTCAGGCCTCTGCCATCCATGCCAGCGAGACCGCACCGCCCGTCTGGGAAACGCTGGACGACCCGGTCTTCCAGTCCCTTCTGGCTCGCCTGGACGACAGCAATCTCGACCTCGCTGTCGCGCGGACACGGCTCGCCGAGGCCCGCGCCATCCAGCGCGCCGATGAGGCTGGCCTTGGCCCCGTGGTCGGCAGAAGCGCGTCGGTCACCGCCCAGCGGATCAGCGAAACCGGCAGCCTTCCTGCTGGCCAGATCCCGGGCTTCGAAACCGAACAGATCCTCTATGAGGCCGGCTTCGACGCCAGCTGGGAGATCGACTTTTTCGGGCGCAAGGATGCCCAGCGCGCCCTGAGCGCCGCCAATGTCGCCCTCGCCGAGGAACAGGTCGACGCGGTCCGCTTTGCCCTCAAGGCAGACCTGATGCGCGCCTATGTCGACGCGATTGCAAGCCAGCGCGAATACGCTCTCATCCAGCAAGCAACAGAGCGCCAGAAAGCGCTCTTCGACGCGGCCATCACCCGGCGTGAGTATGGTGAGGCGTCCGACCTTGATGTTGAACGCGCCGAAGCCGCGCTCATCGCCTATCGCACGCGCATTGCGCCGCTTGAGTCGGCGGCGCGCACATCGCTCTATCGCCTGGCCGTCCTCGTCGGCGAAGCGCCGGGCACCTTCCAGGTGACGCTGCCGGGCGACCTTCCCGCAATGGCGCCGCTTGCCATCGACCTCAATTCCACCCTCCTGCGCCAGAGAAGCGACGTCCGCCAGGCTGAGATCGCCTATGTCCAGGCCGCCCGGGCCAGCGACATCGCCGAGCTCGACCTCTACCCCCGCTTTTCCCTCTTCGGCGGCGGCGGGCCGGGCACAACCGATTTCGCCAAATTCCTCGATCCGGCCAGCCTCGCCCTCAATCTCGGCGCCATGGTCGACTGGACGCTGTTCGACGGCGGTCGCAAGGCGGCCCTTGCGGAGGCCTCGACCTCACGCCTCGACCGCGCCGAAGCTGAATACAGCGCTGCCGTTCTCAGCGCCATGCAGGACATCGAGACATCGGCCGCAACCTGGCTCAAGGCCCGCGCGGTTCTCGCTGAACAGGAAAAAGCGACGCTCACCCGCGCTCGCCTGGCCCAGATGGCAACCGCCCGGTTTGACGCCGGCACGGGCACGCGGATCGGCATTCTCGAAGCTGAACGCGATCTTGCTGAAGCGCGGCTTGCCGAAGCGGACGCCAAAGCGGGCGAACTCACCGCCCGTATCGCCCTCGACAAGGCCCTCGGCAGCGACCGCTGAGCCCATCGTCCGGCTGCACGCCGTCCCTCGCCAAGGCTCATAAAAATAGCCTTTTTCGTGATTCATTACGAAAAATTCACGCATAAAGAGATATTAGTTGATTGCTGGAACGAACCGCTTAAGGCTGATTCTGATGAGCTATATGTTCAGCTGACTGGTAGCCTCAGGACTTTGACGGTTACCTCGATGGGGACGATGTAGGTGGGTGGGACATTGAGATTTGAACACGGCCATCGCGCGCGGCGCGGTGCGGCGAAAATAGTGCTGTCAGCATTTTCTGCTGGAGCAATTGCATGATTTCCGCCCTGCAGAACCGATACAATACGTTGTTCGATGCAACGCTCGGCAAGCTGTGGATCGCAAGAGTCTGGAACGGTATTGACCGGACAATACCCGCCGGCCGCCGGCCTCTTGTCAGAGCGGACATACTGCTGGCGCTCGCCTTTGGCGTCCTTGGCGCTGCGATCTCGCTCTGGGCCTTTTCCCAGACCAATCGCGTGGCTGAACTCCACACCACGTTCAATTTGTGGCTACACGCCGATGCGCCCCGCGTGGCCGAAAACATGGTCACGACCAGCGGGGATCACGGCCGCACATCGGTGCATCCCGTCTTCTCAATCCTGATCTTTCCATTTGGTGGATTGCTGACCGCCCTCGGCATGGAGCCTTTGGCGGCGGCAAAATCCCTCATCATTGTCATGATGGGTGTGAACGCCGCGCTTTTCAGCCTGACGATACGTCTGCTCGGCCTGCCGCGGATTGCCGTGGCGCTGTTCACGACGCTTTTCATGGCGACGGCCAGCTTCCTGTTCTGGGGCGCCCTGGTCGAGAGCTTTCCGTTTTCCTGTTTCGGCGTCCTGATATCCCTGTTCATGATGTTCCGGGTGAAGACGGCTCACTGGGCCTGGTGGATCGCGGTCAATGTGCTGTCCATCGGCTTCCTCGTCACCAACTGGATGTTCGGTCTCATCGCGATGGCCGTCCGGCTGAAGCTCAAGCCTTTCGTCACAATCGCCGCCGCCTCCTTCGTGCTGACGGTCATGCTGTCGGTGCTTCAGAATACGAGCTTTGAGAAAGCGGCGATTTTCATCAATCCGCATACGCTGACGCGTGAGGCCAATTATTTCCAGCCGGCCATGGAAGAAAAGGGAATCTACGAAGAAGGCTGGCGGCCGCTCAACAATCTGCGCAGCACGTACGTGACAACCGTCGTCGCCATGCCGGTCTACATCCAGCAGCAGACCCATATGCGCCTTGCGACGACCAACCAGAATTCCAGCTTTCCGGAGGGCGAACTCTCCCCCGTCATCGCCGTGATCGCATGGGTCTTGCTCTTTGGCCTGGGGCTATGGGGCGCGGTTTTACGCAAGGATCTGCGATTGCCTCTGATTGGGGCGGGGGCCGCCCTGGTCCTGCAGACCCTCCTCCACCTCATCTACGGCGAAGTGACATTCCTCTACAGCATGAGCTTCATGCCGCTGCTCATCCTGTTTGCGAGCTGCTCATGGTTCTCCCCCTATCGCACGGTTTCAATCGTGGCGGCTGGACTGGTCCTGGTGTTTGGCGTCATCAACAATACGAGCCGCTTTCAGGAGACCATCGACGTCGCCGACTGTCTGGCCGATGTCGACTCCGTGAAGGCCTTGCAGACCTGGGACTATATCAGAGCCAATAATGGGCCGGAGCTGACGGACTATGACGGGCTTCAGGTCGATACAGTGGATTTGTGCGGAACGAAAACGCCCAGATAAGGGCGCATCGCAACGCAATATCATCTCTCGGCGGCATGAGACTTGAATAAACGACCCTCAATGCACGTCCAACAGTTCGGAAATTGCCTACGTGATCAGCGCTATACAGACACGATATAACTGGCTGTTCGATGCCACGGTCGGCAAGCTCTGGGTCACCCGGACATGGGACGCGGTGGACCGGGCTCCCTCCACCACGCGCCAGGCCCTGTCGCGGTCAGATACGCTCATGGCGCTCGGCTTCGGCCTGGTCGGTATCGCTGTCTCGATCTGGGCCTTCATGCAGACCGGCCGCGCGCCGGATATTCATCAGATGTCGAGCCTCTGGCTTCAGGCTGATGTGCCGCGGCTGGCGGAGAACATGGTCTCAACGGCTGGCAATAACAGCCGCACCGCCGTTCATCCGGTTCTGTCCATCCTGCTCTATCCGTTTGGCAAGCTGCTGACCGTCGCGGGCATGGACCCGCTGATGGCCGCAAAAACGCTGATTGTCCTGATTATGGGCGCGAATGCCGCGCTTTTCAGCCTGACGGTGCGCCTTCTCGGCCTGCCGCGCCTGGTGGTCGCTGCCTTCACCCTGCTCTTCATCGCGACGGCGAGCTTCATGTTCTGGAGCGGTATCGTCGAAAGCTTCCAGTTCTCCGGTTTCGCGCTCATCCTGTCGCTCTTCATGATGCTCCGCATCAACACCGCCCACTGGGGATGGTGGGTGCTGGTGAGTTTGCTCTCGCTCGGCTTTCTCATCACCAACTGGGTCTTCGGCCTGATCGCCATGGCCGTGCGCCTGAAGCTCAAGCCCTTCGTATCCGTCGTGATCATTTCGCTCACGGCCGCAGTCGCCCTGTCGATCGCCCAGAACGCCGCGTTCAGCAAGGCGTCGTTCTTCTTCAATCCCAAGCCGTTGATGCACGAGACGCATTTCCTGCAAACCAGCATGGCGGCGGACGGCACCTATGAAGAAGGCTGGCAGCCTGTCTCCAATCTGCGCAGCATCTATGTCACCTCGGTCGTCGCGATGCCCGCCTACCCGCAACAACAGGGCTATGGGCGTCTGACCACAACCAACCAGAATTCGGGCCTCCCGAAAGATGAAATTTCGCCGCTGATTGCGATCGCGGCATGGGTCCTTCTTTTTGGACTGGGCCTCTGGGGCACCATTCTGCGCCGGGACATCAGGCTCCCGCTCATCGGCGCGGGGCTGATGCTTCTCGTGCAAACGGGGCTTCACCTCATCTACGGCGAAGTGACCTTTCTCTACAGCCTCAACTTCATGCCGCTGCTCATCCTGTTTGCCAGCTGCGCCTGGTTTGTCCCGTGGAAACAGGCGGCAGTCGCACTGGCCAGCCTCGTTATCGTCTTCGGCGGCATCAACAATGAACGCCGCCTGCAGCAGACGATCAATCTCACTGATTGTCTGGCGGACAATGAGGTCGTCAGAACCCATCAGAACTGGGACATCATCAAGACTGAAACCGTCGGCGAAGCGCGGGACGCCCACCTCGACATCAAAATCGATGAGCGCTGCAAGGCGCTTTACGTCGCCCCAGCGACAAGCCGAGGCGCAGACACATGATCCAGGCGCTGCAATCGCGATACAACGCCCTGTTCGATGCCACGATCGGCAAGCTCTGGGTCACGCGCCTTTGGGACCGTGTCGACCGCACCTTGCCCGCCACAAGGCAGACGCTGTCGCGGACCGATATTCTGATGGCCATCGGGCTCGGCCTCATCGGCGCCGCTGTTTCCATCTGGGCATTCCTTCAGACCAATCACGCCCCTGACATCCACGCGACCTTTAATCTCTGGTTCCAGGCCGATGTCACCCGTTCAGCTGAAAACATGGTCACGACAGGCGGCGCCCATGGACGAACCTCCGTCCACCCCATCTTCTCGATCCTGCTTTATCCGTTCGGGAAATTGCTGACGATCCTGGGAGTTGAACCGCTCCTCGCCGCAAAGGCACTTGTGGTCATGATCATGGGCGCCAACGCTGCGCTGTTCAGCCTGACGGTGAGGCTCCTCGGCCTGCCGCGCCTTGTGGCCGCGATCTTCACGCTTGTCTTCGTTTCGACAGCAGGCTTCATTTTCTGGAGCGGCGTGGTCGAAAGCTACCCGTTTTCCTGCTTCGCGCTGGTGCTGTCCCTGTTCATGATGCTGCGGGTCCAGACCGCCCATTGGGGATGGTGGATGGTCGTCAGCGTCCTCTCGCTCGGCTTTCTGATAACGAACTGGGTCTTCGGCGTGATCGCGATGGCGGTCCGGCTCAAGCTGAAGCCATTTCTGACAATCCTGATTGCATCCTTCTCGCTGGTCGTGGTGCTGTCGATCATCCAGAACGCGACCTTCGACAAGGCCGCCCTGTTCTTCAATCCAAAGCCGCTCCTGCGCGAAACCCAGTTCCTGCAGCCGACAATGGAAGCAGAGGGGACGTATGAGGAAGGCTGGCAGCCGACCTCCAATCTTCGCAGCCTCTATGTAACGACCGTTGTCGGCATGCCTGTCTATGTGCAGCAGCAGACCATGATGCACCTGGCGACCACCAATCAGAATTCCGGCTTCCCGGAAGGCGAGATTTCGCCGCTCATAGCGGTCGCCGCATGGGTTCTTCTGTTCGGGCTTGGCATCTGGGGTGCCGTTCTGCGAAGGGATTTGCGGCTTCCGCTGCTGGGCGCCGGCCTGATGTTGCTCATGCAGACCATGCTCCACTTGCTCTACGGCGAAGTGACCTTCCTCTACAGCCTCAACGTGATGCCATTGCTCATCCTGTTTGCGAGCTGCGCCTGGTTCATCCCCTGGAAACCGGTTGCCCCCGTCCTCGCCAGCCTGGTTGTCGTCTTCGGCGCCATCAATAATGAGCGCCGTCTTCAACAGACGGTACAAGTCGCCGACTGCCTGTCCGACTTCGAAACGGTGAAACGACTGCAGACATGGGAAACCGCCAGACACGGCCTCGATTTCGACCCCGCCGACTATCCGGAATTACGGGTCGATACGACGGACATCTGCGGCACCAAAACCCCATCCTAGTCTGCTCACCGAGCGAAGCGCGCCGGATCATTTCCACCTGCGCGCGCATAATTTTGTCACTTCAGATCGGCTGCGACCGCTTTTGAAGCGCCCCGGATAATTCACGGACAAATGTCTGGCAGTGATATTGCATCGGCCACGCTCGTATTACGAGATAGTTAGAATTGTAGTTGCGGTAACAGACCTCTGACGCTACAAATCGAGATGGCTACTCCGTAGGGGACAAATCGGAGTGGGAGTGGGGAAAATGACATCTGAAGTTGCAGGAACCGTTACGAGCGGTGCGGGCGACGTTGCCGGCGATTTTCAGCCTGAAACGTCTGCAAATGAGACAAGCGCGCTGGAAAAACGCCCGCTCATCGTCGATCTCGACGGGACGCTGATCCGGTCCGACATTCTGGTCGAGTCGGCTTTCGCCCTGTTGGGCAAGAACCCGTTCGCCATCTTCAGCCTGGTGACCACCCTGTTCGGGAAAGGTAAGGCCGGGCTCAAGAATTACGTCGCCGACCGATCTGATATTGATATCGCTCATCTGCCTTACGAGGAAGAAGTGCTGGCGGTCATCCGTCAGGCACGCGACGAGGGCCGCGCTGTTTATCTCGCCTCCGCCTCTCACGAAAAATATGTCGGTGCGATTGCAGACCATCTCGGCCTTTTCGATGGCTGGTTTGCGACAAACGACAAGACCAACCTGTCCGGCTCCGCAAAGCGCCAGCTCCTGGTCGACAAATTCGGCGCCGGCGGGTTCGACTATATCGGTAACGAAGCGGTCGACCTGAAGGTCTGGGCCGATGCGCATGACGCGATCGCGGTTAATCCGCCCTCCAGCGTGAAGTCCAAACTGAAGAAGCGCTCGCCACAAGCGACCATCATCGAGACCCTGCCATCCAGGCTCAAGACCTGGATCAAGATGCTGCGCGTTCACCAGTGGGCCAAAAACGGCCTCGTCATGGTGCCCCTGCTCACCTCACAGAATTTCGATGTGCAGTCGGTCCTACTCGGCATCGGCGCCTTCTTCGCCTTCTCGCTGACAGCATCGTCCATCTACATCATCAATGACGCGGTCGATATCGATGCGGACCGCCAGCACCCAAGCAAGAAGTTCCGGCCCCTGGCGGCTGGAACCATGCCGATCCTGTCGGCCGTGATGGCCATTCCCGTCATGCTGACCATCGCGCTGGTGGGGGCCTGGTTCATCAACCCGATCTTCCTGGCTGTGCTCGTCGGCTATCTCTGCCTCACCACGGCCTACACGTTCAGCCTGAAGCGCAAGCTCCTGGTCGACGTTGTGGCGCTGGCTGGCTTGTACACCGTCCGCGTTCTTGGCGGGGCGGCGGCGCTGTCGCTCGCCGTTTCGGAATGGCTGCTCGCCTTTTCGCTTTTCGTCTTCACCTGTCTGGCGCTGATCAAGCGATACACCGAACTGGTCGTCCGGTTTGACAATGACATGCCGGATCCAACGAACCGGAACTATCGCAAATCCGACCTGCCCATCATCGCGACGCTCGCCGCTGCCGCCGGTTTCAACGCGGTGACCGTGTTTGCCCTCTACGTCTCCGATGACGAGGTGGCCTCTCTCTATGCCAACCCGCTGCTCCTCTGGCTCATCTGTCCGTTGCTGCTCTACTGGCTCGGCCGCGCGCTCATGCTGGCGCACCGTCGGGCGATGCATGACGACCCGATCGTCTTCGCGCTGAAAGATCGCAACAGCCGGCTGACAATGCTTGCCGTCGCAGCGGTCATGGTCGCTGCAATGGTCAAGCTGCCCTTCACGTTCGGCTAGGCACCTGCACCATGATCACGGCTGTCCGCTCGCTTTTCGACACGGTCTATGACGGCTCGATCGGCCGCCTGGGGCTGGATGGCCTGTGGGAGAAAATCGACCGCTCCATCAAACCCGGCCGGCTGCCCCTGGAAAGACGTGACATCAGCATCGCGATCGGTCTCGGTCTCATTGGCATGGCCGTATGCATCTGGGCGTTCACCCAGACCCAGCGCATCGACGCGATCAACACCCATCTCAGCATCTTCCTGCAAGCCGATATCGGCCGGGTCGCAGACAATATGACAAGCACAGGCGGCGCCCATGCGCGCACGTCTGTCCACCCGATTGCCTCGATCCTGATCTACCCCTTCACCGCCGTACTGATGGCGTTTGGTCTTGGGCCGATCCACGCCGCCGCAACGCTTGTCGTGCTGATCATGGGCGTGAATGTCGCCCTGTTCAGCCTCATCATCAGGCTGCTCGGCCTCCCGCGGCCCGTCGGCGCCCTCTTCACCGTGCTGTTCATGGCAAGCGCGTCCTTCGTATTCTGGAGCGGGATCATTGAGCTGTTCCCCTTCGCCGGCTTCAGCCTCCTGCTCGCCATGTTCATGATGTTCCGTATCAAAACGGCACACTGGGCCTGGTGGATTGTTCTCAACGTCCTGACACTCGGCCTGACGACACCGAACTGGGTGTTCGGCCTCATCGCTACCGCCGTTCGGCAAAAGCTGAAGCCGTTCCTCGTCATCACTGCCGCTTCACTGGCCGTGGTGGGCGTGCTCGCCGTCGTCCAGAACGCGACCTTCGCCAAGGCCGGGCTGTTCTTTAATCCCAAGCTCGTCGCCTATGAAATGAACTACATCCAGCCCACGATGGAAGATCGGGGCGATTACGAACAAGGCTGGAAGCCGCTCAGCAATCTTCGCAGCATGTACGTCACGACCGTGGTTGCGATGCCTGTGGATGTCGAACACCAGAACGGCGTCGAACTCGTCACAACAAACCAGTCAACGGGCTTCCCAAAAGGCGAACTGGCCCCCGTCATTGCTGTTTCGGCCTGGATCGTCCTCTTCGGCCTCGGCATCTGGGGCGCGTTCCGCCGCCCCGAATTGAGACTCCCGCTTGCCGGCGCGGGGCTGATGCTCCTGTCGCAGACCGCGCTCTACAGCATCTATGGCGAGGTGACCTTCCTCTACAGCCTGCACTTCATGCCGCTCATCCTGCTCTTCGCCAGCTGCGCCTGGTTCGCGCCATACAAGTCGGTCGCTGTCGGCCTCGCCAGCGTGGTGATCGCCTTCGGTGCCATCAATAACGAACAACGCCTGCAAGAGACGATTGAGACGACCAATTGTCTAGCAGGCCTCGAGTCCGTCCAGTATTGGCAATCCTGGGACGTCCTGAAATCCGGCGTCCAGCGCAACGCCAATCCCGATAAGCCCGATTTCCCGCCTGAGGATATCGCAGCCTGCAAGGTTACCTGAACCCATGTCACCACAACTCCTTCTGTTCATCCTGATCAGTGTCTCGCTTTCGTCCGGCTCACAGATCATTCTCAAGAAAGGGATGATCGCGCCGAAAATGCAGGCCAGCCTGATGAGCGGCGACGTGCCGACCATCTTCCTGACGATACTGACCTCACCCATGGTCATTGGCGGTCTGTTCTGTTTCGGCCTGAGCGCCCTGTTCTGGCTCTTCGTCCTGTCCAGGGTTCCGCTTTCTTCGGCCTACCCCTTCGTCGCATTGGGGATCGGCGTCACGGTCCTGGCCGGCCTCACCCTGTTCGGAGAGACGGTCTCGACGAGCGCCGCGATCGGTGTCGGGCTCATCATTCTCGGCATATTGTGCGTGGCCTCGCAGGGCTGAATCATGCGGCACAGGCATTGCATTAAATCGATGGTGCGCCGCCGCAAATCGATTGCCTGCTGGGTTGTTTGAGGTTAGCTTCATCTGGCAGGCGCCATTTGGGACATGGCGCGTGCGTGGGGACTTCTGAACGCTTTCAGGACTTCGTACGCCAGTAGGGACTAGACTGTGGGGGACGGCTTCGGTCGGTGAATTAAGGCGTGCTTTTTAACTCCTTAGAGTTCGTGGCGTTTTTCGCCGCTACCGTTGTTGCGTATATGTGTGCGCCGCAAAAGCTGCGCCTGCCGTTGCTGTTGGGCGCCAGCCTGTTTTTCTATGGCTACACCTCTCCCCTCATGCTGCTTCACCTCGCAGCCGTCGGCATCATTACCTATTTCGTCGCGATCGGGATCGAGGAAACAGAAGACCCGAAGAAGAAGCAGAGACTGCTGATCATCGCCGTGGTCGGGCATGTCCTGAACCTCGTCGCCTTCAAATACACCTCCTTCTTCAATGAGACCTTCCGCTCGATCTTCGGATGGTTCGGTGCCGCTTATGATGTGCCGGTCCTGAACATCATCCTGCCGCTGGGCATCTCCTTCTATTCCTTCCTTCTGATCGGCTATCTGATCGACGTTTACCGCGGCGAACCGGCAGAGCGGAACTGGACCGTGTTCGGCGTCTTCGTCTTCTTCTTCCCGAAGATGATTGCCGGGCCGATCGAGCGCACCAAGAACCTCATTCCCCAATTGCGCGCCCCGATGATCAGCTTCAGCTACGCCGCCGTGACGGCAGGCCTGCAGCTCATGCTGTGGGGCGCTTTCAAGAAAGTCGTCGTCGCTGACCGCATCGCGCCCTTCGTCGACCGGGTCTACAACGCGCCTCATGACTTTGAAGGCGTGTCCACGGTGTTCGCCACCTGGCTTTACGCCTTCCAGCTCTATTTCGACTTTTCCGGCTACACCGACATCGCCCTCGGCGCAGCCATGGTCTTCGGCATCAAGCTCGTGCCGAACTTCAATCGTCCATATTTCGCCCGCTCCATCCAGGATTTCTGGAAGCGCTGGCACATTTCGCTCACCAACTGGCTGAACGATTATGTCTACACCCCGTTCACGCGCAGCCGCTGGACCGGGCTCAAAATGTACAATCTCATGCTGCTCGGCATGATGCTGACCTTTGTCGTCAGCGGGTTCTGGCACGGTGCCGCATGGACCTTCATCGTCTGGGGCACGCTGCACGGCACCTATATCGTCGTCTCGCTGCTGCTCCAGAAACGCTGGAACAAGTTCGCCAAGAAGATCGGCCTCAACAAGCGCAAGCAGACCTACAAGGCGCTGAAGATTTCAGTGACCTTCTTCCTGGTCTGTTTCTCCTACATCTTCTTCCGCGCCAATGACCTCGCAGACGCGGGCTACATCATCGCGCACAGCCTGACCGGCTGGGGCGATATTGTTGGCGGCGTGCGGGCTGTGATCGATGGCAAATATCTCGAGATGGGGCTCGCCCTGCTCGGCATCATCATCATCATGGCGCCTGAGTTCCACAAGAACCACGCCAAGCTCACCGACATGTACATGTCGCTTCAGTCCTGGCAGCGCGCTGGTCTGATCTATGCAGCGACCTTCTCGGTCGTGGTGCTCGGCGCCTACTACAATCTCGACCAGAAGTTCATCTATTTCAGGTTCTGATCATGGCACAGCAACACACTTTGGACACCGCAGCCGATCTGGAAACCGACGCCCCTCACAAGGGCCCGCTCCGCCTGATCGGCGAACTGCTTGTGCTCGCTATCGCGATCCTCGCCAGCCTGATGGCCATCATCCTGATGATACCGGACAAGAATGACTATTCCAAAGCAACGCTGCTGAAGAATGACCGCCTCGCCGCCATAGAAGGCCGCAAGGTCGTCCTCGTTGGCGGCTCCAACCTTGCCTATGGCATGGAAAGCGATGTGATCCAGGACGCGACGGGCTGCCCGACGGTCAATATGGGCATGAACGGCTATTTCGGCGTGCGGTACATGCTGAACGAAGTCAAACCCCGGCTCAGGGATGGCGACATCGTCGTTCTCGCCTTTGAGTGGGACAACTACGCCAAAACCGTCGACGGTGCCGGCAAGGATCTGTTTGCGGTCTCCAGGACGAACCCGTCAGCGATCTCGCGGCTGACGCCCAAGCAGATGGCCATGGCAGCGTCCAACCTGCCTTATGTGGCACAGACCAAGCTTTTCCGCGTCATAGACGACACGCTGCGCGGCATCATGCCCTCGGGCGGTGATCGCGTTGTCGGATCCACCGTGCTCGATCAGATCGAGGTGCTGGACGGGTTCGATGAGCAGGGTGATCTCAACAGCCACGAAGGCGTTGTCTGGGAACTCGCCTATGAGCCGGGCGCCGACCTCGCTGCGCATGGCCTCGAAGAGCCGCTGATCGACCTCATCAAAGGCTTTTCCGCCGACATGGCCGCGCGCGATATCACGGTCGTCGTCTCTTATACGCCCACCATGCGGTCCTATTACGAAGAGCAAAAGGCCGTCATTGATGAGGCGCACCGCCAGCTGACGAGCGGCGAAGATGCCGTCAACGCGCCCCGAGCGCCGGAAGCCTTCGTCTTCGACGCCGACTATTTCTTCGACACTGTCTACCACCTGAAAACCACCACTCGTGCCGAGCGCAGCCAGATGGTGGCTGACGATATTCAAACCGTTCTCGGATCAACGCCCGATTGCCGGGCAACTGCACAACAAGGAGAGTCCTCGTGACCGAACAGGAAATCTACAAAATCATCGTCGATACGATCAGCGAAATTCTTGATGACAAGGGCCTCGACGTGCCTGAAATCACGCCAGAGACCGAAATTCTCGGCGACGATCTCGGCATCGATTCCCTCGATCTCGCGACCATGGTCTCAGACCTCGAAGGCCGCATCGGCCATGACCCGTTCGACAAGGGCTTCATCGAGTTCAAGACCGTTGGCGAACTGACAAAGCTCTACGCCCAGAAATGAGTGCACCGGGGCTGATATTCGCGGCAGGCGATGACACGCTTGCGGTCACGAGGGGCGAGGAGTCCCACACGCGCGGTGCGATCCGGGCAGGCGCGGACGATCTGCGCGATGCGCTGTCGGGTGCGGGCATCCGGCGGTTCCTCGTGCACAGCGATGAGTCAGCCCTGATCCTGCAAGCCATCCTGGCCGCGCAGGATTTCGGCGGCGATCTCTACATTGCCCATACCAGCCTCAGCGCCGACCAGATCGAAGCCCTGAGCGCAGAGCAAGGCGTCGAAGCCGTGGTAACAGCGCCCGGCGAATGGCGGGCCCGCGACGGCGTGAAACAGATCACGCCGGCTGGCCGCATCTTCATGATGACATCCGGCACGACGGGCATGCCCAAGATCGCCTCGCACAGCCTCGCCAGCCTGATCTCGAAGGCCCAGTCCGGCCAGAGACGTCGCCCGGAAGGCGGCGGCCGCTGGCTTCTGACCTATCAGCCGACCGGCTTCGCCGGCCTGCAGGTCACGCTCACGGCGGCTCTGTGGGAGGGCCTCCTGATTACGCCGGTCGAGCGCACGATGAGCCAGTTCTACCAAGCCGCGAAGAAATGGCAGGCCACCCATGTCAGCGCGACACCCACCTTCTGGCGCTCCTTTCTGATGATGGCCGATCCATCAGAGCTCAACCTGCAGCAGATCACGCTCGGCGGAGAAGCGGCAGACCAGGCCACGCTGGACCGGATCGCAAAAGCCTTCGTCAAAACCCGCATGACGCACACCTATGCGTCGACCGAGGCCGGCATGGTCTACGCCGTTCATGATGGCCGCGAAGGCTTTCCGGCCGCCTGGCTCACCGAACCGCCAACCGGCGTCCAGCTGCGCATCGTCGACGGTTTCCTGCAGATCAAGACGCCAAACATGATGCGCGAATACGTCTCGAAACAGGACCAGCCCATGCTCGATGATGGCTGGCTGTCCACCGCAGACCTCGCCGTTGTCGAAGGCGACCGGGTCAAGGTTCTCGGGCGTGACGACAATACGATCAATGTCGCCGGCTCAAAGGTCTATCCCCTGCCGGTCGAGGCGATCATCCTGCAGCGGCCGAACGTGGTCGAGGCGCGCGTCTACGGCGTCCCGAACCCAGTTTCAGGCGCGCTGGTCGCCGCCGATGTCGTGCTCCAGCCGGGAACGGAAGAGAAGGCCGCCAAGAAGGATATCCTCACCTCCTGCCGCGCCGCGCTGCCGGGATATTCAGTGCCGCGTGTCCTGAAATTCGTCGATGAAATCGCCGTTTCAGCCTCCAGCAAGAAAGGCTAATGGCCATGACCCGCAAGCATGTCATCGTTACCGGAGGAAGCCGCGGGCTTGGCGCAGCCATGATCGAGGGCCTGCTGGCAGACGGTTATCGCGTCTCCACCTGTAGCCGCCGCAAGAGCGACAATATCGAAGCCCTGCTCAGCCATGCTGACTATGGTGACCGCTTCTTCTGGAAAGCCTGCGAAGTCGGCGAGGCAGACCAGGTCGACGCCTTTGTCGAGGCCGCCAATGAGTGGTCCGGCTACGACGAATTGTGGGGGCTGGTCAACAATGCCGGCATCGCGCAGGCGGGTATTCTCGCATCCTTTCCCAATGTCGAAAGCGAGCGGATCATCAAGATCAACCTGCTTGGCGCGATTCAGGTGGCCCGCGCGGCCAGCAAGATCCTGCTCGAGCGCAAGCGCAAGACAGAGGGCGGCCGGATCATCAATATCAGCTCGATCATCGGCACGCGCGGCTATAATGGCATGTCATCCTATTCTGCCTCCAAGGCTGGCATGGATGGTTTCAGCCGCGCCCTCGCGCGCGAACTCGGCCGTCGCCAGATCACCGTCAACAGCGTTGCGCCCGGCTATGTGGCCACCGAAATGTCGTCGACGCTGTCGCCGTCCCAGCTGAAACAGATCGTCAACCGCACGCCGCTCGGCCGCCTTGCCAGCGAGCAAGACATCCTCAACGCTGTCCGGTTTTTCCTCAGCGACGCATCGGCCATGGTGACGGGCCAGACTCTGCTCGTTGACGGCGGCATCAGCAGCTAGTCCAGGAAAGGGAGGGGACGGATCATGCTTTCAGTTTTTATCTATCCGGCCTGCCTTCTCATGTTCGGCATCTGCCTGGTGGTCATCGAAGTGCTTCGCCGGCGCGGCGCCTCATACAATACGATTATCCTCAGCGGCGGCGTGCTCGGCGTCCTGACCCTTCTACTTCAGTACATGCCGCCGCCTGAATGGCTGATGGCCGACTTCAACAAGGCGTACTATCCGGCAGGCCAGGCGGCGATTGAAGACCATGCCGCGCTGACAGACCTGTTGGCCAAAGGTGTCTATGGCTTCGTAAACCTGCCGATTGTCGCCTTCCTGTTTTCGCCCTTTGCGGTCATGCCCTTGCGGCTCGCCGACCTCATATTTCTTGGCCTCGGTGGCCTGTCCTGCATCCTGCTCTGGCGAGAGCTTGCGAGGTTTGCCCAGCTTGAGGCCCCCGAAAGCGCCCTTCTCCTGTTTCTGGCAATCGGCTCAGGCCCCGCCGCTTACGGCGTCGCCAATGGCAACACCTCTCAAATGGTCCTGATCCTGATCATCTGGGGCATCATGGCATTCATGCGCGGCAAGGATCTGAGCGCAGGCGCCCTGTTCGCGCTGGCGGCCCTCGTCAAACCGGCCCTGATCGTGTTTGGCATCTTCACCCTCCTGCGAGGCCGCTGGAAAGTCACCGCTGCCGGCGCCGCCGTCTGTGCAGCCGCAACCCTGATGTCGATCGCCATCTTCGGCTGGCCCATGCATGAAATCTGGTTGCAGCAGACCATCCTGCCCGCGCTGGACGGGACGATCCTTGCGCACAATGTGCAGTCGATCTCCGGCGCGGTCGGGCGCGCTTTCGTCGGGCCTGAATGGCTGAATGACTGGAACCCGCATACCGTTCCGGCGACGGCTTCGCTGCTCGCAACCGGCCTGAAGCTCCTCACCGCGGCCATTATCGTTGCGAGTCTCGTTATCCTCGCCCGGCGCAAGGCGCCCGCGCAAACCGCGCCGCTGGAGTTTTCCTTCGTCCTGATGGCGCTTCTGCTTCTGCCGAACCTGGCATGGAATCATTATTTCGTGTGGGCTTTCATCCCTCTGGCGCTCTGCCTGAAGGCGATGCCACCGCTCATGTCCGCGCGCGGCGAGACACTGGCTGCCCTCCTCTCTGCCGCCCTGATCGCGCAGCCCGTCTTCATGTGGGAATCCTCATCCGCCTTGACCCAGGACATATTTGGCCGCGTTATCGTATCGCTGCCCTTCCTCGGCGCCGTCATCCTGCTGGTGCTGATGGTTCGCCAGGTTTTGCGCTTGCGCCAGAGTGACGAAGTTTTAAACGCCGAAAAGCCGGTGACGAATACTGTTTCGCCGACAGCTCTGAGGCCCCCTTTACGTTGGAGACCAGGGACAAGAACAACCTGACTCTTGATCGAGATTAACCGCAATAGACATTGCGAACATAGACAGCCCACACCCGTCACGCAGGCATGAGGTTTGCACGAAGGGTCAAAAGTTTTTCCGAGGAGCGTGGCCCATGTCCGAGAACGGACCCACCGAAAAGAAAAAAGTACACTTTGCCTTTGTCGATCTGGTGCGGGGGATTCTCGCTGTCTACGTCGTCGTGTGCCATTGGTGTCTGTTCTCGAACTTTGACCTGTTCCCGTCGGCCTATCTGGCTGTCGATTACTTCTTCATGATGAGCGGGTTCGTGATCGCTTTTGCGTATCAGTCGAAGTTGCGGAACGGCTACAAGAAATCAGTCTTCCTCTACCAACGCGTCCTCCGGCTTTATCCCTTCATCCTCGCAGGGGCGACTGTCGGATTTGCCTATGCCGCCGTGAAATCATTCGCTGCGCACGGATTTATCGATTTTGAGACTTGGCGCCTGTTCGCAATGAACGTGCTGATGATCCCGGAGTCGCTGTTTCTGACGGACTTTGCCTATCCATTGAACATACCCATGTGGTTCCTGTTCTTCATCGCCGTGTCATATGTGGCGTTCGCCTTCTTTCTGTATCGCGCGCCGACTTGGGCGATCTCGCTGTTCGCAGCGTTGATGGCGGCGCTCCTGTCAACCTGGTTCATGGGCTTTTTCGGATCCAAACTCATGATCCCGAATGAGCTCATCTATGAGCTATCCAATTTCTGGCGCTGTGGATTTTCCATCTGCATCGGCATCCTGATCTTCCGGATCTATGGGTTCGTCGAACGGGTTCGTTTTCCAAAGGTCGCCATCATCATACTCGCCGCTCTGCCGATGCTGATCATGGCCACGCCGAGAGGTCTGATGCCCTGGTGGGGCTATCAGGCGCTTTTCGTGGGCACCTTCCCGCTCGCATTCGCCTGCGGCCTGAAAGTCGAACTGAAAGGGAAGTTCGCAAAGGTCGCAAAAACGGCGGGCGACTTTTCCCTGCCTCTCTACATTGCGCACATGCCGGTGCTGTTTTTCGCCGAGAGCGCCTTGTATGCGCTGGGCATTGAGGATCGCACCATACATTTGTGGCTCGGTTGGATCGTCGTTCCATCGACCTGCCTGATCGTGTTCATCGGCTATCGGATGATCACCCACTTCTTCCGCAAGGCCACAAATCTGGCGGCACCGGTGATCTTCAAATCACCGTCCCGGGGCTAGTGACAGGATCAGTCGGTCTCAACTTGGCTGGCCGTAGTGTTTAACGCCGGCAGCCGGTCAGGACCGGTCCTGCGGCGAGCGCCCCCTTGCGGGGATACTGATCTCGACCTTGTAACCGTGCGGCTCGATCGGCCCGTGGCGAAACCGGAAGTCCTCGCCATAGGCCGACTTCAGACGCTCCTCGACATTGAGCAAGCCAATGCCGCGTGTGGCATCGTCGGATGGTGATGTCTGCTTGCCGACGCCGGGTCCATCATCCTCGATGACCATGACAAGTTCATCGCCGACACGCCGCGCATCCAGCGACGCTGTGATCGGCTCTGTCGTCTTGCTGACCGCGAATTTCACGCTGTTCTCAAAGAGCGGCTGCAACAGCAGGCTCGGAATAACAGCGTCCCTGGCCGCATCTTCGACCTCAAGGCGCGTGTGTAACCTGTCGCCAAAGCGCACTTTCTCGATGCTGAGATACAGATCCAGCGTCTCCAGCTCATCGGCGAGCGTGTGCTGCATCTCATCAGAGTGATCGAGCGTGACGCGCAGATAGTCCCCGATCCGCGCCAGCATATCGGTCGCCCCGCCCGAATCGCCCTTGCGAACCTGCCAGGACACCGAATTCAGGGCGTTGAATAGGAAGTGCGGATTGAGCTGGTATTTCAGCATTCTGAGCTGTGCATCACGGAACTGCTTTTCAGCTTCCAGCCGGCGCAAGGTCTCACGCTGAGCCACCTCATTGGCCTTCAGAGCGGTGTTCTGCGCCTCGACGGCCAGCTGATGCTCGCGGATCCAGTGCTGGTAATATTTCAGGGCGTAGTAGCAGAACGTCCACGCGCCGAAGACAATCACCGACGCAAACCACCAGCCGCCCCAATCGGCGAGCGGGATAGGCTCACCGGTCATCCATGTGAAGGAGTAAAGGCGAAGCAGGGTCCACACGATGGACGCTATGATCACGCAGGCGCCATTCACCAGAATGCGCGGCACAAGCGGCCATTTCCACGTGCCGGACGCGACCCAGCGCAGCGGATGGCTGACAAAGATACCCAGCGCCGACTGCAGGATGGTATGCACGACGGGCGTCCACTGCCCGGGATTGTACCAGACCGTCAGACTGAGATAGCTGAGCAGCGCCATGGCCGACCAGCCAGCGATCTGGAACAGCCAGTATTGGCGGTTGGTCGGCTGCATGCCGAGACCAAGAGTCTTGAACATCCCGTCGGGAGCGTTGATAGCAGTCATGGGCACAGTGACATGCAAAATGCCGTTTCGATCAACAGTTTGTTTTCCAAAAGCAGCTGTCTGGGGGCCCGGCCAGAGTGAAGAAAGCACGTTTGCGCATGCTGAAAACAATTGTCTGCGACGATGAACAGCCCGCTCTGGAGCTGATGGAAAGCATGCTTGGCGAGATCGACAGCGTCGAAATTGTTGGCGCCTACCTGTCCGTTCGCAAGGCCATCGAGCGGATCAATGCGGGCGGCGTGGACCTCGCCTTTCTCGACATCGAAATGCCGGACCTCAGCGGTATGGAAGCCACCGAAGCGATTACGGCCGACCCGAAACCGCTGATCGTCTTCGCAACGGCGCACCCGGAATATGCGGTCGAAGCGTTCGGTATCGATGCCATCGATTACATCCTGAAACCGATCGATCCACACCGGGTCGGAAAGGCCGTTGAAAAGGCCGAGCGCCTGCGCCGGCTGATCGCCGTCAACGAAGCGGGCGAGAATGGCGCGATCGAAGCCGCAGAGATCGACGAGCCGGCGATGCTGCGGATCAAGGATGCCGGCCGGTACTATTTCATCCCGCGCGAGGACGTGGTCTGGATCGAGGCGGCCGGCGACTACTCCCTGCTCCACACGAGCGAAAAGGAAGCCGCCGTTCGCCGCGCGATCAAGCTGCTCGAAGATGAACTTCCCGGCGACCAGTTCGTGCGCGTGCATCGCTCAGCGATCATTTCCAGATCGCATATCCGGGAAATCCGCATGCTGCAGAAAGGCGAAGCCCAGATCCTCCTGACCGGCGACGTCAAGGTTCGCACCAGCCGCAGCTACAAGGATGTGATCCAGGCCCTGATCGACGAGCGCTGAGCCGGCCCGGCAGAGGTTCGCCGTCCCATTCATCGCAAGTTTCCGGCAATCCGGCGCATGCCCTGTTGCCCCCGCCCAGCGCTTGACCCGATGATTGATGGCATAAGGGAAAATCCCAATGTCTCGGGAGGGAAGTGTGAAATTGATATCGCTGAGAACCGGCGCGGCTGTCGTCGCCGCCTTCGTCATGTCATCCTGCGCCGCCGTCGCCAAAGAGCCAGCCAGCGTCGATGAACAGGTCGATGCGCTGATCGCGGAAATGACAATCGGGGAAAAAGTCGGTCAGCTGACCCAGTTCTCCGATCTCGGCGACACGACCGGCCCTGCCCCGAATGATGATCTGCAACGCCGCCGCCGCGATCTGGTCACCTCCGGCACGGTCGGCTCGATGCTGAACACGATCGGCCTCGAAGACATCCGCACCATCCAGGACTATGCCGTCAACGAGTCGCGCCTCGGCATCCCGGTGCTCTTCGGATATGACGTCGTCCACGGCTACAAGACCATCTTCCCGCTCCCGCTCGCCGAAGCTGCGAGCTGGGATCTCGAAATGATGGAACAGACGGCCCGCATCGCCGCCGCCGAAGCTGCCGCTGATGGGCTCAACTGGACCTTCGCACCGATGGTGGACATCGGACGCGATGCCCGTTGGGGCCGGGTCATGGAAGGGGCCGGCGAAGACCCATATCTCGGCTCGAAGATCGCTGTGGCCCGTGTGCGCGGTTTCCAGGGCGATGATCTCTCAGACCCGCTCACCATCGCCGCCACAGTAAAGCATCTGGCCGGCTATGGTTTTGCCGAAGCGGGCCGTGACTACAACACGGTGGATGTCGGCACGGTCACCGTACACAACATCATGCTGCCGCCCTTCAAGGCCGCGCTGGAACAGGCAGATGCCGCAACGGTGATGAACGCTTTCAACGTGCTGAACGGCGTCCCGGCAACCGGTGACCGCGCCCTGCAGCGCGACCTCGTCAAAGGCAAATGGGGCTTTGACGGCTTTATCGTATCGGACTGGGGCTCAGCCCTCGAAATGATCAATCACGGCTTTGCCGAGGATGAGCGCGACGCGGCGCTCAAAGCCATCACCGCCGGGTCCGACATGGACATGGAAAGCTATGTCTATTTCAATCACCTCGCAGACCTCGTCGAAGCCGGCGACGTGCCGATGGACATGGTGGATGACGCGGTCCGCCGTATCCTCGAAGTGAAGTTCGATCTCGGCCTCTTCGACGATCCATACCTCTATATCGATGAAGGGCGCGCGCGTGAGACGCTGATGGCGCCGGAGCATCTCGACGCCGCTCGCCGCATGGCCGAACGCTCAATCGTGCTTCTGAAGAATGATGAAGACCTTCTGCCCCTGAAACAGGGCGAGAGCATCGCGCTCATCGGTGCGCTGGCCGCTGACAAGGACAGCCCCATCGGCAACTGGCGCGCCATGGGCGAGTCCGATTCGGCGGTCTCCCTCGTCGAAGGCTTTGAAGAGGCTGGCCTGTCCTTCACCTATGAAGAAGGCACGGCGCTCGAGATCGGCGACGCAGGATTTGCGAACGAAGTCATCGTCAACATGTATGACCGCAGCGGATTCGATGCCGCCGTGGCCGCGGCACAAACCGCCGACAAGGTCGTCATCGTGCTGGGCGAAGATGGCCTGCAGTCTGGCGAAGGCCGCAGCCGCGCCCATCTCGGTTTCCCCGGCCTGCAGCAAGAGCTGCTTGAGGCCGTCCAAGCGGCCAATGACAATGTCATCCTTGTCGTCATGAGTGGCCGCCCGCTCGTGCTCAGCTGGGCCGACGAGAACGTCCCGGCCATTGTTCAGGCCTGGCATCTCGGCAGCGAAAGCGGCCACGCCCTCACCAACGTCCTGACCGGCGCGTATAATCCAAGCGGCAAGCTGCCGATGAGCTTTCCGCGCGCCGTCGGCCAGCTGCCGATCTATTACAACCACCTCAATACCGGCCGTCCGGACGAAATCCCGGATGTCTTCTGGTCGCATTATATCGACGAAGACAACGCCCCGCTCTACCCGTTCGGGTACGGCCTCAGCTATACTGATTTTGCCTATTCGAACCTGTCGGTCACCCCCACCAGCAATGGCGCGGCGGTCGAGGTGAGCGTCCAGAACACAGGCGATGTCGCGGGTGAGGAAGTCATGCAGCTCTACATCCGCGATCTCGCCGCCAGCGTGTCGCGTCCAGTCCGTGAACTGAAGGGCTTTAAGAAAGTCGCCCTTCAGCCGGGTGAAACCTATACGGCAAGCTTCTCGCTCGGCCCCGATGAACTCGGCTTCTACAACGGCGCCGGCGAATACCTCGTCGAACCTGGAAAATTCGAAGTGTTCGTAGGCGGATCATCTGCGGCGACGCTAACCGCTGAATTCGACCTTGAAACTGCAACCGCGATCGACTGACGAGTTTCCTCCCTCGCCGCGCGGTTCGGAAAGCTGCGACGAGTGCCCGCTCGTCGCAGCTTTTTTCGTTTCGATTTCGAACGTTGGCGGACAATCTTCGGCGATAACTTCCCATTTACCGCGCCAATCAACCCGTTCGCCGCACGGCCATTGTATGACAGGGCAGCTGCCAGCACGCTGCAATCAAGGGAGTCATCAGAACTCTGAAAGGGATAGGGAATGCGGAAGTTGCGTGCAGGCAAACACTTGGGCTGTGTGGCGGTCCTATTGACGGCATGCACCGCTAATCCCGCGACCGCGCCTGTCGTTTCCTCCTCCGAATCCGATGCTCAATGGACCACAGTCTGGTTTGAGGACTTTGGTGGCGATGCGCTTGATCGCAGTCGCTGGACAGCCGACGAATCCTGCTGGGGCGGCGGCAATAATGAGCGCCAGTGCTACACGGACCGGCCCGCCAATATCGAAGTGTCTGACGGTGTCCTGAAACTCAAGGCGCGCAAGGAAACATACACCGCGCCCATCAACCATCCCGATCGCAAGAGCGATGATGTCACGACGCAGGAATACACCTCCGGCAAGATCAGCACGCATAACAGCGCAGCCTGGAAGCACGGCAAGTTCTCCGCGCGCATGAAGCTGCCCGCCGGCCAGGGCACATGGCCCGCTTTCTGGATGATGCCGGTTGATGCCGAATATGGCCACTGGCCGCTGTCCGGTGAGCTCGACATCATGGAAGCGGTCAATCTCGGCACGCCGTGCGACGACTGCCCGACGGGCACCGAAGTCCGCACATCCGGCGCCGCTCATTTTGGTGAGCTGGAACCCGACAATACCTACCTGTTCAACAAGACATCCGGCCTCGAACCGGGCAGCCCTGCCGATGAATGGCGGGTCTACTCACTCGAATGGGGCGAAGGCCAGATCCAGTGGATGGTCGACGGCAAGATCTTCATGCGGCTCACGGCCGATGACTGGTACACCGGTGCCCCCGAAGCAGAGGGCCGAGAATTCGCGCCCTTCGACCAGCCCTTCTACCTGATGCTCAACCTCGCCGTCGGCGGAAATCTCCCTGAGAAATCCAATGGCGCAGGCTTCGATCCGGCCTCTTTCCCGGCGGAACTGCAAGTCGACTGGGTCAAGGTTGAGACATGCGATGGCGACGAAGCGACCGGCCTCGCCTGCCTCGATGATCAGGAATGGACCGGAACACCCATGGGGCCTTGGGAGGTACAGGCCCGCTAAAACCAATCACGACCTATAGAAACTTATACATCTGGGAGGAAAAATGAGACATTCAGGTTTGATCACATGGCGGCAGGTGTCGCTCGCACTTCTGGGGAGCGCCTCCGCGCTCGCCATTGCCAATAGCGCCGTCGCTCAGGAAGCGGTCGATGAGGGCGAGGATCTGCGCCAGGACGTCGTTGTCGTCGAAGGTATTCGCGGCAGTCTGACAGAAGCCAGCGACATCAAGCGCAACTCGCAAGGCGTCGTCGATGCCATCACCAATGAAGACATCGGTAAGTTCCCTGACACGAACCTCGCCGAATCCCTTCAGCGCATCACCGGTGTCTCTATCAACCGCCAGAATGGCGAAGGCAGCCAGGTCACCGTTCGCGGCTTCGGTCCGGACTTCAACCTCGTCCTGCTGAACGGCCGCCAGATGCCAACCGCCTTCCTGACCGGCGGCGCACCCTCGTCGCGCAGCTTCGATTTCGGCAACATCGCCTCTGAAGGCATCGCTGCGGTGGAAGTCTACAAGACGGGCCGCGCAGCCCTGCCAACTGGCGGTATCGGCTCAACCCTGAACATCAAGACGGCCCGCCCGCTCAATTCACCTGGCCTTCGCGGCTCGGTCGGCATCAAGGGCGTCTATGACGACTCGGTCACCAATATCGGTGACAAGGAAATCACGCCAGAAATCTCCGGCATCTTCTCCGACACCTTCGCCAATGACACGATTGGTATTGCAGTGGCCGGCAGCTATCAGGAACGCGATTCCGGCTATGCACAAGTCGGCACGACGAGCGGCTGGCGCGGCGCCTATCTCGGCTCGGAAAATGATTGGGGCACACTACCTCAGCCGCCAGCCGATACTCAGGTGACGAACCGTCCGGGCCCGACCGACATTTACTCGACCCCGCAAAACGTCAATTACAGCCTGACCAATATCAGCCGTGAGCGGACGAATTTGCAGGGCACATTGCAATACGAACCGGTCTCCACATTCACCGCGACGCTCGACTATTTCTACAGCGACAACAAGGTCGCCACCGAGCGCTCCGACATGTCGGTCTGGTTCAACCATGGTGACGTCACCAGCGGCTGGACAGATGGTCCGATCGCCAGCCCGCTCTTCTACAATGAAGACTTTGGCGATGGCGGTTCTGACCTCTCCATGGGCGGTGCTAAATTCGCCACGAAGAGCGAGAACAACTCGATTGGCGTCAACCTCGACTGGCAAGCCACTGACCGGCTCTCCTTCGTCCTTGATGCGCACTCATCCAGCGCCGAATCCGGCCAGGACAGCCCTTACGGCACCACGTCGGTCATCTCGACAGCGGACCTGCAACTGCGCTCACAAGGCATCGATTTCAGAAGTGAAATCCCTGTGCTTCAGCTCGGTTTCCAGGCGCCTTTCACCGGCATCGATGAGAGCCGCATGATCTCGACAGGCTCGGTTTTCGGCAACAGCTATATCAAGACCGAGATCGACCAGATCCAGCTGAACGGTCGATACGAGCTCGACAATATCATCGACAGTGTGGATTTCGGTGTCTCGTCGACCACCAACAAGGTCCGCTCGGCCTTTGCCAATGCCCAGCGCGATACCTGGGGCGGCGTCGGGACGGCCGATGACCTGCCGGATGACATCTTCCGCCGTGTGAACATTGCCGAGAACTTTGACCAGTTCAGCGGTGCCGGCCAGACACAGCAGGACTTCTTCGTCTTCGATTTCGACCGCATGGTCGATATCATCGACAGCGCCGGTGACCCGTTCAACCAGGCCTGTGGCGGTGATGGCATCTGCCGCTCTGACAACTTCCTGGAAGACCGGCGCATCGAGGAAGAAAGCCTTGCTGGCTTCCTTGAGGTTCACAAGGACTTCGACATCGGCACCATGCCAGCTCAGATCAATGCGGGCATCCGGTATGAGACGACCGACGTCACGTCGCCAGCCCAGGTCGTTGCCCCAACCGGCGTGCAATGG
Source organism: Henriciella sp. AS95 (assembly GCF_038900055.1). NCBI lineage: Bacteria > Pseudomonadati > Pseudomonadota > Alphaproteobacteria > Hyphomonadales > Hyphomonadaceae > Henriciella > Henriciella sp. AS95. The sequence goes on from NZ_JBBMQM010000001.1 coordinate 2,996,763, forward strand.
GTCGCGGCCAACGAGTTCGGTCTGATCGGTCTCGACAATGCAGCGAACACCCAGACGCAGACCTTCGAAGGCGAGTATGACTACTGGCTGCCAGCCGTCGACTTCCGCCTGGAGCCGCGTGACGACGTCGTTCTGCGGGCTTCCTACAGCAAGACCATGACCCGTCCGGGCTATGGTGACATTGCAGGCGGTCTCGGCGTTCAGCAGATCGTTCGCGTCGATGGCGGTACCGGTACGAATGGCAACACCAATCTGCGCCCATTCCTGTCAGAGAACTTCGACGCTTCGGCGGAGTGGTACTATGATGGCGGTCTCGGCTCTTATGTTTCTGCGGGCTACTACCGCAAAAACGTCGAGAACTTCATCGGATCCGGCGTTGTGACCCAGTCGCCCTTCACGGTTTACACACCGTTCGGCGGTGAGCGTTACATGGATGCCCTGGCGGCCGTCGGTGATGACGCCGTGGCGATCCGTCAGTGGATCTTCGAGAATGCCGATCCATCGACCTATGAGATCACAGGCACCGACTCCAATGGCAACTTCACCGGCAACATCTTCGGTGTTGCAGGCGAAGACCCGATCCTCACCTTCGACATTGCAACGCCTGTGAACCAGGAAGAAGCAACCGTCGATGGCTGGGAATTTGCCTGGCAGCACTTCTTCGGTGACTCAGGCTTCGGCTTCATCGCCAACTACACGATCGTTGATGGTGATGTCGGCTTCGACAACAATCAGGTACCATCGAGCGGTGACCCGCAATTCGCGATCACCGGCCTGTCGGACAGCTACAATTTGATCGGCTTCTACGACAAGAATGGTCTGCAGGCGCGTCTCGCCTATAACTGGCGCGACCAGTTCCTGACCTCGACCATCGGCGTCAGCGGCACACCAAACAATCCGCAATATGTGGAGGAATATGGTCAGCTGGACTTCAATGTCAGCTATGAAATCCGCGACGGCATTACGCTGTTTGTTGAAGGCATCAATGTCACGGATGAGACCACCCGCACGGTTGGCCGCACACCGGCATACGTCAACTTCGCAACGCAAACCGGCGCCCGCTACAATTTCGGTGCCCGGTACACGTTCTAAGCTGCTCTGACTGCGCCCCTGCCGGTTTCGACCGGCAGGGGTCCTTCTTTGAGGCCAGTCTCGCATTTCGGGGCTGGTATTCCTTAAAAGCGGCAGACCTGCCAGAATGGGTCTCTGGGAGAGATCATGATCTGCACGACCGAACGAACAGACATTTTCAATGATGCCGCCCCGGTACGCGAAGTCTCGTGTCACCGCTCCGATGCCGGCCTTATCGAAGAGATTTCCAAATCCCTCAGCCCCGTCATCCTGCGCGGCTTTGTCAGCGACTGGCCCGTCGTCGATGCCGGCAAAGCCTCCCTTGGCGACCTTCAGGCCTATCTGAACCGTTTCGACAATGGCGCGGTTGTGCCAATCTCCGCCGGTCCTGCCGAGCTTGATGGCCGCCTTTTCTACAATGATGATTTCACCGGCGTGAATGTCGACCGCGGCAACGCCACCTTCACCATGTTTCTCGACCGCATCTTCAAATACGGCCCGGCTGACCCGCCGCCGCTCATCTATCTTGCCTCGACCGATGTGGACGCCGTCCTCCCCGGTTTTCGCAATGAAAATGATATCGATTTCGGCGACCTAGCTCCGCTGCGCAGCGTCTGGATCGGCACCCGCACCCGCGTCGCTGCCCATAACGACCTGCCGCTGAACATCGCCTGCGTCGCCGCTGGCAAGCGCCGGTTCACCCTCTTCCCGCCCGACCAGACGCCGAACCTCTATGTCGGCCCGTTTGAGCTGACGCCCGCCGGCCGCCCGATCAGCCTGGTCGATTTCGCGGCTCCAGATCTGGGCAAGTTCCCCCGCTTCAGGGACGCCGTCCGCCATGCCGAAATCGCTGACCTCGACCCCGGCGACGCACTCTTCATCCCGTCCATGTGGTGGCACCATGTCGAGGCCACAGGCCCGGTCAACATCCTCGTCAATTACTGGTGGCGCACCTCTCCCGCCCATCTCGGCACGCCGCAGGATGCGCTGACCCATGCCATGAAGACGCTGCGTGACCTGCCGCCGGAAGAGAAAACGATCTGGAAGCAAATGTTCGACCACTATGTCTTCAACAATGATGGCAGCGAGGCCGATCACATCCCCGACAATGCGCGTGGCGTCCTTGATCCCATCACGCCCGAAAGCGCCGCCCGCATCCGCGCTTTCCTTCGCGATCGACTGAACCGGTGACCCAAATGCAAAACGCTGCGCCCAGAAAGAAAGTGATTATCGCCGGCGGCGGCACGGCTGGCTGGATGACGGCGGCTGCCATGGGCAAGGTGCTGGAGAAAGTCTGCGACGTCACCCTCGTGGAGTCCGACGCCATCGGCACTGTCGGCGTCGGCGAGGCCACCATCCCGACCCTCGTCACTTACAACCGCCTGATCGGCCTCGACGAGGCAAAATGGATGAGCGCCGTTAGCGGCACCTTCAAGCTCGGCATCGCCTTCGAGAACTGGACCGACCTCAACCACCGCTACATTCACTCCTTCGGGATCACCGGCAAGGATCACTGGACCGCAGGCTTCCAGCATTTCTGGCATCGCGGGCGCGAACTCGGCGTCGCAGGAGAGTTTGGCGATTACTGCCTTGAACTTATCGCCGCCGAAAAAGACCGTTTCGCCCATCTGCCAGACCTCGGTCTCAACTATGCCTACCATATCGACGCGACGGCCTATGCCCGCTTCCTGCGAGAGCTCGCTGAAGCGCATGGTGTCAAGCGCCGCGAAGGGAAAATCGCTCAAGTCCGCCGCGCAGACAGCGGCGACATTGCCAGCCTGATCCTTGAGGACGGCACCGAAATCGAGGGCGATCTCTTCATCGACTGCACGGGTTTTCGCGCCCTGCTCATCGATGGCGCGCTCGGCGTCGGATATGATGACTGGACGCACTGGCTGCCCTGCGACCGCGCCATCGCGGTACAGACTGAATCGGTCCGGACCCCGCGCCCCTACACCCGCTCCATCGCGCATGAAGCCGGCTGGCGCTGGCAAATCCCGCTGCAGCACCGCACCGGCAACGGCACGGTCTATTGCAGCAAATATATGAGCGACGACGAGGCCCAGGCGAAGCTCCTGAACGATATCGAGGGCAAGCCCCTCACAGAGCCACGCGTCATCCGCTTCCGCACCGGCACGCGCCGCGCCCATTGGCACCGCAACTGTATCGCCATCGGCCTGTCCAGTGGCTTCATCGAACCCCTGGAATCGACCAGCATCCACCTCATCCAGCGCTCTGTCATGCGCCTCATGCGCGCCTTCCCGCAGGGCGCGATTTCACAGTCCGACATCGATGAGTTCAATACGCAGACCCAGTATGAAATCGACCATATTCGCGATTTCATCATCCTGCATTACCATCTGACCAACCGCACCGACACGCCGTTCTGGCGTCATGTCCGCTCCATGGACATCCCGGACGGCCTGCGCCACCGCATGGACCTTTTCCGCGAGACGGGCCGGGTCTACCGCGCCAATGACGAGCTTTTCGCGGAGAATTCATGGACGCAGGTCATGCTCGGCCAGGGCCTGATGCCTGAGAGCCATCACCCCGTCGCCGACGTGATGAGCGAAGCCGAGGTCAAACGCTTCCTCGATTACATCATTGAGAATGTCGAGAAGACGTCAGACAGTCTGCCGTCGCATGAAGATTACCTGAAAAAATACTGCCCGGCCAAAGAGATGGCATCACAATCCAGGCCTGTGCAGGAACACGCTTAACAAGAAATCCGGGGCGTCGCTGAACGACCTTTGGGGAGGGAAACAAAATGGCATTAGAGACGATCGACCTCGTCATTGTGGGGCTTTATGCGGTGGCGCTATTCGCCATCGCGATCCTGGTCTCGCGTGAGCCTGCAGGCCACAAGAAAGACACCGAGGACTATTTCCTCGCCGGCAAAGCCCTGCCCTGGTGGGCCATCGGCGCCTCGCTGATTGCCGCGAACATTTCAGCTGAGCAGATCATCGGCCAGTCGGGCCAGGGCTTCGTCGTTGGCCTCGCCATTGCCGCCTATGAGTGGCAGGCAGCCATCGTCCTTCTGATCGTCGCGAAATTCTTCCTGCCCATCTTCCTGGAGCGGAAGATTTTCACCATGCCGCAATTCCTCGAGACCCGCTTCGGGCCCGAGGTCAAATCGATCATGGCCGTGTTCTGGATCATCCTCTACACGGCGGTGAACCTCACCTCGATCCTGTGGCTCGGCGGCCTTGCGATCAGCGCCGTCACGGGCTGGGCCGTCCTGCCTGCGATGATCGGGCTCGGCGCATTTGCCGTGCTCTACTCGCTCTATGGCGGCCTGAAAGCGGTTGCCCTGACCGACATCATCCAGGTCGTCATCCTGATCTTTGGCGGCTTCGCCATCCTGTGGATCTCGCTCGGCCTCGTCGGCGGCGACGCCGGCCCGATGGCAGGTCTCGGCACGCTGATGAGCGAGATCCCCGACCATTTCAACATGATCCTCCAGCCGGACCATCCGAACTATGGCGACCTGCCGGGCATCTGGACACTGCTTGGCGGTCTCTGGGTGCTTCACTTCTCTTATTGGGGCTTCAACCAGTACATCATCCAGCGCGCGCTCGGCGCAGAGAGCCTGCCCGAAGCGCAGAAGGGTCTTGCCTTCGCCGCCTTCCTGAAGCTTCTCATCCCGGTCATCGTGGTCATTCCAGGCATCGCCGCGCTCTGGCTCGCCCAGAACGGCCAGCTCGACATGGACACGCTAAGCGCCAAGCCGGACAGCACCTATGGCATCCTGATGACGCTGGTGCCCGGCGGCCTGCGCGGCATCGTCTTCGCGGCCCTCATCGCCGCGATCGTCTCGTCGCTCGCCTCCATGATGAACTCGATCTCCACCATCTTCACCATGGACATCTACCGGGACTATATCGCCAAGGATAAGACCGAGGATCACTATGTGATGACCGGCCGGATCACCGCGCTCGTCGCCATGATCATCGCCCTCATCCTCGCTCAGCCATTCCTGGGCGGCATGGAAAGCGCCTTCCAGACGATCCAGGAATATACCGGCTTCATCGCGCCGGGCGTCGTCGCGGTCTTCCTGCTTGGCTTCTTCTGGGCACGCACCAATACGGCCGGCGCTTTTGCCCTGCTGATCTCATCAGTGGTGCTGTCGGTCGCAGCCAAGCTGATGCTGCCTGAGCTGCCTTTCGTGCTGCGGATCTGGATCGTCTTCCTGGTCTGCCTCGTCATTGGCGTCATCGTCTCCCTGATGACCCCCAAGCCAAAGCCGGAGCAGCCGGTCTACCTTGGCGGCATCCAGTTCGACACAAGAGTCGGCTTCAATATCGCGTCCGTACTGATCGTCCTGATCCTCGCCGCGATCTACGTCGCCTTCTGGTAGGACGCCCCACAGACAACAAAAAAGCCCGGACACGCCTCAACGCGTCCGGGCTTTTTATTGATCAGAAATCCAGGCCAGACTGTCAGGCCAGCTGGCTCAACTCACATCCGCGAGCATGTCCTCGATCATCTGTTTCTGGAAGGTTTTCAGCAGCTCGATCGACTTGTTCGCGCCGGTGCGGGAATGCTCACGCAAGGCATCGATGGACAGGCCTCGCCCCGCCGCCGCATAGAGCTGCACGAAAGCGTCAAACCTCTCGCGGTGCTTCGACGCGTCGAGGCCCATATCTTCGCCCAGCCGCCAGGTCCGGTCCTTGTGACTGCGGTCGATCTCATCATTGATCTGCTCTATCCGCTTGGCCATTTCCGGATCACTGCGCGCGCTGAGCATGATCTCGAGGCGCGCCACGCCAGACGGCGACACCATCGCTTCCCAGAGCACATCAACCAGCGCCAGAAACTTCTCCTTCGGCGTATCGAACACGCTGAGCCGGGCCTTGTGCAGCTTGCGCCGCATCACGCGAATATGCTCGGCCGTGGCCATGATCAGATCGGCTTTTGTCGGGAAATGGTGAAGCATGGCGCCGCGGCTCACGCCAGCGCGTTTTGCCACCAGAACCGTCGTGGTCTGGTGGTAACCAAGTTCGTAGAGAGTCTGGATCGTCGCTTCGATCAGTTTTGCGCGGGTCGTTGCCGTCCGTTCGGCATTGGGGACCCGCCTGCGCTGCGGTTCTGATTCAGCCTGTGCGTCGCTGGACATTCTGTTTTGTTACACCGGTTACCTTTCAGCACACTATACCGTTATTTAGACTGATTGTTCTAGGTATTGCCCCTTAATGATGTCGCACATCGTCGCGATCGGTGGTGGATGATGCGTCGGGCTCTGGCTGAAGGTCTGCCAACGGCCGCAGACCAGACGCGAACCGCAGGCTCGACACCGCGCTTGTTTGGCCTCCCGCACAATAAATGAAGCTGACTATCGCCAAGTCTCGAAAATTCTTCTACAGGTGAGTCTCAAGGGAGTGGCTCAGCAGGCAAATATGCCCGGCCGCACAACAGGAAACGAAGGTTTTCAGGAGAGCCGTAGCGGCCCGCTGCGCGCCCATCCTGTCTGACCAATGCCGGGAGCGAATGCGGAGCCATGCCTATCAGACCGCCCAGAGACCGTAAGCATGCGCGGCCCCATAAGGCGTCTCCTGCCAGCGTCACCCTTGGCGGCGGCATGCTCGCCCTCGCCGCCGTGTCGCTCGTCCCGACTGCCGCCGCTCGCGAAGCCGCCCTGCCAGACACGTCCCAGCCTGCCGCCTCGGACTCCCGCGTCACCTATGGCCCGGACTATTTCGCCCGCTACAATCCGTCGACCGCCGAAGATATCCTGAAGATCATCCCCGGCGTCCAATCCATTCTGGATGAGGCGAAACCGAGCCGGGAGGAACGGGGCTTCGGGTCTGGCGGCGCGCGCGTGCTGCTCAATGGCCGCCGGTTTCCGGGCAAGGCCAATGATCTGGCCGCCAATCTCCGCCGCATTCCACATGACGCTGTCGCCCGGGTCGAACTGATCAGCGGCGCCGTCGATGACATCGCCGTCCAGTCCGAAGGCACGCTGGTCAATGTCGTCCTCAGGGAGGGCGCATCCATCGCAGGCACCGGCACCTGGGAAGCCTATGTCCGCTTCAATGATCAGGGCCGCACCGAACTTGACGGGCTTGTCTCCTATAATGGCAGTTTCAACGGCGTCGGATACACCATCGGCATAGAGCGCAATGCCTGGTCGCCGGAGGTCTACGGCCCGATCCGCTGGAGCGACAGGACCCGCGACGAGGTCTATTATTATCCCGACTTCACCGTGCAGGAACGCCGCCCACAGGACTGGTCCCGCGATCACGACAAGTGGATCTACACGGGCGGCCTTTCCTATGATTTCGTGCGCGGCGACCGGCTACAGCTGAACGGCTTCCTGCAGACCATCGACGTCACCACATCAGACCGCACCCCTTTCACCCGCTATGGTCCCGCCGGCAACATGACCCTCCAGGCGCTCGACCTGCATGAGCGCGACCAGAACCCGTGGGACACGCTCGAACTCAGCGGCGATTATGAAGGCGCATGGTTTGGCGGACAGCTGAACGCCCTCGCCATCCACAAGCGCGAGACCATCCTGACCGAAGATTTCCGCCGCCTCGTCATCGCCGACCGGACGATCGAACGCAGCCGTAGCCTGTCGGATGTCGAGATCGGCGAAGACATCCTTCGCGCCACCTGGACGCGGCCTCTCAATGCGGACATGTCGGTCGAAATCGGCGCAGAGGGCGCAAAGAATTTCCGCGACCAGAGCCTACGCGTCTTCTTCGATATCGACGCCGATGATCTCGTTGAAGAAGTCGTCGTTCCGACCGGGAATGCCCATGTCGAGGAGCAGCGCGCCGAGGCCTTCCTCACCCACCGCTGGAAGCCAACGGCGAAACTCTCGCTCGATACCTCGCTGACCTATGAGACCTCCGAGATCACCAACAATTACGACTTCAGCCCGGACCGGAGCCTCTCCTTCTGGAGGCCACGCCTCGATGCGCGCTACAAGGTGACACCCCGCCAGCAGGCCCGCCTCCTCGTCGAGCGCACGGTCAGCCAGCTCGACTTTGAGAACTTCACCCCTCGCTATGATTTCGTCGACGAAGAGATCGATGCCGGCAATCCGGGGATCGAGCCGGAAAAAGCCTGGGAATACGAGCTTGGTTACACCTACCGCTTGCCAAAGGATGGCGGCCGGATTGAAGGCCGCGTCTTCTACAAGGACATCACCGACGCCATCGACAAGGTCCCGATCTTCGACCCCATTCGCGGCGTCTACTCGGCAGAAGGCAACATACCGGACGCCGAAGTGCACGGCGCCGAAATCAAGACCAGCCTTCGCCTCACCCCGCTCAGCCTGCGCGACGCCATCGTGTCCGTTCAGTACACCTGGCAGGACTCAGATATTTCAGACCCGTTTACCGGCCAGGGTCGCCGCCTGCGCGCGGATAATGGAGACAATTACGAGGTCAGCTACCGCCACGACATCACAAAGGCCGGGCTCTCCTACGGGGCCACCTACCGCCATCCCGGCCATGCCATGATCTATAGCGATCTCGACTCCACGGCCCGGTTCCACATAGGACCGCGCCTGTCAGCCTTTGCCGAGAAGAAGCTCTGGGGCGACATGGCCCTGCGCATCGAGGCGCACAATATCGAGAGCGGCAATGAAAGCCGCAGCCGGGCGCTCTACGCAGACACGGTTTTCGGCGGCACGGTCCGACAGATCCAGACATGGGAAGAAGACCGCGACACCCGCGTCGCGATCGGGCTTCGCGGCACGTTTTAGGCGCCGCAGGAGCCGCGCACGATAAGCTCTGTCGGTGAGCGCTCGGACCGGCGCGTGCCGCCCTGCGAATCCACCAGTTTCGACACCAGCAGCCGGCCCGCCTTCGCAGTATCCTGAGACACGGTCGTCAGCGACGGGCGCGACAGGCGGCTGAACGGCACATTGTCATAGCCGACAACAGAGACATCACCGGGCACATCACGGCCCTGCGCCTGCAGCGCCCTTATCGCGCCCAACGCGATCAAATCACTGGCCGCGACGACGCCATCAAACTCCAGGCCCCGGTCGATCTGGCTGTGAATGGCGGCCTCAGCCGACTCCACCTCGAAATGCACCGGCAGATACCAGTCGGGATCAGCATCGATGCCGGCCTTGTCGAGCGCCTCGAGATAGCCGCGATACCGCTGCAGCGCTTCAGGCGCTTCAGTGTCGCCAAGAAACAGGATCTTCTTTCGCCCAAGACGAACAAGGTGCGAAGTCGCGCGCCGCCCGCCCATGGGATTGTCACTCCCGATGGAGCAATAGGACTGCTCAGGCAGCTCTGCGCCCCAGACGACAAAGCGGCTGTCCTTCACGGCGAGACGGTTGAATTCAGTATGAAGCGAACTCTGCCCGATGAAGATGACGCCATCGGCGCGGCTCGTGCTCATCGCAAAAGCGAGGTCGTCATAATTGGTCGGCGTAATATGGCTCACCAGCACGTCGCAATTGCGTTCGCGTGCCGCTTCGGCAATCCCGGCCAGCAGCTCAAAGAAGAACGGATCGTAGATATTGCCGTCACGCGCCTGAGGCTGTGGCACGACCACGGCAATCGTCGCCTCGGCGCCGATCGGCCCGGCGGGCATGCGCTGGCGGAAAGGGTAGTCCAGCTCCCGCGCCAGCTCCCAGATGGCCTGCTTGGTCCGCCGGTTAATCGCCGGGCTGTCGTTCAAAGCACGCGACACCGTCGAAATGGAAACGCCAGCCTTCTTGGCGAGGTCTTCCAATCTCGTCGATTTTCGCGATGGTTTGTCCGCTGAACCTGTCATGCCTACTCTGTCCCCCGGTTATCCTCATCGGTTGGAACAGCCCAATATCCACTCCAGCCCGCAATATGCTCCGGCACAGCAACAAAACCGTTAACCGCGCCGGTTTCATCCGCGACGATACGATACGCGTTTCTGTCAGGCGGCATATACTGAACTGAGCTGTCACTGCAATTCAGCACGCAGAGCAAGGTGTGATTCCCCCAGCGGCGCTCGAACGCGATCACGCCCTCTGGCGCGTCGAGAAACGCCATATCGCCGAGCCGCAGCACAGGCAGCGACTGGCGAAGCGCCATGAGTGACCGGGTCACGTTCAGGCTCGAAGCGGGGTCCTTGTCCTGCGCCTCAACTGACAGCGCATCGTGCGCCGGATCCACTGGCAGCCAGGGCTCTCCCGTCGAGAAGCCGGAATTGTCAGCGCCCGACGTCCACGGGATTGGCGTGCGCGCGCCATCCCGCCCCAGCGTCCGTGGCCAGTTCGCAATCGCTTCAGGATCTTTCAGATGCTCAAACGGCACATGCGCCTGCGGCAGGCCCAGCTCCTCGCCCTGATAGATAAAGGCATTCCCGCGAAAGCCGAGCAGCAGCAGTAGCAGCGCATCAGCCGCCTGCTTGCGGTCTTCCGGCTTTGCCCAGCGCGACACCGCACGCGGCGCATCATGGTTTGAAAACGCCCAGCTCGGCCAGCCTTCATCGGCCCCGCCATGCCACTGGTTCAGCGATTTTTGCACCGCAGAAGGGACCAGCTTCTCCGCATACAGGAAATCGAAATTATACGCTGAATTCAGACGCTTATCGCCCTCTGTGAAGGCTTTCATTTCGCCAATCGGGTCCGGCCCACCAATCTCGGCCACGGTGAAGACACCCTCATATGTGTCGAGCAGCGCGCGGATGCGCTCCAGAAAGGCCGGCACTTCCGGCTGGGACATATTGTAGACATGGCGCTGCAGGTCGAACGGCCGCGTCACCTTCTCCATCGGCATGTTCGACGGCGGATTGTCCCGCAGCTGCCGGTCATGCATCGAGAAATTGATCGCATCGAGCCGGAAGCCGTCAACGCCCCGGTCGAGCCAGAACTTCGCCGCCGCGATCAGTGCATCCTGAACCTCCGGGTTGTGCACATTCAGCTGCGGCTGTTCCCTCAGGAAGTTATGGAAATAGTATTGCTGGCGCCGCGCATCCCAGGCCCAGCTTGGCCCGCCAAACACCGACTGCCAGTTGTTCGGCGGCGACCCATCGGCCTTCGGATTGGCCCAGACATACCAGTCCGCCTTCGGATTGGTGCGGTTCACCCGGCTCTGCTTGAACCAGTCATGCTCATAGGATGTGTGCGAATAGACCTGATCGATAATGACCTTGAGGCCCAGCTCATGTGCCCTTGCGACCAGCCGGTCGAAATCATCCAGCGTCCCGAACATCGGATCGACGTCGCAATAGTCGGCAACGTCATAGCCATAATCGTCCATGGGCGAGGTAAAGAATGGCGAGAGCCAGATCGCATCGACGCCCAGCGATGCAATATGCGCCAGACCGTCAATCACGCCCGGAAGGTCGCCGATCCCGTCGCCATTCGTATCGAGGAAGCTGCGCGGATAGATCTGATAGATCGTCGCGCCTTTCCACCACGGCGCATCGCCGCTCTGCTCACGGGCCGCAGCAAGCGTCGCCCCCTCAGGCATTTTCATCGTCAAATCACTCACCGGAGACCTCCTCCAGATCACTGAAACAGATAAGATAATCGAGCGGCGCAACCTCAACGCCATAACTGCCGGGCGCCGCAGACCGGGCCGCGCACGCCCCGTGCAGCGACGACCAGTTCGTGGCCGCGGCCGAAACACCAACGAATTCGCTGCGCTCTTCCTCGCTCGCATTGAACGCGATGAGATATTCGCGCCCTTCATGGAGGCGCGACAGGACAATCAGCCCGCCCTCAAGATCGGAGTGACGCACAATCTGCTCACCCCGGCGCAAGCCCGCATGACCCTGCCGGATCGCAGACATGTCGGAAATCGCCGCGAAGAGCGGATGGCCCGTGTCGAAATTATCGTCGGCGGTCGTCTTGCCGGTGCCAATCAGGACATTGTCATTATAGTCCGGCACCTGGCTCTCGAACATGTCCTCGCGCGCCCCGCGATCGTCGCCATCGGAGACAAATCCCTGCTCGTCGCCATAATAGATGGTCGGCACGCCGCGTGAGAACATCAGCATGGCGTGCGCCAGCTCGGTCCGTGCCAGCATCTCTTCATCCCCCATCTCCGGATCCGCCTCACGCAGGAATCCCGCAAACCGACCCATATCGTGATTGCCGAGGAAAGTCGGCAGGATCGCTGCAGTCTCCGGGCCATTCGCATAGGCATGGTCGACCTCGAAGAGGTGCTCCATGTTTCGCGCCGGGGCACCATTCACGATGAGGTCCCGCACAACGCCCTGAAACGCAAAATCGAGCACTGCAGGCAGTTTGTCCCGCCTCGTATATGTCGCAAGAAGCCCCGGGTCGAACTCATAGACTTCGCCAAAAACATGGAAGTGCTCGATCCCGAGGCTCTTCGCGTGTTCGACAATCGCCGGCGAAAACGCCGCCCAGAATTCCGGGTTCACATGCTTGACCGTATCGATGCGAAAACCATCGACGCGAAAGTCCGTAATCCATTGCTTGTAAATGTCGATGAAACCTTCAACCACGCGCGGGTCTTCGGTCATCAGATCATCCAGCCCGGCAAAATCCCCCATGCGCGAGCTTTCGCCCTCGAAGGCGGAATTGCCGCGATTGTGGTAGAGCAGCACATCGTTGAGCCAAGCCGGGTTCTTGATCTTGGCTTCGGCCTCCGGAACGAAGGGGTGATAGGCCCAGTCCGGATTGTCCAGCGCTTCGAAATTCTCCGCTGTCATGACGGATGCGCCAGCAAACCCGTCATTGATACGCGGACCATCCGGCCCACCCTCGCTCGTCCAGGGATAGGCCCCGACGCTGCGATAGACGCACCCCTCCTCGCCGACCTCATCGCCCGGCGCGGGGCTTTCACTACATTCGCGATACTGGATCACATCGGCCGTGTGATTGGTGATGATGTCCATATAGACCTTCATGTTCCGCGCATGCGCAGCGTCCACAAAAGCCTTGAAGTCCTCGCGCGTCCCGATGTGCGGATCGACATTCAGAAAGTCCGTAATCCAGTAGCCATGATAGCCCGCCGATTCCATGCCAGGTGGGCCCTGCACGGCCTTGTTCTCGAAGATCGGCGTCAGCCAGATCGCCGTCGCACCGAGGGCCTGGATATAATCGAGCCGGTCTGTCAGGCCTTTCAGGTCACCGCCATGGAAGAAGCCATTATCCGCCGGGTCGAACCCATGGGCCAGCCGGTCACCGTCAATGCCACCCCGATCATTGGACGGATCACCATTCTCGAAGCGGTCCGGCATGACGAAGTAGATCACCTCATCCTGCGGCAGCCGGGTCTGATAAGTGTCAGCTTCAGGCGAGGGCTGGGCATGCGTCGTCGTGCACGCCGCCATCATCAGGCTTGCCGCAATCATGGGCTGTCGCAGCCGTGACAATCGAGTCCTTGCCATGCTTTTCTCCCTCACTGCATCTTGCCACGGAATCTTACGTTCCGCAATTTTTTGCATAGCTAACACGAAGAGAAATGCATGAAAACCAATTTCTGATATCAAGTTACTTCTATTGTGAACATTGACCTTTTGGCGAAACCAAGCGCCCCGACTCAGAAGATCCACAAACCAGGGCACGAACCAAATTTGGAATTGACTTGCAAAAGTTTGCAGCGCACTCTGGCAAAAACGCTCAGGGGAGAAGCGACCATGAAGACCCATTCCATCGTCCGCCCGATTCCGGCCGCGTTCGCCGCGATCCTCATGGCTGCCGGCCCGCAAATCTCCGGCCTCCCCTTCCAGCAGCAGGCCAGCGCTGAGGCCACCGCCGACGCAAACCTCTCCGTGGTCAAGACCAGCTCTCCTGACGGGCGCACCGAACTCACCGTCGGCTCCCGCGGCGGCCAGCCCTTCTACACCATCACCCGCGGCGGCGAGGAAATCGTCGCAGAATCCAGACTGGGCCTGCGCTTCGCCAAGGGCGCTGACCTCGATCGCGGCCTCAACCTCACGAGCAGTTCCGAAACCCGCAAGGACGAAACCTGGGAACAGCCATGGGGCGAGAAGCACTTCGTTCGCGACAATCACAGGGAAGTCGCCGCCACCTTCACCGCCGATGACGGTTCGGGCCGCACCTACACGCTTCGTGCCCGCGTCTTCGATACCGGCGTCGGCTTCCGCTATGAAGTGCCGGACACAGGTGAGCGCGCCCTCGTCGACGAAATCACCGAATTCTCGATCACGCCGGACGGCAAGTCCTGGTGGACGCCCGCCGGCGAGTTCAACCGCTACGAATACATCTACAAGACCACCCCGGTCCGCGACATCTACCGCGTCCACACGCCCTACACCGTCAAGCTCGATGACCAGGACGGGCCGTACATCGCGATCCACGAGGCCGCCCTTGTCGACTATGCCGGCATGTGGCTCGACCAGCGCCGCGCCGGCGTCCTCGAGGCCGAACTCGCCCCGCGCCATGACGGCGTAAAGGTCCGCGTGAGCGGCGCGTTCAAAACCCCATGGCGCGTCATCCAGATCGCCGACACTGCCGCCGGTCTGATCAATGGCTCGGACATCTATCTGAACCTTAATGAGCCGAACAAGCTCGGCGACACCTCCTATTTCAAGCCGGGAAAATACATCGGCATCTGGTGGGGCATGCACATCAACAAATACACATGGGGCTCTGGCCCGAACCATGGTGCGACCACCGAGAACACCAAGCGCTATATGGATTTTGCGGCCAGGAACGGCTTTGACGGCGTCCTCGTCGAAGGCTGGAATGTCGGCTGGGATGGCGACTGGTTCAACAATGGCGAGCTCTTCCGCTTCGCAGAGCCCTATCCCGATTTCGACATCAAGGAGATCACCGACTATGGCCGCGAGATCGGCGTCCAGCTGATCGGCCACCATGAAACTTCCGCCAATATCGCAAACTATGAAGCCCAGCTCGAAGACGCTTTCCAGCTCTACAAGGATATGGGCGTACACGCCGTCAAAACCGGCTATGTCGCCGATGAGAGCGATCTCGTCATCCACGATGAAGATGGCATCCGCCGCTACACCCGCCACGACGCTCAGGAACGCGTCGTTCATGACCTCAAAGTCCTTGAGCGCGCGCATGCCTATGGCATCGCCGTCAATGCACATGAGCCGATCAAGGATACCGGCCTTCGCCGCACCTATCCGAACGCCGTCAGCCGCGAGGGCGTTCGCGGGATGGAGTTCAACGCATGGGGCAGCCCGCCCAACCCGGTGGAGCATCAGGCCATCCTGCCGTTTACCCGCATGCTCGCCGGCCCGGCAGACTACACGCCCGGCATCTTTGACCTGATGCCAAACGGACAGGACGCTGAAAACCGCGTCCAGACCACGCTCGCCAAACAGCTCGCCCTCTACGTCACCCTCTACAGCCCCCTGCAGATGGCGGCCGACCTGCCCGAGAATTACGACGCCAACCCCGAGCCCTTCCAGTTCATCCGCGACGTACCTGCCGACTGGGAAAATTCCATCGCGCTGATGGGTGAGGTCGGCGACTATCTCGTCCAGGCCCGTCAGGAACGCGGCAGCCCGGACTGGTATATCGGCGCTGTCACCGACGAATATGCCCGCACCGTGAGCATCCCGCTCGACTTCCTCGAAGACGGCGTCACCTACCGCGCAGAGATTTACCGCGACGGCGACTTCGCCTCCTGGAACATCAACCCATACCCGGTGATCATCGAAACCCGCGCTGTTACGTCCGGGGATGAAATCGAGGTATGGCTCGCACGCGGCGGCGGCGCTGCGATCCGCCTGGTCGCCGAAACCGGCAGCCGCGAATAAGCCAACAACAAGCCATGAGCGCCCGATCCTGATAAAAGAGGCGCCGCGGCCGGGAGGAATGAGATGCACAAGCCCAAGCTGAGTTTCGGCCAGATCTGGAACATGTGTTTCGGATTCCTCGGCATCCAGATCGGTTTCGACCTGCAGAACGGCAATATGAGCCGCATCTTCCAGACGCTCGGCGCGGAGATGGACTCGCTTGCCATTCTCTGGATCGCCGCGCCCCTGACCGGCCTCATCATCCAGCCGATCATCGGCCATTTCTCCGACAAGACCTGGGGCCGCCTTGGCCGCCGCCGCCCCTATTTTCTCGCCGGCGCGATCCTGGCGAGCTGTGCGCTTTTCATCATGCCGAACTCGCCGACCCTCTGGATGGCCGCCGGCATGCTCTGGATTCTCGACGCCTCGCTCAACATCACCATGGAGCCGACCCGCGCCTTTGTCGGCGACATGCTGCCAGACCGGCAACGCACCACCGGCTATGCGATGCAGAGCTTTTTTATCGGCGTCGGCGCAGTCCTCGCCGGCGCGCTGCCCTGGCTGCTGACCGAGTTTGGCGTCGCCAATACCGCCCCCGAAGGCGAAATCCCGATGACCGTGCACATCGCCTTCTATGTCGGCGGCGCGGCCCTCTTCCTCGCGGTCCTGCTGACCGTGCTCACCACGCCGGAATACTCGCCTGAGCAGATGGAGCAATTCGAAGCCGCCCGCCGCGACGCCCTCGGCCTTGGCGAGGAGATCGAAGCGACGGCCCCGCCCCGCACGTCGAACGCGTTCTTCATCGGCGGCGCCATCTGGCTCATCATCGGCGCCCTGCTCGGCCTCTTCTTCCATGGTGCCATGGCTGACCCACGCCCAGACTGGCTCTCCTGGCTCGGCAATGTCGAGTTCAAACAGGACCTTTACGTCTTCGCCGCCCTGATCGCAGGCTTCGGCCTCGTCCAGATCGTCGCCGGCCTGATGCGCTCAGCCGGCAAGGACAAGAACGGATTCATGGAGGTCGTGGGTGACCTCTTCCGCATGCCGCTCACCATGCGCCAGCTGGCGGTCGTGCAGTTCTTCTCCTGGTTCGGGCTCTTCGCCATGTGGATCTACGGCACGCCCGCCGTTGCCGACCATCATTACGGCACGACAGACGCCACAACCGCGCTCTATCAGGAGGCCGGCAACTGGTGGGCGCTGCTTGGCGCTGTCCGCAATGGCGTCGCAGCCGCCGCCGCCCTCGCCATCATCTGGCTCGCCGCGCAGGTCGACCGCAGGAAGCTTCACGCGGTCTGCCTTCTCCTCGGCGCGTTCGGCTTTGCCGGGATGATCCTCATCAAGGATCCGGCCCCGCTGTCCCTGCCAATGATCGGTGTCGGCGTCGCATGGGCAGCCATCGTCTCGGTGCCTTACGCCATCCTCGCAGGCTCTGTCCCGGCCCGGAAAATGGGCGTCTATATGGGCATCTTCAACATCTTCATCGTGGTCCCGCAGCTCGTCGCCGCGACCCTGCTCGGCTTCCTCCTGCGCACCTTCTTCGGCAACGAACCCATCTGGGCGTTCGCCATTGCCGCCGGCTCTTTCACCTGCGCGGCCATCGCCGTCCTGTTCGTCTCGGATGTGCCGGAAGACGCCTCACCTGAACCCCTCGGAGCTGAATGATGCGCCTCGTCTCGACCGCCCTCGCCGCCCTCGTCCTCTCCGCTTGCGCGACCGCACCTGCCACGCCAACCGCCAGCCGCTGGCAACCCGAACCCTACGTCCAGCTCGACCATCCTGACTGGGCCGATGACGCCGTCCTCTACCAGCTGAATACCCGCCAGTTCACCGAAGAAGGCACCTTCGCCGCCGCCGAACTTGAGCTCGACCGGCTTGCCGACCTCGGCGTCGACATCATCTGGCTGATGCCCATCCACCCGATCGGCGAGAAGAACCGCAAAGGCAGCCTCGGCTCTCCCTATTCCGTCAAAGACTATTACGGCGTGAACCCGGAATTCGGCACGGAGGATGACCTCAAATCCTTCATAGACGCGGCCCATGCCCGCGGCATGCACGTCATCCTCGACTGGGTCGCCAACCACACCGCCTGGGACAATCCGCTCGTTGAGCAGCACCCCGACTGGTATGAGCGCGACTGGGACGGCAACTTCATGCCAACCCGCTGGTGGGACTGGTCCGACATTATCGACCTCGATTATTCCCACCCGGAACTGCGCGAATACATGGCCAGCGCCATGCGCTACTGGGTCGAGGAAGTTGGCGTCGACGGCTTCCGCTGCGATGTCGCGGGCTACATCCCGCTCGACTTCTGGGAAGAAGTCCGCGCCGATCTAGAAACCGTAAAACCCGTCTTCATGCTGGGTGAGTTCGACCAGCGCGACATCCACCGCAAAGCCTTCGATGCCTCCTATGCCTGGGACTGGAAGAACACCATGCACGATATCGGCAAAGGCGAAGCCAGGGCGAATGCCCTCTTCGGCTACTATTCCGAGAATGAAAGCGTCTGGCCGCACGACGCCTACCGGATGACCTACACATCCAATCACGACCAGAATTCTTGGGATGCCGCCGCGCCGGATTTCTATGGCCCGGCCTATGAGAGCGCCATCGTCCTCTCCTTCGTCGGTGAGGGCCTGCCGCTCATCTATAACGGCCAGGAAGCCTACAACACCAAACAGCTCGAATTCTTCGAAAAGGACCCGATCGCCTGGCGCGACCACCCCATCGCAGACCTCTTCAAATCCCTCATCGACCTGAAGACGCAAACCACCGCCCTTCACAATGGCGCGGCCGGTGCGCGCATGGTCCCCGTCGTCAACACGGCGCCCGAAGACGTGCTCAGCTTTACACGTCTCGATGAGAATGGCGGCGTCTTCGTCGTCATGAACCTCTCGCCCACAGCCCAAACGGCAAGCTTTACCGATGGCCCATATGCTGGCAGCTATGTAGACCACTTCTCTGGCGAGGCGCTGACCATAACAGGCGCGACCGAGCTTACCCTGCCAGCCTGGCGCTACAGGGTGTTTGTACGACAGGATGGCTGATGCTGGCAGGGATTGAGGCAGGCGGAACCAAGATGGTCTGCGCCGTTGCAGAACACCCGGCCCATATCCGCGAGCGGATCGAGATCCCGACCACAAGCCCTGAAGAGACCTTCGCCCACATCCAGGACTTCTTTTCGGCGCAAAAAGCCATCCGTTCCGTAGGAATCGCCGCCTTCGGCCCAGTCGACATCGACAAGCGGTCGAAGACTTATGGCGACGTGTTGAACACGCCAAAACCGGGCTGGGCAGGCGCGTCCTGGGTGAACGCCATGTCAGCCTTCACCACGCCTTTCGCTATCGAAAGCGACGTCTCCGGCGCCTGCCTGGCCGAATACAGCTACGGCGCTGGCCGGCACAAACGGACGCTCGCCTATGTCACGGTCGGCACGGGCATCGGCGCTGGCATCGTTCATGAGGGCCGCGTGCGCACCGGGACCGGCCATTATGAGATGGGCCACATCCCGGTCCAGCGCGACGCCTATGACAGCTATGGCGGCCACTGCCCCTTCCATGCCGATTGCCTTGAAGGCCTCGCGTCCGGCCCCGCCATCGAAGCGCGCTGGGGCGCGCCGCTGTCCAGGCTCGGCGAGGGCGAAGTGGCGCTGGAAGCGACCTATCTGTCCCAACTCGCCCTCACCCTCATCCTGTCTCACATGCCGGGCCGGATTATCTTCGGCGGCGGCGTCATGAAAACCCCGGGCCTGATCGAAGCTGTCCGCGAACAGACCGCCGACCGCCTCGCCGGCTATGTCACACGCGGTGATCTTTCAGGTGACCTGTCAGATTATATCGTCCCGCCAGCCCTCGGCGATGATGCCGGGATCAGCGGCGCGCTGCTACTCGCGCAGCAAGCCGCAAGAGATGCGGTCGACCGATGACATCGCCCGGCACCCTACCCTTTGGCGGCGAGAAACGTATTCACCGTCAGCCGCGGCTCGGCACCCGGCGCGCCAATCAGTTCCGGCCGCGAAATATCGCCCGAATGCAGGCGGTAGCCGCGATAGAGAACCATGCGATTGAACCGGGCTTCAACGCCGCCAATTCGTTCGAACTGCTGGTCAGTTCCAGAAAAGTACTGTCTCTTCGGAAGCCCGAATTCACGCACTTCGCTCTGCAGCATGCCGGTATAGGTATCGAGACGCGACGCATCGATCGTCTCGAACCCCGTCGCCCGGTGACGGTAAAAGCTCGTCCCGCCCTCTTCCGGCCCGCAGAGATAATGCAGCAGCGCAAGATAGCTGGGATCGGTGCTGTCAAAGTGCGGCACGCGCTGGATCGCCGTCAGCCGGTCGGGCGGCGTCGTCACAATCGAGAAATTGCTCTCGACCAGGCTCGCCCCGGCATCCATGCCGAACACCTCGGTCAGCACCGCCTGAAGCAAATTCATCCGCTCGCGCAGATAGACCGAAGGGGCCGGCGCGCGCTGGCCGGGATAATGCTTCCCGCCATCGCCATAATCCGCCTCGCGTCCGCGTTTGAGCAAACTGTCCGGATTGAGCGAGAAACCGTCGATAATCACGACCGGTTCGCCCTCCTCGCCGGGGCGCTCAACCGTCACCACGCCGCTGTCCAGCGCGTCTTCAAGAGTGCTCTTCTCGCTCATTTGTCCTCTGTGCTGGCCAGGTCGATGCGATTTATAACAGGCCGCGTCCACCCGCAAACCCATATGCGATGCAGGATCTCACAATGACCGCAGATGCCGTGAAAGACATTGTGATCGTCGGCGGCGGATCGGCCGGCTGGATGACAGCGGCCGCGCTCGCCAATGCCACGCAGGGCGCCTGCAACATCACGCTCATCGAGTCTGAAGAGATCGGCACAATTGGCGTCGGCGAAGCAACCATTCCGCCGGTGAAATACTTCAATTCCCGCCTCGGCATCGACGAGGCGACCTTCCTGAAAGAGACCAGCGGCACCTTCAAACTCGGCATCCAGTTCATCGACTGGCACCGCAAGGGCGAGGCCTATTTTCACCCCTTCGGCCAGTACGGCGCCGAGTTCGACGAGGTGCCCTTCTACCAGTACTGGATCCGCGAATTCGTCGCCGGACGCACCGGCGACCTCGACACCTATTCCATGGCCTGGGAAGCCGCTGCCGCCGGCAAGTTCCAGCACCCGGCCCGCGAAAAACGCCTCATCCAGTCGACCTTCGACTATGCCTACCATTTCGACGCGACGCTCTATGCCCGCTATCTGCGCAAATACGCCGAAGCGCGCGGCGTGCGCCGTCTCGAAGGCCGCGTCACCGGCGCGGCACAAGACAGTGAGACCGGCTTCGTCCAGTCCGTCAGCATGAAGAGCGGCGAGACCATCTCCGGTGACCTCTTCATCGATTGCACCGGCTTCTTCGGCCTTCTCATCGAAAAGACCCTCAAAACCGGTTTCGAAGACTGGTCGCACTGGCTCCCCTGCAACCGCGCCGTCGCCGTGGCCTGCAAACCCTCCGGAAGACTTGATCCGTACACGAAGTCTACCGCCAAGACAGCCGGCTGGCAGTGGCGCATCCCGCTGCAGCACCGCATCGGCAACGGCTATGTCTATTGCAGCGACCACCTCTCCGCGGACGACGCCGAAGCCGAACTCCTCGCCTCCATCGAAGGCGAGCCCCTGGCGGACCCGCGCCACATCAAATTCCAGACCGGCCGGCGCAAGCAATTCTGGAATAAAAACGTCGTCGCCATTGGCCTCTCGGCAGGCTTCATGGAGCCGCTGGAATCGACCAGCCTTCACCTCATCCAGTATGGCATCATGCGCCTGCTCGCCATGTTCCCGGCCAGGGATATGTCGCCACTTTTGCGGAATGAATACAACGCGCTGACCGCCGCCGAGTATGAGCGCATCCGCGACTTCCTCATCCTGCATTATAAGGCCACCAAGCGCCGGGACGACGCATTCTGGCGTTATTGCGCCGACATGGAGATCCCCGAACGCCTGCAATACAAGATCGACCATTTCCGCACGCACGGCATGATCGTCTCGGACGAGCGCGAGCTCTTTCACAATCCAAGCTGGATCGCCGTCTACATCGGCCAGGGCATCCATCCAGAGCGCCCGCCGGCCCTTTCAGGCCTTCGCCCATCGGTCCCGGTTCAGGAGCGTCTGCAACAGGTCCGCAAGGCGATGGACGACGCCGTCGCCGCCATGCCGGACCACCGCGACTTCATCGAACGCTATTGCAAATCGGCATTGCAATGAGCGGCGATGAAATCGCCATGCGACGCCAGTGATGCTTCCGCCTTTGCGATGATCGCCTTGATGTCTTGCAGCATTCGCTGAAGTTGATCCGATGACAGACGATCTGCCATGGCGTGATACCCCGTCGGGATCAGCCCCTGCCCGACCATGACCTGCACCCAGCTCGACTCGCGGAACAGGTCTTCTGCATCCTTGTAGAGCCGACCGCCTGCCTCAAACAACGCCATCTTTGCACGGAGCGAGTCTGGCACATCCATGTTCGCGCAATAGCGCCAGAACTCCGTGTCACCCCGGTCGGTGCGATGATAGTGCAGGATCAGGAAGTCCCTCACCAGCTCATATTCATGCGCGACCTGGCGATTATATTCGTCAATAACGGCCGGCTCGAACCCCGCCGACGGGAACAGCTCGATCAGCCGTGAAACATTCGACTGGATCAGGTGGATCGACGTCGATTCCAGCGGCTCAAGAAAGCCGCTCGACAGGCCGATGGACACACAATTCTTCTTCCAGAACTGCTCGCGCCGCCCGGTCGTGAAGCCAATCGGGCGCGGTTCGCCAATCGCGTCCGCGTCGAGATTGGCCAGCAGGATGCCGGTTGCCTCATCAACATCCATGAAGCTGTCGCAGAAGACATGGCCATTGCCGGTGCGGTGCTGCAGCGGGATACGCCACTGCCAGCCCGCGCCATGCGCCGTTGCTTTCGTGTACGGAATAAGCGGATTCTTGCGCTCGCAGCCGACCGCCACCGCCTTGTTGCAGGGCAGCCATTTCGACCAGTCGCGATAACCAACGCCCAGCGATCCATTGATCAGAAGGCCGCGAAACCCGGAGCAATCAATGAACAGGTCGCCCTCGACACTGTCGCCGCTCTCCAGCCCGACCGACTTGATAAACCCGCTCTCGCCATCGAGCGCGACATCATTGATCGTCCCCTCGATGCGCCTGACGCCCTCCTTCTCTGCATAGTGGCGCAGATAGGCCGCATACAGCCCCGCATCGAAGTGAAACGCATAGGCGAGGCCCGTCATCGACGTATTGCCGACACGATCCATCCGCCCGAATTTGTTCGCATACGCCACTTTATGGTGCAGCGAATAATCCCAGAGGCTCGCCTCATTCCCGTCGGCCCGCGCCTTCAGCCAGTACTGATGAAACTGCAGGCTGGCCAGATTGATGCCCGGATCGCCAAATGTATGCAGATAACGCTCGCCGCGATGGCCCCAATTGTTGAACTCGATGCCCAGTTTGAAGGTCGCGCGCGTCTTGCGGACAAAATCATCCTCATCAAGACCAAGCACCCCATTCAGCCGCCGGATCTGCGGGATCGTCGCCTCGCCAACGCCAACCGTCCCGATCGCGTCGGATTCCACCAGGACAATATCGATGGCAGACGGCAGCAGGCGCGACATCGCCGCCGCCGTGATCCAGCCGGCGGTCCCGCCGCCGACAATCACCACCTTGCTGATCTGCTGAGCGCTCACGCCTCGCCTCTTTTGCAACAATCCAACAGCATCAGACTACGCTCGCAGCCCCCAAACAGAAAGGGCCCGCCCTCCTTGCGGAGAACAGGCCCAATCCGGGAGGAAACATCATGGGCCCTTAAAAGGACTTGGACACCGTGATGTTGTAGGTTGTGCCGTACAGTTCGTGACGGCTCGGGAAAGTCACGCCGGGGTCGACGGTCCGGTTCTCGGTCACGAATGGCTCGTCGGTCAGGTTGAACACTTCGAAGTTCACGCCGAAGCCTTCCAGCGGTCCCTGCTCCCACTCATAGCCGACCTGCATGTCGACAATCGTCTCACCCTGCGCGATGGCGCCGGAAAGCGACCCGTCGAAGTTCTGCACTTCGGACAGGAATTCCGAGCGGTGACGGGCGCTGACCCGGGCACGGAAGCCGTGATTTTCGTAGTAGATATCGCCAGACCAGACCTGGTCGGAATATCCCGGAATGTCGATATCCTGGCCGTTAAAGTCGAGGCTGCTGTCTGCATAGGTGTAGCTTGCATTGAAGCCGAAGCCTTCCAGCGCTTCCGGCAGATACCGGTCAAGGCTCATGCGAAGCGTCGCTTCGATCCCGCTGATCGATCCGGACGCCGCATTCTCCGGACCATCCTGCGCGCCGAACGCAAATTCAGGATTGGTCACGAGGATCTGGTCACCGAGCCCACTCTCCGCCAGAAGGTCGGAGAGATCGATCGGCGCGCGGCGATAGCTGACGACCCAGTTGTCCAGCTCCTTGTGGAACAGGGCGACCGAGAGCGCCGTGGTGGAGTCGAAATACCGCTCGAACGCCAGGTCCAAAGAGGTCGATTCATAGGGCTCCAGCACAGGATTGCCGCCGCTAAGCGTGAAGCACACATTATTGGCGCCGTTATAGGCCAGACCGCCGGGGCCGGTCCCTGGAACCGCGCCATCCACAAGCGAGTCAGCATCAGCGCCGTCGACGCAGACCATGTTCGATGTTGCGATCGTCTGGTTCGCCGCGATCTGGTCGAGCCGGGCCCGCGTCACCGTCTTCGCCGCGCCGACCCGCACGAACGTGTCGGGCGAGACTTCGAAGCTGAGGTTCATGCTCGGCAGGAATTTGGTGTAATCATACGACACCGTGCGCTCACCCGCCGCCGTCAGCGTGCCGGTTGAGGACTGCTCGGTATCGACATACTGGAAACCGACATTGCCGCGCACCGGAATGCCGGACACTTCGTCGTCAATACTGGCCATGGCGTAGAGGGTGGAAATGTCTTCCTCGACGGTCCACTCGGTATCGTTGGCATCCTCAACCGTATAGGTGCCGTCATTGACCAGCCGGCCGGTGCGATAGGCGATGATATCGAAGCCGATATCGCCGGAATCGGTCTTGCCCGCGATGATATTGTCCGGAATGGTCAGCGAACCGTTCACGAAGCTCGGCCCGGCGCGCAGGAAGGCCTCATTGGAGTCATAGCTCTTCTCGCGCGTCGTATAGAGATAGCCGCCGGTCAGGCCTGAGATGAACGGCATGTCGACCTCATACTCGGCCTCAAGCCGCAGCTGGTCGAGCTCGTCCTCGATCTTCGGCTCCTTGATGAAGCCGACCTGGCCCCAGCCGCCCGGATCGGTCAGCAGAACCGTGCCCGGATCAGTATAGTCGAGGCCGTGAATGATGTTGTAGGTGCCGTCATTCGGGAAACCGAAGATCATCTGATCCGTCGGGCCTGCGCCGGCAAATCCGGTACCGGCATACGACTCGTAATCGATGTCATTGCGGTCGAGGGTCGACCGCGAATAGTCGCCGGTAACGGTGAGGCGATCGGTCAGTTCATATGAGGTGTTCAGGCCGAGCGCCCAGATCTCTGCCGTGTTGCCTTCTTCGTCGGTGCGCAGGAACGCCGTGACATCGTCATAGGCGGCCGCATCAGCAAAGCCGGAATTGCCGCCCGTGCCGATGAAGTCAGCCGTCGACCAGCTTGCGAGCGGGGTTTCGACACCGCGGAAAATACCGGAGTCCTCCGTGTCGGTGTAGAACGCGTCAATCGTTGTGCGCCAGCGATCATTCGGTTCGAATTCCAGCGCGCCCGCCACTGACGTGCGTTCAAAGTCACGCGACACGACGCCTGTGCGCGGATTGTCCGTCGGATAGACGAGACCGGTGGCCGGATCGACCGAGGTCTGGCCGGAATTGGTCTTCAGTTCGCGTGAGAAATACTGCGTCGGGTTGGACTGGACCGTCGCCGCTAGCGACCAGCCGATCGTGCCAGCCGCGTTCTGGTCGATATACGACCCGAAGAAGCGGTAGCCATCATCGTCGAAGTCCGGGTTCAGCTGGCCATTGTCATTGACGCTGTACTTGGCCGAGAAGTTGAGCTTGCGGTCGGTATAATCGAGTGGGCGAACGGTCCGCAGGTCAACAGCGCCCGCAATGCCCGTGGCCGCAAGCGTCGCATCCGGCGTCTTGTAGACGACACCCTGCGCGACAAGCTCGGACGGGAACTGGTCAAACTCAACGCCGCGATTATTGCCGGCGGAGACCACTTCGCGGCCATTCCACAGGGCGAGCGAGAAATCCGGGCCGAGGCCGCGGATGGAGATCTGTTGCGAGCGACCGCGAACACGCTGCGCCGTCACACCCGGAAGGCGCGCCAGCGAGTCAGCAATGGACAGGTCCGGCAGCTTGCCGATGTCTTCGGCCGAAATCGCTTCGACGATCGAGGTCTCGTTCTTCTTGGTGTTCAGGGAGTTCTGGATCGACCCCTTGATCCCTTTGACGGTGATGGTGCTCAGCCGCGCGGTGTCATCCTCATCGACAGACTGGTCGCCAGACTGATCGACCGTGACCGCCTCATCGGCATCCTGCGCCATGGCAGGCGCGCCTGCGAAAAAGAGAACACTTGTGGCGGCGCCCATAAGCAGCCGGCCTCGAACCGAATTCGAAAAACCCATAATTTCCTCCCTGACAGCGAGCTTATCAACGCCGCATGCCCCTTTATCGCAAATTTGCGCAAAACCTGCAAACCCTTTTCGAAGCCCGGCCTGCGCATATCCATTTAATACAATGTTTTTGCTTGTTTTTATTATTTTGCAAAATACTGATATCTGATTGCAGAAGATGCAAATTACTGCACATGCGAAGGAAATTTCACCAGAATCATGGCCCGCAGACTTGCAGACCAGGCCGCTCACTCGCCCGCCTGCCCACCGGCGCAAAGCCGTGGCAACATCAATCAGGTTTGCTTTGCCGGTGAGCCCACCCCTGCCGAGCGCGACCGCACTCACCCGATCACATCTGACAGCTCATCTCTGGACAATATTTACATTTATCGCCGACAATGACGTTTAGCGAAACATAATCGGCATGGCACAGGCAACGATCCTTCTGACGCAGATTCGGCCCATTCTCGAACTGGCCGAGACGAGCGGTATCGACACCGCATCGCTGATAAATGCCTCCGGCCCGCCCGCCGAAAATGCCGATAGCGGCAAAGCCCCAGCTGAAATAAACATTGCAGATTACTTTCGGATCCAGCGCGATATCGCCCGGGTGTCGGATGACCTCACGGCCCGCTTTTCCAGCCGCAAGCTGACCTACAAGACCGGCCACTTCGTGGTCTCCCAGCTGCAGCAGGCCAAGTCGCTGCTCACCGCAATGGAAAGCCTCGTCGAGCATTTCAACATGATGCATGGCGATGCGTACAACTCACTGCGATTCTCTGATAATCGCGTCTCGCTTGTCGTCGATGACAGCTCGTTTCCGTACCGCTTCCGAGGCGATCAGGAGCTGACGCAGCTCATCGGTGACTGCCTCCTCATCAAGACCCATTGCCTGCTGGACAGCCTGTCCAATGGCGGCGCGGACGAAGCGCTGCTACGGGTGAAACTCCTGCGCAAACGCGGCCCGGTCATCGAGCGCCAGAACCGGTTCTGGACCGTGCCTGTCGATTATGGCGCGCCCGCCTACGAGCTGATCTACGACTTCGACCTCGCCTGTCAGCCGCTGCGCATCCGCGACCAGGTCGACCTCAGTACGGACGGCCTGTTCGCCCGCGTCATCTCATACCTCGAAGACCGCCGCGCCCTGTCCGACCACCAGAGCGTCACCGCCCGCACGCTGGACCTCATCGATGGCGGCGTGACCCTGCAGACCGAGGTTGCCCGCAAGCTCGGCGTCAGTGTCGCCACCTATCGCCGCCGCCTGTCCGAAGAAGGCAGCCATTTCCGCGAACTGCTGCTCGAAACCAAACTGCGCCGCGCCGAAGCCATGCTGAAACGCGGCTGCTCTGTCGCCCATACGACCGAAGAGCTCAGCTACTCCGACATCCGCGCCTTCAATCGTGCCTTCAAGCGCTGGAAGGGGCTGACCCCGGCCGCCTTCGCGCAGGAATTCCAGTCCTAGCGCACACCCCGTGAGCGAAAGTGTTCACTGTCGGTGACGCTGTTGGTCATATCGACTTGTCAGAAATCGGTGAAGCTGTCCCCACTGCGCAAAAGTCGCATTTTTGGGAGGAACAGATGAAACACCACACGCCGCACATTGTGCGTCTCGCACTCGTATCCGCAACAGCCCTGACCGCCGGTCTCGCTGTCCACGCCCAGGATACATCCACCACCGAAGAAGCCAACGATCAGCGCCGCTTCAACACGGTCACCGTCACGGCCCAGCGCCGCGAGCAGAACCTTGTCGACGTGCCGGTCTCGGTCTCCGCATTTGATGGCGACCTGCTGGCCGACCTTGGCGTCGCCGACCTGACCGAAATCGCAAAGATCTCGCCGAACGTGACCCTCGAAGTCTCGCGCGGCACGAATACGACCCTGTCCGCCTTCATCCGCGGCGTTGGCCAGCAGGATCCGGTCGCAGGCTTCGAAGCCGGCGTCGGCCTCTATGTCGATGACGTCTATCTCAACCGTCCACAGGGCGCCGTTCTTGATGTCTATGACGTCGAACGCGTCGAGGTGCTGCGCGGCCCGCAAGGCACGCTTTACGGCCGCAACACAATTGGCGGCGCGATCAAATACGTCACCCGCAAGCTTTCCGACACGCCAACCTATGAAGTGAACCTCAAAGCCGGCACCTATAACCAGTTCGATGGGATCGTGACGACGTCGCTTCCGGTGACCGACAATTTCCGCGTCGGCGCTTCTGTCGCCAGCCTCAACCGCGATGGCTACGGTGAGAACATCATCACCGGCGACGAAAACTACAACAAGCAGCTCTTCGGTGCGCGTCTTTCGGCTGAACTGGATGTCTCCGACACGTTCCAGGTGCGCGCAGCGGCTGACTATTCGCTCGACAAGTCCAATGCCCGCCAGGGCCATCGCCTGCTCGCCGACCGGTTCCCGCCCTTCACTTATCCGGTCCTCGGCGACGTGTTCGACACGCGTGCTGGTCTGGATGTCATTGAACAGCGCGTCGAAGCCTATGGCGGCTCGCTCGTGGCCGAGCTTGAGGTCAATGATAACTGGACGGTCAAGAACATCCTCGCTTACCGCGAAGATGAAAGCACTTCGCCCATCGACTTCGACTCGCTGCCGGAAGCCGATGTGGACGTCCCGGCCATCTATGAGAACGACCAGTTTTCCGAGGAGCTTCAATTCCTCTATTCAGGTGACCGCCTGAACGGTCTGATCGGTTTCTACTATCTCGACGCCAATGCCTCGACCGTGTTCGATGTGCTGCTCGCCGAAACCGGCGCCATTCTCAGCCCTCCACTACCCGGCCTGAACGCGCAGACCTTTGGTGAGGTCGGCACGGAAACCTGGTCGATCTTTGGTGACTTCACCTATGACCTGACAGATCAATGGTCTGTTTCGCTCGGTGGCCGCTACACCGAAGATACACGCACATCGAGAGTGCTTCGCCGCACCTATATTGGCGGCTTCTCGGAGTATTTCGGCGGAGATCCGCTCCTCATCGCAACCACTTCGGATTTCAACGGCGAGGCTGACTATGATGATTTCAGCCCACGCGTTTCGGTTTCCTACAAGCCGACGCCGGATACCAATATCTACGCGACATACTCGCAGGGCTTCAAAGGCGGCTCTTTTGACCCGCGCGGTCAAACGACAGCGGCCGCGGACGTGGACAATGACGGGTCGCTCTCCGAACAGGAAATCTACGACTTCATGCAGTTCGACCCCGAAGAGGTCGACTCCTATGAAATCGGCTATAAGGCAAGCCAGCTCGGCGGTGCTGTAAACTACAGTCTCGCAGCCTTCTATTCCGACTATAAGGACGTCCAGGTTCCCGGCTCCATCGGCGTCGACACCGATGATGACGGCATCGCGGACTCCTTCTCGGGTGTCACCACCAATGCCGGTGCCGCCACGATCTGGGGCGTTGAATTCGAAGGCACAGCCACAGTTGCAGAAGACATGGCCCGCTCTGGCGACCTTCTGAACTTCGGCTGGTCACTCGGCTATCTTGACGCCCAGTTTGACGAGTACATCGACGCTTTCGGCAACAATGTCGCCGATCAGCGCGTCATCCAGAACACGCCGGACTGGACGGCCAATGGCCGCGTTTCCTACGATACGCCATTCGCCGGCGGCAACCTGCTGCTCAACACGCAGCTCTCCTATCGCGGTGACTCCAGCCAGTTCGAAGTGCCTGGCCCACTCGACCAGGAAGCGTTCACCCTCTGGGACGCCAGCGTGCGCTGGGAAACCGAGGATGGCCGCTGGGGCTTCCAGCTCACCGGCAAGAACCTGACCGACGAAGAGTATATCGTCGCCGGCTATGACTTCGTGAACGTGGCGTCACCGCTCGGCATCGAAGGCACGCTGACCGCCTTCTATGGCGATCCGCGTACCGTAACCGCAGGCATAGACTACAAATTCTAGCTTGCGTTTCCTCCCGGCGGATGTGGGCGCTCGACCTGTCGAGCGTCCACATCCCGACCGGCAGAACGCCGCTCATCTCATGACCGACATTCATTACACCTCCGATGATGGCCTGGACCTCTACGCCTGGGCTTACGGCCCGGACACGGCCCCGCTCACCGTGCTGTGCATGCACGGCCTGACGCGTAACCACAAAGACTTCGAGCCGATGATCGAGGCGCTGGGCAGCCCCTATCGCTTCATCGCCGTCGATGTGCGTGGGCGCGGCCGGTCACAGCGCGCCGCTGATCCGGCAACCTACACCCCGGTCCACTATGCCGGCGACATGATCGCCTTGCTGAACCATCTCGGCATCGAAAAGACCGCCCTGATCGGCACGTCCATGGGCGGCCTCATGGCGATGCTGATGGCAAAATCCGTCCCCGAAAAGATTTCAGGCGTGGTTCTCAATGATGTCGGCCCGGTCGTCGAAGCCAAGGGCCTCGCGCGTATCGCCGCCTATGCCGGCGCGCCGGAACCGGTCTCCGACTGGAGCACCGCCGCAGCAAAGACCGCCGCCAGCCAGACCATCGCCTTTCCCGATTACAAAGACGAGGACTGGCTCGCCTTCGCCCGCCGCACCTGGCGCGAAACCGGCGATGGCCAACTCGAACTCGACTATGATGCGCAGATCACCAAGTCGCTCGGCGAGTCCAAGCCCAGCCTGATGCTGCGCTTCGCCATGTGGCGGCTGTTCAACGCGATGAAGCCGTTTCCCCTTCTCGTCACACGCGGCGAAACCTCTGACGTCCTGTCGCCGAAGACCGCAAAACTGATGATCAAGCGCCACCCGGACGGCAAACTCGTCACCATTCCCGGCCGGGGCCACGCCCCCATGCTTGACGAACCGGCCGCGGTCAGCGCCATCTCGCAATTCCTGAAAAAGATCGAGGCACAGTCATGACTACAGGCACAGCGACCAGACCAGGCGCGATTCCGGGCCGCACATGGATGCTCATCGTCCTGACGCTCGTCTATACGTTCAACCATGTCGACCGGCAGATCCTGATCACGGTGATCGAGCCGATCAAGGCTGAGTTCGGCCTCTCGGACGGCCAGATCGGCTGGCTCACCGGCCTCGCCTTCGCGGCCCTCTACGCAACGCTTGGCATCCCCGTTGCCATGTGGGCTGATCGTGGCAATCGCCGCAACATCATCACCATCGCGCTGACCATCTGGTCCGGCATGACGGCGCTGACCGGCTTTGCCCAGAACTTCTGGCATCTCTTCCTCGCCCGCATGGGTGTCGGCATCGGCGAGTCCGGCGGCACACCGCCCGCCACCTCGATGATCGCGGATCTCTACCCCCCACAGCAGCGCGCCTTCGCGCTCGGCGTCTATACGTGCGGCATCGGCTTCGGCATCATGATCGGCTACATTCTCGGCGCTTATGTCTATGCGCATTTCGGCTGGCGTGCGGCCTTCTTCGCCGCCGGCATTCCGGGTCTGATCCTCGCCTGTCTCGTCCGCTTCACCGTCAAGGAGCCGGCGCGCGGCTTCTCCGATGCCAGCCAGCCTGACGAGGACGCACCGGGCTTCCTCGAAACCATGAAGTTCATGTTCGGCCAGCGCAGCTATCTGCTCATCCTGCTCGGCTGCCTGCTCATCTGCATCTCCGCCAACGCCTTCGTCGCCTTCACCTCAAGCTACCTGCAGCGCACCTTCGACCTGCAGCCGCAGGATGTCTCCCTTCCGCTCGGCCTGCTGATCGGCGGTGTCGGCGGGGCCGGCGCGATGATCCTTGGCGTCGTGTGCGACCGGCTTTCCTCGA
This sequence comes from Henriciella sp. AS95, assembly GCF_038900055.1. NCBI lineage: Bacteria > Pseudomonadati > Pseudomonadota > Alphaproteobacteria > Hyphomonadales > Hyphomonadaceae > Henriciella > Henriciella sp. AS95. The sequence goes on from NZ_JBBMQM010000001.1 coordinate 3,028,854, forward strand.
AGGACCTTCGCTGGCGCCCCTGGATCATCGCCGTCACCAGCGCCGTCGCCCTGCCCTTCGCCTGGATGGTGCTCAGCGCCAAAACCGTCGAGATGGCCTATGTCTGGAACGTGGTGCCGAGCTTCGTCGGCCTCATCTATGCCTCCATCGCTTATACCGCGACGCAGGAGCTGGTGAAAGTCCGCATGCGCTCGGTCGGCGCGGCCTTCACCCTGTTCAGCCTGACCCTGATCGGCATTGGCGGCGGTCCGCTCATCGCCGGTACGATCAGCGACTACTTTCTCGCAGCGGGCCATGAAGCCCCGCTCGCCGACGCACTGAAAGTCATCCTCGGCTTCAATGCGGCCAGCATCGTCTGCCTCTTCTTCGCCGGTCTCGACTATCGCAAGGATGTCGCCCGCGCGATGGCGAAGTCTGGCGCGGTTGAGCCGGCCTAACGCCCTTTGAAGATGGCTCTGCGCTTTTCAAGGAAGGCGCGGTGGCCCTCAATCAGGTCCTCGCTGTGCGTGGCCTTCGAGATCGCCGCTTCGACGAGGCCAAAATCCATGTCCGCCGCTGTGCCCGCCGCATGATTGATTGACGCCTTGGAGGCTGAAACCGATAGCGGCGCATTCGCCGTGATCGTCGCGGCCAGCTCTGCCACACGCGCGTCCAGCCGCCCTTTGGGCACGGCTTCATGAATGACGCCCCACGCAGCGGCCTCATCAGTTCCGAAAATGCTGGCCGTATAGAGTATCTGCTTGGCCCTGGCTGGCCCGACAATGGCGACCAGCATCTCCACGCCGCCATAGGGATAGCCGATGCCAAGCCTGGCTGCCGGAATCCCGAACTTCGACCCCTCGCTCGCAATGCGCAAATCACAGCAGAGCGCCGTCGCCATACCGCCGCCCACGCAGGCCCCGCCGATCATGGCGATTGTCGGCAGCTTGCAATTGGCGATCGCCGCATAAGCGAGCTCTGCATCCTTGCGGAACGCGCCATCATCGCTGGCCTTCTCGACCCGCGTTTCGAACTCTGAAATGTCCGCGCCAGACACAAAGGCCTTGCCGCCCGCCCCGGTCAGGATGACGACCTTCACCTCCGGATCGTCTTCGAACGCTTTCAGGATGACCGGGATGGCCTCCCACATCTCTTTCGATACAGCATTGCGCCGTTCGGGATTGTTGAAGACCAGCCAGCCGGCCCCGCCATCAGCGATGCCGACAAGTTTATCCAGAGACCCGTGGACGGTCCGCCCCTCAGGCATCACCCATTCGCTCATCGCATAGACCTCCCGCTATCACGCCCCGTCCTAAACAGACGGGCGCGCGATGCAAACGGTGATGAACGCCATCGCGCCAACGGGACGCGGCGACCGGCCATCGACCAGGCCATGCCTGTTAGCCGGATGTTCAGTCCGACAGGTTCGCGAAGACTTCAGACGCATTGTAGAGCGACGGGCTGACGCTCGCATCCTTGTCGGAAAGCACGATTTCCAGCACGACAACGGTCGTGTTCCGTTCGGTCTCGATGCCGTCATAGAAGGGGTCGTTCGGCGCCCGCGAAACCGAAGTCGTGCATGCGAGCAGCCCGCAATCACGCTCGACCACCGTATCACGCGACGGATACCGCTCAGTGCGTTCGCTGTCGCGGTTGGTCGATTGCGAGACGACTTCGAACGTGTCGAACCCTTTCTCCAGCGTCAGCTGGGCGGCCCGGCGCAGCGCCAGGGACTGGGCCTCGGCCACATTGTCCTTATTCAGCCGATAGCCGACCTGATAGCGGTTCGCTTCAATCTGTGTGTCGGTATACCCCGAAGACCGGCTGCCCGGGGCCTCGCGATAGGTCTGCGTGCTCGCGCAGGCGCTCATCAGCATGAGCCCTCCTGCAGCCAGAGCCAGTTTCAAATGATGAGTACCCATTGCTTACTCCGTTTCTGCCTGTTTTTTCGTCCATCCGGACTGAATAAGGTCAGCTTCCGCCGAGGTGTCGAGCGGGGCATCACTCATCGCTGTATCGAGAAACGTCTCGATGCTTTGCGAACCTGCCGCGGAAGCTGTTCGATAAGGCCCTTGGGAGGGAGAGGCGGCCTCACCGAAAGTGGCGATGGCTACACGCCAGGCGTCTTCTGCCCGGCAAGCCACCAACCGACCGTCCGTTCTGGACGTATTGATATCGACGACGCGACAGTATTGCTCACCGCTAATGAAGGTGAGACGCGGTGTCGCCACCATCCCGTCGCCGAATTCCGTTTCTGTGCCGCTGGCGGACGCTTCGAGCACGCGCCCGAAGCCGCTATCGGCATAGTAAGTTCCGCTGACCGAATCGACGCTGGCCACCTGGGCCGGGATCGCCGTCGTCATCGACATTGTACCAGCCGCCACCACGACACCCGCTGCGACGGCCCTGTGTTTCTCGATGAAGGCACCCGCCCGCTTCCAGATCGGGAAGGCGACAACGTTCGAAGACTCCTCGGCACTGACAGTGCCCGATTCCAGGTTGTCCATCAGGTCACTGAGGCCAGCACTCATCGGAACATCATCAATCTCGCCCGCCGCCGCGTCGAAATTCGACTGCGCAGCCGCCAGCGCCTCGAGACGCGCGGCAACAGCCTCATCGCCAGCAATCATTGCCTCGGTCTTCGCCATTTCCTCAGGCGAGAGTTCGCCATCGAGGAAGGCGCTGAGGCGAACATCAAGATCTTTCAGGGCATCAGTCATGATAGCCTGTCCTTTCTGCGACCATCGCGCGTGCCCGTCCGAGCCGGCTCATGATCGTTCCAATCGGGGTGTCCAGCATCGCTGCGGCTTCCTTGTAGGAAGCGCCGCCGAGCCCAACCACCGTCATCACTTCGCGGTAGGCATCGGGCAGTTCATCAATGGCTTCGCGTGTCTTCGCCATCATCATCTGGTCGGCCGCGACCGTCTCGCTCGACAGCGTATTGGCCGGCCGCTCCCGCAATTCAGGCACCGCTTCCAGGCGCGTCTTCTTTGCGCGAAGGCCATCGATCCATAAATTGCGGCACACTCTGAACATCCACTTCTTCAATTCGGCATCGTCCGGTAAGCCCCGGTCGAGCACACGTTCAATTACACTCTGCACGAGATCGTCAGCGTCCGCGGCATTGCGCGTGAGCGAGTATGCGAAGCGCCGGACATGCGGCACCGCTTCGACAATCTCATTATTAAGACCAGGCCTGTTAGTCATTTCACCTCATTCACGTCTCGGCTGCGGTTTTATTCCCGGCTGCATGAAATTTTTTTAGAAATGATACGTCTCTACTATACTTAGAAATGTAGAACTGGAGCCGGATATGGCGATAAGCCCCTTCCTCTCACGTCTTGGCGCCCTGTGCGCGGGAACCATGCTTGCCATGATTCCAGCCGCTCACGCACAGCTTCTGCCGGGATTGGCTGACTCGCTGGAACAAACGGTCCGCGACGTCGAACGCACGGTCGAAGACCTCGTAACCGAGCAGATTGGCAACGGTCTCGATGACACGCTCGAACCTGTGGGCGAACTGCTGGAAGGCTTGCCAATTGTTGACGGCATCGGCGAGGTGGCGACTTCAGTCGACGTCGGCAATACGCTTGTCGATACGCTTCAAATCATCGCGCTGGACGACACGCTGGGCCGGACCATCGGACTGGTCGATAATCTCACCACCGCCATTCCGGGCATTTCCCGCCTGCCCATCAATGTTCGCGGCGCACGCCCGATAGAGCTGGACCTCGATCAGGGCTGGCCGGTCGTGCGAAACGAATGGGTGGTGCTCGTCCCATCTGCCCGCGCGGGCGACGTGGAAGACCTCGGCGTTGACATCGTGGAGCGCACGGACCTCTCCGGCGCGGACGAAACGCTGTTTGTCGTGAGCCTCACATCCGACACGCCAACCGCTGAGGCCATTGAGGCAAAGCTCGCCTCGCTCGACGCCTCACCATCAGACCGCAATCACGTCTTTCGGGGCGCGTCAGAGCCGTCCGATCTGGCCAGCGATATTGCCAGGCGGATGAGTTCGACGACCAACGTCGACGCGCCCAGCCCGGACGCACTTCGCATCGGCCTCATCGATACGGACGTCGACGAAACCCACCCTGCCCTGCAAAACATCACGCTTTACGAGGCTGATTTCGTCTCAATGGGAGAGTTTCGTCCGCAGACGCATGGCACCGCCGTCGCGTCCATCCTGGCGGCAAACAATGCGAAAAGCCCTGAGGCGCGGCATGAATTGCTGGCGGCCTCGGCATTCTTCCTGTCCAGCGACGGGACCACAGGCGCAACCTCGGCCAGCCTCATCGAAGCCATTGACTGGCTGCAGGCAAATGGCGCGGCCGTGATTAATGTCAGCCTGACCGGCCCACCCAATCGGGCGCTGGAAGCCATCATCCAGTCGCGGCAAGACGCCGGAACCGTTTTCGTGGCTGCTGTCGGCAATGAAGGCCCCGCCTCCGGTCCGCTCTATCCGGCCGCCTATGACGGCGTTGTCGGCGTCACAGCGGTCGACGCAAAGGGGAAAATCTATCGCTGGGCCAATCGCGGATCATTTGTGGATGTCGCTTCGCTCGGCGTCGATGTTCCCGTTGCAAAGCCTGGCGGCATGGCCACTCGCGACTCCGGCACCAGCTTCGCCGCTCCGATCGTGACCGCCTTTCTCGGCGGCTGGACCAATGCGAGGCGGCTGGAGCCCGGCGCCGCAGACAGTCTCATCCAGGCCTCTGTCCGCTCCCGCCCCAAAGGGGGGCGGGACGACATCTACGGCTATGGGATCCTGTCTCCGACGCGCTAGGCTGCTGGTCTAGAACTCCACCTTCAGGCCGACCTTGCCGACATGTTCGTCATAGTCGGCGCTGTCGAGGTTCGACTGGCGGTCACGATACTTGTAGCCGAAGTCCATCGATACCGGTCCGGCAATCTCGACTTCGACGTCGCTCTCGGCTGAGACGATCTCATCCTGACGCTCTTCGCCGATTGCCGGATCTACCGCCTGGTAGTCACGGTTTTCGTACTCTGCGCCGAAGCGCATGGTGGTCTCCTTGCCCAGAACATCAAAGCGCTGGGTATAACGCGCCTGGGCTGAGCCACCCTTGAAGTCGAACTGGTCGAGTTCGGCGTCTTCCTCGCCATACTGACCGCCAACGGAGATGTATTGCTTGTTGCCATTGAGGAAGAAGAACGCATCAACGCGCGCCGCGTCGCCTTCAGCATCACGGCCGTCCTGCGTCTTGAAGTCCTTGAACGACTTCACATAAGCGCCGCGGACAAACACCGAGTCGCCAAACAGGCGTGAGATATTGGGCTGGATCTGCGTGTAATCGAGATAGCCCTCATCATCGAGGCGGGCATGGACATAATTGGCCAGCACGCCCGCTTTCACGACCTTGAAGTCATACTCGGCCTCGGCAAACCCACGATGGGTCTGCAGGTCGAACTCACCAAAGTCCTGATAGCTCGTATCGGTGATTTCGTAGCCGGCACGGATCACCGCCTCCTTGGTGGGCTTGATGTCCATCTGGAGACGGCCCCGAAGCTCAACAGCGACATCGCTATTGTCCGTATTCTGATCAAGGTCCGGAATACCGACATTGCTGTCAGCGACGGCGCTGACGCCGCCTTCGATTGTGAACTTTACCGTATCGTCGGCGGCGGCCGTCTGAGAGAGCGCCAGCGTGGACAGGGTGATGAAATGTGCTTGCAGTATCGACTTTGAAATCTTCATTTGTCTTTCCTCCAATGCCTGTTTGTTGGGGGCGAAGCCGGCGGACTTGCAAGGGTTGGGGTGGCCCGCCGGCTTCTATGATTGATCCGCTTACAGGCCGAGCGAACCAACCACTCCGTCTACGATGCTTGTATCAACCACATCGTTAATTTCCGATGAGATTTCGTTCGACAGCGTCGACACGAGATCGGCGGCAACGTCGGCCATGATCACGTCATCAACGGCGACCATTGAGTCCGACATCATATCGACATCGTGATCAGTCTCGACAGCCTGACCGCCTTGATCACCTTGATCGCCCTGGTCGCACTGACCGCAATTGAGGAGATTTGGGCCGGTGCCAGAGCTGACCTTTTGCAGCGCTCCCGGGACAAGTTCCACGACATTGCCGCCCAGCTGATCGCCCGTCTGATCGGCAGTGCTGCCAACGAGGTATTTGGAGGCTGTGACTGCGCCGGTGAGGCGCTCGATCTTGTCAGCCTTGAGGCCTTCGACAAGCTCGACCCCATTGGCGATGCCATCTTCCGTATCGGGACCGTCGCCGCCGCAGCAGCTTCCGTCACGCTCAGCGACCTGGTCGAGCAGGCCATTAACGACGTCCAGACCGTTAAACGCTTCAGGTGCCGGCTGATCGCCATCAGATTCCAGGCCGAGCAGGCTCAGCTGGAGGCCGACCGAGCCATCAACGTCAACGTCGGCGAGCGACCCGTGAAGCACGGATATGTCGGCCGCGATATTCAAAGGGATGCTCGTGTCGAGCAGCGCGCCGTCGAGGACCGAGAGTGCCGCCGGCACGTCAGGGTGCAGGCAGCTATCCAGCAAGGCCCCATTCAGCCAGGCGACATTCGCGAGCAGGTCCGGATTCGCATCCGTGTTCAGAAGGGCACCGTTGAGGACCGAAATGATAGCGGCGACATCGGCGTCGACATCGGCATCAACCAGCGCGCCGCGCAGGATTTCGATGTCTGCCAGCGCATCGGCGTCCAGAACAATATCTGCCAGGGACCCTTTCAGAGCATCGAGGGTCGCCAGGATTTCTGCGTCCGCAACCGCGTCGAGCACCGATCCGTCCAGAAGATCAAGAGCCAGCGGACCCTGCAGGTTTTCGTCTGCATAAAGAGGGCCGTTTTGGAACAGCTCAACTGCCTGGGTGTTGCCAGCGTCTCCGGTGGTCACACCGGATGCACCGGTCGATCCGGATGTGGCAGGCGCTGCGGTCGCAAACCCGACCATCAGAACTGTGGCCAGTGCCGTCATGGATGTCGTCTTGATCATGTTTTTACTCCTTCACCTTCACAAGATGCAACACTGACGAGTGGGGTCGGATTTTATTCCAGAAAAAATCCCGAGCTCTGTAAAAACTCGGGAAATCAATGCACTAAAGGGTTCTTTTAAGACGTATAGGGAAGAAAGAAGCCGGCAGGATGGAGGGGTGGGAGCGCTGCCGGCTTCTTCTTGGTGATCGCTCGCTTACAAACAGAGCGCGCCGATCACAGTATCAACAACCGTCTCATCCACCACGGCGTTGATATCCTCTGTGAGCTGACTGGTCAGGTCCGCGGTAAGGCTTTCCGCGATGTCTTCATTGACCGTCTCGTGAATGACCGCTGTCATTTCCGATGCCACATCCGGTGACACATAAAGACTGATTTCCAGAGCGCCCGTCGTCTCAGGCGTCGGTTGGCTGACATTGTCCAGAACATCATCGGTCAGGATGTCCTCTATTCCGGTCATCCGGTCTGTCTCCTCCGCGATAGCCGCCGCCAGCACGTCGCCGCAATCTGCGAAACCATTTCCCGTCGCCCGGGACGCCGCGCCGGAGCGGGTCACGCCGTTAAACGAGACCAGCTGGGCCGTGTCACAATTTCCGTCAGCCACCGCGTCGAAGCGCAGCGTGGACAAATCGCGGACAGGCGTAACAGGCTCGCCAGAGGGCGCCGGTGTGGTGTTATTGCTGGCCTGAAGCTGGCGCGGTGCGCGTGTGACTTTGGCAGGGGGTGGACTGACAGCCTTTTGTTCAGTGCGGACCGTATCGGTGGCCGACCGGCTGACCGCCATTTCTTCGGACCGGATCGTTTTGGTACCTGTCCGCTTCTCGGTGGACACGACTGCCTTACGATCAATATCGGTGTCGGCCGAAAAGTCCGTAGACGGTTCGAACCACGAGTCCGAGAAGACAGCTGCGCAATCCTGCACGGCCTGAGGTCGCGCGATGATGAGCGTGGCAATTACCGCAAATGCGGCTACAGGAATCTTTGAATGGATCATTTGTCGCTCCTTGTCTTTGACATGGCAAGGAAGTGACGGGCCGGATCGAACTCTATTCCCAAAAATTAGGTCGACCAGCCCCCTCAAAAGTCCGGATCACCAATAGTGACAGGCGATTCCAGCCCAAATTATTTAATGGCCCTCACGCTCAAACCGCTCAATTTTTTCCATTTTGAATTGTCACCAGACCCATGCAGGACCGGACCTCAGGCCCCGTTTTCAACCCGCAATAAGGTCGCCAAGCGCGGCTTTGAGAGGGCCCAGATGCGGTTCGAAATGGCGCCATTGCTCAAGCCCGGATGCCGAGATCGGCTGACGCACCTGTTCCGAGCTCGCCGTGCGGACCGCCCGCTTCGTCTTGTGAAAGTCGACGCAGGCCTGTTCGAATGGCAGGCCGCAATAATCGAGAATGCGCCGGACCTGCGTCTCCAGATCGCCAACCACATCCTCATGCTGCACACGCAGGATCCGCCCCTCAGGCAGCACGCGGTCCCAATGGCCCATCAGGTCAACATAACCGCGATAGTAATGCCCGATATCCTCAAGGCTGTAGGAGAATTCCTGCCCTTCGGCGAAGAGCTGTTTGAAGCCAGAGAAACAGCACGCCATCGGTTCGCGGCGCGCATCGATGATCTTCGCATTGGGCAGGATCAGCTGGATCAGCCCGATATGGCGGAAATTATTGGGCATCTTGTCGGTGAAGAACGGCGCGCCCTGCCGGTGGATGGCCGTGTTTTCGATATAGTCACGCCCGAGCGCGGCCAGCTCCTCATCGGGCAGATCATGCAGGATACGCGGATAGCGCTCACGGTCGCTGACCTGCTTGCGCCCGCGCAGCCTGTGCGCCAGCGACAGGATATTCGGAAGCTCCAACGTGCCATCCACCTGGCTGTGCGAGGCCAGGATCTGCTCGATCAGCGTGGAGCCGGCTCTTGGCAGGCCGACGATGAAAATCGGCGCCGGGTCATCATGCCCTGCCCCGGCTCGGCGAGTGAACAGATCTTGCGTGCAATGTTTTTCCTGCGCGGCAAACTCTTCCTGCATCTGTTCGGTCGTATAGCGCGTCTGGCGCTTCTTCAGCCCATTGCCTTCGCTATACCGCTCAAAGGCAGCGTCATAGTCCGCCCGGTCCTCCAGGGCCTTGCCGAGCGCGAAGGCGACATGCACGCGGCCCATATAGGAGAGGTTCGGGTCGCCGGCGACGCGCTCCATCTCGGCGATCTCATCATCCTCGAAACGGAAGGTCTTGAGATTGGCGAGCGCGTACCAGGCATCGCCTTGCAGGGGGTCTGCCGCAATGGCCGCGCGATAGGACGCGATGGCCTCATCGGTTTCCCCAAAGGTCTTCAGCGCATGCCCGCGTGACGTCAGGGTCGAGGCATCATCCGGCAGCTTTTCGAGCACCTTGTCGAAGGTGTCGATCGCCGCGCCATAGTCACCGGCCTGCATGCTCTCAATAGCAAAAAGCGATTGGAAAACAGGGCTGTCCGGGTCACGCTTCATAAGCACGTTCGCCTGCTCCAGCGCCGCTTCATACTTCTGCCGTTTACGGAGCACCTGGATGTAATCAATCCGCAGCTGGAGATTGTCCGGCTCCAGCTCGATCGCTGTTTCCAGCAGAAAGTCGGCATCCTCATGCACACCGAGCCGCGAGCCAATGTCCGCGAGCAGACGCATGCCTTCGACATGTTTCGGATGCTTCTGCATGAAGGCGCGCGCGATCTTCTCTGCGTGCAGCACCTCGCCTTCATGAACATAGTTCGTCACCGCCAGCAGCTCACGCGGCAAAGCCTCGAGCCGCGCCGCCTGCGCCCGCGCATCCGCCGCCGCCCGGTCCTGGCCAAGCGCGGTATACAGCTCCGCCTGGCGTTGCCAGCTTGCGACCAGCGCCGGATTGTATTGCGTTGCCAGCCGATAAGCCGCCAGCGCGCCCGCCTGATCGCCCGTATTGCGCAGCAGGTGCCCCTCTTCCTGAAAGGCCCGGCCGAAATCCGGCGCGACCCGTTTCAGCCGCGACAGGTAATCGCGGGCCGCGTCAGTCTGTTTCAGATAGCGCGCAGAGGCCGCCGCCATGTACAGCAGCTCGCGATGCTCCGGCGCGAGGTCCAGCAAATGTTTCGCGCGTGACAGGGCCGCTTCGAAATTGCCCACCTGCATCGCAGCGCGGACCTCTCGCAATATGTCCTTCTTCACGTAACCTGTCTCGCTCATCGGATCTCCGGTCGATATGAATGCAGCGCCCCGGTCACCCGGGACGCTGCGAAGGTTAGCGGATATCGCGCTGGACTAGTAGTCGTAGCTCAGGCGAAGACCGATCGTGCGCGGACGCATCGGCGTGACGCGCTCACGGTCGAAGACGAAGTCGTTCGACAGCGCCGCATACTCATTGGTGAGGTTCGTCACGAACAGCTCTGCCGCCCATTTGTCAGCGGTCACACCGGCCGTTACGCCCAGCGTCGCATAGCTATCGAGTTCAGCCTTGTTGATCTCGATAATGTCGCTGAACGAACCGTCAGAGAAGACGAGCTGCGGCATGACATGCGCGGTGAGATACTGGCCGGCAATCTCCTGCTCGAGATCCCACTCATAACGCACCCGCAGATTACCCTGATAGGATGGCGCGTAAGCCAGTTCGCTGCCGACGATCACATCATTGGTTGGCGTCAGGACTTCGGTGATTTCCGAATCCAGCAGCGAGAACGCACCTGCCACCGTCAGTCCCGGCATGGAATCCGGTCCCCAGGTGAAGTCACCCTCAAGGCCTTTCAGCTCTGCATTCGCCGCATTATCGGAGAAGAACAGGTTCACGATGTTCGGATCGAAAATCGTGGTCTGAAGCCCTTCAATCTCGACGAAGAAGGCCGCACCGTTGAAGCGGAGCGAATTGTCGAACAGCTCGGTTTTCCAACCCAGCTCATAGTTCGTCACTTCATCGGTATCGACAGCAAACGGCACAGTGTACGAGCCTGGGCCCGATGCGCCGCCTGGACGGTTCAGCAGGCCTGGGCGGAAGCCTTCCGAATAGGTCGCATAGAACATCATGTCCTCAGTCGGCGTCCATTCACCGGTCGCTTTCACGATCACGCCATCGGTCGCGGCCTTGTCCGGATTACCAGCAGCATTACCCGGCGCATATTGAGCCGAGATATTGGTCCCGGCGCGTTGAGCATCATCTGCCTGACCAAGGTTATAGAAGGAGGAGTTTGCACTGCCTTCCAGGTCGACTTCGACATCATACCAGCGTGCACCGAGCGTCACGGCAAACTGGTCGGTCAGGTCAAACGTCGTCTCCCCGAACACACCGAGTTGCTCGTCAGTGCGCAACACGTCATTGCGGAAGATGACGCCAGCAGGGAACGGTCCGGCTTCGCTGTAATAGCCAGGCGACGCCAGGCCGACCTCGCCGGTGACATCGGTGTTGGTCAGCGGATAGTTCGGCGCAAAGCCGGTCTCACCGTTAAAGCCGAGCACCTGCGTGGAGCCAGGATAGACAAAATCGTTCAGCTCAGCGAGCTCAAGGTCAGAGTAGAACGCACCGAAAGTCGCACGCCAGCGATTTTCGCTCGGCGTGTTGAAGCGCAGCTCGTGCGTCTGAACCTTCGTCTCCGAAGAAGACCTGACATAGAGGTTCGGCGCGTAACAGGTGCCCGTCGGCGCACCCGTACTCGGATACGACACCGAACCATCACAGATATAATATGGCAGGTACTGGCCCACGAAGAGATAGTCGGAATAATCGACAACCTGGTCGGTGTTCCGCTCGGTATAGGCACCGGTATAAAGCGCTTCGAGCATGCCGAGGCGGCCTTCCAGCGTCCATGAGGTGGAGTGGAAGTCATCCTCGATCTCTTCCGGCGTGAAGCGGACAATGTCGTAATCGTCCAGGTCAGGGTCGGAGAAGAACACGCCATCGGCCTCGATGGCCTGTTGGGAGTGCTGGATCAGCAGGTCCCAGTCGGCATTGAACTCATAATAGCCGCTCAGACGGAAGCCCTGATAATTGGTGTCGTTGATATCATCCTCAACGATCGCGCCATTATCGGCCTGAATGAAATTGATCCCCGAAAAATCGACGATATCGACCGCAATGGAATTGTCGCCATCGGCCTGTTTACCGGCCCGCGCCTGTGAGACGACGGTGCCATTGTCACGGACCGTCCCGGCTGGGCGGAAGCGAGCCGAGTCGCGCGCCGTCAGCGTGCCACCGACATTGTCGATATAGCCACCCTGGCTGTCATTATAGACAACGCCGCGCAGCGCGAATTTGTCCGTCACCGGCACATTGATCATCGCCTCGACGCTGTTCGACATCTCGCCGCCATCGGTGAAGGAGGTCGACGCCTTGAAGCCGGCATCAAATCCGGACAGCGATGGCTTGTTGGTGATCAGGCGAACCGTACCGGCCTGCGAGCTTGCGCCGAACAGCGTGCCCTGCGGCCCGGAGAGCACCTCGAGGCGCTCAAGGTCAGCGGCATAGACGTCCAGGTTGCGGCCCGGCTGGGACAGCGGCTGTTCGTCGAGATAGAAAGCGACGTTCGGCGCGAGACCAGCCACACCGGCGACCGTCAGGTTTGGCGTCGTCGACGCGAGACCGCGAATATAGATCGTGTTCTGACCGGGGCCGGACCCGCCCGCCGTCACGCCCGGAAGCTGGACGAGATAGTCGCTGAAATTCTTGACGCCGAGTTGCTCAAGCTCCTGCTCGCCGAGCGCGTTGACGGTCACGGGAATGTCCTGCGCCGATTCAGAGCGCTTGGTTGCTGTCACGGTGACGGTGTTGAGGCGACGCTTTTGTGCGCCGGTCTCGTCCTGCGCCATGGCCGGCGCTGCGAATGTGAGTGCGCTGATGGCGAGCAGAGATGCTCCGCCTAGAAGTCTGTTCATGAAATGAATCCCTCGATTGCTACTTTTGTCAAAACGGCGCCAGATCAGGCCGCGCCAGGGGACGCGCCAAGCCAGGCAGACGAAATTTGAATGACGCGGTGATGAATAGAATTTTATTTTGCAAAGTAAAATATCGGCCCACTGCTGCTATTGGCCTGATTTTGCTGCAGGCGCGAAAACACAACATTAATCCATGTTAATTCAAGGGGTTGTGGAAATGTTGCCCCAAAGTCACACGTAGATTCCAATCTCAGGCATGTTGGAATCTACCTAAATATATGTTCTCAGCCCTGCATCAGACTATTTCGTAAATCGAATCAAATATTTAGTTTTGAAAGATCTTGGATGAGCGACGCCGATACGCCGACCGACACTGATAGCGATAACGACACAATCGAATACGAGACCGACTACGAAGTCGGACAGGACAATGTTGAGGTCTGGGGCCTCGACATTCACAACCCGGTCTTTTTCCTGAGCGCCGGTCTCGTTCTGCTGTTCGCAGCAGTCTCGCTGATCTTCCCGGAAGCCGCCGGTAGCGGCCTGGAGGCCTCTCGCTCCTGGACGCTCCACACCTTCGACTGGATGTTCGCGATGACGCCGGTCCTGTTGTTTATCTTCTGCGTTTTCCTGACGCTGTCGCCGCTCGGCAAGATCAGGCTGGGCGGGGCGGACGCAAAGCCGGAATTCGCGCTCACATCCTGGGTCGCCATGCTGTTCGCCGCCGGCGTTGGCATCGGCTTCATGTTCTATGGCGCGGCCGAACCGCTCGCCTATTACACAGACTGGTTCGGCACGCCGCTCGATGCCGCAGCCGAAAGTGCAGAGGCCCGCCGCCTCGCCTTCAGCGCCACGCTGTTCCACTGGGGTCTGTCGCCCTGGGCGATCTACGCCATCGTCGGCCTCGCGCTCGGCTTCTTTGCCTATAATAAAGGCCTGCCCCTCACCATCCGCTCAGCCTTCTACCCGATCCTGGGCGAGCGTGTCTGGGGCGCATGGGGCCACTTCATCGATACGATGGCGGTCATCTCGACTGTGTTCGGCCTTGCCACAACCATCGGCATCGGCGCCATGCAGGCGAGCAGCGGCGTCAGCTACCTTCTCGGCTTCAAGCCAACCCTGCTCATGCAGGTCGGGCTGGTCCTCGCCATTACGGGGCTTGCCGTCATTTCGGTTCTGCGCGGCATGGATGGCGGCGTGAAACTGCTCTCCAATATCAACATGTCGATCGCGCTCCTGCTGATGATCTTCGTCTTCATCACCGGTCCGACCCTCGCCATCACGCTGGGCTTTGGCGAGAACTTCATCGCCTATGTGAAAGACACTCCGGCCCTGACCAACTGGTTCGGCCGCACCGATCAGGCCTGGTTCCATGACTGGACCATCTTCTACTGGGCGTGGTGGATTTCCTGGTCGCCCTTCGTCGGCATGTTCATCGCGCGCATCTCGCGCGGCCGCACAGTGCGCGAATACCTCACCGTCGTGATCCTTTGCCCCTTCGTCATCTGCGTAGTCTGGTTCACCACCTTCGGCGAAACGGCCATCCAGCAATTCGAAGCGGGCCAAGGCGATCTCGCCGGCGGTATCGAGACCGCCGCCCTCTCCCTGTTCCAGCTGCTCGACAGCCTGCCCCTGGCCGCCATCACATCGACCGCCGCCATCTTCCTTCTGGTCGTCTTTATTGTGACCTCGGCGGACTCTGGCGCGCTTGTCATCGACAGCATCACCTCGGGCGGCAAGACAGATGCCCCGGTTCCGCAACGCGTCTTCTGGGCCTGTATGCTGGGCGTCACGGCCTCCATGCTGCTCTATGGCGGCGGCAGGTCAACGCTGCAGTCATTGCAGGCGGGCACGATCACCGCAGCCCTGCCCTTCACGCTGATCCTTCTGGTCTGCTGCATCAGCCTCTATCTCGGCCTTCGCAGCGAAGTCCGTGCAAAGGCTGACGACAGCTGACGGCCAACCAGCGCGCCCACGGGCCCCCGCTAAAAGCCGAGCGTATGAGCGGCACACATGCAACCGCCCCGCACGTCCAAAACCGTGCGGGGCGAGATGGCTTGCAGGGCCCGTCGCGTGTCGGGATCAAATTTTCTTGAAACCGATAAGCCATGTGAGCGTTTACACTTCTACGGTCGCATTCGGGGATAGTTCATGAGTGCCACCGTGCAAACGAAAGTGGTATGTAGACGTGTCTGATAAAACCTGGATCATGATCGTAGAAGACGAGCTGATGATCGGTCTCCACCTGAAAGTGGACCTCGAAGCCATGGGCTATGGGGTTGTCGGGCCGATCAGTTCGGTAGAAGGCGCTCTGGCGGCTTTGGAGCAGGAGACGATCCACGCTGCAGTTCTCGACATCACCCTCTATGACGAACTCTCTCTCCCGGTCGCGCAGACGATGTCTGACCGGAATCTCCCCTTCATGTTTCTTACAGGCTCACGCATTGGGCGGATGGCGGACAAGTTCGATGGCGTGACCATCCTCAGCAAGCCGGTGATCTTCAACGAGCTGGAAACCTATGTCCGTGCCATGCTTGATCAGACGTCGGAGCCACAAACCGCCAGAAAGCGGGCCTGACCGTCCCCTGCCAGCTTTGGCCCCCTTATCGATCCTGGGTATTGCCCGCCACGCGCTAAGGTGACAAAAATATTCGCGCGTCAGGGGAACATTGCCATGAGCGAGAATATCCAGCCCATCGTCGAAGCCTTCAACCAGCGCTACCAATCGGCTTGGGGGTCAGACGACATCCTCGACCTCTACTGCGATGACGGCGTCATGATCGCCGAAGTCACCGCCATCGGAAAACCCGCCATACGCGACCTCCTGAAAGCGATTTTCGCGCAAGGCTGGAAGCTCTCCAATGTGCGCACCCTGTTTCAGCAAAAGCGCGGCGACGTCATCATCGTAACGGTCGAATATCTCGCTCAATCGGGCGAAGACACCAGCAAGGCCACCGCATCCCAGGTCCTCGTCAATGAGAACGGCACCTGGAAAACTGCCATGCACACCAATGCCTGACTGAAGCGCCCCGCGTGCCTGGATCGGCGCGAGAAACACCGCCGCCGCCCCGACCGTGATCGCGATCACCCGACAATGGACCGCACGCAAGCTGCCTCGTCGGCGTCGGAGCGAACCGCAAACCTCGCCTCCTCGCCAGTCCCTTGCGTGATCAGGCAGGACGGGAGCGCCAGCTCATCCGGCCAGATCACCGCTCCATTCACAATATGGCGTTGGTATCGCTCGTCGAACCGATCTCCGAGCGCCGCGCGCAGCGCCCCCTGGATTTCATCATCATCCAGCGTTTCATCGCCAGCATCGATCAGTCCGGACAGGACATCCGACAGGTCCCCGCTGTTTGAAGCTGCAAGCTCACTGTTCCAGTTCAACGCAAGCAGCTGGCCCTGCTGATAGGGCAGTCGCTGCAACGCATCGCTGTCCCAGATCCCTGCTGCGAGCGCGCTCTGGCTCGTCTCACGCACGGGCGAGGTCAGATAGGCCTCCACCATGTCATTCAGGTTCGAGACAAACCCGTCGAGATCAATCAAACCGGACTTCAACAGCACGATCTGGGTGTAGTATTCGGTAAATCCCTCGGTAAACCACATTCGCTCAGGGTCGGTGGCCTCATCCGTAGCGCCCATGCGCCGGGTGATCCACTCATGCAGAATCTCATGCACGATCGTGTGGGTCAGGTTTTCTGCCTCGGCATTCTGGGTCGCGAGCAGCAGGAATGAGCGGGTCAGACCTGTTCCGATGACGGCGGACCCGTCTGGCAGGTCCGGCAGCGGAAGCAGCGCGACGAAGTAATCCTTGAACACATCGTCTTCGAACAGCGCGGCCGCTTCGGACAGCACGGCCTGCGCCGTCAAGCCGATCTGCTCGTCGGACAGCGTCCAGTCCCCCCGCACACCGAGCCTGACCTCACGCCCCGATCCGCTGACCACAGATGTCCGGTAGTCGCCAATCAGAATCACCGAGCCCCTGATATCGCTCAGCGCCACTGGGTCGCTCACCCCATCCTCGAGCTTGAGGCTCGACACCAACGCGCCCTCAAAGCCAGTCACCGAAAGCCGGAACGGACCCGTAACATCAACGTCCGGCACGAACGTATACCCGATCAGGCTGGCATGATCGGGCAACACAATTGGCCGCATGCCGGGAAGCCCCGCCTCCCCCCATTGCGGTTCGCCATCATAATCCTGTTTCAGCGTGAAACTCAGCACGAAGGGCTCAGCAGCGCCATGCTCTACCCGAACAGTCCCGCCTTCTCGCTCGAGCGTCGCGCCAGCGCCGGCAGTAGAAACCTGGAAGTCGGACAAAAGTCCCGTGAGGCCTGTTTCAGGTCCCCACTGATCGGGAAAGAGAAACTCTACAACGCCGTCATCGTCTGAAGCGATCTCCATCGTCACGCGAATGGCGCCGTCCTGTCCCGCCGCTGCAGGCTCCAGGCTGATCATGTTCCCCGGCAGGCGAGGCGCATCAGGGGCCGATGCGCACCCCGCAAGCGAGGTTACAGCGGCGACGAATATCCAGCTCAGCTTCAAGTCTCTTCTCCAGCGTGGCTCTTTATCTGTTTAACGGACGTGTCGTCGGTCAGGTCAAGTTAGCCCGCTGGTGCTGTCAGGATCCGACTTTGTCACACCCCAGAAATCACCATGCCGAATACGCCTCATCCTGCAGTGAATATTTCAGTTTCGTGGGTTATTGATCCGTCAAAAAATGCGGGTTACTACGATTACCAGAGTTTGCTTGGAAAAGGATGTCAGCATGAAACTACACAGGTCTATCGCACCAGCACTCGCGGTGCTCGCCTGCCTGTCAACCGCAGTCCCCAGCGCTGTGGCCCAGTCGTCGGGGGGCTGCCCACCCGAGATCTCGACAACGCCGCGCGCCGGAGTGCCGGCGAAACTGACCGTTCAGGACCTGCATGTGGGCATGACGCTGGCAGAAGCCGAAGCAACACTTGCTTGCAAGTTTCCAGGCTTTGAAACGGTTTTTCCGGACGGCGGGTACATTGTCAAAACCTATGAAACGCCTGTGGCTCTCAAGCAATTCCTGACGGTTTCGAACTTTCCACCGGCAAACAGGCTCGCCATGCCCGGCAACGAACGCGTCGATCTGCAGGCGATCGGCCTGCCGGGGAAAGAAGTCGTACACGCCATCGCTCATCGCAAGATGTACGAGACAGCGTCCCGGCCAACGAAGGACGCACTCCACTCAGCACTTCTGAAAAAATACGGCGAACCGTCAGAAATCAACGACCTCTACGCATTCGGCAAAAGATATACCTGGTTTTATGACGTAAACGGAAACCAAGTTACGAGCAGCCAGTATCATAAACCGGGCTGCATGAAAGCAACGGCGACCAAACCCACGGGTGTTACAAGTGGATTCGCCGCGACAGGGTGCGGCGTCGTTCTCGACATCCTGGTGAAGCCCGCCCGGGACAATCCTCAACTGGCCGACGCTCTGACCGTCAATATTGTCGACTCGCACGGTCTCGCAAGCGGGGTAGAAGCGCTTCAAGGGCACTTCGACAAGATTGAGAACGCCCGGCGCAACGCCGAAGCGGCAGAGGCATCGTCAGACATAGATCTATAAGAACTCGCCCGTTCTTTCCTGTCAGGGAACGGACGGGCGACCACCCTCAGGCCGTCTCGTCGGCGATCTTCTCGTGCAGCCAGGCGGCATGCCTTGGCGCTTTCTTGGTGCGGCTCCACTCATCCAGCATGTCTTCGGCGACCGATTTCAGCTCGCTCATCTGCTCGGGCGTGCCGATATTGCAGGCAAGCTCGAGCCGGTGACCATTCGGGTCGAAGAAATAGATCGACTTGAAGATGCCGTGATGGGTCGGCCCGACGACCTCCAGCCCGCGGCTTTCGGCCCGCGCCTTGGCGTTCATCAGATCGTCCATCGTCGCGACCTTGAAGGCGATATGCTGCACCCATTCGGGCGTGTTGCGGTCCCGGTCCATATCCGGCCTGGTCGGCAGCTCGAAAAAGGCGAGCACATTGCCATTCCCGGCATCGAGAAAGACATGCATGTACGGGTCCGCCGCGCCGGTGGACGGCACCTTGTCCTCTGCAATGGCGAGCTGGAAATCCATGCCCAGCACGTCCTTGTAGAAATCCACCGTCTCCTTCGCATCCTTGCAGCGATAGGCGACGTGGTGAACGCCTTGAAGATTGGGGGCAGTCTCGGTCATTCTGAATCCTCCGTTCTGTCACGTTTCTTCGGAAAAAATCTGTATCCGACGGACCAGCCGACAAGTCCGCCAATGCCGCCAAACAGCGCTGCGCGCCATGGATCGCCAAACGGCATGAAGCCGAACTGGATATCGGCCACGAGCAGGCCTGCGCAGATCACAAAGGCAATCGAGGCGGCGAGAAGGTTCGGCTTCAGGCCCATCTGCATTCTTCGGCGTTCAGTCATGGCATCTCCTCCCGGTGCTACACCCAGCGCCGTACGCGTTTGCAATACGCATCATATTCAGCGCCGAAGCGCTCACGCAGGGCCGCTTCCTCGGGTTTGATCTGGTTTGCATCAATATACCAGATCGCGACCGGCAGGAGCAGCAATCCCGCACTCCAGCCCTGTCCAAGACAAATCCCGAGCGCGAACAGCGCCATGCCCACATACATCGGGTTGCGACTGAAGCTGTAGATCCCGCCGCTCACCAGCGCGGTGGCTTCCGACGGATCAAACGGGTTGACTGTCGTCTTCTTCAGGCGGAACCCGGTGACCGCGAGGATCAGGAGAACCGCCGCGCAAATCAGGGCGATCAAGCCCACAAAGGGCTGGAATGGAAACGTGAAGACGCTAGCCGGCACAAGGTGTTCAACGGCCCACCCGATCAGAATGGGCACGGCGAACACCAGGGGCGGCGGTATCTTCACGCGTCGGCCTTCTCTTCGACCGCCAGCGCGCCGCGCTTGATCTGGTCGCGTTCCATACTCTCGAACAGCGCCTTGAAGTTACCCTCACCGAAGCCTTGTTCATAGTCGCCAACGCGCTGGATGAACTCGAAGAAGACCGGTCCGATCTGCGTCTCCGCGAAGATCTGCAGCAGCAGGCGCGGCTCGCCGCCTTCCGTCGTGCCATCGAGCAGGATGCCGCGCTTCTTCAGCTCTTCGACATCGCGGCCATGGCCCGGCAGGCGCTCGGCCAGCATCTCGTAATACGTATCCGGCGGCGGCGTCATGAAGGGCACACCAAGCGCTTTCAGCTTGTCCCATGAGGCGATGAGATCGTCAGAGATCAGCGCGATGTGCTGGATGCCTTCGCCGTTGAATTCGCGCAGGAATTCCTCGATCTGGCCCTTGCCGCCCTCGCCTTCCTCATTCAGCGGAATGCGGATCTTGCCGTCCGGCGCGGTCAGCGCCTGCGAGGTCAGGCCCGTATACTCGCCCTTGATGTCGAAATAGCGGATTTCACGGAAATTGAAGAGCTGCTCATAGAAGTCAGCCCAATACTTCATCCGGCCCTTGTAGACATTGTGAGTAAGGTGATCGATCAGCTTGAAACCGGCGCCTTCAGGATATTTCTCGACGCCCGGCAGATATTCGAAATCGATGTCATAGATCGACAGACCCTCGCCCTCATCGTCATAGCGGTCGATGAGATAGATCAGCGAGTGGCCGATGCCGCGAACGGCCGGGATATTCAGTTCCATCGGCCCGGTCGGCACCTCGCAAGGCTCTGCGCCCTGGGCGATCAGATGGTCATAGGCCTTCTTCGCATCGCGCACGCGGAAACCCATGCCGCAGGCGCTCGGGCCATGCTCACGCGAGAAGTAATAAGCCGGTGAGCCCTTCTCATAATTGGTAATCAGATTGATGCCGCCCTGGCGCCACAGCTCGACGTCCTTGGAGCGGTGACGCGCCACCCTGGTGAAGCCGATCGTCTCGAAAACCTTTTCAAGATGGCCCTTTTCAGGCGCAGAAAACTCGATGAATTCAAAGCCGTTGAGGCCAGCTGGATTTTCAAACAGGTCTGCCATGTGCTTAACCTCCTAAGATTGTTGTTACCAGAATAGTTGCATTTGAAACTATTATCAAGTTTGGAGACGTAAAAACGAATGGATGACGCCAGCGGCAACTCAGGCCAGCCGACCGATACAACCCTCAGCCTCGACAGTTTCCTGCCCTACCGGCTCTCGGTTCTGTCGAATGCGGTCTCGCGCAAGATTGCGGACATGTACGAGCGTGAGTTCGACATCTCCATCTGGCAGTGGCGCATCCTCGCCGTGCTGGGCGAGAGCGAAGGGCTGACATCCACCGAGGTCGCCGCCCGCACCCTGATGGACAAGCCGGCCGTCAGCCGCGCCACGGCAGCCTTGCTGGACCGGGGCCTGATTTCCCGCACTTCCGACACAACCGACCGCCGCAAGGCTGCGCTGCGCATGACGCGCAAGGGCCGGGACGTCTATGATGCAATCATTCCGCGCGCGCTCGCCTATGAGCGGGACCTGATGTCTGCGCTCAGCGCTGAAGAAGCTGCAACGCTTCACGCCTTGCTAACCAGACTTTCCCATATTGCCTCGCCGGACCGCGATCTCTGGTCCGAATAGACGAATTTCGAGGGGGACATTCCAATGAGCATGCAAGCGGTTATGAGCGTTTACTTTGACAGGATCCGCAGCCAGCGGCCTGAATTCGAAGGCGCCGTGGCGATCTGGGCCGACAGACTGGCCCCTGAACTCGAACGCATGGAAGTCGAGCGCAAGGCCGTCATCCACCGCGCGGTCAAACGCACCATCATCGTCGGTGCCATTATTGTGGCTGCCATCGCCCTACTGACCTGGCAGGTCGGCTTTCAGGTCATGTTCCCGTTCGGCTTCTTCGCCGGTATCGTGCTGACCTTCATGCTCTCTGCCGCCGTCTGGATGCCGGTCTTCTCAATGAAGTCGCAGACAAAGCAGCTCGTCGTCGGCGCGGCCTGCGAACCCTTCGGCTTCACATACGACACGCTGCACATGGACATGAAAGCGGTCTCGGACTTTCGAAGCCTCGGCTCCTGGATGAAGGCCAATTCCGGCTCGCTCACCAAGAGCGACGGTCCGCCCACCCCGGCCTTTGACCGGCTCAAGGAAGCGGGCCTCATGCCCTCCTATGACAACCGCAAATTCGAGGACCTCATCGAAGGCCAGCGCGCAGACGCCGGCTTCACCATGGTCGAATGCAAGCTCACCCAGACGCAGGGCTCGGGCAAGAACCGGCGCACCGTCACCAAATTCCAGGGTCTGCTGTTCAATGTCGAATACCCCGAACGCTTTATGGGCCGCACCGTCATCGCACGCGACAAATGGTGGAAGCGCGGCAAGGGCTCGGGCGATTTGCAACGCGTCGATCTCGTCTCCAAGGAGCTTGAAGACGCCTTCACCGTCCACTCCACCGACCAGGTCGAGGCGCGCACCCTGCTGACGCCAGACCGCATGGAACGCCTGCTCGCGCTGGAGCGTCACTTCAAGGGCAGCAAGCTGCGCGGCATCTTTGAGGATGGCCACATGACGCTCGCCCTCGAGGTCAAGGACCAGTTCGAGGCCGGCTCCATCTTCAAGCCGCTGGTCGACCCGAACCGCTTCATTGGCACGCTGATCGAAATCGGCCTCGTCTGCGACGTCATCGACGGCTTCCTCACGCGCGAATGGGCGCACAACCGGCTCGACGGCAGCTGACCTCATTCGGCCAGATTCCACGCCTTCATCCATAGGAGACCGGATGGGGGCGTCATGCTCAGTTCAAAGCCTGACCTGCAGGAGATTGCGCGCTCGCGGCCTGAATTCGCCGAGGCGCCACGCGTCTGGCACACCTATCTGAAGCCGGAACTGGAAGCGCGGGAACAGGATCGCCGCGCCGCCATCCACAAGGCGACCCTGCTGACATGGACCATCTCCGCCGTGATCATCCTGCCGCTTGTCTTCGTGGCGATTGCGCTTACCCATAATGAATATGCGGCCATGGCCGCCGGCTATGTCGGCTTTCTGATTGCCAGATATGCGACCAGCTCCCTGCGGGCGCACGAGCAGCGATTACACACACAGATCAAGGAACTGATCGTTGGCACCGCCTGCCTGCCGCTCGGCTTTGACTATGACCCGATGCGCGACACACTTGAGGATCTCGGCAACAAGAAAACCCTCCTTGCAAACTATGATGACGCCCTGCGCGTTGATTATATGACAGACCAGGACGATCCGACCGGCGCCGTCTGGAGACTGCGCGACGCGGCTCTTCTCGACTATTTTGACTCCCGACGCTTTGAAGACCACGTCTCTGGAGAGCGCTCCGGTGTCCGCTTCGACGCCGTTGATGCAAGGCTGACCACCGGCAGCGGAAGTCACACCACGAACATCCTGTCCGGCCTGCTGGTGCACGCTGAATATCCGGTCCCATTTGAAGGCCGCACCATCCTCATGCGCCGCGGCACGGACCATATGCGCGACCAGCTGAAAGACTTGCAGAGGGTTCGGCTCGTCTCGCCGGAATGGGAGAGCAAGTTCTCCGTCTGGGGAACAGACCAGGTTGCCGCCCGCGCCCTGCTCACCCCCGACCGGATGGAGCGCATTCTGGCGCTGGAAGACCATTTCGAGGGCGGAAAGCTGAGAGTCCTGTTCGAAGACGGCCACCTGACCCTCGCCCTCAACACCGGCAATCTCTTCGAAGCCGGCGGCACCATGAAGCGTCTCGCAGACCCCAGCCGCTTTATTTACACGCTCCACCATCTCGGCCTCCTCTGCGACGTGATCGATGGCTTCACTGCGCGCGAATGGGCATCGCAGAAACTGCAATAAAAAGAACGCTCACGCGCTCTGCTTGAGCTTCTGGCGCGGGCCCTTCCTGTTCACAGATCGATCAAATTTCACAGATCCACGAAACCGGATATTGGTTTTGTTTTGAGACAAGGAGACGCGCGCAAACAAGCAGGACCCGACGCATGGCCGATGGGGCACAACACATAGGCATCCCCGCCCACACCCATTCCATCTTCCCGACGCCGCAGGACCGTGCCGATCCGCAAGGTTTCGCAGAGGCTGAAGCGCGGATCCGCTCCAATAGCCGCATCATCAGCCGCCCGATGCTGCAAGTCGCCATGCAGGCCTGCGACCTGCTTGCCAGCTTCATGATGGCATCACTGGCCATCTACATCGCGGGATTGCACTGGCTGGGCTCTACGGTCGCCGAAATCATTCCTTTTGCCCTCATCCCGCTGATCATGCGGGTCGGCGTTCGCAATGCCGAAGGCTATCAACTCTCCTACAGCCGCCCTGTCAGCGAACACATGATCCGCGTGGCCATCGGCTGCGGCTTCCCGCTCACCGTCCTGGTCCTGGTCGTCCAGCAGATCTACAGCCCGCCAATCTCCCACGACGTCCTCGGCGCGAGCTATCTCGCCGCCGCCTTCGTGCTTGTCCTGCATGCGCACTTCATCGTCCTGTTCAAGATGTTGAGCCGCGCCGGCGCTTTCTCTGAAAACGTCGTCCTTGTCGGCGCCACGCCAAACGCTCAACGCCTGCTACAGCGCAACCAGGACACACGCGAACTCAACGTGATCGGCGTGTTCGACGACCGGCTGTCGCGAGCCCCGGCAGAGATGGGCGGCGTGCCCGTCCTCGGCCGTCTCGATGATCTCATGAACTGGGACCGACTGCCCGATATTGACCGCATCGTCGTCACCGTGACCTCCGACGCCCGTGAGCGTGTCCGCACGCTGGTTGACCGGCTGCGCGTGCTGCCACAGCGGGTTGTCCTGCTGCTCGATCTGGACGGCTTCGACCCGGAAACAGAAAGCCTCGCCGAAATCGCCCGCTCGCCCGCCGCCTATGTGTCTGGCGCGCCGAACGATGTGCGCCGGGCGTTCATCAAGCGCGTGTCCGACATCGTCTTCGCCTCGCTGATGCTCGTCGTTTTCTCGCCGCTCCTGTTGCTGACGGCGATCGCCATCAAACTGGACAGCAAAGGGCCGGTCTTCTTCCGTCAGAAACGCCACGGCTTCAACAACCAGATCATCCGCGTCTGGAAGTTCCGCTCGATGCAGCACAATCCGGCGGCGGCCGAGAAGATGACGGCCCAGACCACAGCGCATGACCCGCGCGTCACACGCGTCGGCCGCTTCATCCGCGCCACATCCATCGACGAGCTGCCACAGCTCCTCAACGTCCTGCACGGCGAGATGTCCATTGTCGGACCGCGTCCGCACGCTGTCGGCATGACGGCCGAGCACGCAGAGGTCCAGAACCTCGTCGGCGACTACGCCCACCGTCACCGCGTCAAACCGGGCATCACCGGCTGGGCGCAGATCAATGGCTCGCGCGGACCGGTCCATACCGGCGCCGGCGTTCGTGAACGGGTCCGCCTCGATATGGAATATGTGAACCGCTACTCCTTCTGGTTCGACGTGTTCATCATGCTCGCCACGGCACCATGCCTGCTCGGCGACTGGAAAAGGCAGCGCTAGATGGCTGACACCGCAACACTCGCCCCGATCACAAGCGAAAAACCTCCAATTGTCCGCACCGACGCTGGCGAAGCCATGCTGTCGAACGGCGTTACAGGCGAAACCCCGCTGACCATCTGCGTGCCTTGCTACCATGACAGCGCCGACCCGCTGGCCGCTCGCCTCTCTCGCCTCGACGGCGCGCACAGGACGACCCTGATTTTCTTCGATGACGGATCGGCAGATGACGCCATGTCGCAAGCGCTCGTGCGCCATGTCATGGCCCATCCCGGCCCCGCGCATCTCGTCACGTCGCCGCGAAATATCGGCCGCTCTGAAGCCAGAAACCGTCTTACCGCGCTCGCCAAGACCGACTGGCTGCTCTTTCTGGATGCCGACATGTGCCCGGACACTGACCGGTTCCTGACGCGTTACCTCAAGGCGCTCGACAGCGCCGAAGGGCCATCCCTGATCGCCGGCGGTTTCAGCGTAAGGCAAGTCGGCCCCACCTCGGAAACCGGCCTCCACCACGCCCAGTCCAAACGCTCCGAATGCCTGCCCGCAGCGATCCGCAGCGAGGATCCCGGCCTTTACGTTTTCTCGTCGAACATCCTTGTCCATGCCGATATCCTGAACGCGATCGGCTTCGATGAAGGGTTCACCGGCTGGGGCTGGGAGGATGTCGACTGGGGCCTGCGCGTCGCAGAGGCCTACCCCGTCATCCACATCGACAACACCGCCACCCATCTCGGCCTCGACCCGACGGCAGTCCTGATCGAGAAGTTCGGTGGCTCCGGCGCCAATTTCGCGCGTCTGGCAGAGCGCCATCCCGATGCGATGAAATCGATGAAGCTCTTCAAGATGGCCCGGCTCATGCGCTTCCTGCCCGCCCGGCCCATGTGGCGCGGGCTCACGAAATTCACGGCCCGGCAGTCCGTCCTGCCAATGTCGATGCGTCTCGCCGCGCTGAAGACATACCGCGCGCTCGAATACGCTGAGCATCTGTCATGACCGCACTCGCCCTCGCAGACTATGTGCCGGACCGCTCGCTCGGCGCGAAGATCCGCCGCCGCCTGACACGTTGGAAGGTGGCCAAGCCGCTGCCCGTCCAGCCGCGCGAAACCTATATCTGCTTCACCTTCGACGACTTCCCTAAATCAGCCGCCGATACCGGCGCCGAGATCCTCGACGAAGTCGGCGCCAGGGGCGGCTATTATGCCTGCACAGGCATGGCGGGTACGAGCGGTACGATGGGCGAGCTTTTCGACGAGCGTGACCTCGCCCCGCTGGTCGCCGCCGGCCATGAAATCTGCGCGCACACGGAAAGCCATGTTGATTGCGCCCGCGCCTCGTTGAATGACGTTCTTGTCGACATCGACACCAATCTCTCGCACCTGAAAGAGATGGGCCACAGCCTGCCTGTCACCCAGTTCGCATGGCCCTATGGTGAAACCAGCGCATCGCTGAAACCGGCCATGACCACCAAATTCGATGCTGTGCGCGGCATCCTTCCCGGCGCCAACAATAAGGGCGCGGACCTGATGCAGCTGTCGGCCTATGAACTGGACGCCAGTGACGCCAGCACCGCACGTGCCGCCGCCGCCATCGAAGCCGCCGCAAAAAACCCGACCTGGCTATTTGTCTTCACACACGATGTACGGCAGAATGGAAGTCCTTGGGGGACCACACCTGAAGACCTGAGACGCCTCGTACGCCTTGCGCGCGACACCGGCGCGAATCTGGTAACGCCTTCACACGCGGTTCAGGAAATACTGGCTAAGGACGCGGCATGAGCCCGAATGACATCACAGTCGTCATCCCGACCTATAACAGGCCGGAAAGCCTGCACCGGGCTGTCGAGAGTCTGTTCTGGCAGTCGGTCCGCAAGGAAGGCTTCACCGTCCTGATCGCCGACAATTCCGCCGACGCATCCGCCCGCTTCACGTTTGACGCGCTCACCGGCAAAGCGCCTGAAGGCGTCACGCTGCACTATGTCCACGCGCCCGCCCCGGGCGTCGCCAATGCCCGCAACGCCGCAATGGACGCGCTCGACACCCAGCTCGTCGCCTTCCTCGATGATGACCAGTCGGCCCCGGTCCATTGGCTGGAAGAATTACTCGCGACCTATGAAGGCTATGGCGCCGCGGTCACCTTCGGCCCGATTGCAACGGAGCTGCCAGAAGCCGTCACCGCGCACCAGTCGTACTTTGAAGACTTCTTCGGCCGCGATCCGCGCCTGCGCGAAGGCTTCATCGACAAGCCTTATGGCTGCGGCAACTCACTGCTCGATACGCACCAGATCCCCGGCGACAAACCGTGGTTCGACGTCAAGATGAACGAGGTCGGTGGAGAGGATGATCTCCTCTGGGTCCGCCTCAAGGATGCCGGACGCAAATTCGCCTGGGCCCCGAAAGCCACCAGTTACGAACACCCGCTGCCACAGCGCGTGACGCTGTCCTACACGCTGCGCCGGGCCCTCTCTTACGGCCAGGGGCCTTGCACACTGGCCCTCCGGGCAGACCCGCCGCGCTATGCCAGCCTCGTCATGTGGATGGCGATCGGCGCAGGCAAATTCGCCCTGCACGGCACCAAATGGCTCGCCATGTGGGCCCTGCGCCATCCAGACCGTGCCTATGAACTCGACAAGGCCGTTCGCGGCCTCGGCAAGATCCTGTTCTGGAAGAAAATGAAGTTCTACGGCGCGGCCACGGTCAGCCAGCGCTCAACGCCCGCCATACCCGCCGGATCAACGGATTCGGACGATAGCCGGGCGAGCCGCCATCCGGGCCAGCCGCTCCCCGCGAACCGCTGAGACCTGCTCCCGTTTCGGCTCGCGCGACGCCGCCCGCTGCGGGATCGCCACTTTCACGGCCACCGCGACAAACGTCACCCAGACAATCGCATTCTGCTGAAGCGCGATACTCTCCGACAGGCTGAACAGCAGGAATTGCAGCGCCACCCCGCAGGCAAACACGCCATTCCAGCTCCTGAATGCCAGCAGCACCGACCGCCACAACATCACCAGATAGCAGATCGCAAACCCGGCCAGGCCCACAAGCCCAATGCTCAGCGCCGTCTCCAGCCAGCCATTATGCGCCGTCGGCACAAGCCATTCCGTCGCCAGCCGCACCATATAGGCTGGCTGCGATTCAGCGCCCCAGAACGCCGCGTACCCATAGCCGAAGAGCGGCCGCTGCCCGATCGCATCGATCAGCACGGCCCAGATGTCCGTCCGCCCTGTCAGGGTCGCATCCCGGCCGAGCAGCTGGAACACCAGGCCCGGCTCGACCACCATCACCGTGGCAAAAGCCCCGACCAGGATCACCCCCAGCCAGATGGATGAAATCGTCGTCACCGGTCCGCGCCGCATCCACGCCGCCCCGGCCAGCACACCGAAGCCGAGCATCAGGCCGAGCAGCGCTGTCTTCGATGTCGAGAGGATCACCAGCGCCGCGCAGAGCAGCACGCCGCCGCCCCAGACCATTCGCCACGGCTTGTCCATCAGGAACAGGAAGGCGCAGAGAAAAGCCGCGCGCGCCATATGCCCGCCCATCGCATTCTTCTCCCACCAGAGCCCGCGCCACGCGCCGACATGAACCTCATCCATGATGCCGAAACCCGGCGCTGCAAGGCCCGCCCCCAATGAGATGAAAGCGAGGAATATCCACACCGCGCCAAGCAGTCTCAGCAGCGTGCGCCAGTCATAACGTACCGCCAGATAAAAGCCGGCCAGCGTCGTTGCCACGATGGCGACCGCCCGCCGCTCCGTCACTTCCGGATTGATCGACCAGGCGACACTCGCGCAGGCCAGCAGCAGGATAAACAACAGGAACGGCATGCGAAGCGCCGCGCGAAACATCTGCGGCAGCTTCCAGAGCGCCCCCATGCCGACCAGTCCGTAAACCGGCAGCCATAACAGCCTCAAAAATCCGCTCTCAGGGTTTTCCTCGCTGGCAAACAGGCGTGGCAACAGGCCTTCGGTAAACAGAACCAGGCAGGCAAAGGCGACCGCGATCTCGCAAATGAGCGCGAACCTCAGCAGCGGGTCCTTGCCCTGCGAGGCCGCGCTACCCTGCGAGACGGTCAGCGAAGCGGGCATCGGCTCCCATCCTGTTCATCACAATGCCAACAACCGTGCCGCCATGCGTCTCGATTTCGCGGCGAAGGCCGATCAGCTCTTCAGCGCCGGTCGAGTCGGCCTCCATCACGATGATCACGCCGTCCATCTGCGCGGCCATGGCCA
This sequence comes from Henriciella sp. AS95, assembly GCF_038900055.1. NCBI lineage: Bacteria > Pseudomonadati > Pseudomonadota > Alphaproteobacteria > Hyphomonadales > Hyphomonadaceae > Henriciella > Henriciella sp. AS95. Next base: position 3,058,380 of record NZ_JBBMQM010000001.1, read on the forward strand.
GGCCGGCCGGCGAGCGCGACAGCGCTGGCGCATCGACGACGACCCAGTCAGCGGCCCGGCGCACCGTGCGCCACCATTCCGGCTGGGTGCGAAGCTGGACGCGCTGCCCGGCTCTCATCTCTTCATTGCGAAAGCGCGAGACGAGCAGCCGCGTCTTCTTGATTTCATGGACGGTGAACAGCTTGTTGGCCGCATTCGGCGACCCTCGGTCCACCCCCGGCGGCGTCAGCGTATAGATCGGATCAGTCTTCAGCGACGCATCAAACGCCCGGCCCGGCTCGCCCGCGTCGCGCACAAAGCCATTCTCGAAGGCTGCGAACATCGCATTGCGACGAAGATCGAGGTCGATCAGCCAGGTCGATTTCTGCGACTTGCGCGCCGCCATCAGCGCAAAGGAGGCGGCGACGCTGGACGTCCCTTCCCCTTCGCGCGCAGAGATGAACATCACGCACCGCCCGCCCGACTGCGGGGTCAGGCGCGACGCGGTCATCCACGTGCGGTCAAGTTTGTGTCGAAGGTCTCGCATCAGGCCCGTCTATCCTAGGACTCACAGGGCTAACACGCGCTGGTTAATGCTTTTCTTAACGATCCATCCTCTGCGAGGTTTCCGGGCACCGGCACAGACGACACCCGGAATGGCCTCGTCAGCCTAGAAGGATTTGCGCAGGCGTGCCCCGTACAGGGTCGGTGTGCCTGAGATAAAGGTCGGGATCCCGAAGCCGTCGCCTGTATTGCCCGCATCGATGATATACTCTTCGCCAAACATGTTGTTGACATAGGCCTCGATGCCGAACCCGTTCTCCAGCTCCAGCTGAACGTTTAGATTGAACAGGCCATAGGCATCCTGGCTGATCAGGTCACGTTGGGAGTTGTCGAAGAAGACCTCCGACTGCCAGGTATAGCTCGGCACGATCGTGACGCTGCCAAAGCCCTCATCCAGCAACAGGACGCGGGCCGAAAGCGCAGCCTTGTGGTCTGGCGACAGCCGCAGCTTGTTGCCCCCGAATGACGCGCCCGGCTCGTCATCAAACCGCGCATGATTATAGCCATAGGACGCCACGACATTCAGCCAGTCGCTCGCAAACCAGTTTGCTTGGGCCTCGAAACCGTCTGCCGTCGCATCGCCGGCATTGATTGGCTCGATCAGGCCATCATCGGTGATCTGCGTCGACTGGAAATTGCTGTAATCGTAATAGAAGACCGACGCGTCGAAATTGAGATCGCCATTCAGGAACGCGCCTTTGACACCGGCCTCATAGGCATCGACGATTTCCGCATCCAGGATAGCAAACCCGGCCGCCGGGGCCGACGCCGAGGCGGTGATCACTTCCGGACGGCGCCCGCGCGCATAGTTGGCGAACAGATTGACCGTATCGGTCAGTTCGAACTTGGCCGCCGCGCGCCATGTGACGTCGTCGAACGTCTCGCTGCGCTCAATCAGACCGCCCGATGGCTGAACAAACAGCCCGGCACCGGTCAGCGCGCTCGGCCCATTGAGCAGCTCGACCAGCAGGCCGCTGGTCTTGTCCTCTGTGGTGTAGCGCACGCCGCCCGTCAGATCGAGCCGGTCGGTGACGGACACGGTCGCATCGGCAAACAGGTCAATCGCCTGCGTGTCACCATAATTGGTGAACTGCTCATTATGGATCGGCTTCAGCGGAACCACCAGCGTGCCGCCCGACTGCTGATAGGCCGTCAAATTGATCGCAGGAAAGTCGCTGGCATCCGGCGCATCTGGCGCCACAAGAAACCCGCCAAGCAAGGCCTGCACAGCGCGCTCGTCAAAGGTCAGAGGAACGTACTGGCTGCCTTCCTCATCGAGATAGCTCGCACCGACAAAGCCGCGCACCCGGCCGCCATCATCATAGTTGAGGCGGAACTCCTGGCTGAGCTGCTCGCCCGTGGCGTCCTCGCCGAAAATCAGCAGGTCGAGCCCGAAGCCGTCGGGATCGAACACTTCCAGGCTGTCAAAGTCGCGCCAGCCGGAGATGGAGGTCAGCGACAGCGTGTCATTGATCGTCCAGTCGGTCAGCAGCGTCACGCTGCGAACCTCACGCTCGAGACCGAGCTTCTTGCCGCCGAGAAAATCGCCGAACGTATTGAGATTGGCAGGCTCCCACGGATCGGAAGACCGGCCCGGTAGCGGGTCGAAAGCCTTGGACTTGAAGCTGGTGCCGGACGGATTGTCTTTCTGATAGTTGGCGATCAGATCAAACCGCAGCTGGTCGCTGGCCTCAAAAGCCAGCGAGGCGCGCACCGCCTTCATGTCCTGGCTGTTGAAATCTTCTTCTGCCGGATTGAGGCTCTCGACATAGCCATCGCGCTCGCGCAGGCGACCGGCAACGCGGAAGGCCAGCTTGTCGGTGATCGGGCCGGTGACATATCCATCAAGATAGCGCTCGGACAGATTGCCGATCCCTGCCGTCACCTCACCGGAAAAGTCGAATTCCGGCTTTGCCTGAATGACGTTCACCCCGCCGATCAGAGCGCCGCGGCCAAACAGGGTTGGCTGCGGGCCCTTGGCGACTTCGACGCGCTCAATATCGAACAGCTCGACGATCGATCCGCGTGAACGGGAAATCGAGACCCCGTCCTGAAAGATCGCGATGCGCGGTTCGATATTGGCTTCGCCGCTGTCGGAGGTGATGCCGCGGATCACGAAGCCCGGATTGTTCGGGCTCTGCTCCTGAACCTCAAAGCCAGGCACATAGCGGGCAAGGTCGGAAAATTCGTCCAGGCCGAGATCGTTCAACAGTTCGGAATCGACAACAGACACGGAGACCGGCACGTCGCGAAGATTTTCTTCACGCTTCTGGACCGTGACCGTTACGGTCGATTGGCGCAACTCAGCTTCGCTATCAGCCTGAGCAGATGCGGGCAGGCAATGTGCGCCGATCATGGCCAGCGACGTTGTCGAAAACAGCAGGTATTTCATGGGAGGCTCCGCAGTTTGTTTGTTTGCGGAGGCCCTTAGTTGTACTTTGCAACAGTTAAGCGACGAATATGCGCACTGGCGAAGAAAACCTCCGCTGTGGCTGTTTGGTCACGTCAGAAAAGGGCAGCCGATCGACCGATGCTCCGTATACGGCATATGCCCGGGCGCGGATGGGCGTCAAACCGTTCCGACCGCACCGATCACAGGCAAGCCGGTGGTCCGCTCAACAGACGCCGCAGTCGGAAAGCCGCGCCGCGTCAGCGCATAGAGCAGGCCTGCCATCAGCGCGCTAAAGGCGGCAAAGAGAAAAGCGAGCGCCGCGACTGGCATCTTCATGCTCGAGCCTTTGACCGGCACGCGCGCTGGCTCCAGCACGCGCACGCTATCGGCCGACTCGACCGAAATTTCCGCCAGCGCATTCTCCTGGATTTCGCGCACGGAGAAATTCTCGACATTGGCTTCCATCAGCGCCTTGCGCCGCTGCAGCTCCTGCCATTCCGGCGTCAGATCATTGAGCCGTGAGAGCCGCGATTCCACGCTCTCCAGCTGGCGCCGAAGCTCGGCCTCCTGCAGGGCGAGCGATTGCTGTTCAGCCTCAAGATTGGCGGCGGCCTGCTCGACCTGCTGATAGACCGGGTTCGGCCCGCGCCGCGTTGTGCCCGACAGGCCATCGCGAGAATTGAGATAGTCTTCCAGCTGAGCAATGCGCGTATCGATGGCCTGCACGGCCCGCGAATCCGGTGTGTAGCGCGACAGCAGATCCTCGCGCTCGATCTTCAGCTGCATCAGCTGGCTGGCCGAGCTGTCCTCGACATACATGTCCTGCTGGGGCTCGATCGTTGAGAGCTGCTGATTGTAGATATCCAGCTGGCCATTGACGGCGCTGGCCCGTGAGCGATTGGTCAGGAGCTCGCCTGAGATCGTCGCATAGAGTTGCTGCGCCGTCGCCCGCTCGCTTTCAAAGTCCCCAATATTGTTGGAGCGCAGGAAGGCGCGAATTTCGCTTTCAACATCAAGGAGTTGGCCCTCGAACTTCTTGCGCTGGTCCCGCAAACTGTCAGAGCCACTGCCCGCAAACACTTCCTGGCGATAATCGAGATAGGCGCCGATCATCGCATTCAGAAGCTCAGCCGACACCGCCGGGTCCTTGTGTTCCAGCTTCGCCGCAATGACCGGGGTCTTTGGCGCCGCGCCGGCAGAGAACTTCTTCTGCAGCGCGCCAATCGCCTTCTGGAAGGTTTCCTCCGCGATGGCGTCATGCAGGTCAGCCGGCTCCTTCGCCATGGCCTTGTCCATCGCTTCGACCAGCTCAGGGAAAATCCGCTCCAGCGGAAACATTTCCAGCGCGCGTTCGGCCACGACCGGGCTCTGCAGCACTTCAAGCTCGGCCATCAGGAGCTGTTCGGTATCCGGCGCGAGCGTCTGGCCTTCGCCCATCGTATTGCCAACCCGTGGGCGGAACACGCTCTCATCGCCAAGCCGCACATAAAGCCTTGAGCGCGCTTCATATTCGGTCGGCATCTGGAAGGCCGTAAACAGGCCGAGCAGGAAGATGGGCAGGAAGACGAGGATCATGATCCACTTGGCCCGCCAAAGCCGGACAGCCAGGTCCAGCGGGCCAATCCGCGGGCGGTGGCGAACGCCAGTCTGATCGGCCCGGGGCGCGTGCCCCGTTCCCCAATCATCCGTGTTGCTCATACCGTGCCCGACCCCGTCTCATCATGGTTAAGACCAGTGATGCGTCATGCGGCTTGATAATTCCTTAAACATTAACGAAGAGTCTCCCCGTGACTGCAACAGATTCCCGGTCACCAAACATGCACCGACTGTCCCTCATTCCAATTGCCCTTCTGCTCGGCGCCTGCCAGACGCCGGAGCCGAAGCCGTCGCCGCAATTTCCGGCGATGGACTGGCGCTATGAGGATGGCCGCGACTATGCCTATCTGATGGCTCCCGGTGATACGCTCCAGGTCATCTTCCATACCGCACCGGAGCTGAACCGCGACCTCGTCGTCGCCCCGGATGGTTCGATCAGCCTGCCCTATATCGGCCCCGTCCAGGCCTCTGCCCGCACATCGGGAGAGCTGCGCACCAGCCTCATCCAGGCCTATGCGTCAGAGCTGAAAGACCCCGATATCGACGTCATCCCGACCGGCTTTGCCAGCCAGCGCATCTTCGTCGGCGGTGAGGTGAATTCACCGGGCATGATGGAATTGCCAGGCCAGATCGACCCGCTCCAGGCGATCATCATGGCAGGCGGCATGAATGACCGCGCCAAGCCGTCCAATGTCGCGCTGATGCGCCGGATGCCTGGCGGCCAGGTGATGACCGCGGTGATCGACATCAATAAAGGCCTGAACGACCCAGCCCTGGCCGACTGGACGCCGCTGCGCCGTTTCGATGTCGTCTATGTCCCGCGCTCGAAAATCGCGGCCGAAAACCTCTTCGTCCAGCAATGGATCCGCGCCGCCCTCCCCCTCGACTTCTCCTTCTACTACGACGTCGCCGGACAGCTGCGGGACTAAGTCGTGCCCCGCCCTCGTGGTTCGACTTCGCTCACCATGAAGGCTATTGAGAGGGATGCTGGAAATGCCTTCGTCTACATTCTGAAATGTACCGACAGGAAATATTATATCGGCAGTCATCGCGGCGACGATGTCGCCTTGCGGGTCGCCCAACAAAATCTGCAACGTCCCAATAAGCCTTCATGGTGAGCGAAGTCGAACCACGAAGGCGGCAGGCGCGAAGGAAAAAATCGAAATCAGTTCGCCAGCTGCAACCAGGCGCGCGCCGATTTCAGTGCTTCCTTGATCTCTTCAGACGACAGCATGTCGGCCATTTGCGAGCGGTATTCCTTCGCCGCCTCAGAACCCTTGAGCACAGCCAGGTTGAACCATTTGTGCGCCTGGACCATGTCGGCATCGACGCCGAGTCCTTCTGAATAAGCCAGACCGACCTTACACAGATCATCCCCGCTCGAGCTCGAAGAAATGCCCGTTTCAGGGGCGATTTCAGTAACCAGATCCGAATATGCCATTGCCTTGTTCCTTTCACCCACCCGGCTGGCTTTTGCGCCTTGTATCCGAGCCTGTTTTCCATCACGCCACCGCCTCGGTGACTTGAACTCAGGTTGACCTCGGACCTTTGCCGTATGGTTAACAGGAAAAGGCCAAAACACTCTGTGTGTTAACAATCTGGGCACGGATGTTAACCAAGGGGCCGATTTCAGACGGAACCCCCGCAAATCGCGCAAAGCCCGTCAAAGATTTGCAGCCCGCCTGGCTTCGCCCTACCTCTAGGACCGGCGCTCAACACAGCCAAGAAAGGCGGTCCCATCCATGGCTTTCGCATTCCTGCTCTATATCGTCCTGCTCGGCACCTTCGTCTTCGCCATGTGGCAGATCTGGGAGAAGGCCGGATATAACGGCGCCTGGTCGCTGCTGATGTTCATCCCCATCGTGAACCTCGCCTCCTTCTTCTATCTGGCCTTTTCCGACTGGCCGGTTCACCGCATGCTCGGCGGGCCGGATGATTTTGACTGACACGATAGGCCGCAGCCGCGCCTGAAACTGCAGACTTGGGCTTCCGCCCCGCTCAGCGTATATTCACGCCCGTCATGACAGATCTCTTCGAACCCATCCCCTTCAGCCTCTGGAAAGAGGACAAGGCCGCCTTCGCCGACAAGCTCGGCCGATCCTTCCGCGAGACCGGCTTTGCGGTCATCACCGGCCACCCGGTCGACCAGGCCATCATCGCCCGCGCCAATGACGCGGCAAAGGACTTCTTCAAGCTGCCTGAAGACGTGAAGGAAAAATATCACGACGCCGCCAATGGCCGTCAGCGCGGCTACACGCCCTTCGGCACCGAGAACGCCAAGGGCCAGACAGCCGCAGACCTCAAAGAGTTCTGGCATACCGGCCGCAAGCTTCCGCCGGACTCCAAATACCGCGCCACCATGAAGGACACGCCAGTCGTCGACGAAGTGCCGGAGTTCGACCCGGCCACCCGCGCTTTCTTTGAAGAGCTGGACGAATTTGGCCGCACCCTGCTGCGCGCCGTCGCCCTCCACCTCAACCTCCCCGAGGACTGGTTCGACGACAAGGTCGAGATGGGCAACTCCATCCTCCGCCTGCTGCACTATCCGCCGCAGAAGAACCCGCCGCCCGCCGGCACGGTCCGCGCCGCCGCGCATGAAGACATCAACGTCATCACGCTTCTTCTGGGCGCCGAGGAGGCTGGCCTGGAAGTGTTGCACCGCTCGGGCCAATGGCTCGGGGTGAACCCGCCGCCCGACGCGCTCGTCATCAATTGCGGCGACATGCTGCAGCGCCTGACCGGCGGCGTCCTGCCCTCGACGACCCACCGCGTCGTCAATCCTGAGCCTGAACGCGCCAAATTCCCGCGCTATTCCACGCCCTTCTTCCTGCACTTCAATCAGGACTTCCTGATCGAGCAGCTCCCGCAATGCATGGAAGAAGGCGGCAAGGCCCAGCCCCCCATCACCGCCCAGGACTACCTCATGGAACGCCTCCGCGAGATCGGGCTGGTCAGGGCTTGAGCCAGACGCCGGACCGCTTCTTCAATGAGGCGGCCTTCGCCCGGCTCTATGATGCGATCTGCGAGACAGCGGGCCGCGAGGATTACGACTTCTATCTGCCGCACATCTTAGCCGCCGGCAGCGTCCTCGACATCGGCTGCGGCACCGGCACGATTCTCGAAGAGGCCCGCGCCGCCGGCCACACAGGCCGCCTCACCGGCATCGACCCGGCCGACGGCATGATGGAGATCGCGCGCCAGAAACTCGATATCGACTGGGTCTGCGGCTTCCTTGAAACCCAGAACTGGGAGGACCAGTTCGACCTCGCCGTCATGACCGGCCACGCCTTCCAGGTGCTGATTGGGAACGAGCAGATCGCGAGCTTCCTCGCGGCCGTCCACGCAGCCCTGAAACCCGGCGGCCGCTTCGCCTTCGAAACCCGCAATCCCGGCGCCCGCGCATGGGACAACTGGACGGGCAACAAGGCCAAACAAATCACTGTGGATAATACACAGTATACGGATCGACGAGAGGTCATCCGCCCCTTCGACGGCCAGACCGTCACCTTCACCCACACTTTCAATTCCCCCGACTGGCCGGAGCCACAGGTGAGCACCAGCACGCTGCGATTTCTCTCGGCGGATGCGCTAAATGCAGCGCTGACCAATGCCGGCTTCAGCATTCAGTCCCAATATGGCGACTGGGATGGCTCGCCCGTCACCGACACCAGCCCCGAAATCATCACGATTGCAGCGAAAGCCTGAAACCTCCGTTCATCCCCGCGCAGGCCGGCGGGAGGGTATAGCGATGTCTCAGAGAAAAAATGATCTGAGCATGCTGATCGTTCTCCCTGCTCACGAAGACAGTTAGTTCTGGATTTCGTGCCTTGAGCACCCACGCGCCAGGTATCGCTTCAGTTCGACCATTCGGCGCACTATTGAGCCGCCACAAACAGCAACGACTTGTCTTGGTCTGTCGTGAACAACCGCAATGGAAGCCTACACCGCTGGCGAACTCACCCTCAATTAGGGGCAAATCGAAACTCCAAGCGAAATACTTTTTCAACTTTGAGGGTGTAATGGCGGATTTATGGTTAAGTCTGTCGAATTGCAAGATCTTGAAGAGCGCCGGCGTGGTTTTCTTACGCTGGCAATCGTAAGTTTCATTGCGCTGGCCGCCACGCTCCTGTTTGCCATCCAGTATTTTCATACAAACAATGCTCCTGAATTTTCCGGCATCCATGTCCCCGACCGGGCAGCAGCGGCGATCCCCGGCTTGAGACAATATGACCAAACGCTGGACCTCTCGCTTCTCGACCGCGCCAAGCTCGCCAGCTCCGCGGTTTTGAAGATCACCTACCTGCTATTGCTTCCGGCCCTGCTCTTCGCTCTCTACAAGCGACGCTGGCTCCTCTGCCTTATTCTGGTTGGCATCTTCACCGCCATTCTTCTGGTCAGTGACCTCAGCACAGCGGCGCTCGCCCAGCCAAAGACTTTTGTCGGCGATGATGTTGCGCGAGAAGTGTCAGGATTGCTTGAAGAAGACGGGCGCTTTCCCACAGAGCAGGCCTATATCGATCTGCAACTCGCCCGCAATGCAACCATTCCAGAAACGGTGGTCGGGTCCATCGCCAGCCGGGAGATCGACGCGCTCCAGTCGCGCGTCCTGTATGACCGCACCGGCTTCAGCGACCTGCCGGCGGGCTGTTCCACCAATGGCTGCTGGACCTTCAGACAGTCGCAGAATGGTGCCATGGCCTCCGCAATTATTGTGCTCGGCTTCCTTATCTCAGCGCTTGTGAGCTGCCTCATGATTTTCGTCCTCGCTCGCCACATTGTCCAGATTGAAACGCTCGGCACGCCGCAATCTCCAAGTATGGGATCGTAATGAGAACGCCGTCATCAGTGCCATCCTTCGGTCAACGAAGCGAACTCGCCTCCGATCGACGCCAAAGCCTACGGCAAAGGGTGGCGCAGGGGATTGAACGCCTGGTAAAGGCACGAAGCCTCTCAGGCAGGCTCGCCTGGTGGTCGCTGACACTTGCCGTCGTCGGTCTCGCGGTCACAGCTGCCTTATCGAACCAGTTGAGTGTCGATGGACGCGGTGAACCGCTGATCATTGGCTTTACCCAGCTCAATGATGTCATGCCGGTCACTGAGTATAATTCAATCCGGCTCAATCTCGATGTTTCGGGTCTGTGGTCAACATACTATTGGAGCCTCGCCTGCTACACCGTGATGATATGGGCAGGTATGACGCTTGCCCTTTGGTGGACGCGCCATCACAAGATATCATTCGTTGGTGCATTTCTGGCTGTGGCAGGTCTTGGTGCCCTGATCCTAGGGCCGGCCGAGAAGACCAATTACGGATATGAAGGCGGCACAGAACGCTTCGCGACCAACACCGGCATTCTCAAGAATTTCGCCGAGTACGACCCGAATAATCCAGGGCTCAACAACGCGTTGGAGAGCTTCGTATTCACGCGGGCGCTGAATGGCGAGAAAGAGCAGCTCAATTCTCCGGACCTCGCTGAGCGCGCCGAAGCGGAGTCGAAGCGGGCGGGCATGACCGTCACGACCGAGCGGCTGCGCCAGCATTACGAGACGCGGATCGCGATGCTTCAATTCCTTTCCGCCCAGTATTTTACGGCCAATGGTCAACCCGCCCGGGCAAAACTCTTTCTTCCGATCGATATTTCTGACCTGGGCTTCCATCCGGAGTCCCAGGTCGTTCTCGCGCATCGAATCGTCTGGCTGTATGACGAACTCGGCGTTCCAGTGCTGACAAACCCAGCCTTTGAGAAGCCGCTTCGCGAGCGCGCTCAAACGTGGCGCCGCTTGCTCGGCTGGGGCCGGATGGCAAAGACGGTCACGGTCTGGTCGGCCGGCCTCTTTCTGCTCTCATTCCTGATCTATTTGGTGCTGAGTTTCCAGGTCCGCCGGATCGAACATGTCGGCGCAGCCAAGATCGCGCATGGCTGACCCATCCAACATACCGTGCGCAGACGATATTCGATCAGTCATTGACGAGTTTGATCGCCGGCTCGACGCGATAGACACCCAATTCGACGTCCGCCTCGACAATCCGTCGCGCGCCTTGCGCGAAGTACTGGACCAGGTGACCGGCGAGATCAGGTCCGCGGACATCTCCCTTCTGGAGCGCGACGCGGGATGGTGGGCAAGGTTCAGCGGCTCGCGCCTCAAGGATGAAGTCAAACTGCAGGCGGACATTAACCGGATCGATGCCCAGATCGCGAATGCCCGGCAGATCGCAGCGGAGCTGAAGCGCCGCCGACTCGACTTCCTGAGCCAGGCTGAGACACTCGATAAGGCGATCTTCGCCCTGCAGGAATTAACCGACTGGGCGCAATCAGTACACGGCTCCGCGCGCCGACCAAAGTCCGGGGCCGATGAGGCCTGGTCTCTGACACGGCTCGAAACCAAGCTAGCCAATCTCAAAACGGCTTTGGTCTCCCACCGCATTCATGCCGAGCAGTTGAAGGTGACGCTGAGGACTGTCGAATTTCAACTAGATGTTCACACCGAATTAGACAAGAAATTCTATCCGGTGTGGAAGCAGTATCTCTCGCAGCTTGCTCAGTCGGAGGCCACCCCGGGCACCTTCCCCGTCACTGGCGCAGAGATCAAGCAGATGAACGGCAAGGTCAGAGCCCTCCTGAAGGGGGACGGCCACAGAAAGGCGCAACCGCAATGACTAAGATGACCGCAACTCACTCACAGGCCATAACCGAAGCCGATGACATCGAAGCGCGCCGCCTGGCTGATGCCATTGACGTCAACTCGACCACGTCAATCGCTGCGTTCGGTCGCCAGTTTGATGCGCTCAATGCGACTTATGCCGATGAGATGATCAAGTCGCTCAGCGACCAGAATTCCGAGGAGCTTAGAGAGCGGCTTGCCAGCGTCGTACGGGCTGCAAAGTCCTTCGAAGTCAGCCCGGCACCGTCCCGCCTCAGCCAGGTTCCAGTCATCGGCCGCCTGGCGTCGGGACTTCGCTCCGGCCGCGACCGGCTATTTGCCCGCTTCACCACGCTCGAAAAGCAGATCGACCAGGTTCTCGCCAGCATTGACGGCGCGTTCGACCGTCTCGCCCATCAGTGTAACTCGCTGGAAGAGATGTATGATGGTGTGCGCGACGAGCAGAGGATGCTCGGCATTTATAAACGCGCCTGCGAAATCCGGCTTGAAGCGATTCACGCGGAGGACTCGACTGCACCAAGCACTGTTGAAGAAGAGCGCGACCGAGAGCTGATACGCAATGCCCTTGAAAAGCGCGTCGCCGATCTCGCTGTCCTGAAACAGAGCGCCGTGCAGACTCTTCCGATGATCCGCCTTATGAGCGCCAACACGTCAGCCCTGATCGATAAGTTTCACAACATTAAAACTCTGACTGTGCCGTCGTGGAAACGTTCTTTTGCCATGGCTTTGTCTCTCCGCGAACAACAGAGCGCGGTTGAGCTTGCTGAAACGATCGACGACGCGACCAACCACTTCCTGAAGAAGAACGCCGAACTCTTGCGCGACAATACGATAGCGACCGTCAAGTCGAACCAACGTCTGGCCATCGATATCGAGACGCTCGAACACGTGCACGAAACAATCGTCTCCACTTTTGAGGACGCCCAAGCGTGCTTCGCAGAAAGCCGGAAATCACGGCTTCAAGTCTTGGAAAAGCTGAACAGCATGAATGATGACATGTCTCATCAGACGACCCTGTCAGTCGGGACCAGTTCCAACTCGTAGGCTATCTTCCGAATTCCACGTTCGAGCAACGCGGCGCTTCGCGAAGAGCTGAGTTAGAAAGCCAAATGGGCGAAATTGCTCCAGATAAGGTTTTGCTTTTCCGTCCCGCGCAGGCGGGGACCTCTTGCAGCAAGCTCCGACCTAAATTGCCTGAGCCCCCGGCCAGCGCCAGGGAGATCGGATAATTTCATATCTGGTGCCAATGGCCTTATGGTGCGACCTTCATCCAATGCCCGTCGAGGGACGCTCACCATAGCGATCTTACGACAGGTTAGAAGAAGCCTTCATGGTGAGCGAAGCATGCCCCGGCGAAGGCCGGGGTCGAACCACGAAGGCGGCAGACGCTTACGTCTCGACGCCATCTCGTTCACCACGAAGGCGGCAGGCGCACCCCCGGCACCCACACAAAAACATCCCCCACCCGGCGCGCCCGCCTATACTCCCCGCATGCTCGACCTTCACACCGCCGCCTGCCTTGAGAAGAACTGGACGGTCCTCACCGGCCTGCTCGGCCTCATCCAGCGGCTGGTGAACGCGCCCGTCTTCACGCAAAAGCTGAAGCGGCGTGTCTGTGGTCTCCTGCGCATCGCAGAGAGCTTTGCGCGGCGCCTTCTGGTCATCCGGGCGTCCGCGCTCGTCATGGCCGCGCCAGCGCCGCAGCGCGCAAGCGCAAACCCGCAAATTGCACCCGCCCGCCCACGAACCACTGTGACATTGCCCCTCGTTGAAGCCCTGCCCCGCTTTCCGGATCCTGATGAGATGTCCGGGCCATGTGGCGCGCCACCTGCTCCCGTTGCCGATGACACGCCAGCCGACCCGGCGCGCGCAATCGCCCGTCTCGCAGCGCTCTGCCGCATCCTCGACAATGCCGATCACCACGCCCGCCGGATGGCCCGTTATCTGCGGCAGCTGAAAGCCCGGACAGGCCGCTACCACCCTTTCAGCCTGCGACGCCCACCCGGCACCTCCAGGCATCCGGCGGACGCCGCGCTCGACAGCCAGTTGAGGGATGCCGATTTCTTCGCTCGCCGCGTGCTCGATCCGGCGCCCGGCTAGCCTCCCGCACCCAGTTCAGCCAAACAGACCGCCTCCCCGGCGAACGCACCCGCTTGCCCGGCCCTCGCGGCACCCCTTGCAACCGTGCTCCATTCGCTTTTCCCTAGGACTGACGGTCCGTCAGAGACCCCACCAAGGAGGCGCGTAATGTTCGATAATGATGAGTGGCTGAACCAGCACCGCGAGGAGGTCATCGACCCCGATCGAGAAATCATCGATCCCCATCACCATCTCTGGCGCCCTGAAAACCCGGCCGGCATCGTCTATGACCTGCCCGAGCTCTGGTCCGATACAGAAGACGGCCACAAGGTCACCCAGACCATCTTCATGGAATGCGGCTCATCCTACCGCCCCGACGGCCCGGATCATCTGAAGCCGATTGGTGAGACGGAATACATCACGGAGGCCGCGATCCGCGCCAGCCAGGATCCACGCAAGGCCCAGATCGCCGCCTTTATCGGCCACGCCGATCTCCGCCTGCCCGTCGAGACGCTCGATGAAGTCCTCGACGCGCATATCGTCGCTTCAGAGGGCCTCTTCCGCGGCATCCGCCATGCCGGCCCTTTCGATGAGGCCGGCGCCGGTTTCCGCATCCGGCCGCACGCGCCGAAAGGCCTCTACAAGGACGAAGATTTCAGGCGCGGCGTCCACCGCCTCGGCGAGCGCGGCATGACCTATGACACCTGGAACTATCACACCCAGATTCTCGACTTCGCAGACCTCGCCGCCGCCGTCCCCGGCACGACCATGATCCTCGACCATTTCGGAACACCCCTCGGCGTCGGCCCCTATGCCGGAACCCACAAGGCGAACTTCCCCAAATGGAAGGACGACATCGCCGCCGTCGCGGAAAACCCTAACGTCTATGCCAAGCTCGGCGGACTCGCCATGCCGGACAATGGCTTTGGCTGGGATAAGCGCGACACACCGCCATCATCAGACGAGGTGGTCGAGGCCCACGCGCCCTACTACCACCACATGATCAAATGCTTCGGCGCCGAGCGCTGCATGTTCGAGAGCAACTTCCCCGTCGACCGGCTGTCGCTGAGCTACCGCGTCTACTGGAACGCCGCCAAGAAGATCGCCGCCGACTATACAGAGCTTGAGCAGCAAGCCATGTTCAGCCGCGTCGCCCGCCAGGTCTACCGGATAGAGCCCTGATCGCGGCCCTGCCCGGCCATCCAGGCCTCACGGGAAATCTCCCACACCTGCGACGCCCGTGTCGTCCCATCCGGCCGCACACTTTCAATGTCGCCCTTATAGTCAAAGCCGGTCTTCTCAAAGAGCTTCTGGATACGGACATTATCAAGCGCGGTCGTGTTGCAGATCAGGTCGAGGTCCAGCGCATCGAACATCCAGGTGAACGTCTTCGCCATCCCCTTCGCGCCCTGCCCGGCGCTCTGCAGGTCAGGCCGCATCGCCCCGGCCAGCTCACCAGCAGCCCATTCCGGCCAGATCTGCGCTTCGGAATAGCCGGCAAGCTTGCCCGCCTCATCGAAGTTCAGCGACAGCAGCCCTTCGCCCGCCTGTTGCGCCGCAAGGCTCTTCTCGATGTACGCGCCCACGCTCTCCCGCGTCAGCGGTCTTGGTAGCGAATAGATCCAGCGATTGACCTCAGGCTGCTCGAATAGCTCAAGCAGGATATCTTCATCCCCCGGTCTCGCCAGCCGGCTATGATCGGCAGTCGATGGCATCTCTTCGACGCCGCGAACCAGCGCGCGGATTGCCTCTTCGCGTGGCGGAATGGTCCGGTTTCGTGTCCAGGGAAGCTCGCCCATCTTTCACGCCTTGTCTGAAAGGAAGGCCTCCACATCCTTCCGCGTCGGGATCGCAGGTTGCGCCCCCTCTTTCGTCACCGCAAGCGCTGCCGCAGCGGAAGCAAACCGCAAGGCCGCGCCCTCTTCCATGCCCTCGGCGAGGCCGACCACCAGCGCGCCGCAGAACGTATCGCCCGCCCCGGTCGTATCTATGACTGGCACAGCATAGACCGGCATCCGCGCGACTTCCTTGCCGGACCGGTAGAGGACCGAGCCTTGTCTGCCCAACGTCAGCGCGACCAGCCCCTCGCCCCGGTGCAGCGCATCGTCATAGAACTCGGCCTCGACTTCATTGACGATCAGCAGGTCGGCGCGCTCCAGCAGCCCCGCCGGGACAGGCATGGCGGGCGCAAGATTGATCGCGAAGAGCGGCGTCTCGATCTTCGCCGCTTCCATCACCGCCGGCACGGGCACTTCCAGCTGGCACAGCACAGCGTCCGCCGCGCCCGCCCGCGCCACATCGGACGCGCTCAGCACGCCGTTCGCCCCGCTTGCGACGATGATCTGGTTCTCACCCGCCTTGTCGACACCGATCAGCGCGACGCCGGTCGGCTCCTCCTCGTCTTCCACGACGCCTGACAGGTCGACGCCATCCGCCTTGAGCAGCGCCAGCGCCGCCTCCGCATTCGCATCGCGCCCGACCCGGCCGACCATCGCAACCTCAGCGCCAAGCCGGCGCGCCGCCAGCGCCTGGTTCGCGCCTTTGCCGCCGGGGTATTGCGCATAGCTCGCGCCCGTCACCGTCTCACCGGGCGCCGGCAGCTTCTCGGCGCTCGCCACCAGATCGAGATTGATCGAGCCAACAATATTTATCCTCGGGGCGCTCATAGCGGGTATCTTCCCAGCTGCCCCAGCATCTCAGAGAACACCGCCTCCGCATCCGCCTTGTCATACCAGAGCACATTTCCGTCTTCGCGATACTCAGGAACCGTCTTGCCAAAGCGCTCGCCCGGTTCGGTTACAACGCTGACCCTTGCCTGGCGTCCTTCGAACAGGTCAGGGCGCAGAATGGCGAGAATGGTGGACGGGTCATGCAACGGGGCCTTGCGGCCTTTCTCATTCTCTTCGAGCCGGTTGGACGCCGCCAGAAGGTCTGCCGCCGCCATCGCTTCCTTCGACCCGAGCGCGCGCACCCGTTCAACATCATCGTCGCTGGCGCGGATCTGATGCGTGACATCGAGGTTCAGCACGCGGATCGGCACGTCCATGCCAAACACGACAGCCGCCGCATGCGGGTCGGCGAAGACGTTGAACTCGGCGTGCGGCGTGATGTTTCCGCCTTCCGTGTCGGCGCCGCCCATGATGACGATCTCTTTCAGGCCATCGACCAGATCTGGCGCCATCAGATAGGCGAGCGCGACATTGGTCATCGGCCCGGTCACAACCAGCGTCGCCGGAAAGCCCTTCGTCGCCCGCAGCGTCTTGACCAGGAAGTTCACCGCATGCTGGCGCGAGGCGCGCAGTTTCGGCTTGGGAAAGTCGATATTGCCGAGCCCGGTCGAGCCGTGGAAATCCTCTGCCGTCACAGGATCGCGCAGGATCGGGATGCTCGCACCGCCGCAGATGGGAAGCTCCCGCCCGACGCCTGCAAGTTCGCGAATGATCCGCGCATTGCGAAGCGTCAGCTTGGCCGGAACGTTGCCGGCCACGGTCGTAATGCCGATCAGCTCCAGCCTGTCAGAGGCGGCAACGGCGATAAGGATGGCCACGGCATCATCAAGACCGGGGTCGCAATCAAGTATGATCTGTCTTTTTCTCATTATTTCAGAACAGAAACCCAGTCCGAACGTTCCGGCAAGGGGTAGTCGTCACGCAAGTGCGCCCCTAAGTGTTCTGGCAGATAGCAAGCAAGGAAAGAAACAACATGTCCATCACCACGAAATCCCTTGAATATGAAGCTGGCGGCCAGGCCTATGAAGGCTATCTCGCCATGCCGGAAGGAACACCTAAAGCGGTCGTGGTGATCGCCCATGCCTGGGACGGCCAAGGTGAATTCGACCACAAGAAAGCCGACATGCTGGCCGAGTGGGGCTATGCCGGTTTCGCCATGGATGTCTATGGCGTCGGCAAGCGCGGCGAGACGACCGAGGAATGCCAGGCCCTGATGGAGCCGCTCGCCTCGAACCGCTCAGAGCTGCAAAACCGCCTGAAGCTCGGCCTCGAAACCGCGAAGAAAGAGTCCGGTTGCGACAAGGCCGCGGCCATCGGCTTCTGCTTCGGCGGTCTCAGTGTCCTGGACATGGCCCGCGCTGGCATGAGTGTCGACGGTGTCGCCTCTTTCCACGGCCTGCTCGGCGCGCCGGGCAATACGGACGGCCACAAGACAAAATCCAAGATCCTTGTCCTCCATGGCTGGGACGACCCAATGGCCACGCCTGAAGACGTGATGGCCTTCACCAAGGAAATGACGGACGAAGGTGCCGACTGGCAGCTACACGCCTATGGCGACACGATGCACGCCTTCACCAATCCGGGCGCGAACGATCCAAGCTTCGGCACGGTTTACAATCCGGTCGCCGAACGCCGGTCCATCGCGTCGCTGAAGGATTTCCTCGGCGAACTCTTCGGCTAAGGCTGCCCGGACGCAGGGGCTTCCGCCCCCGTGACGAACACGATCGAGCGGCCTTCCCCGAAGCGCCGTTCGGTCCACTCGTCCAGCGGCAATCCATTCGCGCGCATCTCTTCGCGCATCTCGCGCTGGCGCCGCCCATTGCCACGCGGCAGGACCAGCGCAATCGCGCGGACCGGACAGGACGACGACGACCAGCCAGCTTCCGCCTCAGCAATGGCCGGTTCTGTCATCGGCTTCAGGTTCAGCCCCTCACCGTCAAACGCCCGGCGCGTCACCCGTCTGGCATAGAAAGACGAGTAGTCCGCACCCTGCCCGCTGGGTCTCTCATACATCAGGATCGGCGCGCCTTCGCAGGCCTCATAGCCTGAGATGAACGCGGTCACGCGGTTATATTCCTCGCGGTCCTTGAAGTACTCGGTTGAGAAAAGCGGCAGCGCGATGATCGCCATGAGCGGGATCCATCCGGCAATCCGCCGGGCCTTTGTCTGCCCCGGCTGGAGCGCCACAATACCGCTCGCGAGCAGGTAGAGTATGCCCGGAATGATGACGATGAAGGCGCGTTCCTTGATCAGCGCCACAACGCTCAGATGAATGGCGAACGCAATCGCCACAGACAGCAGGACCGCCGCCAGCAGCGTCTTCTCGAACCGCGCCGCGCCAGACTTGAACAGAACACCGAGGCCAAGAATGCCTGCGATCCAGGAGGGCCAGTTCGCGATGAACGCCTTCAGGATACCGCGCAGGAACTGCTCCAGCCCGTCATTGAGATTGTCGAGCACAGGCGGAAGCACATCGGGCGCACCCGAATTCTGGTCCGGCCGGACCAGCAGGATCCAGAGCAAGGCCGGCAGCAGCGCAACCAGAGTCGCAATTCCGGCCGCGACAAAGCCAACGACTTGCCCGCGCAGCAGGAAGGAGAGCCCAAGGCAAAGCCCGAACGCTCCCGTCCATAGCGTCCCGAAGAAATGCATCGAGGCGGTCGCCATACCGATCGCACAGAAGGCAGCCAGCCATCCTATCCTCACGCCGGCATCGCCCTGCGCATTGCGGGCCGCCAGCACACTCAACATGCAGGTGAGGAACAGCGCCGCCATCATGCGGATCTCGGCGGCAAAGAAGATCAGCCAGAACGAGGTGACACACAGAAAGAGATAAAGCGCCGTCTGCCTCGCCTTTTCCCCTCTCCAGGCCCAGCCAGCGGCGAACGCGCCCGCCATCAGGACCAGGTTGAAGAAGCGGGCGAACAGCTCATTGTCCAGAAGCTGAAGCCAGTAATGCATGACGATGAAGTAGAAAGGCGGATGGACATCGGCGCTCATGCGCTCATCCACCGCCGTGGTCAGCCCCATATCGGGCGCGGAGAAGTAGAGCGCCCAATACTCGTCCCGCCATGGCGGCCGGAAGATGATCTGAGCCACGATGACGCCAAGCGCACCAATGATGGCGATCCACGCCATCCGCCTGTTGAATAATTCCATCCCGGATCATCCTCCCCGGCCTGCGGGATTGACTCGGTTTGAGATGCGGGTCAAGCCTCCGCCCGAACAGATCAGACCTTGCGAAACTGAGCCGGAATGACAGACACCGCCAGCAAATCGATTGCCGTCCTTCTCCCCTGTTACAATGAGGCGGAAGCGATCGCCCAGACCGTCGAAGGCTTCCGCCGCGCTCTGCCCACCGCCACCATCTACGTCTACGACAATGGTTCGACAGACAATACGGTCGAGGTCGCCAGACAGGCGGGCGCCGAGGTCTATAGCGAACCCCTGAAGGGCAAGGGCAATGTCGTGCGCCGCATGTTCGCCGATGTGGAGGCCGACGTGTACGTCATGGCAGATGGCGACGCGACCTATGACCCGGACGCCGCGCCGAAGATGATCGACCTGCTGCACTCGACCCGGTCCGATATGATCGTCGGCACACGCCAGTCGAGCGAAGACGCCGCCTACCGGCGCGGACACCGCTCCGGCAACCGCCTCCTGACCGGTCTCGTCACCCATATTTTCGGACGTCGCTTCACCGATATCCTCAGCGGCTACCGCGTCTTCTCACACCGCTTCGTGAAGTCCTTCCCTGCCCTCTCCAAAGGCTTCGAGATCGAAACGGAGCTGACCATTCACGCCCTTGAGCTTCGCGCCCCGGTGAGCGAACTGGCCACGACCTATGCCTCACGCCCCGAGGGCAGCGCCAGCAAGCTGCGAACCTTCTCCGACGGGTTCCGGATCCTTCGTGTCATCATCCAGATGACCAAGGAGGAACGCCCGCTCGCCTTCTTTTCCCTGATCGCCCTGTTCTTCCTGATCATCTGCCTGGCCATCGGCGTGCCGGTCCTGCTGGAATATTTCGACACCGGCCTCGTCCCGCGCCAGCCGCGCTGGATCGCCTCCGTCGCCTTCGCGATCGCCGCGCTGCAGAGCTTCAGCGTCGGCCTTGTCCTCGACACGGTCACCAAGGGACGACAGGAAACCAAGCGCCTGCTTTACCTGTCCCTGCCGAGATAGGACCTTGAAGCGTTTTATCGGATTTCTGAGCGTTGGTGTTGTCGGCTTCCTGGTCGATGCCGGGGTGCTGCTGATCGCCCTGCAATATCTTGGCCCGTATAGTGCGCGTGCCATATCATTCGCAGCCGCCGTCGCGACAACTTACACACTCAACCGCCTCTTCGTTTTCCGGGCGGGGCGCGACCAGCCTGGATGGGCAACAGGCTTTGGCCTGTTCGTCGCCGCGAACTCCGTCGGCGGCGCGATCAATCTCGGCGTCTATTCCCTGCTTGTTGCGTCCGGCCTTGCCTGGATCAGCCTGCCGCTCATCGCAACAGGCATCGGATCTGTTGCCGGCGCGGTCGCGAACTTCACTCTGACCGCCCGCTTCGTCTTCCCCGTCGCAAAGGCCTTCGGCGAAGAACCGCCTGTCGACCCCAACGCCTAGTTCAGGATTGTCGGAGACGTCAGCGTCGATGTCCGCGCCGCTTCTGCCTCGCGCAGCAGGCGTAGCATATTGCCCGACCAGAACTTCTGGATGTCTTCTTCAGAATAGCCAGCCTCCAGCAGCGCTGCCGTCACCTTTGGCAGGAAGGTAATGTCGATCATCCCCTTAACGCCGCCGCCGCCATCCCAGTCAGCGCCCATGCCGACATGGTCCGGACCGACCAGCTCCAACGAATAGAGGACCTGCTCCATGAACTTTTCAAATGTTGATTGCGGCGCCGGGAACTGGGCGTCGACGCTCTTGCGCGCCTCGCGATAGGCATCCATCGTCTCGGTATCCATATCTGAAAAGGCGCCATACTCCGCTGTCAGGGCGTCGAGCGCCTCACTGCGTTCAGGCGATGGCTCCAGCAGTTCGAGATAAGCGCCGAGCGCGTTCATCTGGATCACGCCGCCATCTTCGGCCACCGCGACCAGCAACTCGTCGGGCACATTGCGGAAGTGCTCGTACATCCCGTCGACACCCGTATGCGAGAAGATCAACGGCGTCGTGGACGCTTCGATCATGTCATACACGGTCTCGTCAGCGGCGTGCGACGCATCCAGGATCATGCCGAGCTCATTGGCCTTCGCGACCAGCTCCTCGCCAAGCGGAGAGAGCCCGCCAAAGGCTTCAGACGATACATCCGTCGCGCTATCTGCGAACTGGTTGTCGCGGCCATGCACCGGCCCGACCATGCGAACCCCGCCAATGTAGAACGTCTCCAGAAGCGACACATCCGTGCCGAGCGGATAGGAGTTCTCGATGCTCTGAAAGACGACCTTCTTGCCCTCACCCGCTATGCGTTCGGCATCATCAGCCGTGAAGGCAAGCTCGACCTTGTCGGAATACTTCGCGGCAAACTCGCGGATCGCCATCTGGCGCAGCAGCGCGCTGTTACGGGCCGCATCATAGGACGCTTCATCGAGCGGCCCCTGCGGCGTGTAGATGACCCAGAAGCCGCCATCCAGACCGCCTTCATTCATCCGCGGCAGGTCCACCTGCGTGCCGTCCTTCCCGAAGCTGCCACGATCACTGAATGTGTAATCGTCGGTGTGGAAGAAGGCCGGCGTGTCAAGATGGGTATCCATCACCAGCATCGATTGATGAAGGTCGATGACATCGGCCGCCACGCCAAGCGCAGGCGCCGTCTGCGAATGCGTTGGGCCAGCCTCGTTGGGGAGGATCACGCTGCCGGTTTCGGCGGCTTCGGGTGTGCAGGCCGCAGCAGAAACAGTGATAGCCCCTGCCAGCAGGGACTTCTTGAACGTCGAGATCATCAAAAATACTCCGGGAGAATTATCAGCCATCGCCATAGGACCAGACTCCGCTGCCGCTCGCAAGATTGGCGGTGCTAACCACCCTTCTTCTTGCGCAGCTCTGCCCAGCGTTTCAGCCGCTCGGCGATCGGGCCTTCGCGGCCTTCGCCCTTCGGGTCGTAGAACTGTTCCCGCGCCATTCCGTCCGGGAAGTAGTTCTGACCAGAAAATCCATCCTCGGCGTTGTGATCATAGTTATAATCCTTCCCGTAGCCCTCATCCTTCATGAACGAGGTCGGCGCGTTGAGGATATGTTTGGGCGGCATCAGGGAGCCGGTTTCCTTGGCTGAGCGCTGCGCCGCTTTCCACGCGACGTACACCGCGTTCGATTTCGGTGCGGTCGCCATGTGGACGACGGCGTGGGCGAGTGCAAGTTCGCCTTCCGGGCTGCCGAGCCGCTCATAGGTGCGGGCCGCCTCATTGGCGATCATGAGCGAGGTCGGGTCTGCAAGGCCGATGTCCTCAGACGCCATGCGCACGAGCCGCCGGGCGAGATAGAGCGGATCTTCGCCCCCGGTGATCATCCGGGCGAACCAGTAGAGCGCCGCGTCCGGGTCAGACCCGCGCACGGACTTATGCAGCGCCGAGATGAGGTTGTAATGCTCTTCGCGGTCCTTGTCGTAAGCGGGTGCGCGTTTCTGGAGCGCGTTGGAGAGTTGCTCGGCCGTCAGCTCTTTGCCTTCGTCAGCGAGCGTGAACGCCTGCTCGGCAAGGTTCAGCATGTAGCGGCCATCGCCATCAGCCATGTCCACCAGCGCCTCGCGGGCACGAGTTTCAAGCGGCAGTTTGCGGCCTTCCAGCTCTTCAGCCCGCTGCAGCAACTCCTCCAGCGCCTCCGGCGTCAGACGTTTCAGGGTCAGGACCGCGCAGCGAGACAGGAGAGCGCCATTGATCTCGAAACTGGGGTTCTCCGTCGTCGCGCCGACAAGCGTCACGACGCCCGCCTCGACGAAGGGCAGGAAGCCATCCTGCTGGGCGCGGTTGAAGCGGTGGATCTCGTCCACGAAGAGCAGCGTGCCCTTGCCCATGCCGCGCCGGTTCTCGGCCCGGTCGAAGGCAGCGCGCAGATCCTTCACACCGGAGAAGACCGCGCTGATCGCCTCGAATTCGAGATCGGTTTCCTTGGCCAGCAGCCGCGCAATCGTCGTCTTGCCGACACCGGGCGGGCCCCAGAAGATGATCGAGCCAAGCCGCCCCGTCTTCAGCATCCGCCCCAGCGCGCCATGGGGGCCGAGCAGATGATCCTGCCCGACCACTTCGGACAGCGTTTGCGGACGAAGCCGGTCAGCCAGAGGCCGCGGCGCCTCATCGGCCATACCAGATGCAGAAAAGAGATCGCTCATGCGGTTGGGTTAGAGCTTCAAGAGACGGCTGAAAAGGTCCTGCTTCGGTTGGTCGGGGAGATGGGATTTTAAATGCGCTTCGAGATGCGCGTGCCCCCAATGATATCCCGTCCAATAGATACGCCTTCCACCAATATCCTCGACGAAAGTGAACCACACGGATTTCCCTATGCGCTTTATCTCACTTGTGGCGATTGTGGTTCGGCTGCCCATCAAACCAAACGGTCGAATGTCGGACGGTCCGCTGATCTCATTCTCGTTCCAATACACTGTGTGAAAGTCAGATCTGAACGTCCTGAAGAAATACGGAACTAGCAATCCGAGAATGACGAGAATCGCACTGCCAACCAGGATATCGAGCCAGCTTCCATCGAACGCTCTTATGATTGTCGTGTAAGCAGCCAATGGAAACATTATGCTTCCGATGACCACGATAGCGAGGCTTACGGACTTGCTGAACCAGACGACATGGCGCCCATCACCCGTCGGCTTCGGTCCAAGCAATTTGGCCAAGGCATCTGACCAGATCACAGCCGCAATGATGAGAAAACCACCTACGACGCCCCCCACGATGAAAGACCAATTTGGCATTTATTATTCCCAGAAGCGAGCAATCCCATCTTGCCCCTTAATCCCTAGCCCACACCGCGCCCCGTGATAAGATCATCGCTGGAGGAAACGCATCATGACACTGACCATAGAACAAAGCGGTCAGGCCTGCGGCGCAACGGTCACCGGCCTTAACCTGAACCTGCAACTCAACGACGAAACCATTGCCGAGATCCGGCGGGCCTGGCTCACGCACCACGTCCTCGCCTTTCCCGATCAGAGCCTCAGCGATGATGACCTTGAACGCTTCACCCAGTATTTCGGACCATTCGGAGACGATCCGTACATCGCGCCTATTGAAGGCCGCGAGCACATCATCGCGGTGAAACGCAAGGCCGACGAGACCGGCCCTGTCTTCGCCGAGACATGGCATTCCGACTGGAGCTTCCAGAAAAGCCCGCCCGCCGGGACCTGCCTCTATGGCATCACCATCCCGCCGGTCGGCGGCGACACGCTGTTCACCAACCAGCACAAGGCGCTCGACGACATGCCGGACGATCTACGCAAACAGCTCGAGGGCAAGATGGCGGTGCATTCGGCGCGCAACGGCTATGGCAAGACCGGTCTCTATGGGCAGGCCGACACGGGCCGCAGCATGGACATCAAACCCTCCGACGATGCTCTCGCAACCCAGCTCCACCCGATTATCCGCAAGCACCCGGAAACCGGCCGCGAGGGCCTGTTCGGCTGCGCTGGGTATATTATCGGCATTCAGGGCATGGACGAGGAGGAAGGCTTCGCGCTGCTCACCGACCTCTATCGCTGGCAGACGCGGCCGGAGTTCCAGTATCGCCACAAATGGCAACCGGACATGCTCGTCATGTGGGACAATCGCTCCTGCCTGCACATGGCCACCGGCGGCTATCAGGGCCACGACCGCCTGCTCCACCGCACGACCATCGGGGCGCGCGCCGCCGCCTAGGACCTCAGTTTTCGGCCCAGAGGCGGCGCAGATTCGCGACGATCTTTGAGAGCGCGAGATGCTCCGGCGCGTCGCCCGGCAGAGAGCCGCGCATGGACGCTTTGAGATTGGCGAGGTCGAAGAGGATATCGCGCTGCTCACTGGTGCGGACCTGGCTCTGCACCCAGCCGACGCAGACAATGCGCTGGCCGGATGTGACCGCCTCCACCCGGTGAAGGCTGGTCGACGGATAGAGAAGAAGGGATCCGGCCTCGAGCTTCATCGAATGGACCATACCGGCCCAGTCGATGGTCAGCTCTCCGCCCTCATAATCCTTCGGGTCGCTGAGAAACAGCGTGAAGGAGAGATCGGTACGGATACGGTTCGCGCCTGCGCCCATCAGCGCATTGTCGACATGCGTGCCATAGCCCTGCCCTTCGCCGCTCCGGCTGACGAGCAGGCGGGACAGACGAGCCGGCTGCGCTGCGGCCTGAAAGACGGCGTTCTTCGTGATCGCGTCCTTCAGCCTGGTATGGAGCGTGGTACCGGAGCGTGACTTGAGATCGGCCTGCTCATTGCGCTTCACCCTGGCCGCCTCAGGACCGGCTGTCTTGCGCCCATCGGCCCAGGCAGTTTTCGCCAGAAGATCACGCACTTCACTCAGTGCGGCGGCGTCCAATATGTCAGGAATTGTAATCAGCATCTTGCGTTTGAGAATTATTTGCAGTTATGGCTAACCGTTCTTGCAGAACGCGCAACCAGGAAAGTGCATTCAAATGGCATCAAAATACAAATCTCTCGCTGCGCTTGGTCTGTCGACCACCCTTCTCGGCGGCGCTGTCGCCTGCAGCAACGATACCCCTGAGCCGGCCCCCGCCCCGAGCGAGACGGCCGCGCCTGAAACGCCTGAAGCCGGCACCAGCACCACGGCCGACGCCAGCGCCACCGCTGACACACCCTATGTCATGTCTGGCGGCGAAGGCGAAGGAGAAGGTGGCGAAGGCGAAGGCGGCGAGGGTGAAGGCGGCGAAGGCGGCGTCGATATCGCGGCTGCGGCCGAAGACCCGGCCGTCTATCGCAGCGCCCTTGCCCTGACCGAAGCCCATATCCGCGCCGGTATCGATGCGCTGGATGCAGGTGAGCGCGAGGCCGCCGCCGAGATGTTCGTCCACCCGGTCAGCGAAATCCTGTTCGAGCTTGAACCGGTCCTCGTCCAGCAGGGCGTCGAGCCCTTCGACCAGAAACTGCTCGATGCCTCGGCAGCGATGTTCGCAGACGAGTCGGATGAAGATCTCCACGCCCGCGCTGAGGATATCATCGCGACGCTCCGCGCCGCTGCCGAGAAGGCCCCTGAAGGAGACGACAGCACCGCGATCGTGGAAGCGAAAGTCATTGCTGACCAGATCAACCGCGCCGCCGCTCAGTACGATTCGGCCTCGCGCACCGACGCCTATGAGCCCTATCTCGACGGCTATGGCTTCTACAGCACCGCATCGGCCATGCTGAGCGATGACCGCGCTGCCATCGAAGCCGCAGCGCCAGACTTCACCGCGCAGGCCGACACGGTTCTCTCCCTGCTGGCGTCCGCCTATCCTGGCGCGGCCCGTCCTGATGAACTCGACGCAGACCAGTCCGCTCTGGCGGTCGCCAATTCCGAGCTGCAATTGCAGGCAAGCGGCCTCTAGGCGCACCTGCCCCTCTAAATGCTGAAGGGCCGGCCTCCACCAGATGGAGCGCCGGCCTTTTTTCTGTCGGGGGGAACAGGTGACCACCCGGCAGCATTTCTTTCCTGTCCGTACAGAAAGGAAAGACACCCCATGAGCCAGCTCAGCCTCGAGGACATCTCCAAGAAGATGAAGAAGATCGACATCACCATGATGTCGACCCACACCAGCGGCGACGAAATCGCCTCGCGTCCGATGAGCAACAATCGCGACGTCGACTATGATGGCACGTCCTACTACTTCGCCATGGACGATACGCGCACCGTCTCAGACATCGGCAAGAACAGGAATGTCGGCCTCACCTATCAGGGCGATGGCGGCTTCCAGATCGCGCTCGAAGGCGACGCCGAACTGGTTCGCGACAAGAGCGAGTTCGAAAGCCACTGGAATCCTGACCTCGACAAATGGTTCGAGGACGGCGTCGATACGGACGGCCTCGTCATGATCAAGGTCGACGCGACCCGCATCCATTACTGGAACGGACGGGACGAAGGCGAGATCAAGGTCTGACCCCAGATCCGACGAGGATGCCCGCGCAGGCAGGCATCCTCGGACCCGGTTGGCGGCTACTCCGCCGCGCCCTCTGACGCAGATGCTTCCTGGATCGCATCCGTTTTCATCTCGCCCTTGAGATAGGTGTCGAGGAAGGTCACGAAGGCTTCTGACGCGGTGATGCGGTTCTCCCGCTTCTGGAAGCCGTGGCCTTCATCCGGGAACAGGACGTACTCCACTGTCGCCCCATTTTCGCGGGCAGCGGCGACCAGCTCATCACTCTCGACCTGCAGCACGCGCGGATCATTCGCGCCCTGAATGACCAGCATCGGCTTCACGATATTGTCGGCATGGAAGAGCGGCGAAATACGGCGCAGTCTTTCTTCGTCGGTCGCCGGATCGCCCATCTCGTCATAGAGCGCATCGCGGAAGCTGCCCCACCATGGCGGAATGCTCTCGAGCGTGCGCAACCAGTTGGTCACGCCGAAGATATTGATACCGACATCGAAGGCTTCAGGCTCGAAGGCGAGCGCCGCAGCGGTCATGAAGCCACCATAGGATCCGCCAATGATGCCGATCTTGTCCGGATCGATCCCTTCAACACCCTCCAGATAGGTCCGCGCCCAGACGATATCCTGCAGGTCTTTCTCGCCGTGATTGCGGTCATCCATGTGGAAGAAGGTCTTGCCATAGCCGGACGAGCCACGATTGTTCGCGGCCAGCACAGCGTAGCCATGGTTCACCAGGTGCTGGATCGTTGCCGAATAGCCCTTGGTCGACTGACCACCCGGACCGCCATGCACCCAGACGAGCGCCGGCACCGGATTATCGGCTGAGGCCTGTTGCGGCATGTAGAAGATGCCGGGGATCTCCAGACCGTCGAAACTCGGATAACGAACCACCGTCGCAGTGACGAGATCGTCCTCGTCGATGGCATCCGGCAAGGCGTTTGTCAGACGCGTGGCTTCCCCGGTTTCAAGGTCGGCGAGATAGAGATTGAACGGCGAGGTATCCGTGTTCACGCCGAAGGCAATCATGCTTTCATCGCCGTTGAACCGGATCTGGCCAAGCTCTCCATCCGGAATACCCGACAGGGAAACATCCTCCCCCGTCTCATTGTCATGTATGGTGAGGTCTGTGACGGCGTCTTCATTGATCGCGGACACCAGATACCGCCCGGTCGGGCTGTCAAAGACAAAGGAGACATCCCAGTCCGCCTCGATCAGCGCGCTGCGCTCTCCGGAGACAAGATTATAGGTCCAGGCCTGATTGAACTCACCAAACTCATTGGTGGCGTAGATCAGCGTCTCACTGTCAGCGGTGAAGTCGTAAACGCCATAGGCGATGTCATCGACATGCTCGGTGATCAGTTTTGGCTCGGGGGTCTCTTCATAGAGATCAACGAGATAGATGTCGGAATCGGCGCTCGTGCGTTCCTTGGTGAGGGCCACCCAGCGGCCATCCGGCGACACATCCGCGAGCGACATGCCCGAATTTTCGAACAGCATGTCGCGCGAATAGTCCTCTGCGCTGTAGGCATAAAGGTCATCTGTCGTCGCATTCCGTTCATTGGTCGCGACATAGAAAACCTGGCCATCATCGCGCCAGCCGACAAAGCTCGCCCGGGTTTCCTCGCCCGGTGTCAGATCGGTCAGCGTGCCGTCGGCCTCGCGGACATAGACATGAGAGATTTCATTGCCGCCCGTATCGGACGAGACCAGCACACGCGTATCATTTGGGAAAAAGCTTCGTGCGTAAATCGCATTTGTATCCGATGTCGTGAGCGGCGTGACGCTGCCTTCGGCATCAAGCGTAATCGCGTTGAAGATGCCCGAAGCGTCCGTGGAGGCAAGGATCGTGTCGCCTTCAGGCGAAAACACAAAGCCCGAAGAAGAGCCAAGGCTGTAGCTCGTCGTCTCGTGAAACAGGGCCGCAGGATACTCGGTGACGCTGACGGTTTCGACCTCAGCTTCGGTCACGGCTGGCGGCGCGACGCTCGTGCTGGAGTCGGTTGTTTCAGTGGTGGGGGTCTGCGTACACGCGGCGCTCAGCCCTGCGGCAAGCGCGATCGTCCATTTGAAATCCAAGATAGTCTCCCTGACAGTTGTGCCATGAGACTAGCACTCGCTTTTCACGATAGCGAGACAGGGCCGCTCGATTTTCTAGAGGCGAACCGTCCCGCTAATGCGGCGTCCATTGCGGTCGAGCTCAATCGCCCAGCTGGACTCGTCTTCTGCAAGCGCATCGTCGAGCTGCTCCAGCGTCTTCACGCTCTCTCCATTGATCGAGACGATGAGATCACCAGGGCGAACGATGCGCCAGGCATAAGCCCCGCGCAGGATGCGCGTGACCAGTACGCCGGTCGCGAACGGGTCGCGGCCCATCTCTTCGGCGAGGCGCGGAGACAGTTCAGCGACTTCCGCGCCAGAGAAAGGATGGCGGCCATCGAGGAGCTCGAGCTCGGCCTCGGTGGCACCCGGCGGCGGCGCGAGCGTCACACGGACGGTCTCATACTTTCCGCCGCGCAGGAGGGTCAGCTCAGACTTTTCACCCGGCGAACGCGTCGCAGCGAGGAATTTGAGGCCCTTCTCATCATAGACTTCGCGGCCATCGATCTTGGTGATGAGATCGCCGCGGCTGAGACCGGCTTCATCGGCCGGGCCTTCGTCGAAGACTTCCGTCACCATGACACCGACCGGACGTGTCATGCCTTGCGACTTGGCGATGTCATAGGTCACAGACTGTGCCTTGAGGCCGAGCCATGGGCGAACGATCATGCCTTCATTGACGGCCGCATCAACAACGCGCTTCACCATCTCTGCCGGGATCGCAAAGCCGATCCCGTTAGACCCGCCAGACCGCGAGAAGATCGCCGTGTTCACGCCGACCAGCTCAGCCTTGGTATTGATGAGAGCGCCGCCCGAATTGCCGGGGTTCACCGCAGCATCGGTCTGCAGGAAAAAGGCATAGTCAGACACGCCAACATCGGTCCGCGCAGTCGCGGAGATGATGCCTGTCGTCACCGTCTGACCAACACCGAACGGGTTACCAATGGCCAGCACGATGTCACCAACCTCGGTATCGCGCGTATCGGCATAGTCGATGGTCGGGAGCGGATCGCCCTCGGTATCGATGCGCAGCACGGCGAGGTCGGTGCGCTCATCTGCGAGGATCAGTTCGGCTTCATATTCGCGCCGGTCCGAGAGGACCACACGGAACTCGTCAGCATTGTTGATCACATGATTGTTGGTCACGATGACACCGTCTTCAGAGACGATCACGCCGGAACCCAGCGAGTTCTGGACCTGCTCACGCGGGCCGCCGCCAAAGAACTCCCGGAAGATCGGATCATTGGCGAAGGGCGATGCATTCTGGCGGACGACCTTGCGGCTGTAGACACTGACCACCGCCGGGGAGACCTGTTTCACGAGCGGTGCATAGCTCAGCTCGACCTCAGCCTGGCTTTGCGGCACGCGCTTGTCGCTGCCGAACAGGCTGCCCTGCGCCCCCGCCGCCTGCCCGTAGGAGAAGAGAGGGCTGATAACGACGGCGAGGAGAGCGAGGACGGCAACTGCACTCAGAAGAAGCAGTTTCGAAACATGTCGGGTCATGGTTTTGATATGCATCATGAAAATGGCTCTATTGCGGCGCCGCGATGAGGGCAATCGGGCAGATCATGACAAATGAGAAAGGCAACACGACCTGCGATTGCAAGGGCTCAGCGCAGCACTACTGGCTGCCCGGTCCGGACTCCTGCGCCCCTTCCAGCGCGCGAAGGCGCGAGAGGTTTTCATCGTGGGTCTCCCGGCTGATGCGGTAGAACGAGATGCAGATCAGCATCAGCGTCCACGAGGTCAGCACGCCCAGCGCGTAACCAAGGCCAAGTGACCGCGTCGAGGTTTCGGACACAAGCTCTGGCGACGTGCCTGCGACGATCCCGGCAATCGAGAGAATGACAGACGCGGTCAGGACGCCGGCGCCCTGCGAAAGCTTGCGGATGAAGCTGATCCCCGCAAAGAAGATGCCCTCGGACCGCCGCCCCGTCTGGATCTCGCTATCCTCGACAATGTCTGCAACCATTGAAGCGGCCAGCATCTGATAGGCGATGATCAGCGCCACATCGAAAACGGTGACGCAAAGAACGAAGTAATAAAGCGCTTCGGTCCCGTTCGGCGGCAGCACACCCAGCAGGCGCAGCAAGACCGGCAGCGGCGCAATCGTGAAAGCGAAAATGCCGGTATAGATCGCCCCGCGTTTCTTCCCGAAGGTCCGCCCGATGACCGGTGCCAGGACAAGGGCCAGCACGGCCGACAGATACACCGCCACGGTCAGCCCGGCGATCTGCTGCGGATCGAACCCCCAGAAGATCGAGTTGATGTACTGGTTCAGCGTGGCCGAGATCCCCGTCGCGATGAACCCGCACAGCGTCGCCAGAAAAAGCGCCCTGAAGGACCGATTGGAGATCGTCTCGATGATCTCGCGAAACACCGTCCCAAGCGTGAGCTTTCGCGTATCAGGTGGAGGCTTCAGATGCGGGATGTGGCGATGCGTGCCCAGGGCGCAGATCAGGACCGCTGCGAAAATGCAGATCGAAGCGACCAGCCCATAAGTATGCCAGCCCGCCAGATTGGTGAAATCGTTCTGCAGCAAAACCCAAAGCAGCAGGATCTGGATCGACAGCCCGCCGAACCAGGCGAAGAAATAGCGGAACGACATCAGCGACGTGCGCGCGTCGTAGTCCTGCGTCAGCTCAGCTGCCAGCGCAGTGCTGGGCACTTCAAACATGGTAAAGGCCAGACGCACCAGAATGGTCATCGCCAGCAACCAGGCAAACAGTTCGTTCCCTGCCAGACCCGAAGGCGGATTCCACGTCAGAAAGTATACGAGCGCAACGGGGATCAGCGCGCCATACATGAAGGGATGACGGCGGCCAAACCTGGTGCGGATATTATCGGACCAGTAGCCCACGACCGGGTCGGAAACCGCATCGACGACAAGCGCGAGGATGAGCGCCAGCCCGACCATCGCCGCCGGCACGCCCAGTATCTGGCTGTAGAAAAACAGCAGGAAATAATCGAAGCCGTTATTCTTTATGCCTTCGGCAGCCCCGCCGACGCCAAAAGCGAGACGGGTGGCCAAACCGGGTTTTCTGAGCTCTGTCATCGCTTGCCCGACGGGTCAGGACTTACTCGACGATATCGTAGCGCTCAATCTGCGGACGGCCGGCAAGACAGGGGCCGAGCTTCGCGCCGAGCGCCTTGAAATACTCCGTCGCACTGTGCGCATTCATGGCGTCTTCATTGGAATATTCTTCCATGAAGATATAGGTCTGCGGATCGTCCTTGGAGCGATAGAGCTGATAGGTCAGCGTACCCTCTTCATTGGCTTTGACCTTGGACATCAGCTCCTTGCCGACTTCCTCGAACTCAGCATTTTTTCCTTCAGCGACAGTAAGTTTCGCAACGACTCCAATCATATGGATCCTCCCTGATTTTGCGTGACAATAGCCGACTCTATCGAACCTACAAGCCATCGCAGCGCCCGACGCAACGTCAGCCCCTGAACGCCGTCACTTCAATTTCGATTTTCATTTCAGGCTCGATCAGCCCTGCAATCACCATGGTCGCGGCAGGCCGGATTTCGCCGAGCGCGGCTTCAAGTTCAGGCCGGATGTCCGGGACAAGGTCCCTTCTGACCACCGTATACTGAACGCGGGCAACGTCGCTCATGACGAACCCGGCCTCAGCCAGGACAGACCGGATCGTCGCAAAGCAGTTGCGCGCCTGTACACCTGCATCCTCCGGCATGGTCATCGTGGTATAGTCATAGCCGGTCACGCCCGAGACAAAGCACCAGTCGCCTTGCACGACGGCCCGCGAATATCCCATGGTCTTTTCGAAGGGTGAGCCCGTTGAGATCAGCCGGCGGGGTGATGGCATGGCCTATTTGCCTTCAAATTTCGGCGTGCGCTTTTCAAGGATGGCGTGGACACCTTCCATATGGTCTTCAGTCTCATGCATCAGCGCCTGGGCGGCCGCCGACATCTCCATGATCGTGTCATAGGAGGCAGTCGCACCGTGACGCAGAAGCGTCTTGGCGAGACGGAGCGATTGCGGCGGCTGCATGGCCATCCGGTCAGCCAGCGCATAAGCCGAATCCATCAGCGCTTCGGCTGTGTGGACCTCGGAGACGAGGCCCCAGTCGAGCGCGGTTTGAGCGTCGATCACATCGCCGGTGAACAGGAGCTGGGCCGCCCGCGCCTGGCCGATGATACGCGGCAGCAGCCACGCCCCGCCATCGCCCGGGATCAGGCCAAGCTTCAGGAAGGTCACGCCAAACTTTGCCTTGTCGGATGCGATGCGGACATCGGCCATGCAGGCGACATCGCACCCCAGGCCAATCGCCGCGCCATTCACGGCTGAAATGAGTGGCACTTCAAGGTTGTAAAGCGACTTCACAATCATGTGGATGTTGCGGCGATAGCCCTGGCGCACGTCATAGGGGCTGCCGCCGAAGGCGCCGGTCTTGTCGCGCATGGCCTTGACGTCGCCCCCTGCCGAGAAGGCCCGGCCTTCGCCAGTGAGAACGGCAACGCGAATGGCTGGATCAGCTTCGATTTCGGCGCAGGCTGCGGCGACGTCAGGGCCATCGCCCTCCTGGCCGAGCGCATTCATCATATCAGGACGCGTCAGCGTCAGCGTCGCGATTGAACCATTCTTCTCGAGTTTGATGACTGACATTTGGCTATCTTCCCTTGAGATGACTTAAGTTTGCGAGTTTCAGTGGCACCCCGGCCTGCATCTGTCGAGGGCCGCCAACGCAAAATATTTTAGCGACAGCTGCATCCAATCGCGCGGCTCGCTGCATCATGGAAGACATGAATTTCTAACGCCGGAGCATCCATGCGACTAACCGCCTTTATCGCCGCCGCCCTGATCCTGCTGTTGCCTGTCAGCGCGCAAGACGAGAAACCAAAGCCCGAACCGATCCAGGTCCTGCTGCTTGGTACGTATCACATGGCCAATCCGGGCCAGGATCTGGTCAATGCCGAAGCGGAGGACGTCACCACACCCAGGCGCCAGGCCGAACTGGAAGCGCTGGCGGCGCGGCTGGCGGAATTTGCACCGACGGTCATCGCCGTCGAGCGTGAGCCGACGGAGCCGAGCCTGATCGATCCGGCCTATGAAACCTTCACGCGCGAGGACCTCAAGACCAGCCGCAATGAGCGCGCGCAGATCGGATATCGGCTCGCCTCCGATCTTGGCCTCGAACATGTTTACGCCGTCGATGTCGGCGAAGGCGAGATTTCCTTTTTCCCCTTCGACGAGGTTCAGGCTTACGAAGAAAAGTATGGGCCGGAGGGCAAGACTGAAGAGCTTGTTGGCTGGATCTCGACCGTGATGGAAGACTTCTCTGAGATGCAGGAGACCGCGACCATTTCAGAGCTGCTCGCCTGGCAGAACGATGCCGATCGCACCACAGAGCAGCAGCAGGTCTTCTATTACGGCCTGATGGACATGGCGAATAGCGAGGACAAGCCCGGCGCGCGCCTCAATTATGGCTGGTATGCCCGCAATGCGCTGATCTTCGCCAATGTCACGCGCGTGGCCAAACCGGGCGACCGGGTGCTGCTCATCTATGGTGCAGGCCACAATTACTGGCTCCGCCACTTCGCGCAGAACACGCCCGGATTCGAATACGTCGATCCGATGCCCTATTTGCGGTAAATGCCGACGAACCAGTCATCCCACTCATTGGTGTCTGGATTATACTGCTCGAAATGCTGGCGCACGGAGCCGTCATCATTGGGCGTCCACTCGCCGCGAAAGGGGAACTTGTCACCGTTGCGATAGGAAATCTCGCCTTCGAGCACCATCTGGCCGCGCTGGTTGATGCCGCCCTCATAGTCGATCATCGCGCCTGGACTGACCCAGACCTGACGCCACATGCCGCTGACCGGATTGAAGTAATTGTAGCTTTGCCCGGTTGATCCTTCTGCGCCGGTCCAGCGCTCGACAATGAGACAGCCATTTTCCTCGCTGGTGATGACGTTTGTGCCAGCGAGGACATCGACAGGGTCTTTCACCGTCCACTCACCGAGCCAGAAATCAAAAGCCCTGTAGGGCTCTGAACTGCAAGGGGAAGGCTTGGACGCCTCCGTTGCATCGTCTTCCTGCGCATACGCACCGCCCGCACACATCAACAGGCTGGCGATCAGGGCTTGTTTCAGTCTCATCTGGTCTCCTCCAAAACAAAGCCCCCGCCTCGCCAGTGTGGCAGGACGGGGGCTAACGTCAATGTTTCGAAGGAATTGACGGACTATTCAGCGGCCACTTTCAGCTCGCCTGAGCTGAGCGATGTGTAACGGCGCAGATGGAAGTCGACATTTCCATATTCGCTGTCGATCATCGTCATGCGCTTGAAATAGTGGCCGACGGCAAGCTCATCGGTCATGCCCATGCCGCCATGGATTTGGATCGCTTCCTGTCCGACGAAACGGCCACCCTGCCCGATGCGGACCTTGGCTGCCGACACGGCTTTCTTGCGGGTTGTCTCGTCTTCGTCGAGTTTCAGCGTCGCCATGTAGGTCATGGAGATCGACTGCTCGTGCTCCATGAACATGTCGACCATACGGTGCTGCAGGACCTGGAACTTGCCGATCGCAACGCCGAACTGCTTGCGTTGCTTGGAATATTCAACCGTCATCTGGTGAGCGACGCCCATGGCGCCCATGGCTTCGGCACAGACGGCAACGGTTGCCTCGTCGACGACTTGCTCGATCAGCGGCAGCGCATTGCCCTCTTCGCCGATGAGATTGGCGGCCGGAACCGACACGTTCTCGAAGTAGATCTCCGACGCACGGCGGCCATCGACGGTTGGGTAATCGCGGGTCGTGATACCGTCAGCGTCCTTCTCGACGATGAATACCGAGATGCCGTCCTTGTCGCGGCGGTCGCCAGACGTACGCGCGGTCACGATGAGGTGGCTCGCCCATGGCGCGCCGATGACGACGGCCTTGTGGCCGTTGAGCGTATAGCTGTCGCCGTCTTTCTTGGCGGTGGTCTCAAGGTCTGCGAGGTTATAGCGGCCGCGTGGCTCAGCATAGGCGAAGGCGAACACCCGTTCGCCGCCAATGATGGCCTCAAGATGCTCTGACTTCTGCTCAGCCGTTCCGGCATGCTTGAGGAACCCGCCCGCACAAATGATTGTCGGGACATAAGGCTCGATGACGAGCGCCTTGCCGAATTCTTCCATGATGACCATTGAGTCGATCGCGCTGCCACCAAGGCCGCCATCGTCCTCAGAGAAAGGCGCCGCGAGCAGGCCGAGCTCTGCAAACTGCTGCCACATCTCCGGGCGCCAGCCAGTGTCGCTTTCAACGACCTTGCGGCGCGTGTCGAAGTCATACTGATCGCGAAGCAGCCGTGCGAGGCTATCGCGGATCATGGTCTGCTCTTCTGAAAAATTGAAATCCATACTCTAGTTTCTCCCGTAAATTCGCAGCGTTTCCGCCGAGTTATTCAATCAGGCTGGCGCAGGTGCCCAGCTCTTTCGCTTCAAGATCTTCTGGTGTTGGCCCAGCCGCATTTGAGTTGACCGCCATGAGCCGATCCTCGCCTTCGGCTTCGGCCCAGATAAAATTCGCGATCATCGGATAGTCCGGCAGGACTGTGGAGACTTCGATCGCTCCGTCATACTCCACATCGACCGTCCAGGCCTTGCGGTTTTCGCCCATGAAGAAGAATTCGGTTTCCTCCTTCACGGTCACTTTTCCCGGACGCTCCCCGGCTACAGCCGCCGTATCACCAGGCTTGAGCGGCCACATCGCTGCCAGAGCGGCTCGGTCTTCGGCGGAAGGCATGGTTTCGTCGCAGAACCGCACGAACAGGCCGGAAAACTCAGCAAAGGAAGACGCAGCAGATTGATCTTCTTCTTCCTCAGTCCAGACTTCCCCGCCAGCCGGCTCGAAGAGGACAAAGTCCTCGCCGACGGCGATGACCCTGGCGCGATAGCTGGATTGAGCCCCCTCATAGCTGCTTGACCAATAGGTCATCGACCCCGGCTTGAGCGGCTTTACCTCTGCGCTGGCCGAAGCGGCAAATATAAAACCTGCCCCTATAAACGCCAGCTTCGCGCAAAGACTGGTTCTGCCCCTCATTGTTTCACAAGCTCCGAGCAATAGCCGAGATTATTGAGCTCCATGTCCGTACCCGCTCCGCCTTCCGGTTCGACCAGGTCGATGACGCGCCCATTTTCGCCGCCCGGCCAATCCATTCCGATCGGAATGCTGTAATCCTCCGACACCAGAAATTGCAGATCGGCAGAGCCAAGCTTACCTCGAACGCGGAACACCGATTGCTGCCCTGGCCGGGACACGAGAAAGTCGACATTCTCTTTCGCCTGAACCATATAGCGTGAAGGCGTCGGCCCGGTGCGGACCGATGCTGACGACCCCGATAACAACGGCCAGATCGCCATCAGCGCCGAGCGGTCATCCTCATCCGGCAACGGATCGGCGCAGGTCTGTGCATGCACGCCTGCAAACTCCACGACATATTGCTCAGGCGTGTCAGCGGCATAGCGAATGTCAGGCTGGTAGATCACAAAGTCATCTCCGCTTGCCACGATCTCGCTAAGGCGCGTGAAGCTTTCATTCTCGAACTGATAACTCCAGGTGATCAGCGTTCCTGCGGATGGCGGATTATAGGCCGATTGGGCGAAGCTCACCGTCGCTGTCATCGCGCATGCAACTGTCATGATGACGCTTCGCCGCATTGGTCTGTCCTTAGAGCCCCAGGATCATCTTGGTGATGATGTTGCGCTGAATCTCGTTTGAGCCGCCATAGATCGACGTCTTCCGCATGTTGAAATAGGTCGGCGCCGCATGGTGCGCGTAATCTGGACCAATCGGGAATTCGTTCGAACCGTCCTGCGGGAAACCGCGGTAATACGGATGACCGTAATGGCCTACCGCTTCCAGGGTGAGTTCCGTCAGACGCTGCTGGATTTCGGTGCCCTTCACCTTGAGGATGGAGCTCTCCGGACCAGGGCCCTTGCCGGCCGCTTCGCTCGCGAGCGTGCGCAGCTCGGTGAACTCAAGCGCCGTGAGGTCGATTTCGAGCTGGCTGATCTTGCTCAGGAACTCGTCATTCTCGATGAGCGGCTTGCCGTCGAGCAGCTCCGTCGACGCGATCTGGCGAAGCTTTTCAACGCCGCGCTTGGAGCGGGCAACGCCGGCAATGCCGGAGCGTTCATGGGCGAGCAGGAATTTCGCGTAGGTCCAGCCCTTATTCTCTTCGCCGACACGGTTCTCGACAGGAACGCGCACGTCCGTCAGCCATGTCTCGTTGACTTCGTAACCGCCATCGATGGTCTTGATCGGCTTTACCTCGATACCCGGCGTGTTCATGTCAGCCAGGATGAAGCTGATCCCTTCTTGAGGCTTGGCGGCGTCCGGGTCCGTGCGGCACAGGAAGAAGCCCCAGTCGGCGTGCTGTGCGAGCGTGGTCCAGGTTTTCTGGCCGTTGATCACGTATTCGTCGCCATCGCGGACCGCCGTGGTCTTGACGGAGGCGAGGTCAGAACCGGCACCCGGCTCGGAATAGCCCTGACACCACCAGACTTTGCCTTCGCGAATGCCCGGCAGGTGCTTGGCTTTCATTTCTTCCGAACCAAACGTGTAGATGACGGGTCCCACCATCGAGGCGCCGAAAGGCAGCGGCATGATCGTGTCCATGCGGGCGTTTTCTTCCGACCAGATATAGCGCTGGGTGGAGGTCCAGCCGGTGCCACCATATTTTTCAGGCCAGGCCGGAACGGACCATCCCTTTTCACCCAGGATCTGGTGCCAGGCGAGCATGTCTTCCTTGCTCAGATCCTCGCGCGCGCCAACGCCGCGCAAATGTTCAGGATGGTTCTCTTCAATAAAAGCACGGACTTCCTTGCGGAAGGCCACTTCCTCCGGGGTGAATTCGAGATTCATTTGCGGCTCCTCAGATTATTTTATGTTGCCTTGCGCGTCTTGTGCATTCGGCTCGCTCTGAAAGCAAGTTTACCTAAACGTCAACGTAAAGCTTGTCGCACCCAAACGGTGCGATTCAGGCCTCTCAGGACTGCGGTCGACCGAGAAACGGCGCGCAGGCAGTTTTTAGCATGCCAATCGCTGCGGCCGATCCCATTCCGCCACCCGTATTGAATTCAAGCGGCAAAAGTGGCGCCATGTCCAGCCTGTCGAGTGCCGCCTGATGCGCTGGCCGCTTGGTGACGTGTCCCGACATGACGTGGCTGACGGCTGCAGGGTTCATGGCGTGTACGATGCCCGCTGCAATGGTTGTTGCGAAACCGTCCAGAACAACCGGGACGGACTGGATGCGCGCCGCCAGGATAGCCCCTACGCACGCTGCCAGTTCGCGGCCGCCCACGCAGCGCAAAGCTTCGAGCGGATCGTCCAGATGCCCGCGATGGCGAGCAAGAGCGGTATTCACCACATCCGTGCGCGACCCGCTGACACCCTTCGGCGCCAATGGCCCCGGGCGCACCCAATAGTCGGCCGTGCCGCCATAAAGCGCACAAGCCACAGCAGCCGCAGCCGTGCCAATCCCTGCCCCGATGACGCCGAGCCCGAGCAGGTCCGGCTGTCCTTCAAGCGCTTCAAAACCATAGGCAATTGTTGCGGCACATTCCTTTTCGCTCATGGCTGCGCCGTCCGTGAAGTCAGCTGTCGGCTGTTCGATCGCAAGTTCGAAGACCCGGATATTCGCACCAACTTGCGCAGCAATCGCTGACAGGGGCGCTTTACCGTCCCGCAAGGCATCCACTTTGGATTTTGTGCTCTGGTCGCTCGACAGGGACACATCAGTGCCACCTGAAATCCCGTGGGCGCCCGCAAATATGGCGAGCGTGGCATTCTCCACGCGCGGCGGATAGCGGCGCTGCCAACGGGCCAGCCATTCGCTGGCTTCACCAAGACGGCCGAAGTCCCCTTCCCGGCCCATGCCGAGCAAGGCTTCCCTGACCTGGTCTGCAGGCCCGCCATCAGGCGAGACTTCGCGCATTGCCAGATCGCGAACATCGTCGAAAGGTGTTGCAGATTCAGCAGCTTGGTCCAAAGCGGGTCCCTCTTTCATTCCCTCGCCGCAAAGCGCCTGAATCCACAGTTGAAGTCAATGAATGATTCGTGATTTTTTCAATGTTGGTTAAACAAGATATCACGAAGCGGAATTATAAGCGCGCCCCATGGCTCCAATTCTTTCTCCCTGCCAAAACGTCTGTGCCGTCGACGCGCAGACCGGGCTGTGCCTTGGATGCGGGCGCACGCTGAAGGAGATCGGCACGTGGACGCGGATGACACCTGACGAACGCCGCAGTGTCATGAAGGACCTGGCAAGCCGCATGGATCGGCTGAAAGATATGGGCAAGCTGGGGTCAGATGCATGAGCAGTCGGGTCTTCGCCTTCCTTGCATCCGCCGGTTTGATCGCCGCCACCGTCGTCCTGTTCATCATTCCGAAGCTGGATGAAAACGCGACTGAAAGCCCACAAAAGCCGGTCGAAACGGTCAACAGCGTTCAGGCCGAGGAAGAGGACGGTTATCGCCGTTCGGCCGTCCTCAGCATTCGCAATGACGGGCACTATTGGGCGCGCACCGTGGTCAATCGCAAGGCCAGCGTCGACTTCATGGTCGACACCGGGGCGAGCACGGTCGCCATCACGCAGGACGACGCCCGCAAGATGGGCCTGCGCCCCGATGACCTGACCTATGATGCCCGCATCAGGACCGCCGGCGGAGAGACCTATGGCGCTGATGTCGTGATCGACTCCATCAAGATCGGCACGGTCGAAGTAAAAGAGGTCCACGGCGTCGTCATGAAAGAGGAACTGACCCAGTCGCTCCTGGGCATGAGCTTCCTGCGCGAATTATACTCTTACGAATTTCGCGGTGACCGAATGATCATCCGACAATGATATTATAAATCATCCGGATCGAGACCAGCACCAGCAAGACACCAAACAGCTTGCGCAGCAATGCAGGGTTAAGCTTGTGCGCCAAAGCGGCCCCTACCGGGGCCATCGTCACGGTGCAGGCCGAGATGAGCACGAAGGCTGGCAGGTTCACATGGCCGATAGAGAACGGCGGCAGGCCCTCCTTGCCGATACCGTTCAACATCGCGACCACTGCGCCCGGCAGACCGATCGCAACACCGAAGCCTGCTGCCGTCGCCACGGCCTGGTGGATCGGGCGGCCACAGACCGTCATCAGGCTAACACCAAAAGTGCCGCCACCAATGCCCATCACGGCCGAGAAGGCTCCGAGCAGGCCGCCAAGTCCGGCGCGCGGCGCACCGTCTGGCAAGTCATCTGCGAGCTTCCAGGTCGGCCTGCCGAAATAGAGCTGCATGGCCAGGATGACGAGCATCGAGCCGAAGAAAAGCGTCAGGCCCTCTTTTGAGACATAGCCCGCGACGAGCTGGCCGATGATCGCGCCTATCATGATCCAGGGCGCCCATCCTTTGATGACATCCCAATCGACAGCCCCGCGCTTGTTGTGGGCCATGACGGAGCGGATCGAGGTCAGGATGATGGTCGCCAGCGAGGTGGCCACGGCAACGTGCATCGCCGTGCTCTCATAACCGAGCGCTGTCAGCAGAAAATAGAGCACCGGAACGATGACGGCGCCGCCGCCGATTCCGAACAGGCCAGCTGCAATGCCCGCCGTCACGCCAGCTGCGAGCAGCGAAACAATGAGCACGCCATATTGAGCGAAAAAGTCAGACATCAGGCAGGGACCACAGCTTCGGTCACATGACGCAGCGCTTCGTCGAGCACCGAAAGATCAGCGCCAGGCTTCACCGCCTTTTCGGACAAAGTCCGGCGCCAACCGCGCGCGCCGGGCTGGCCCGCAAACAGCCCCATCATATGGCGCGTCATCGATGACAGCTTCCAGCCCGCCGCAAGCTGTTCGGCCATATAGGGGCGATAGGTTTCGAGCGCGGCCAGGCAAGCGTCCATGTCCAGCGTATCGTCGCCCTCTCCCGTCTCAATCAGCCGGTCTGCGGCGGCGAGAAGATATGGCGTCTGATACGCAGCGCGGCCCAGCATGACGCCATCGAAGGTCTTCAAATGCTCGGCGCTGTCCGCCAGCGTCTTGATGCCACCATTGAGAATGATGGTGAGGTCTGGTCGTTCAGCCTTCAGATCCGCCACAAGATCATAGTCCAGAGGTGGGATATCGCGGTTCTCCTTGGGGCTGAGGCCCGAGAGCCACGCCTTCCTTGCATGGACCGTGAAGACCTCGCAGCCCGCCGCGGCCACCTTGTCGACAAATCCGAAAAGCGTCTCGCGCGGCGGGTCCTCATCGACGGCGACACGGCACTTCACTGTGACGGGGATCGACACCGCATCCCGCATCGCGGCGACGCAGTCTGCCACCACATCCGGTTCCTGCATCAGGCAGGCCCCGAACCGGCCCGATTGAACCCGGTCCGAAGGACAGCCGCAATTGATATTGACCTCGTCATACCCGAACCCCTCCGCGATACGGCTGGCCTCGGCGAGCTTTGCCGGCTCCGATCCGCCCAGCTGCAAAACGACCGGATGTTCAGCCTCATTGAACCCGATCAGCCTGCTGCGGTCTCCATGGATGACCGCATCCGCCGTCACCATCTCCGTCCACAACAAGGCCCGTTTCGACAGCGACCGGTGAAACATCCGGCAGTGCCGGTCCGTCCAGTCCATCATGGGGGCAACAGAGAATCTGTAGGTCTGGTTTGTTTTCATTTTCTGAGTGGCTTCTTGGGTCTCAACCAGGACCGCGTGCACATTCCTGCATGAAATTGCAAATGATTGTAACGATATTGATCAGTCGCGGCACGTCAGGCAAACGATATGGAGCGCCACATCAATCGCGGCGAACGCGTCTCCAAATCCCGTCCCAAGCATCTCAATACCCTTGTCAATCTCATCGCCAGCAAAGCATCTAAGCCTGAGCGTCAAAGTGCATTGTTGGTCTGCCCCACTGAGGTGGTCCACAAGCAGCGGAGCGCAAGCGCGACAAGGCCCCCTATGCCGCTTGCCTCAGAAACTTCGCTGAAAATGCGGTCGCTGGCATCGGTTTACCGAACAGATAGCCCTGCACTCCAGTGCATCCATTATTCGTGAGAAAGTCGAGTTGCGCTTTGGTCTCTACGCCTTCTGCAATCACATCGAGGCCAAAGCTCTTGCCAAGATACAAGATGGCCTTCACGACTGCGGCGTCCTCGGGATCGCTGTTCACGTCCCGAACGAAGGTCCGATCGATCTTGAGGCGGCTCACAGGGTAGCGTTTGAGAAGACTGAGCGAGGCGAAGCCGGTTCCGTAGTCGTCAAATGCGAGACCGACACCGAGTTCGCGCAGATCGTGAAGCAACCTCATCGTCTTCCGGTCTTCGCTGAGAAGAACAGTCTCGACGATCTCAAGTTCAAGCGCGTCCGCAGGCAGGCCAGTCTCAAGAAGCGCGTCCTGCACCGCCCCCATAAGATCGCCGGAATGAAACTGCGCTTCGAACAGATTGACGCCGACCCTGAAGCCGGGGATTTGATCGCGCCATTGTCGCGCCTGCAGACATGCCTCGCGAATTGCCCACTCGCCGACGGCCGCAGCGGATGGTTTTTCGCTCAAGACATCCATGAAGGCCGCTGGCGTAAGAAGACCGCGCTCGGGATGACGCCATCTCATCAGCGCTTCAGCGCCAGTAATGCGCTGCGTGCGTGCATCCACCTGGGGCTGGTAGTATAATTCGAGTTCACCATTTTCAAAAGCAAGTTTGAGTTCGCGCTGAACGGCCTTGCGGGCAACAGCCGCCTCCCTGAAAGCGGGCGTAAACACAACATAGCGTCCCTTGCCGGCCTCCTTCGCCTTGTAGAGAGCGAGATCGGCGGCGCTGAGAAGTTCGTCCGAACGCTCGCTATGCATCGGTGCACGCGACACCCCGATGCTGGCCCCGATGGTGGCCTGCTTGCCAGCAAAAATATAAGGCCGTGAGATCGACCTGACCAGTTCGGCTGCAGTGTCTTTCGCGACCTGGATGTCGTTCCCCGGCAGCAGCGCAACGAATTCGTCGCCGCCCAGGCGCGCCACCATGATCGCATCGTGACAGACCGACCGCAGCCGGCTCGCAACTTCCTTCAGGACAGCGTCGCCGGCAGAATGCCCAAGCGTGTCGTTCACCTCCTTGAAACCATCAAGATCGACGAGCAACACGGTGGCCGCCTTGTCAGACGCAAGCGTCTGGTCCAGCGTTTTTCGCCACACGGCCCTGTTTGGCAGCTCTGTCAGCGCATCAAGGGAGGCGAGCCGGAAAAGACGCTCCTCATTGCGGCGCCGGTCCGAAAGATCACGAACAATTGCGCCGACGCCAATGCCATTGCCTTCCGCCCAGGTCGACAGGGAGTATTCGGCCGGAAACTCGCTGCCATCCTTGCGCTGCCCCGAAAGCTCCACGGTCGTGTTGTCGAGCTGCATGGCCTTGCCGGCCCTGAGGCTCTGAATCTCTTCGTCATAAATCTGGCGCCAGCTGTCAGGGATGAGAAGCGCGGCGCTCCGATGAAGGACCTCCTCGGCTGTATATCCGTACAGACGCTCTGCCGACTTGTTCCAGAACGTGATTTTCTCATCAGATGTCGAGCAGATGATCGCATCAGGCGACGTCGCCGCAATATTTTCGAACCGGCTCTGACTGACGGTCCTGGCGAAATCGAGACGC
Organism: Henriciella sp. AS95; assembly: GCF_038900055.1. NCBI lineage: Bacteria > Pseudomonadati > Pseudomonadota > Alphaproteobacteria > Hyphomonadales > Hyphomonadaceae > Henriciella > Henriciella sp. AS95. The sequence continues at coordinate 3,103,155 of NZ_JBBMQM010000001.1, forward strand.
CGCATTTCCAGCCTGTCCATGACAAGCGCAGCGAGATCGCACAGATTCGCGCGGTCTTCGTTGCTGAAGGTCTCGCGGGGCTTTGAGTCGATCAGACAGACAGTGCCCAGCTTCTCGCCCCCCGGGGCCACGAGAGGCTTGCCGGCATAAAACCGGATGTGGGGGTGACCGAGGACCAGTGGATTGGAGCGAAAACGCGGGTCTTCTCGGGCATCCGGAATGAACAGGATTTCATCGCGTGCTATCGCATGCGCGCAAAAGGATACGTCCCGGCTTGTCTGGCAGACATCGAGGCCCACTCTCGCCTTGAAATACTGCCGGTCCCGGTCAAGCAAAGAGATCAACACGATCGGCACATCAAAGAGGCGCGCGGCGAGCGCAACCAGGCGGTCGAACTGCTCCTCGGCTGGCGTATCAATGAGATGATACTCAGCGAGCGCACGGAGCCGCTGTTCCTCATTGGCGGGAATGGGATAGGGAGTCGTCTGCATCGCAGGGATGCTCGGTCAAAACGATTAAAATTGTTCCAAAACAATATGCAAAAGTAACGACTACATCTTTTAATCGCAGACGGGCACTGTCAGACGCGGTGGGCATTGAGCGCATAGGTGGACATGGATTAGTTCAATCCATGCCCACGAGTTGATTTCGCTATTTCAACATGTCACCCGAAAAAATCCGTCTGGCGATCATGATGTACGTCCGATTGACTCCAGGCCGCCTAAGCAAAACTCGCGACAATGGTTGCTAGAGACGGGTTCGCATTAGCCTGACAGCACCCTGTGCAGGAGTGCCGAAAGCGCCTGCGCCGATGGACGTCCTGCGCGCTGGCGGCCCAAGCCGTTTCAGGCTCGACCCTGGTCCGTCAATCCGTACCGTCAGAACGCCACACGCTCATGCCTGTTGATATTATTGTTATACACATATAACATTTTTACTCACCCCGTGGCCTGCATGGCCGACTGACCCAGATCGAGGATTGAGCCTGTGATAATTGCTCCACGCGGATCTCCGCTTCACGCCGCCGTAATTGGCGTCAAAGACATGGAAACATCGCTTTCCTTCTATCGCGATGTGATAGGGCTGGAGGTGCTGGAGCAAAGTCAGCCCGCCAAGGGCGGCTTTGGCTCGCTCTGGCCCGGTGGCGAAGACCTGCCTTCCCGTTGCGCCGTGCTTGCGGACCGCGGCCTCGATGTCGGGCGGCTGCTCCTTATCGAGTTCGAGGGTGGATCGCCCGAGCCCGTGCGCACTGTCCCCGACAGTAACGCCTACGGGCTCATGAACCTGAACTTCTATACCGGCGACATACGCGGAGACGCAGAGCGCATTGGCGCAATGGGCTACAGCTTCTGGTCTGACCCGGTAAAGCACACAATGCAGGAAGAAGTCGGCTCACCAACAGAAGTCATTTTCGACGGCCCGGACAATCTCATCATCAACCTCGTCGAGCTTTCGACCAGCGATCCCGACACTCGCATCGGACAGATGCGCCGCTACGTTCATGAAGAGCTCGGCCTGAATGACTCCGGATTTACGCCCATCGTCACATCGCTGCACGCCTCCCCCGATATGGAAGCCGATATACGCTTCTATCGTGATGTTCTTGGCATGGAAGTGCTGTTTCGCGACACGCTGAGCGATCCGGATCAGAACCGGTTTTCGAGATTCCCGGAAGGATCGAGCACCCGATGCGCCTTCCTGCAGGGCAACCACATGTTCGGCAAAATCTGCATGACGCAGCCCGTCGACTATGACGCCCCTTCCATGGTCGCGCGCGCAGTGGCGCCGAATTTCGGATATCTTGGACAGCTCTTTCGGGTCGAGGACCTGCCTGCACGACTGGCCGCAGCAGATGCAACCGGAGCCTCGGGCGTTTCCGGCGCCGGACAAATCCATGTTCCCGGCCTCGGCGCCGCCGATGTCTCGCTCTTGCGTTCGCCCGGAAGCGGCGCGCTTGTCGGCCTGGTGGAAACGCTATGAGCGATGACCTCATGCACGCTCTGGTCGCGACGAAGCCGGGCGGGCCGGACACGCTTCAGTTTACTGAGGTTCCGGTGCCAGCGCCGGCGCGCGGCGAAGTCCGCATCCGGGTCGAACGGTGCGGACTGAACCCTCTCGATGTTGCGGCACGCCGCGGCGATGCGCCCTGGTTCGTGAACACATGGCCTGCCATTCTGGGGATTGAGTTCAGTGGTATCGTGGACCAGGTCGGTGAGGACGTGGATGAATCATGGCTAGGCCAGAGCGTCACCTCCACAACGACAATGGGCGGCAACGCCGCCTTCGCGGTCGCGCCTGTCTCCGGGATATACCGCTCCCCTGAAGGCATCGACGCCGATACCGCCGCGGTCTACAGGGGCGCCTGCCATACCGCCTTTCGAATTCTCGAAATGTACGGCCCTCCAAGCGGAAGCGGCGCCTGGGTGCTCGTGCACTCTGCAGCTGGCACGATCGGACCAATCCTCACCCAACTGGCAAAAGCCAGCGGCGCACGCGTTATCGGTCTCACCAGCACCCAGGAAAAATCTGACTGGGCGGCTCAGTTCGGCGCCGATCATCTGGTTGTTGCCACTGGCGACGACTGGGTGGATCCGGTCCGCAAAATCCTCGGCGATGAAGGAATTGCGCTGGCTGTGGACGGGAATGGCGGCAAGGCTGCCGTCAGAAATCTTGACGTCCTCGCCCCCTTTGGAACGGCCGTCTTCATTGGCGCATCGAGTGGCGAGCAGGCCCCGGCACTGGCGCCGCGCCTGCTTATTCCGAAAGCATTGCGGGTTGCAGGCTTTTCGCTTCCGCTCGTCGAAGCCCTGCAGGGCGACACGGCCCGGGTGGACGCGCTGATCGTAGACCGCCTCCGGTCGGGCGACCTGAAGATGCCCATCGCGAGGCGCGCAGATTTTTCCGATCTCCCGGCCCTGCACGCAGCCTTCGAGGCTCGCGAGCTGATGGGCCGAACCCTCATCCGGATGGAGTAGCCGCAAGTCCGGCCGCCACAAGGCCAGCTTCCTGCTCATTATCGACAAGGCGATCCAGAATGAACCCGACCAAACACCCGTCCGCCGATCGACCTCTCACCCTGTACGAAAAGCTCTGGAAGAGCCATGTCGTCGCTGGTGATCCCGACGGCACGGCGCTGATCTATATTGACCGGCACCTGGTGCAGGAAGTCAGCAGCCCACAGGCGTTTTCCGCCGCCAGAGAGCGCGGCCTGAAGGCATGGCGGCCGGAGGCAAATCTGGTCGTCGCCGACCATGCGATCCCCACGACTGTTCGCAATGCCACAATCGAGGAACCGCTCGCACGGGCGCAGGTTGGCCGCCTTGAAGAGAACGCTGCGGCGTTCGGTCTGCCCTATACGCCGGTTCAAAGTCGGCGGCAGGGCATCGTCCATGTGATAGGTCCCGAAGAGGGGTTCACGCTGCCTGGCGCAACCCTCGTCTGCGGCGACAGCCACACTTCGACCCATGGCGCGTTCGGCGCGCTCGCCTTCGGTATCGGCTCGAGTGAATGCGGCACGGCTCTCACGACCCAATGCCTCTGGCAAAAGAAAGCCCCCACGCTGCGGATTACGGTATCGGGAACCCTGTCTCCCTTCGTCACCGCCAAGGATCTAGCCCTCTATATCATCGCAGAAATCGGGACCTCCGGCGCGAGAGGTTGTGCGGTCGAGTATGCCGGTTCGGCCATTACAGGCTTGGACATGGCTGGCCGCATGACACTCTGCAACATGGCGATCGAAAGTGGCGCGCGCATCGGGCTCATCGCACCTGACGAAACCACGTTTTCCTATATCGAAGGTCGCCGCCTGGCACCGCGTGGAAAGGCCTGGGACGAGGCTGTCAGCTACTGGCGTTCGCTGCCAAGTGATGAGGGCGCGGTTTTCGACCGCGAGATCGCCATTGATGCCAGCGAGGTCCAGCCCTTTGTCACCTGGGGGACCACACCGGAAGACGCCCTGCCCGTCACCGGACACGTGCCCCTTCTGGAAAGCGCTGAAAGTGCGGAAGGGAAGCGCGCCTTGCAGCGCAAGCTCGACTATATGGGACTGGAACCAGACCAGTCTCTGAGCGAAATCGAGATAGACAAGGTTTTCATCGGCTCGTGTACAAACAGCCGGATCGAAGATTTGCGGGCCGCTGCCGCAATTGTCGAGGGACGCAAGGTCTCCCAACACGTTCAGGCGATGGTGGTGCCCGGCTCGACCCTCACCAAGCTTCAGGCCGAAGTCGAAGGCCTTGACCAGATATTCCTCGAAGCCGGCTTCGAATGGCGCCATTCCGGCTGTTCCATGTGTGTCGCCATGAATGATGACCGGCTGAAGCCCGGAGAGCGGTGCGCCTCGACTTCCAATCGCAACTTCGAGGGCCGACAGGGACAAGGCGGCAGAACCCATCTCATGTCGCCCGCCATGGCAGCAGCTGCGGCGATTGCCGGGAAGATCACAGACGTCAGGAAGATGGAAGCAGCAAAATGAATGGATTCTCGACCCTGTCCTCGCGGGCAGCTTGGCTGGACGAAGACGATATCGACACGGATGCAATCTATCCGGCTCGTTTCCTTATGGTGCTGGAACGCAGCGGACTGGAAGAGCACCTGTTCAAGGACCGGCGCTTCAGGCCCGACGGAACGCCCGACCCCGATTTCATCTTCAACCAACCGGATTATGAGGACGCCTCAATTCTCGTGGCTGGACGAAATTTCGGCTCCGGCTCCTCACGCGAGCACGCCGTCTGGGCGCTGCGCGGTCATGGCATACGATGCGTCATTGCCCAGGGGTTCAGCGAAATCTTTTATGCCAACTGTATCCGCAATGGTGTCCTGCCGATCATCGCCACCGATGAGCAGGCTGAAGCGGCCTTGCAGGATGCGAAAGCTTTAGAGACCTTTTGCATCAATCTTGAGACCAGGGAGGTGTCCTCTGCCTCAGCGACCTGGACCTTCGATATTGACGACATGGACCAGCAAGCGCTTCAGAATGGCTGGGACGATAGCGAGCGCATCCTGAACCTGCATCGTCCTGACATTGAACGCTTCGAGACAAGCCACCGCGCAAGTCAGCCCTGGCTTTTTCTTGACGAGACCACTTCATAGCGTATCGGCGAGAACGCGCACGGGTGGACGGCCTTCTCGTCTATTCTGAACACACCTACTCAGCCTATCTGGACGACATCTGACATGCCTTCATCCGATCTCATTTTTCTCACTGTCTCCGACGGCATCGCAGAACTGGTGCTGAACCAGCCGCAGCGCCGCAACGCGCTGTCGGCGGCGATGTGGAACGCTATCCCCGACCTGATCGCCGAGGCATCGGGCGACCCCGAAGTTCGCACGCTGATTGTTCATGGCGGCGAAACCGGCCATTTCGCGGCAGGCGCCGACATTTCCGAGTTTGAAACCGTCTATGCCACTCCCGAGAGTTCAAGGGCCTATTCGGATTCTATCGCCCGTGGGATCGGGGCCCTTGCCGCGTTTCCGAAGCCCTCGATCGCCGCCATAGAGGGCGCCTGCGTCGGCGGCGGCGTTTCGCTTGCCGTGGCGTGTGATCTGCGCGTGGCGTCTTCGGAGGCAAAGTTCGCTGTGACGCCGGGCAAGCTTGGCCTGGTCTATCCGGTGGAGGATGTTCGCCGGCTTTCGGGGATCATCGGCCCTGCTTCTGTGAAGGACGTTCTTTTTACCGGCCGTCTCTTTCATGCAGACGAGGCGAAGGCACTCGGCCTGACCGACCGCACATGCGAGCCGGGCACAGCCCTCGATACGGCCCGGACGCTCGCCGCAGAGATGATGGCGACGTCTCAATGGTCCCTTCAGGCGACGAAGCAGATGATCAGCCTTGCTGAAGAAGGCCGCGATGAGGAAGGGCTCGACCTGTTTCTGTCAGCCTTCGACAAGGAAGATTTTCGCGAGGGCTACTCTGCCTTTCTTGGAAAGCGGCGCGCCGACTTCAAATGGCGGGGGTAGCGACCGGAAGCCGCCCAAGAATGCCTTCTACAATCCTTGCGAAGGCAAGCGTTTCGGCATCGCTCCCGGCCGGACCGATGATCTGCAATGCCAACGGCAAGCCCGCAGCGCTAGCTCCGGTTGGAACAGCGGTCGCCGGAAGCCCTGCAAAATTTGCCCAGGCGGTGAAGTCCGCCTGATTGGCAGGCACCTTGTCGCCAAATTTGAAGGCAGGCTGTGGCGCGACGGGCGATACGACAAAATCCACTGTTTCAAACAAGCGCGACGCCGAAGCCCGCAGAGTCTCAAATCGTGCCAGGCACGCGTCATATTCCTCAGCGGGCCGTTTTGCTCCCCATGCCATCATCGCCTTGAATTCAGCGCTGAAACCATCCGGCGCGACCTTCAGCCGATCTGCATGCACGGCAGCAGCCTCACGTTCCGAAACAAGCAGCCCGGCCCGACGGTCTTTCCCGTAGACATAGTCAGGCGGCTCAACCTCGCAGGTTTGCAGACCCGCCGCCGCCAGTCTCTCCAGCGCATCGGAAAAGCCATCTGAGACCGCCGCCTCCACGTCGACCTTGCCCTGCCAGTTCCAGACGCCGACACGGACATTCTCAATCTTCGGAGGTTCTGCGCGCGTAAAGCCAGCCGACAGGACCCCCATGAGGATTTCGAGATCTTCGACCGAACGGGCGTGGGGGCCGACATGGTCCAGCGTGGTGGACAGCGGCACGATTCCGTCTGTCGGAATGATACCTGGTGACGGCTTGTGTCCGACGCAGCCACAATAGGCAGAGGGTATCCGGACCGAGCCCATTGTGTCGCTACCGAGCGCGCCAGCCGCGAGTCCTGCCGCGATTGCTGCGCCTGAACCTCCCGAAGAGCCGCCCGGCGTGTAAGCCAGATTTCTGGGATTCAGAGTCCGTCCAAAAGCCGGATTGTCAGTGGTCGCACCAAGCGCACCTTCATGCATGTTCAGGGTACCGAGCATTATTGCGCCCGCCTGAACCAGCCGATCGACGACCTCGGCATTCTCGACGGCGACATCGTTGCGATAGGCCTCAATGCCCGCATGACAGGCAAGGCCTTCAACAGCGATGTTGGCCTTTACGGCGATCGGGATTCCGTCAATGGGCGAGAGGGGTGTTCCGGCGCTCCAGCGACGCGCACTCGCATCTGCTTCCTGGCGCGCCTCATCCAGCCGCAGCCCGACAAAGGCTGTGATTAGTGGATCATACGCCGCGATCCGCTCCGCATACGCCTCGAACACGTCTACTGGCGTGAGGTCACCTTCGCGGAAAGCGGACGACAGGCCCGCAATGTCCATCCCCACGATTGATGCAGGCATCATCAGAAGCGCTCATCGATCAGCCGAATCGGCTTCTGGCGCACTTCCGTCTGGGTCATCGACGCCAGCTCGCCGGGCGCCGCCAGTTTGACACCCATATCGATCCCGATCGCCTGCTTTAGAATGGCGGAGAACTCGTCGGCAAGCGCATCGCTTTGCTCGCCGGTGACCTCTGCGAGGACGATAAAATCGTCCCGTCCCGAAGCATCACGCAACGCCTTGCAGATGAAATCGCCCGCAAAAGACTGATGCGATTCAAGGACATGGCCCATGGCATGCGGGAAGATATTAATACCACGGATCTTCACCATACTGTCCGAGCGGCCGAGAAACCCTTCAATTCGCTGGAAATTCAGTCCGAGAGAGCTTTCACCCGGCCGGATGCGCGTCACGTCATGGGTGTTGAAGCGAATGATCGGGTAGATATCGTCCTTGAAAAGACAGGTACAGATCATGTCGCCTTCCGCACCATCGGCGGCGACTTCCCCGGTATCGATATCGCAGATCTCAAGATGCTGCGCATCTTCCATGATATACAGACCATCGCGGTCCGGGCCTTCGCCAGCAATGCAGCCCGTGTCGCCGACACCATACCAGTCAAAGCATTTCACCCCGCCCCAGGCCTCCGACAGGCTCAGCTTGTCTTCGCGGCCCAGATGCCCCGAAATCATCCGGATATTCATGTCACGCTCGGGATCAATGCCCTCTTCTCGCGCCACTTTGGCGAGCTTCTTGATATAGTCGGAAAAGCCGACAATCACGGTCGCTCCGAAATCCTTCATCAGCTGAACCTGCCGGACAGACCGCGTCTCAAGGCCGGTCCCGGCGCTCATGAAGATCGCGCTCGTCCAATGCGTGACCGCTTCGCGGACATAGTGCCCACCATTGATCATCCCATGTCCGTACACGGAGTGGACGACATCGTCCGGTCGCAGCCCCTGAAAGCGGTACAGCCGCCCAAGCAGAAGGTTCTGCACTTCGCGTGACTTGGCGCCGAACAGAAGAACCTGAGGCGTCCCTGTCGTCCCCGACGTTGTATGCATGATCACGGGCGGACGGCCTTCTTCGCCATAGCCCTCAAACCCGGCGAAGTCGCCGAAGGGCGGATGCGCCTCGATCGAGGCCATGATGTCGGACTTGTCGAATACGGGCAGTTTTTCGAGGTCATCCAGCCCGCGAATATCACCCTTTTCAATTCCCTGCGCGCCCCATAGGCGCTGATAAAAAGGGGTCTTCCATGCGCGATCGACAAGCCGTTTGAACAGCCTGTCCTTGTGGGCCCGTATTTCATCGCGGCTCTTGCTGGCGAACCGGATAAAATCGTCCCCGACAGGATGATCAGCCTGCATGGCGGCCCAGTCGACGGAGTTGAAATAGGTGTTGTGTCTGTCTGCCATAATGGGGCCTTCAGTCCTTGATTAGCCGGTTGGGAGAGGTTGTCGCCTGCAGGGGCGTATACGGGAGGAGATGTCCGGAAGTCGGGTGTGGACGGATCATGGAAGCGCCTCCATCACGGCGGCGGGCATCCTTTCAGCGTTCAGACCGAGGACTGCATCCGCCAGATCAGATGCTTCGCTTTTGCTCAGACCGCCCGCCTGCAGGAGACCCACAGCCTTTTCGAGAATTCCGTTTTCGCTCAGAGGGTTTTCCGGGTCTCCAAGCGCATCCGGCACCTTGTAAACCGAAATTTCGCCGTCCGCGCCATGCAGACGAATTTCCGCACCGAAACGTGCGGGATAGTCGTCCGAATACGGAGAACCGGCAGCGACATGTACCTTCTTCCTCAGCGCAGCTGTCGCGGGATCGGAAATTGCGGGGATGGAAAAATCCATCAGGCCCGGCTTGCCCTTCAACAGCGTAATGGCCACCGCATGCTGCAAGCTGAACTTGGACTCGACCACGGAGTTCGGCTGCGGGCGATCGCAGAATTTGATTGCATCCTGGTAGGACACGACCTCGACCCGTTCGACTGACGTTCCATCATGCCCCGCCGCGCGCGCCAAAAGGGCGGCATCAATCGCGGGGTGTGCATGGCGACAGGCAGGCCATGGCTTGAAGCTGACCTGATGAATGAGCCAGCTCTCACCATAATCAGCAAGTACGGCCTGAGGGTCTCCATCAGGGCACATCGCGGCGAAGAAGCCCTGCTCACCCTCGAGAATACTAAGGGGTCCCGTCAGTCCGGCCATGGCGAGGCGCGCAGCATCCACGCCCGCCCGCGCCGCATGAGCGGTGTGAAGCTGCTTGCCTGCGCTCGCCGCCTCATGCCGCGTCTGCCAGAATCCAGCGGCCTGGCTAACCCCCAGCGACATGGCCCGGCAAAGCTCGTCCTCATCCGCACCGAGCATGGTCGCAGCGGCCGCCGCCGACCCGATCGGTCCGCACGTCGCTGTCGAATGCCAGGTCGCATAATGAGCCGGTCCGCATGCACGGCCAAGGCGGATCGTCGCTTCATACCCCCGGACGATTGCATCCAGCAGACGGTCGCCTGATGCCTGACCCGCGAGCGCGAGCGCGGCCGGAATGATACTCGGTCCGCAGTGAAGAATGGCGCGCTTGTCGACATCGTCCATTTCGAGAATATTGCCGAGGGCACCCCAGCGAAAAACATCCGCCAGTACGTTCTTTTGATCGCAGAACGCTTTGCCGACCTCTTCCCGGGCACCGGCAATGGCGCAACCAATCCAATCCAGAAGGTGCAGTCTCGCCCGTTGCCGGTCAGCCGGCGCGACAGGGCGTTGCAGCATTCCGGCAAGACGGCGTAGGACAGTGGGCTCAGCAATATGTCCGGACATACTTGTTTCGTAGCATGACAAATCGCGGTATTGAAGCGGAAAAATGCCGAATACAGCATTCAATGTGGCATTAATCGCGACGGGCTTGTTCGATCGGGGTTCTGTAGTATCGACAAGGGGAGAACAGGTATGAGGAGGACACAGAGGTGAACGCGAACAAGCCGCCCCCGCGCTATCAGCAGCTCGCGGAGCTGATACGTTCCGAAATCCTCTCGGGCCGTCTGAAGCCTGGCGACCACATACCGACGGAAATGGAAATCTGCGAGCAGCAGAAAGTCTCACGTCACACGGCCAGAGAAGCGTTACGCCTCCTGACCGCAGAGGGTTTGCTGAAGCGGCGCAAAGGATCAGGAAGCGTCGTACAGGCTCCACAGACACCGGTCTTCGCCCAGGCGCTCGGAGATTTTGAAGCCATTCTTCAATACGCCCGCGACGCCGCTTTGGTGCTCCAGAACACACGCCGCGCGACGAAACGAGACCTTCAGCCGTTCGAGCTCAGCGACGACTATGTCCGGTTTGAAGGCCTGCGCGGACTGAGCGGGCAGGAACCGCTCGCCCTCACTCGCATCTTCGCTCTGGCATCGATTAGCCCCGACGAAACGACCCTCACCCAGCTCGGCACCTCGCTCTCCGAATGGATCGAGCAGGAGCATGGCGTCACGGTCGCCAAGGTCACACAGCGCATGGAAGCGATCGCCGTTGGCGCGGCGGATTCCGAACAGCTGAATGTCAAGGAAGGAAGCCCTGCCCTGCGAACGCTTCGCCGGTACCGCGATCAGCAGGGGCGCATCATTCTGCTCTCGGAAAGCCTGCATCCGGCTGGCCGGTTTGCCTACGAAATGGAGCTGAAGCGCCAGCATTGAGCCGGCCGGGCCCTTAGCCCTAGATAATGCCTCGGGCGCGCAGATCAGCGATCTCGTCTTCGCCAAATCCTGCTTCCCGCGCGATCGCCTCTGAGTCGCCTCCAAAGGAGGGAATCCCGGTAGAGGGCTTGGGCGGCTCCTCCCGGAACCGGATGGGTGGCCCGATATGGCGGTTTCCCTCTTCGTCTGAAAACACCATCCCCTGGTCCTTCGTGAACGGGTCGTCGAAGGCATCCTTCAGCGACCGGACGGTAGACCAGCAGCAATCGACATTGGTCAGGAAAGTTTCCCATTCCGCCTCGCTCCTCGTGCGGAACGTTTCGGTGAAGAAGTCCCTCAAGGGTGCCTGCCCGGGCCCGGGTTCCAGCTTCGCATATTCAATGAGATCAGGCCGTCCCAGAGCTTCCAGCAAGTTGCTCGCGAACTTCACTTCCGATCCGCCGAGCACGATGAACCTGTCATCAGCGGTGCGATAGATATTGTACATCGCCGCGCCGCCGAAACTGCGCATGTCCTTGACCGGCGGATGATCATCATCTGCGAAGACCGGGCCTGTGACGTTCGGCGTCCAGGCGAGCGCGGTGTCGTACATACCGATATCGATAAAGTCGCCCCGGCCGGTTTCACAGCGCCGATAGAGCGCCATCATCACGGCGCTAAAAGCCATGAGTGATGCGGTAATGTCCGCAACGGGCATGTTCGGCATGGCCGGCTCTCCATCGGAAAGCCCGCGATTGAGATCGACGAGGCCCGCCATAGCCTGGATGGTGAGATCGTGCGCAGGCTTCTGCGCATATTCGCCTTCCTGTCCAAAGGCGGAAATAGAGCAATAGACCAGCCGTGGATTGATCGATCGAAGCGTCTCGTAATCGACGCCCAACCGCTTGACGACGCCGGGACGAAACGCCTCGACCACGACATCTGCCGTCTCCGCCAGCTTGTAGAACAGCTTGCGGCCCGCTTCATCTTTCAGGTTGAGCTTCAGGCTGCGCTTGCCGCGCGCCACATTCCTGAACCAGACCGACACCCCATCCTCTGTCTTCGAGCCGATTTCACGCGTGGGTTCGCCCACACCGTTCGCTGGCTCGATCATGATGACATCGGCCCCATGGTCCGCCATCATCATGGTGAAATGCGGCCCTGGCAGAAATGCCGAGAGATCAAGAACGCGAAGTCCTTCCAGTTTCATCAGCTCACCTCCTGTCGATCACGCGCCGGCTCAATGCTCGCCAAGCTTCGGCGCCCGGCGCGAGACCGGGCGTTTGCCATTGATCCGGAACGGCGAAGACAGCGTCCGCAGATGCCCGTCGCTGGCTTGCGGATGGGCGATGGTCTCGATCATGTCGGTCTCTTTGACAAACTCGCTTTCAAGCGCTTCGGCAATGTCATGGACCGGTGCAAACGGCACAGTTCCGCCCAGACGCCGTAGCCAGTTTTCCGTCGTATCCGACATCATTACGCGGTCGACCGCCTCGGTCAGGTCCGCAAGGTTTTCCCGGCGCGACGCAATCGTGGCGTAGCGCTCATCAGCCTGGAGCTGCTTTGCCTCGGCCAGTTCGCACCAAAGGTCCCAGAATTTCGGCGTCTGACACATCAACAACCCCCAGCCATCCTTCGTCCTGACGGTCTGACTGGGCGCGATGGCCGGATGCGCACCGCGCGGCAGACGACCGACAACATGGCCCTGATTCAGATACCAGGTCGCCGGATAGGAGAGTTGGTGAACCGCGGTGTCAAAGAGGCAGACATCCACATCGCACCCTTTTCCCGATCGGGACGCGCCTAGAATTCCGGCCAGGATACCCGTCGCGAGCTGGCTGCCCGTATGGAAATCGACCATTGAGAGTCCAAACCGGACAGGTGGCCCATCCGGCTCGCCGGTCATCATCATGAACCCGGCCTCAGCCTGCATCAGATAGTCATAGCCCGGCCATGCCTCGCGGTCATTGCCGCGGCCATAGGCGGAGAGGTGGGCGCAGACGATTTTGGGATTGTAGCGGGAAAGATTCTCATAGGTCAGGCCGAGTTTTGCCGGCTGATCGCCCCGTAGATTATTGGCCACAGCATCGGCCGTCTCCACCAGTTCGTGCAGGCGATCGCGGCCCTCATCCGATTTGAGATCCAGTGTGATCGACCGCTTGCCCTTGGAGAAGGTCTGGAAAAACTCCGAGTCGCCCTCCCCCAGCATGTACGGACCGACAGAGCGCGAAACATCGCCGCCCTGACTGGCATTTTCGATCTTCAGGACGTCGGCCCCAAGATCAGCGAGCAGCATCGTACCGTAAGGGCCAGCCCCATACTGCTCGACAGAAAGTATACGGATACCGTCGAGTGGTGCCTGCTGCGTCATACCGGATTCCGGGCCATTAGCTGCTTGGCGATGATGATGCGCTGCATCTCATTTGTGCCTTCACCGATGCACATCAGCGGTGCATCGCGGTAGAGCCGCTCAATGGGGTATTCCTTGGAATAGCCATAGCCGCCATGAATCCGCATCGCCTCCATGGCGACCTCCACGGCGGTCTCGGAAGCAAAATACTTCGCCATGCCGGCTTCGAGATCGACGCGTCCGCCTTCGTCATAGGCGCGCGCCGCATCAGCGACGAGAAGTTCCGCCGCGCGTGTTTTCGCACCCATTTCGCCGAGCTTGAGCTGGATAGCCTGGTGCTGTCCGATGGGTTTACCCATGGTCTGGCGCGTCTGGGCATAGGCCACGCTTTCACGCAGTGCCCGCTTCGCGATGCCCACAGACCGCGCCGCCACATTGATCCGACCGATCTCGAGACCGCCTGTCGCCATGAAGAAGCCCTGGCCTTCCTCACCACCGACAAGGCTGAGCTCTGCATCGCACGCATAGCCGTCATAGATCAACTCGCCGGAATCGATGCCTTTGTAGCCGAGCTTTTCAAGCTTGTTGCCGTTTCTAACGCCGGGGAGAGGCTCGCCTGTTTCGGGGGTCTTTGTCTGTGTGATCAGCATCGTCATCCCCTTATAGCGGGGCTGGGCGGCGGGATCGGTCTTGCAGAGCAGCGCGACGCAATGGCCCTGAATGGCGTTTGAAATCCAGGTCTTCGCGCCATTGACCACATATTTGTCGCCCTCTCGGCTGGCCCGTGTCGTGATCGCCTGAAGGTCGGTGCCAGCATTCGGCTCGGTCAGGGCGAGGCCGCCACGGATCTCCCCGCTCGCGAATTTCGGAAGCCAGTATTGTTTTTGTTTGTCCGTGCCAAACCGCTGAACGATCAGCGCCATCATGAGGTGCGAATTGAAGATGCCGGTAAGGCTCATCCACTCTTCGGCAATCAGCGACACGATGCGCGAATAGGTCCGCGCCGAGAGGCCCAGTCCGCCAAATTCAGGCTCGATCAGGGCGCCGAACAGGCCGAGTTCCTTCATGTCTTCGACAAGTGCGGCGGGATAGACGTCATCATGCTCGAGCTCCATCGCGACCGGCTTGACCTTCTGGGTCAGCCACTTCGAGATCGAGTCGAGGATAAGCTGTTCGTCGGAATCGGTAATCTGATGTTCGGTGTCAGCCATGAGGCTCTCCTCAGTAATTTCCAACCTTGTCCTCGACCGCGTGTCCGCGCGCCGGGATAAGCATGTTTCGCTTGAAGGTGCAGACCATCGTCCCGTCCTGATTGTAGCCACGGGTCACGATGGTCACGATACCCTGTCCGGGCCGGGATTTGCTCTCGCGCTTTCCAAGCACTTCGCTCTCGCCATAGAGCGTGTCACCGGCAAATACGGGGGCCGTAAACTTCACCTCGTCCATTCCGAGGTTGGCGATGGCTTTCTGGCTGCAATCGGTAACGCTCATGCCAATAAGCAGGGCCAGCGTGTAGGGCGAGACGACGAGGTTTCGCTTGAACTCCGAAGCCTTAGCGAACTCCGCATCGAAGTGCATCGGGTGCGTGTTCATCGTCATCAGCGTGAACATGTGATTGTCGTATTCGGTCACGGTCTTTCCGGGCCGATGTTCGTAGATATGACCGGTCTCGAAGTCTTCGAAATACCGCCCGAATGTCTCGCGGAACCGGTTCGGCCCCACTTCCTTTACAGTGCCCGCCATTCAGCCTGCTCCTTGTTGTGCTTTGGAAAGTGTCCGCTCTGCTGCCAGCACGACCGGACGATCAATCAGTTTCCCGTCGAGCAGCACGGCGCCGCCCTCTGCCTTGCGAAACGCGTCCAGTACGCGGCTGGCGGCTTTCACGTCTTCGGCGGTCGGAGAAAATACCGTGTTCACAGTCTCGACCTGCGCCGGGTGAATGCAGGCTTTGCCGTCAAACCCGATGGCTTTGACACGCGCAGCTTCAGCGGCAAGCGCGTCCGCATCTCCGACATCCAGAAACGGGACATCAATGATCGCCTTGCCGGCGCTCGATGCCAGGCTGACGAGGCGCCCTCGCGCATAGGCAAGCGCTTCCCAGTCCAGACCGGTGCCGAGCTCTGCCGAAAAGTCTGCGCCGCCAAACAATAGCGAACTGACGGCCTCATGACGGGCAATCGCATAGGCGTTTTCGAGGCCCCTGCCCGTCTCAATGACCGGGACCAGGGCTTGCCCCAGCGCCCCCAGGGCTTCGCTCGCGATTTCAAGATCGACCTCATGCTCCACTTTCGGAACCATGATAGCCGCCGGGCTGGCAGTGGAAGCCGCAATAGCCGCGATGTCTGCACAGCCATAAAATGTTCGCGGCGAATTGATGCGCACCGCCAGCCGGCCCGTTTGAGCAGACCCTGACAGAACATCCACAACCGTTTGACGCGCAACGTCTTTTTCATCCGGAAGAACCGCGTCTTCAAGGTCGATAACGACAAGATCTGCCGCCGTCGCCAAGGCCTTTTCAAAGCGGTCCGGGCGTGAACCGGGGACAAAGAGGAGAGAGCGGATTGCCATGAAAGGCCTTTGCAAGAAAACTTTGTCCGGACAAATTAGTCCGGACAAAGTTCCGGGTCAATGTGCAACCCGTATCGATTTTCTGTATGACTGCTAATCAGGAAGTCGCTGGCGCGGCCGGTCCCGGCGGTCCAGCATCAGGCAGGAACGTTTTCCGCGAAATGCGCCGCAATCTGCTCACGGGTCGCGATCCAGACATTGCCACGCGATTTCACATAATCGAGAAAATCGCGAAACGCCCCTATCCGCCCAGGCCGACCGATAATTCTCAGATGCAGGCCGAGGCTCATCATCCGGGCGCCTTCGGTTTCGGCTTCTTCAAGCAGCCAGTCGAACGTCCTGCAGGCATAGTCCAGCCACATCGCCGGCGTGAAGGATGGGCTTAGCCAGAACTTCATGTCATTGGAATCGATCGCATAAGGCAGGATGACCATTGGCTTCCTGCTCCCGTCCGCCATGGCGACATGATCCCAATACGGAAAGTCATTGGAATAGTCGTCCATATGGTAGGTGTACCCCTCTTCCAGGAGCAGCCGCCGCGTTTCATCCGTGTGCAGGTACCGTGACAGCCAGCCGGCCGGCCGGCGCCCACAGGTCTGCTCGATGCTTGCAGTGCCCTTGCGGATGAATTCCCGCTCCGCCGCTTCATCCATGAAAGCCGTAAAGGCCCATTTGTAGCCGTGATTGCAGGGCTCGTCGCCGCGCTCGACAATCGCTTTCGCGAGCCAGGGGGCCTTTTCCAGCGCGAGTCCGCATACGGTCCATGTCGCAGGCATTCCCGCCGCCTCCAGCAGCCTCAGGACGCGCGGCGCGCCCTGATTGATGCCATAGGCATAATTGGTTTCGTTGCCATGCACGCGGATCGGCTTGCCCGGCACAGCGCCCAATTCGTCGACTGGCTCCGGGCGCTTGTCACCTTCATCGATCCGGCGCTCGGCGCCCTCCTCGACATTGACGACAATCGACAGGGCAAGCTTGGCGCCGCCGGGCCAGCTGAAACCCTCAGGTGCCGGCTCGTTAGGGGCCATCAGTGAGGCTCCTCGCCGCCGGACACATTCATGCTCTCGGCGGTCACATAGTTCGCTTCATCGGAACAGAGCCACGCCACGGCATTCGCCGTATCCGCAGGCAGACCCGGACGTCCCATCGGGATGCGCGCGGCCATCGCCTCAAGATAGGATTCCACAGACTCTGCGCCCGTAACCTTCGCAAAATACTCATTCTGCCAGGCGCCAAGCCCTGTGGTCACATGGTTCGGGCAGACATTGTTGACGGTGATCTTGTGGGCTCCGAGTTCAACCGCGGCCGAACGTACGAGCCCGACAAGCCCGTGCTTGGAGGAGGTGTAGGCCTGCGCATGCGGGAAACCGGACTTGGCCGCCTGGCTCGCAATGTTGACGATCCGACCGCCACGGTTCTGGTCCACCATGATTTCCGCCGCCGCTTTCACGCCGAAGAAAGCGCCGGTCAGATTGACGTCGATCACGGCTCGCCAGTCTTCCTCGGTGACCTCCAGAAGCGGCTTCATGATATAACCGATCCCGGCATTGTTCACCCAGATATCGAGGCCACCATGGGTCTCCTTGGAGTGGCGGGCGAGGTTACGCACTTCTTCGAGCGACCGCACATCGCAGGGGCAAGTTGAGACATCGACGCCAAGCGCCCTGATGTCATCCGCGATCGCTTCCATTTCTGCTGTCGATCCAGTGTGATCAGCTGTCGTGGCGGTGTCGCGCGGCTTGCCGACATCCGAGATCACAATATTCGCGCCATCCCTGGCGAGGCGCAGGGCGATCGCTTCGCCGAGGCCTCCCTTGCGGCCGGATCCGGTGATGACGGCAGTCTTTCCCGAGAGATTTCCCATGATAGCCCCCTAACCCAGCTTTTCGGTCAGGATGAAGGTGAGATCGCTCGCCATCGCCTGGAACTCACCAGCAATCTTCTGCATCGCTTCTGTGGCGGCCTCTTCGCCGAAGCGGTCCATGGCGTTCACATCAATGATCTCGATATACTGGTAAGGAGGCTTCTCGTCGGTCCCGAGTAACCCAGTCGACCGAAACACCTCGAAACGATCGACAGACTGCAGACCGTTCACGGTTGGAAGGTCAGTACCTTTTGCCCAAGCTTCATAATCCGAAACGCTGACATCCGGCTTCAGATTGAACAGAACGACAATTTTTGTACCCATAGGTCAGGACTCCATTTTCGCGTTTATTTGATATATTGTTATACCTTAATTGATCCATCAATAGCGGTATACAGCGCGGAGTCGACCCCAATCCGCCTAGCCCGGCAGAAGCTCGCTCCCGTCAGCTATCTGGCATTTCGACGACAAGGATGGTGCTGCTGGAATGAACTCGGCGGACCGGTTTCAGCTTCTGGTAGGCCTCGCAATTCCAGAGCGCTTCGATGTCGGACTTCGCAGGGAATTTCGAAACGACAACGCTGGTCTTGGCGTCAACGAATCCCTCCAGGCAGACCAGTTCCGGCGCGCGGACCACATATTCCCCACCATGTTGCGCGACAAGCTTGGCTGTCGGCACGGCATAGTCAGAGATAAAGGTCTCGCGGTCTCCCTGCAGCTTGCTGAGAACGATCATGTAGGCCGCCATTCATGCACCTCCTTAAATTGAAGTCTTGATCAAAATCATGTGTTTCAGAAAACCGCGTCGAGCCCACCGTCGATGGGGAGGACGACGCCGTTGACGTAGCTGGCCTGATCACTGAGCAGCCACGTAACCGCTTCGGCCACTTCCGTGCCTTGTCCGATGCGGCGAAGGGGAACCTTCTGAGAGAGCGTATCGGCCTGATCGCCCAGCTTGCTCATCCAGGCCTCGGTCCCGACATAGCCGGGCGCTATGGCATTCACGCGAACCCCCGATGGTCCGGCTTCAACCGCCGCAACTCTGGCGAGCATGATGGCCGCCGATTTCGCCGCGCTGTAAACGCCGATACCCGGCACACCCCTTACACCGGAGAGCGCCGCATTGACGACAATCGCCCCGCCGCCAGCCGCTTTCATCAGAGGGATTTGCGCGCGCAAGGCATGATAGACCCCGCCGGCATTCAGACGAAAGGCATCCTCGAAACCCGAAGGGTCACTCGCTTCGATAGCGCCGAAGCCCAATATCTTGCCGGCATTGTTGAACGCCATATCGAGACGCCCGAAACGCTCGCCAATCGTCGCATGAAGGGCGTCGACAGACTCTGCGGACGTGACATCGACGGCCAGCGCGGTCGCCTCGCCACCGCTGCCCCGGATAAAATCAGCGCTTGCCTGGCATGCCTCGATATCGCGCGAACTGACAATGACATGCGCTCCGCGAGAGGCCAGCATCGCAGCCGTGTCGCGGCCCATGCCCCGGCTTGCCCCTATGACGAGCGCGATCCGTCCTGAAAGAGGAGCGCTCAAGCCGGCGCCTGCTCGAAGAATTCGAACATTTCCTCATTTGGCCCGATGGCCAGCATGACACGCTTCGTCTCACCGGCAAGCTCGACCTCGCAGGGCTCTGTGACAACCTCATAGCCCCGCTCTGCGATGCGCGCATGCAACGCGTCGAGGTCATCGGTCTCATGCGTCAGCAGGCAAAAGCCGAGATGTCCCGGCCGCATGCGGCCTTTCAGCCGGCGCGTACTCGCGCCGAGAAAATGGATGACAAGAATCTTGCCGCTCGCTTCGCCTTTACCTGCATAGACAAGCCAGCGGATCTCGGTGCCCTTTGGCGTGCCGGTCAGCTCGTTCACCTTGTCGACGAATGCTTTCGGCGTTTCGCTTTCCACGACACATTCGAGGCCAAGCGTTTCTTCATAGAATGCCCGCGTCTTCTCGAGACTCTCGCCAACGACAGAGACGGTCGCAACTTCGCTGAAAGGGCCATCCGGCGAGCCGGGCCGCAAATGGTCTTCAGGATGAACATGCCCCACCATGAGGAGCAGCGGAACGCCGTCCGGCCCCCAGAAAATGAACTCCTCGCTCACCAGGTCGCCAAGCTCGTGAAGCACCGGCTCGGACCGGGTTTCGTAACCGGCCTCCCGGATCATGTCATAGATGGGCCGGATCGGGTCGGCGACATAGAAGTCGATGGCCTTGCACCCGATATCGGCAGCGCCGTCATGTGGCGCGGGGCCAGAATGAATTCGAACCTTCTGAGTGGGCGTCGGCGTACACGCGACCAACCTCAAACGTCCGACGGGATATCCTTTGCAAGACAGGTCAACCATTCGCGCCTGGGTGTCGGCAGGAAGCTTCCAGGCCGCTTTCAGGGAAGGCGAAACTTCATGATCACCCTCCACCCGGAACTCCATCCGATCACGGAACAAAGTAAGTGCGGCATCCATGTCGCTTACACCGATCATGATATGCGTGCTCGCCGATACGTTTGGCAAAGGACCTCTCCCCAACAGGTAAAAAGAAAAAGACCTGCGCAGCCCGGAGAGCTGCGCAGGTCACGATGGTAGAAGGGCCTTAGAAAGTGCCCCAGATGCGAAGGTTTACGCGGCGAGGCTGACCAGGGAACAGCGAGAGGAAGTTCGCCGTAATGGTTTCCTGCTCGGTCAGGTTGGTGCCTTGCAGATCGATACCCCAATCACCGCTCTCATGAGTATAGCCGAGCGTGAGATCGACATAGTTCTCTTCCGGCGCGCGGGCCGTGTTGAGCGTCGAGACGTAATACGGCTCGTTGTGGCGATAAGCGATCGTGGTGCGGACATCGCCGCTGAGCGCGTTGACCGGTGCTTCGTAGGTCAGTCCGCCTGCCAACTGGAAGTCTGGCGTACGAACGGGCTCGATGTCGGTGGTCACCTGCAAATTGTCCGGCACACCTGGCGTTGGAACCACGGACGCGTATTTGCCGTCCATGATCGCGCCGTTCAGGAAGCCCGACAGGTTGTTCGAGAACACATAGGCAGTCTCGAACTCGAACCCGGAGGCTTCAAGCTCGCCTGCGTTCCGCGCAAGGCTCACAATCGCCGTCTCGCCGGGCAGGATAACCCCGGACGTGATCTGAAGGTCTTCGGTGTTGGTGTAGTACAGGTTGCCGTTGAGCCGCAGGCGGCGGTTCAGCAGTTCCGACTTCACGCCGAGCTCGTAGGACCAGGTTTGCTCTGGATCGAACGGCAGGACGCGGTTCGGTGCCGGCGCATTGCCGTTCCAGCCACCGGACTTGAAGCCATTCGTCGCCGAGGCGAAGATCATGACGTCGTCGGTTGGCGAATAGGTCAGAGCGATCCGCGGCGTGATGCGGTATTCCTTCAACTCAACAGGGATACCCGCATCAATCACGTCTTGCGTGGTAAAGCCCAGCCCATCGACGCGCTTCGAACCGAAGAAATCGAGGTTCTTCTTCTCGTAAGTGTAGCGCGCGCCAAGTGTCAGCGTCAGCTGATCGGTGAAGTCGAAGTCACCCTGCAGATAGGCGGCCGCCGTGCTGACATCGTGGTCGAACTGGTTAGACGTCAGGTAGGCATAACCATCGGCCGTCGCATTCGCACCGAAAGCGTTAGTGTCGTAATAGGTCGACTCATTGAGGTAAAAGAGACCCGCCACGTAGCGCAGACGGCCGTTCATCAGTGAGTCATCCCACTTCAGCTCAACCGATTCCTGCTCGTTGGTGGTATTATCAGCAAGCGTATAGCCCGTGTACTGATTGATCGAGCTGCCGCTATACTGGTTGATATAGCCCTGATCGAACGACCGGCGGCCGAAGATCAGCTCAAGCGTACCCGTGTCCGTTGCCTCATAGGCAATCTTGCCGTTCAGGCCGAACGTTTCGGTGAGCGCACAATTGCCCTGCTCCTGCGTCAGAAGGATGTTAACGACATCTCCGTCGCAATCGGTCTGCGGCAGACCATTGAGCGTCGAATAGAAGTGCGGCGTGGTGGTCGTCTCGAATTTGTCGGACGGCGTCGGCGCGGCATAAACACCGAGATAAGTGCCGGTATCAGAGAAGAATTCCGCCGCCACATCAACAGTCAACCGGTCATTTGGCAGGAAGCGAAGATCGCCGCGCACACCGTAATTCTCGGCACCATTGAGCATCTCGTTGGTGGTCTGGCTCTTCAGATAGCCATCATCGCGCAGATAGTAGCCCGCAATCTTTGTAAGGACCGTATCGGACACCGGAGCGTCGAGAACGCCCTTCACAAGATAGCGATCATAAGACCCGACGGAGGCTTCGTATTTTCCGCCAAACTCGTCGCTCGGCTTTGCCATGATGACATTGACCGCGCCGCCCGTGGTGTTCCGGCCGAACAGTGTTCCCTGCGGCCCGCGAAGAACTTCGACGCGCTCGGTGTCGAGGAAGGCATAGTTGTTGGCGTTCTGGCGCGCGATGTAGATCTCGTCCACATAGCTACCAACTGGCGGATCGAAGGTCGCAACAGACTGGGAGTTGCCGAGACCGCGGATCCAGTAGGAGTTAGCCGAAGCCAGGCCGGCATTGTGGGAGGCGATCATGGAGGGCACGTACTGGGCGAGCTCCATTGTGTCGTTCAGGTTAAGGTCGTTGATAACCTCGCCGGTGAAAGCGGTAACCGGCACAGGCGCATCCTGCAGGCTGACCTGCCGACGCTCAGCCGTCACGATCACTGTCTCCAGCGACGCCACTTCATCTTCTTCGACCGCTTCAATATCGGTCGATTCCTGGGCAACCGCAGTCCCCAGACTGGACAGCGCCACAACGCTTGTTGCTGTCGTAAGGAAGAAATTCCTCAGCTTCATTGAATGTCTCATGGACGAGTACCCCTTCTTCAATTTGCAAAGACAACAAAAAGCCGATGCCGCAGCATTGAACTCCTTTTTGTCATATATCCATAACAATTAAGGTCGACCGAGCTGTCAAGCATCCAGATTAAGATTTATCGTAAATTGCTCGTTTTGTACCATGTGCATGACAATTAAGCAGCAGTTTTGCCGAGCGTGCCCGCGAATTGTGCGGACTCCTGCGAACGATCGAAGTCGGGATAGCGCCCCAGGAGCATTAGCAACGCTCCACCGACCATGACAATCAGGGCTCCCGCCGTCAGAGGAAACGTGTATCCGCCAACCGTATCGTAGATGTGGCCGTAAACCACCGGCCCCAGCCCGCCACCCAGTGCGATTACGGTATAGAAGCAGCCATAGATCAGCCCGTACTGGCGTTGACCAAAATAGCGGCTGACAAGATAGGCCAGCAGGTCAAACTCAAAGCCGGCGCCAAATCCGATTCCCGCCACAGCAAGGAAAGCCGCGGTCGAGCCGAGATCATCCATGGAGAGCATCCAGCATCCGAAGGCAGGAATCATGAGGATGAAAAATGCGATCAGCGGCGCCCATGCCTTGTCCAGAAGCCAGCCGCCGATCAGACGTCCAGCAATGACAGCCAGGCCAAAACTCGCCGTGATCGTACCGATCTGACCGAGCGAGAACTCCTTGGTCCGCAGAATGTTTTCCAGGTTCGGCGTCGGCGCCGTGAGAGAGAACGCGATAAGAAGAAAGGCGACCACCAGGATCCAGAAATTCTTCTGATGCATGGCCTCTTTCAGGGAATAACCAGCACTGGCAGCGGGGGCTGGCTGATCGTCGTCCTCTTCTATGGCGGGCACGACAGGCTCGCCGGAGGCGCTACGCTCCCTGAGAAAGAGCAGCACGACCGGAATGCCGATAAGTATCGGGAGCATCCCGATTGCGGCAAATGCTATCCGCCAGCCAAATTCGGTGATGAGCCAGGCCGTGAAGGGCTTGATGAGAAAGCCGGTGATGCCAGTACCAGCGCTGGCCAGGCCAAGGGCCAGGCCCTTGTGACGATCAAACCAGCCATTCACCACATAGGTCCAGGTCGCCGACAGCGTGCCTGCACCAAGCACGGACATCACCACCCACTGAGCATAGAAAACCGTTAGGGATCCGCCGTTGAGAGACAGACTCATAAAGCAAAGCCCAAAACAGAAAAGCGATACCGTTGCGACTCGGCGCGCCCCGAACCTGTCAACGGCATAGCCCGCAAACGGGCTGACCAGCATGACGACGATGGACTGCACCGCGATGCTTCCCATCATGGCCGAAAAGCTCCAGCCGAAGGCATCCGACAATTCCGGCGCGAACATCCCGATCGTATAGAAAGGGATCGGGCTCAGCCCGACAGAGACGCCAACCATGGCAGCGACGACGACCAGCCATGCTCGTACTGTATTGCTATCAAAAGCGGCGGAAGACGGTATTTTTTCAGAAATGACTTTATCCTCGGACTAGACACGCCGCGTCATATGCAGCACCAATGGTTATATAGATATACCATAAAAAAGCCCGAGACCAGTCTGGCCGGGATTTGGATCTGGAAACTGTGAGCATAATGACATGAGTGCGAATTCCTTGAGCGCCGCAGCCCATTTTAAAGACACGCGACGCGCATTTGTCTGCATTGAATCACAGTGCATCCATTATCGGGTCCACGGTCAGGGCCCCGTCGTCGTCATGCTTCATGACTCACCGCGCTCCTCCCGCCTTCACTTGCCGACGATGAAGGATCTGGCTCGGGACTTCACCGTCGTTGCGCTCGACACGCCGGGATACGGCAACTCCGATCCGCTTGACCTTGAACAGCCTGAGATCGAAGATTTCGCTGATGCACTCGCGAAGGTTCTCAGCGAGCTGGGCCTTGAGACGGCGCCGCTTTATGCCACCCATACAAGCGCAAAGATCGCAATTGACTACGCTGCACGCTTTGCCAGGCCTGCGAGACTGATCCTCGACGGATTGTCCATCCCTGAGACTCCTACACCAGCGGAATTCATTACGGCCTATATGCGCCCCTTCCGTCTGGATGACGACGGGGCTTTCATCGCGCGCGAATGGGTTCGCATACGAGACATGTTGCGCTGGTTTCCGTGGTTTTCGAAACAGGCTGGCAATCGGATGCCGCTCGAAGTGACACCGGAGTGGATCGAAGCCTACACCGCTGACCTCTTTGCGGCCGGCCCGCACTACTCTGACGCTTATGCGGCCGCCATGCGGTACGATCCGAAACCGGCACTGGCGAATGTCTCGGTACGGACAATGATTGGTGCGAGAGCAGATGACGTGCTGCATGACAGCCTGCAGCGGGTTCCTGTGGATCAGAATTCCTGCCTCGCCACCGCATCATTACCGGCCAATCGAGACGCGTGGCTCGACTGGCTCGTCGCCGAATTCAAGACTGGATGCGAAGCGGCCTCCACACCCCCGTTCACTCCAGGTCCGGCCAGTGGTGCCAAGCAATACGTCGACACGCCAACGGGTCAGATGTTTGTTCGCCAGTATGGTCGCCCATCGCAAGGCACAGTTCTGATCCTAGACACGCCGACACTCCTTCAAGGACAGGCCTGGGCAAAGGCTCTTGAGAGCGACTTCCATGTCCTTCTTCCAGAGCTGCCCGGCTTCGGAAATTCGGATGCCGTGGAGGCTCTCTCACCTGACGAAATCACCAAGGCCATGGCCTGCGTGATTGAGACCCTTGCGGACAAGGAGGTGCACCTTCTTGCAACGGGATTCGCCGCGCCATTGGCCATGCAGCTTGCGGCGAAAATGCCAGACCGCGTGTCGAAGCTTGTCATCGACGGCGCCGCCAGCATCAGCGCTTTTCCCGAGAGTTCCGCCCTCCGCGACCTCACACCGCGACTTTCCTTCAATTATGCCGGCACACATCTGCATGAAATCTGGCATATGCTGCGCGATAATCAGGCAAGCTGGCCCTGGTATGACCGCAGCAACAGCGCGCACCGCAAAATCGAGCCGCTTCTCGAGGCGGACGCCCTCTATGACAGCTTCATGGGGATCCTCATGCAGCCGGCCCATTATGGCGATGCGGTTGTCGCGAGCCGACAGGCTGCCGAAGAGTTGCAGCCGCAAAACCTCTCACAGGAAACCTTGTTCCTGACCCTGGAAGGCGACCCGGCCTATGCCGGGACGCAAGACACCGCCAGCCAGGTTCCTCACGCGCATGTGCGCGCACGTCCAGCGGATATGTCCGCAGCGGGCTCCCTCATACGGGAGTTTCTCACCTGTAAACCCGGCACCTTGAGCGCCGACACCTCTATCAAGCTGGAGTCCTAGGTCATGTCCGATATCGATCAGCCCATCGCCGCCAACGAGACCACCGGAACGACCACGGATCCGGCTGCGAAGGTGACCTGGCCGCCGCAGCGCTATGCCTGGTATGTCGTCGCCCTGCTGACACTGGCCTACGCGCTCGCCATTCTGGACCGGGTCGCAATCGCGCTCCTGATCGAGCCGCTCGAAGAGTCCCTCCACATCACCGACACCCAATTCGGCCTGCTGCAGGGCATGGCGTTCAGCATGTTCTACAGCGTGCTGGGCTTGCCTATCGGCATGCTCTGCGACCGGACACGCCGCACCCCGATCCTGACGGCAGGGGTCGCACTGTGGAGTCTGGCCACCATGGGGTGCTCGCTGGCATCCACTTTCGAGGAACTCTTCATCGCCCGGATCCTTGTGGGTGTTGGCGAAGCCGCGCTCGTGCCGGCCGCCGCATCGATCATTGCAGACCTTTTTCCTCCGACCACCCGGCCAAAAGCCTATGGCGTCTTCGTTTCGGGGACCTCTCTCGGCACGGCAGCCGCCCTGATACTGAGCGGTCTCTTCCTGCACTGGTCGAACGGTCTCATCGAAACCATGCCGCATCTCGTCGGCGGCTTTCAGAACTGGCAGCTCGTCTTCATCATGTGCGGAATACCCGGCCTGTTTCTGGCGCTGATCATGCTGGTGTCCATGCGCGAACCAAAACGGCAGGGCATCGACCAGCCGACTACCGAATTCAGTCTCAAACCGATCCTCAAACTCTTCGGCGAGCGCCCCCTCGCCTATGGGTCGTTGATCGTGGGAACGGTTCTCAACCTCGTCTGCGTCTATGCCATCATTGGATGGGTTCCGGCACTCTTCATACGCGCGCATGAGTGGCCCGCCGCGACCGCCGGACAGGTTCTGGGTGTCGTTGGCGTCCCGATTAGCATGTTTGCGGCAGCGAATAGCGGCTGGGTGATCTCCCAGCTGACCAAGCGCGGGCACTCAGACGCCGCAATGCTCGCGGCGGGGGCCACCGGCGTGTCGATGATGGTCTTTGGGACAGGACTCTCGCTCGCGCCGACAGGTATACTGGCGCTCGTGTTCTACGGGCTGAATGCATTCTTCACCAACTGGAACATTTCAGCCGTTTATTCGGGCGTCGCCCAGATCACACCGAACCAGCTGCGCGGCCAGGTCATGGCCGTCCACACAATCGTGTCCAGCCTCATTGCGATGAGCGCCGGCAACTTCATCGTCGGATTTCTGACCGACAATCTGTTCACCGCCACTGATGGCATTTCCTACGCCCTGGCGATCGTCTTCCTGACCTGCGGAGCCGGCTCAGCACTCTTGCTGATGATCGGCCGTGGGGCTTTCCGGAGAGCGGCCGCCGCAAACCTGAAAAGGCTTGATCCCGATGTCTGATTCTTCTGTCTCCGACCCTGCAACCCAAGCATCCACCGCCGATGGGAAGCTCGAACGCGATCTTCTGGCGCTGCTTGGTTCCGACGGCTGTATTGCCGACGATGAAACGCTGACCCTGCACTCGGCCGATCTGCTGGAGGCTGCCGGCCGCTGCCGGGCCGTCATCCGCCCAGCCGACAAGGATGAACTTGCCAAGGCTGTCAGCCTGATCTCCAAAGCTGGTGTCGCCATGGCACCGCGCGGCGGCGGGCTGACCTATGTCCGCGGTTACACGATGCCTGAAGACGGCTTCATCTCGGTTGATTTGAGCCGGATGAACCGGATCCTCGAAATCAGCGAACGCGACATGTACATCACGGTTGAGCCGGGCGTGACCTGGCGCCAGATTTACCTCGCCCTCAAACCGATGGGCCTTCGCCTGCCCTTCTTCGGAACCTTTTCAGGACGCGGCGCCACAGTGGGTGGCGGTCTCTCGAATGGCGCCCTCTTCCTTGGGACAGCGCGTTATGGCTCGGCCGCCGAGATCGTGCTCGGCCTGCAGGTTGTGACCGGTGAAGGCGATCTCGTTCGCACCGGCCAGCTCGCCGTGAAGAATGCCAAGACGCCTTTTTTCCGGACATTTGGGCCCGACATGACCGGCGTCTTCGTCCACGACGCAGGCGCGCTGGGCATCAAGGCGCAAGCGACGCTCCGCCTGATCCGCCAGCCAGAGGTCACGGAATTTCTCTCCTTCGGCTTCCGCGACCGCGCCGCGGCCGTCGAAGCCTTGTCCGAGGTTGGGCGCAGCGAGATTGCTGAAGAAGCCTATGTCATGGACCCCGACAAGACCAAGGCGTCCCTCACCGCCGATACCGATCTGGTCCGCGACGCCAAGATGCTGGCCAAGGTCGTGCGTCAGGAAAAGAACATCCTGCGCGGCATGAAAGCGGGCGCCAAACTCGCAGCTTCAGGACGGAATATCGTCGAGGATGGCTGCCATTCCCTGCACCTTGTCCTCTCGGGACGCGGCCGTGCCGCCGTCGAACAGGACATGGAAACGGCCCGCAAGATTGTCGAGAAGCTGGGCGGCGAAGAGCTGCCGGACTCGATCCCGCGCGCTGGACGGGCAGACCTCTTCCCACCGCTCGATTCGGTCGTGGGCCCCGATGCCGACCGCTGGGTCGCTCTGAATGCGAAGATCGCCCACAGCGAGGCTTCCGCCCTCGTCGACGCAGTCGAGAGCTGCATAGACGGCTACATGCCAGACTTTGAAAAGCATGGCGTTGTCGTGTCTCGCCTGCTGACCGTCATCTGCAATCATGCCTTCAGCTACGAACCGGTCTTCAACTGGTGCGATTCCTGGTTGCCGATGCACAAGGCGACCCTGCCGGCCGAAGCCCTCCGCAAACTCACCGAGCCCGAGCCGAATCCGGAAGCGCGCGCTCTGGTGATGAAAGCGCGCCAGGATATCGTCGATATCTTCCGTGATTTCGGCGCCGCCTCGAACCAGATCGGGCGAACATATCCTTACGCTGAAATCCTCCATCCGGAATCGCGCAAGCTGCTCGAAGACGTCAAGTCCGCTGTGGATCCGAAACGCCTGCTCAATCCAGGCGCCATCGGTCTCAACTGAGGAGCCCCCAATGGCGCGTCCCCATATCGAATTTGTCCAGACTCAGAACGTAGACTGGGAGCCGGCTGAAGCCGGGGCATCCCGGAAGATCCTCAATGCCGACCCGGGCAGTAGCGAGGCAACGCTGCTGATCCGCTATCCGGTTGGCTATAGCGCCCCCGCCAGTTCCGCCGAAATGCCGGCAGAGGAGTACTTCGTCCTCGAGGGGGATATCACCATTGGCGGACGCCAATGCGGGCGCCATGCCTATGGCTTCATCCCCGGCGGGTCGCGGACGCCTGCACAGTCCAGTGCAGGCGGAGCGACTGTTCTGGTTTTCCGCTATGCGGAAGACGACCCAGACAGTCTGGCAGGCACAGCGGACCCAGTCGCAATCGATACCCCGGCCATGCCGTGGGATGTTTCGACTTACGATCCGAAACTCACTCATCTGAGGCTCGCGCGGAAAGTCCTTCGGCTTGGTCCCAACAATAGCTGCCGCACCTTCCTCCTCGCCGGCATGCCGCATGGCGTCCCGCCCGAGACCGAACTTCCTGCGGAAACCCATGATCATTGCGAGGAGATGTTCATGATCAGCGGCTCGATGTGGGCGCCTGAAGGTCTGATGCAGCCGGGCGCCTATTTCTTCCGCCCCCCTCATATCGTGCACGGACCGCATGTCTCGGAATTCGGGTTCTTTCAGATCATGCGTTCGCCGATGACCAATGCGATCGTGACGAACTGGTCGGATGAGATGCGCCCGCTACCAATCGGTGCGCCCTACTCGCCAGTCATGCCTGAGGGAACGCCGCAATCCTGGGCCCGCCCATGGCAGGGTGAGCCGGGTCTTTAACTCGCCGACTTCCCACAGTCTGGCATCAAAAAAAGGGCCGCATCCCGTGCGGCCCTTTGCTTATTGGCTTATCATTAGGCCGATTGCAGCCTAGCTGCGTGTCAGTTCGACCAGCTCATACCAGGTCATCATGTAGCCATCCACGCCGCCTTTGAGGAAAATGGCGTCCTCATCAGCCGTGACCCAGCAATTATACTCCGGATGAGCCTCGCCATTCGCCGCAACCATGCCGCCGCTCTCATCGGTGAACCGGTAGTGATAGGCGTCGAATGTACCCGCCTTTACCGTGACCTTTTCCTCGCCAACGAAAATCAGCTCGATATTGGTCTCCGCGATAACCGGCGGCGTCGCCCCGCGATGGTCTGGTGACGGAAGGAACGTGCGCAGTTTGTGGGTATGCGGTCCTTTGGAACGATCGACCTTCTTGGTGATATAGGCGTCACCGGAGATCGGATGCGTACCGAACCCGTCATAAGGACCATTCACCGGCATGCGCTGCGACATGCGCCCGATGGACGGGCCATAGCTCTCGCATTCGATATGGTCTTCGAGCATGCGGAACCAGCCCGATCCCATAAACTCATCGCCGATGGTCAGGCGGACGAAACAGTCCATGGGGTCGTCATTCGCGTCGACGCTGTAGATAATGTCGCGATGCACGGACGGATCTGGATCTTCCAGTTCGCAGCGTGCGCGAAGCGTGCGTTTTCCGTCGGAGTGGACCGTCCAGTTGAAATATTCGCGTCCGCGCTCTTCGCCTTCCCGGCCGGGTTTGCGCGAGGTGTATAGGATCTTCCCGTCAATTGTCCTGTGTTTCATCTAGCACTCCTTTTCAAATCGTTTCGTGAAATCAAAGCGGCATCGCAATGCCGAAATAGCTGGCCGCTAGAACCGCGACCCAGATCGCCAGAACGGCCGGGCGGGTTCGTGAGATGACGCCGGCAATCGCTGCGTCGGACTGCGGGCTGGGACCATCTGTTTTCATGCTGACGATTGCCGGTCCGAGCGGCGCAAGAAGCATGCGGATGAAAAGGCCCAGGCAGATGCAGATGCCAAGCGCGATCAGTTTCAGGGCAATGAAGAGCGGAATGTCGATCAGCCCGGCCAGTGACGCGATCGCAGTCCCGAACGTGCCCACAATAACCACATAGCGGATCGCGAGATCGGTAGGCCGGGTCCAGCTTGAGCCGCCGCCATGGCTGAGATGAACCGCCCAGGCAAGCGCAAGCCAGACAAGAGCAACCACCCACACAAGGGCGACCAGGAGCGGTGAAACCGCAAGCCAGCCTTTTGTCGCCGCCAGCGTGAACCCCGTTGGCAAGGCCAGGATCAGCGCCGTGCGGGGCGCCATGTCGATATCGTTCAGTATTTTGAGCGCGAGCATCCGTTCCGGGACCGTGCGTTTCGGATCGACCATGAAGCTGGAGCCGTAAAAGGCGCCAAGATCGCCGCCGAGCCAGTAGACCGGGATCAGGATGTGCAGCAGGGTCAGAAGGGCAATCGTCATGCGCCTGCCCCCTCTGCTGAGGCGATGAAGTCGGTCATGGCTGACCGGCGCGTCGCGGCAAAATCTTCGTCGTCGAAACGCGGCAGCGCCGTGAACCGGCCCCCCTTCAGCTTCTCAGCAATATCCCGCGAAGTATCGAAGAGCGGATCATTCTCGCCTGCAATGATCAGCCCGGGAACCTCGACAAGCGGCAGGCGCTCCGCCGCGTTCCAGCGAAACGCCGCGCGGTAATTCTTGTAATAGGTCTCATTCGCCTTCAGCACTTCCAGCACCCAGGCACGAATATCCTCCGCGCTGCCGAGACCGTTGTCGCGGCGGTTCGCGCGCGTTCGCTTGAACCAGGGAAAGAAGAGATACTGGTCACGGCAGAACTGGAAGATCTTTGCCAGATAGGCCCCTTCCCGGTCGGCCGGGAACGGATGAGCATAATGCTCAAGCAGGTCCTCAAGCTCCTCCGGCGTCAGCACCATCACGCCGTCAAGAATGACGCTGCGGACCCGGTCGGGCGCCAGGATGGCGAGCTCGGCAGCGACTGTACCGCCCGTATGCGACCCATAGACGTCCACCGACTCCAGCTCCATCGCATCGAGAAATCCGAGCATGGCAGCAGCAAGATCGGTGATTTCAGGCGCTTCCAGCGGCAAGGCATCGCTATCGCCATTGCCCGGCGTATCAGGCGCAATGATGCGGCCCTCTCCGGCAAAACTGTCGATCATGGGAACCAGCTGACGCGAGCTGCCAGGCGAAGCGTGCAGGAAGAGAAGAGGACGCCCCTCACCGGAAGTGCGGTAGTGCATCTGGCCGTGCGCAACATCAACGAAGCCGCGCCGGATTGGCTCGGAATGTGTCAAAGGAAAAGCTCCCTTCCAGGCTTATATTCAGGCGGTCCGCTCGATAACTTCGAGCAGCGCACCATCAGGACATTTGAGAAGACCGACGCGCTTGCCGGCGTAGAGCGCTCCCTCGCGCACGACAGGCTCGCTCACCCAGTGACCGGCCAGCTTGTCGAAATTCGGAAACTCTATCGTGGTGATCGCGACGCCCGGCGGCAGTGTGCCATCATGGCGGTCCCGCGGCGTCACCTGCTCAGGGTACTGATCAAGCTCGAGGAAGACTTCGCCCTTCCACTTCGCCGTGACCAGTTCGACTTTCTGGCCCGCCGGCAGGTCGAAGGCCTGGGAGATCATTGTGTATTCGATGGCGACCGGGTCGATCATCTCGAAGCCGAAAACCTCGTCCACCCATGCGATTGTCCGCTTCAGATCACTGCAGGCGAGCACCATAATGAAGGGCCGGTCGACCAGGGATTGGGGAACCGGAAGGCCGTTCGCCGGCCCGTCCACCCGGATCTCCGTCAGGAACAGGACCTCATTATCGGGCCCGCGAACCTGCATCGGCTTCACCGTCGGAAAGCCATCCAGTGGTTTGGGCGGTCCAATAATTTCAAAGGGCGAGCGCTCCATGCGCGCATTCACCTCTTCCACATCCTGGACGCAGATTTCCGTGGCGGCCCAGCCGAGCGTGCTGATTGGCACGTAGGAGGCCACAGGATCCCCTTGTACCAGGCGGATGAAGACCTGCTGACCGGATGCGGGCTGCATGATGACATATGGCCGACCCGCACTACCCGGCGTGCCCCAGCTATCCGCGAGATCGGAAGGGACTTCGCCGCGTTCGACGACACTGTAATCAAACCATGTCTCGTACCGGTCGGCTGTGGCCGATACGTCTTTCACCGTCAGTGTCGCGCATTTCAGCAAAGTCATATGTGCGTAAACCTTTTCTCGCTCGAAAATCTGCTACGCTCATTTGATATAGATATATAACTTATTTGCAAGTCGATCCTTTTCAGGAGGCCTGGAAATATAACCAGGGCCTCGACTGGCTGTGTTCTGACCGGAATTGTTTGATTTCATCCATCGACTTGCGGGTAAGCTCGATCAGGTCGAGCGCTTCCATCAGCATGGTGCGCGCCTCGGCCTCGAGGTCGAAAGGCAGTGTGTGATCACCAGCCCTGACTTCCATCGCCTCCAGATCGATCTCGAACGTTTCGCCTTGCCTTGCCAGCAGAGCCAGTGCTTCGACATCTGCGGAATCCAGTGCGATTGGGGCAATGCCGTTGCGGATACAATTGCTACGGAAGATCGGCGCGAATGAGGGGGCGATGATCGCCCGGAACCCGTACTCCGCCAGCGCCCAAACCGCATGCTCGCGGCTGGAGCCGCATCCGAAATTCTGTCCCGCGACGAGAATCTCTGCTCCCTCATACGCTTTCTGGTTCAGCACAAAGTCGGGATCGGGCTCACGGGACCGAATATTCTTGTACCGCCAACCGGCAAACAGGCCGTCGGCGAGCCCGGATTTCGACACCGAACGCATTTCCCGCGAAGGGATGATCGCATCCGTGTCGATATTCTCCCGCATCAAGGGCGCAGCCTTGGCGGTCAGTCGGATCAGCGGCTTCATGCGGACGGCTCCAGTGCGGCAGGACTTGAGATCCGGCCGACGATGGCCGAGGCGGCAACCGTCTCAGGCGAAGCAATATGCGTCCGGGTGTTTGGCCCCTGCCGGCTTTCAAAGTTACGGTTCGTAGAACTGATAACGCGCTCGTCCGGCCCGAAGCTCTCGCCACCCGCAAAGAAGCACATCGAACAGCCCGATTCGCGCCATTCGAACCCCGCTTCCCGAAACACCCGGTCCAGACCCTCGGCTTCGGCAGCCAGCTTCACCTGCGTCGATCCAGGCACACAGATGGCACGCACGCCCTCCGCCACCTTGCGTCCGTCCAGGATACGCGCCGCGCGTCGAAGGTCGGACAGGCGGCTATTCGTACATGACCCGATGAAAGCGCCATCGATGGCCAGCCCACCCAGTTCGTCAGTCGACTCGAGCCCCATATAGGTGATCGCCCGGTCATAGGTCTCACGGCTGTCGCCCAGCCCCAACTTTTCATAAGTCGGCACACTCTCCCCGATTGCCAGGGCATGTTGAGGGCTGTTTCCCCACGTCACCATTGGGGCAAGCTTGCTGGCATCGACCACATGCTCAATGTCAAAGTCCGCCGCGTCATCGCTCTTCAGCGAGAGCCAGTACTCGCTCGCCTGCTCCCACATTGCCCCCTCGGGCGCGAACGGGCGTCCACGCAGATAGTCGAGCGTCTTCTCGTCGGGAGCAATGATTGCCGTGACGGCGGAGAGCTCGGTCGCCATATTACAGAGCGTCATGCGAGCTTCCATGTCTAGCGCCCGCACGGCCTCGCCCGAGAATTCGACGATATGGCCCTTAGCGCCGCCGGAGCCGAGCTCGCGAATGATGTGGAGCGCGAGGTCTTTCGCCGTCACATAAGGCGGCAGGGCCCCGTCGACCCGGATGCGCATGTCCTTCGGCCGCTTCATTCGCAGGGTCGCCGTGGCGAGGACATGCTCGGCTTCAGTCGAGCCGATGCCCCAGGCGAGTGCGCCGAACGCGCCCTGCGTACACGTATGGCTGTCCGGGCAGACCAGCGTGGCGCCCGGCAGCACGATGCCCTGTTCAGGCGAAACGACGTGAACAATACCTTGGCGCGGATCATCAAGATCGAAAAGCGTGATCCCGTAATGGGCCGCTTCCTCACGGAAAATCTGGAGAAACGCCTTTCCCGTCGGCATCAGCGTGTCATCGGTACGTCCCGGAAAGGTGTCCACGATATGATCCATCGTCGCAAACACATTGGACGGCGCAAGCACATCGCGGCCGCTTTCACGCAAGCTCCTGAGGGCCACGCCTCCCGTCCGCTCGTGCAGAAACAAACGGTCGATCGCAAGCAGCTCGGTCTCTTCATTTAATCGCGTCACGACATGCTCGTTCCAGATCTTGCTGGCGAGCGTGCCGGACGGCGGGGGAGGAAAGGATCGGGTCATTTTTTCAGTTATTCGTATTCATCAGGCGATGCCTCGCGAATGCCGCGCTTCTCAGCCGGCAACGTCGCCTGGGCCGGCCTCCTGGACCACCTTTAAGCGGCCAAGTTCTTCTATACGGTCATCGCTCAGTCCCAGCTCCCTGAGCACGGACACAGTATGCGCCCCCGCATTGGGAAGGTCGAGCCTGACACCTGGAAGCTTGCCATTCATCTCAACCGGGAGTGCCGGCAGCCGAATACCGTTTCCGCCTGGCAGCGTCAGATCGACCAGCCCGCCGCCGGCATTGAGATGCTCGTCGTCGAAGAGATCCTCTGGCCGCGCGATCGGCGCGAATGCGACCCCCGCTTCCGCGAGCTTTTTCAGAAGGTCATCGCGCTCAAAGGAGGAAAATAGCGCCCGTATTTGCGGGATCAGTTCATCACGGGCAAGCACCCTGTCATTATTGGCCGCATAGGCAGGATTGGCTGCAAGCGCATCAAGGCCGAACGTCTTGGTGAAGGACTTCCACTGGGAATCGCTGACGACACCCACAAAGATCTGCTCATCCTCGGTCGCCGTTTCAAAGACGTCATAGATTGCCCAGGCCGAAGACCGCTCCGGCATCGGTTTTGGGGCAACACCCGTAACCGCCATCTGCGCCATGTGTTGGCCGACAAGGAACGCCGTCGTCTCAAACAGGGAGGATCGGACTGTGCAGCCACCGCCGCCGCTGCGCTCACGCCGGAAAAGGGCTGCGAGAATTCCGATGACACCGAACATGCCGCCGGTCACGTCAATTACCGATGCCCCGGCCCTGAGGGGGCGCCCGGGCGGTCCGGTCATGTAGGCCAGCCCGCCCATCATTTGCGCAACCTCATCAAGAGCCGCGCGCGATTCGTACGGTCCCGAAAGAAACCCTTTGGCCGAGAAATAAATCAGGTCCGGATTACTCTTTTCAAAAGCGCTGGGCCCAAGCCCCAGTTTTTCGAGCGCGCCGGGACGGAAATTCTCAAGAAGGACATCAGCGCCATTCACCAGATCAGTTGCGATCTGCAGGCCATCCTCTGACTTCAGGTCCAGGGCAATACTGCGCTTGTTGCGGTTAAACATTGGGAAGTAGCCCGCGCCGGAGCCCAGCAGCCGGCGGGTCTGATCGCCGCCGATTGGCTCTACCTTTATTACTTCAGCCCCCAGGTCAGCCAGAATCACGCCTGTCGCAGGCCCCATGACCATGTGGCTGAATTCGATCACGCGAATGCCTGCGAGCGGAAGCTCACCAGAAACAGTATCAACACTCATTCAGAAAAAATCTCTCTCGACTCCATTGGCCCAATTGTTATATTCAAATAACAAATGGATCAACCGGAAAACCCGATATGAATGTCTTGATTAGTGAGGTCGGCCCACGGGACGGCCTTCAGAATATATCTGCTATCATGCCTACAGAGGCCAAAAAAGCTTGGATTGATGCGGCTTTTTTGGCGGGCGTCAGCGAAATTGAAGTTGGAAGCTTCGTGCCCCCGCGCCTTCTTCCCCAACTGGCTGATACAGCTGAAATTGTTTCTTATGCAAGACGAATCAAAGGTTTGACCGTTGCGGCACTGGTTCCGAACAGGATGGGAGCAGAGAACGCCATAAAAGCGGGCGCGCACAAAATTACCCTGCCGCTCTCCTGCAGCGAATCTCACAGCAAAGCCAATCTGCGGCGCACCCATGCCGAGGTTCTGGAAGAGGCGCGCCAGATCGCCGCGCTTATATCCGACCTGCCAGAAAAAGAGCGCCCGCACTTTGAGGGCAGCCTTTCAACGGCCTTCGGCTGTACGCTGGAAGGCCATGTTCCCGAAGAAAAAGTGGTCGAACTTGGTATTGCATTGATGGAAGCTGGTTGCGACGAGGTCGGGCTCGCGGATACGACTGGCTATGCCAATCCCGCTTCGGTTCGCCGCCTCATCGAAAAGGTCTGGGCAGCTGTCGGCGAAGACGCGCTGACCGGAATTCACCTGCACAATACGCGCGGGCTTGGCCTGGCAAATGCCTACGCTGCCTTCGAAACGGGCCTTCGGACGTTCGACAGCTCGCTCGGCGGTCTCGGCGGCTGTCCCTTCGCGCCCGGCGCCAGTGGCAATCTCGTCACTGAAGACCTGGTCTATATGTTTGAAGCGATGGGCGTATCTACAGGCATCGACCTGGAAAAGCTGTTTGGCGTTCGCACACTTGTACAAGACGCCCTCAAGGACGACGACTTCTATGGCTTTACGCCGGAAGCCGGACTTCCCCTCAATTTCACCCCGGCTAAAGTTTCTGGGGTCACATCACGAACGATTGGAGCGAATTCATGAGCATCATCGGCACAAAAATGGTCTCGGACGGCCGCACGGCCAAGGAAATCTTCGAAGACGTCATCAGCAACCCCTCGCGAGCCAAATTCGGCTTTGGCGAGAAGCTCGCTATCGTCAATGTCGATATCCAGAACGCCTATACGCGGATCGACGAGTTCAAGACCGCTTATGAATCCGATCCTCGCCAGATCGAACATGTGAACACGATTTCCAACCTGGCGCGCGCCAAGGGCATGCCGGTCATCTGGACGCATGTAGCCTTCGCGGATGACGCCTCCGACGCAGGCATCTGGGGAACACGTTCGGACACGCCGGACTCCCTGCAAAACATCAAATATGGCAGCCGCCGGCACGCATTCGATGATCGTTGCGAAATCGACGAGAACGACATGATCTACACCAAGCGCATGCCGTCAGCCTTCTTCGAAACGCCGCTTCAAAGCCTGCTTGTCTGGCATAAGGTGGACACGCTGGTGATTACCGGCGGCAGCACGTCAGGATGCGTTCGCGCCACAGCCGTTGAGTCCCTGTCGCGCGGCTATCGCACGATCGTCCCGCTCGAAACCTGCGCCGACAAGCATGAAAGCTACCACTATGCGAACCTGACCGACCTGGCGCTCAAATATGCCGATGTCGAACCCGTCCAGACGGTCGTCGACTGGCTGGAGGCGCAGTAATGGAAGCCAAGGCTGATCCGGGGCTCTATTCCTATACGCCCTACAGAAATCGTCCGAAGATCGAATGGCCCGACGGCAAGACCGTCGCCGTTTGGGTGTCACCCAATCTGGAATTTTACGAACTGGACCCGCCGGCCAATCCGATCCGGAAGAGCTGGAAAACCCCGCATCCGGACGTGGTCGGCTATTCGCACCGCGACTATGCCAACCGCGTGGGCCACTGGCGCATGGCCGAGGTGATGGAACGCCACGGGTTCAAGGGCTCTGTCTCACTGTCGGTAGCGCTCTGCCAGCACATCCCGGAAGTCGTCGAGAATGCCAATCAGCTTGGATGGGAGTTCTTCAGCCACGGTATCTACAACACCCGCTATTCCTATGGCATGGACGAAGCTCAGGAACGCGCCATCATCGAGGATTCAATCCGCACGGTGAAGGAAGCGACGGGACAGGACATCAAGGGTTGGCTTGCCCCTGCCCTCACGCATACGCCGCGCACGCTGGACCTGATTGCAGAGTACGGACTCACCTATACCTGCGACCTCTATCATGATGACCAGCCAATGCCGGTCTCGGTGAAATCCGGTCAGCTCATCTCCATGCCCTACAGCCTGGAGGTCAACGACCATTATGGCTTCTTCATCTACAATATGAGCCCGCGCGAATACGCCGACACGCTGATCCGCCAGTATGAGCGGCTCGCCAAGGAAGGCGAAACGTCAGGCACGGTGATGTGCATCCCGCTGCACAGCTACCTTATCGCACAGGCGCATCGCATCGGTCCGTTCGAGGAGGTGCTTCGCCACATCGCCAATGACGGCCGGGCCTGGATTACCCGAAGCGGTGATATCGCCGAACATTATCTTGCCAATCATGCCGACCAGACTGGAGACGCCCGATGAGCCTCGATCCCTCCTATCTCGAATACCCCAAGCGCCAGCGTGGCATGGATCACGACCTGTATCCCTGGTCGAACATGTTCGAGCGGACACCCGTCACCTGGCCGGAAGGCAAAAAAGTGCTGACCTGGGTCGTGATTGATCTCGAATGGTTTCCAATCACGCCAAATGACAAGCCCTTCCGCGCCCCGGGCCACATGCAGACCGCCTATCCGGACTATCGCCATTACACCTCCCGTGACTATGGCAGCCGGATCGGCATCTATCGTTTGCTTGATGCTCTCAAAACTGTTGGCGCAAAAGCGTCAGTTGCAATGAATAGTGCAATTGCAGAGCGCTATCCTGAACTGGCAAAGACCATTGTCGCCGAGGGACATGAAATCATCGCCCACTCGACCGACATGAACGCGGCGGTGGCAACCGGCGTGGAGAAAGATGTCGAGAAGGCCTATATCGCGGACTCTCTGGCTGCCATCGAGAAGGTGACAGGCCAGCGCCCGCAAGGCTGGCTCTCGATTGCGCGCTCGCAATCCTTCAACACCCCTGCCCTGCTGGCTGAAGCAGGCCTCGCCTATATGTGCGACTGGGTGAATGACGAACTGCCCTACGCGATGAAGACGCCTGCCGGCGAAATCTACAACCTGCCACTCAATCACGAATTGTCGGATCGCCAGATCGTGAACGTCCAGCAGCACTCGGTGGATTCCTACGCCGAGCAGATCCAGGACGCCTGGACGTGGCTCAGCGGCGAGGCCGACCGCTTCGGTGGCAGAATGCTGCCGCTCAATATCACGCCATACATTATGGGGCTGCCATACCGGATGGATGCTTTCGAGAGATTGCTCGGCTGGCTGTCCTCGCAGCCTGACAATGGCTTTGCGACGGGCTCCGAAATTCTTGCGGCCGCCAAGTCATGACGGACACACGCCTCAAGGACAAACTCGCGGCCGGCGATTTCTTCGTCGTTCCAGGGATTCACGACATGATCGCCGCCGTCATGGCGGACAGGGTCGGCTTCGACATCGTGTACGGCAGCGGATACTGGCTGACCGCCTCCGGGCTCGGTCTGCCGGATGCTGGCCTTGTCAGCTACACCCAGATGCTGGACCGGATGTCGACCCTCAAGAAGACCAGCAAGGCCGCCCTGATCGCCGATGCCGATACCGGGTTTGGCGGCCTGCTCAATGTCGCCCACACCGTGAAGGGCTATGAAGCAGCCGGCGTTTCCGCCATCCAGATCGAAGATCAGGAATTCCCGAAGAAATGTGGTCACACGCCGTACAAGCGGCTGGTCCCGATCGAGGACATGGTGCGGAAGATCGAAGTCGCCGCCGATACGCGTGAGGACATGCTCATCATCGCACGCACCGATGCGCGCCAATCCGAAGGCATGGACGGTACGCTCCGGCGGATGGAGGCTTATGCGAAAGCAGGCGCCGACATCCTCTTTCCCGAAGCGCTGACCAGCGAAGAGGAGATGCGCAAGGCTTGCGAGGATCTCGACAAGCCTGTCATGGCAAATATGGCGAATGGCGGGCTCACGCCGATGCTGAAAGCTGATGTGCTTCGAGACATCGGATATGCCTTTTCGATCTATCCGTCCCTGACGAGCCTGATTGCTGCATCAGCCATAGAGACGGCCCTGATACGCCTTCGCGACGAAGGTGACGGCGAACCGGCGGACATGGACATGTTCGACTTCAAGACCTTCTGCGGCCTGATCGGCTTTGAGGAGGTCTGGGATTTCGAGAAAAAGTGGGCTGACTGACACGCCCCGACGCAACGCAAAAAAAAGCCCGGCCACTGCGGCCGGGCTTTTTCATATTAGCAAGTCCATCCGGGAGGAAAGGATGGGCCTGCGGGACACCTGGAGTTGGAGGAGAACAGGTGTCCCCGGGAGGAAGAACACGTCGGGCATTTGACGTATCCTTCCACAAAGCAGGGGAAGGTGTGTTGAGGGATGAGGTTTTCCCCCTGCTTAGTCTGCTGTGATGGGCATCCCCGCGACTCCTTTCCACCGCGGCTGTACCGGCGCCGGTAGATTCGTCTCTGCCTCGCAGCTGGCGCGCAGCTGCTCGACGGGAGGCCCATAATTGAAAAGTTCGAGGGCTGGACGCGACGCTTTCATGTCGTCGCGAAGCTTTGCGGTGGCGGCTTCGTCAACATTGCCAGCCTCATCGGCGACAACGCCATAAGCCTTCGCTCCGTCCACGGTGACCAGTCCCTGCAGGATCTCCTTGCCCACCAGGGCCGGATCACGCTCGAGCGGATCGCCCCAGCCTCCCCCGCCCCAGGTGATGAAATGCAGGACATCATCCGCCTCGACTTCGAGGTCTTCGGCCTTGTTGGCGATAACCGTTTTCGTGCCGTCGGGCTTTTCAAGGATCTTGCGGGCCCGCTTGCCGGGTTCGCCACCATTCACTCCCCAGGGCGGCACGAACCAGCGGTCATCGTGGATAGCGATATGCCCTGGCTCGAGAAAGCGGTAGGACATGATGATCCCGTTTCCGCCCCGATGAAGTCCAGCGCCGCCGCTGTCAGCGACGGTTTCATACCGCTCGATGACCATCGGGAAATAGCGCTCGAGGAACTCGTTCGGCACATTGGTAAAGCCCGGCCAGAGCGAGTGGCCATCTGGCCCATCGCCCAACGGACGCCCCGGAATGCCGCCGAACCCGATCTGGAAGAGCTGGAAGTACTCACCCTTCCGGTCGAAGCCCGAATAGAACAGGTGCGGCGAAGATGAAAAGCCGGCTGCGTTCAGGAATTCAGGTGTCTTCTGGCCGAGCAGTGCGCCCAGCACGTCGAAGATGCGGCCAAGGGCATGGGTGCGCCCAGAGAGGGCTGCAGGGAATTTCGGCTTGAGCAGCGACCCTTCCGGAATGCGCACATCGATCAGGTCGTAGAACCCGTCATTGAACAGGATCTGCGGATCGAACACCATGATCATGTAGATGCCGAAGAACATCCGCAGCATGTTCTCGTTCAGGAAGAAGTTGATCGAGGCCGGGCTCTGCGGGTCGGTGCCTGAGAAATCGAGCACGACCTTTTCGCCTTCGCGCCACATCGTGCACTTGATCTTGTAAGGACCAAAACCCATTCCGTCGTCGCAGATATAGTCCTCGAAAGAGACCGGATCGCTGCCGATCGAAGATGCGATGAGCGACTTCATGGCGCGGTAGTTGCGATCAAGAAGTTCTTCGCACGCAGAGACGAACACATCGTCCCCGAACCGCTCCGCCATTTCAACGACACGGTTCTTCGCCACGCGACAGGAAGCGATCAGCGCATTGAGGTCAGCGGCGCACCAGTCCGGCGTGCGGACCTGATGCATGATTAGCTTGAAGACGTCCTCATTGTACTGGCCCTGCTTGTAGAGCTTCACAGGCGGAATACGCACACCTTCCTGGAAGATGCTTGTCGCATCGATCGGCATCGATCCCGGCACCTTCCCGCCAATATCGGACTGGTGACCGAACATGGACGTGTAGGCGATGAGCCGGCCATCCTTGAAGACGGGCAGCAGCACCAGCCAGTCATTGGAGTGGCTGATGGCCCCGCCAACCGAATATGGGTCCGACAGCATGATGAGGTCGCCATCTTCGACTGTGCCTTCGTAGCCCTCAAGGAAGGGGCCGATATAGCTGCCGAACTGTCCGACGATCATCCGGCCCTTGTGGTCAGCGATCAGGGGAAACGCATCGCCCTGCTCGCGGATACCGGGCGACATCGCCGTTCGAACGAGCGTTGCGTCCATCTCGACGCGAGCATTGCGCAGCGCGTTCTCGATGATGTCCAGCGTGACCGGATCGATCTCGACCTTCTGGAAGGCGGCGTCATTTGTCTGGATGATATCTGCCATACGCTTAGTCCTTCAGGGTGATGAGAATATTGCCAACCGGGTCGACCAGGGCCTTGCAATCGGCTTCGACAAGGGTGGTCGAATCCATTTCGATAATGATTGCAGGTCCCGGGATCTTGTCTCCGGCGCGAAGCCGTGAACGGTCATAGATGACAGCAGGTACCATCTTGCCAGACATCCAGAGTTCATGATCACGGATCTTGGCGTCTGAGGGATCGCCATTGCCTTCCGGAAGTTTTGCGGCGGCAAGATCAGGAACCGGGCCGAGAGCAACGGCGCGAAGGTTCACGATCTCATGTTCGCTGTCCATGTTGAACGTGAAGAGTCGCCGATGTTCCTCATCAAAGCGACCGGTGAGCCAGCCAATCCCTTTGGCCCGCAAGTCTTCCAGCGAAACCTCAATCGGCACTTCGAAAGCCTGACCTGAGTAGCGCACATCGATCTCGAAGCTGACCGTGATGTCGTCTTCTTCCACGCCCTCTTCCATGAGTTCGCTTCGAGTGGACGCTGCCATCTCCTGGAGTATCCGGTCGATTTCGTCCTGCGACGTCGTTGATGCCAGCTGTGAGAAAGACCGCGCTGCTTCAGTCCGCATGCGTGTCGTCGCATCACCGAGGGCGCACAACACGCCGGGCGAGACCGGCGATATGGCCGGCCAGCTGCCCATCAGCTTCGCGACCGCATTAACGTGCAGCGGGCCTGCTCCGCCAAACCCCATCACGGCAAAGTCGCGCGGGTCGTAGCCTTGCTGCACAGAGATCATACGCAGGGCGCCGAACATGTTTTCGTTGACGATATCGATGATGCCGCGGGCTGCTTCGAACAGGTCGACTTTCAAGGCGTCAGCGACCGTCTGGACCGCCTTTTTAGCGCCTTCGCGGTCAAGGTTGAACGCGCCGCCAAGAAGCGCTTCGGGCAGATAGCCCAGCACGACATTGGCATCCGTCACTGTCGGTTGGGTACCACCCTTTCCGTAAGCGACCGGACCGGGTACCGCGCCGGCCGATTCCGGTCCGACCCGCAGGGCGCCGGTAAGCTCCGGAACATAGGCGATAGATCCGCCACCGGCCCCGACCGTTTTCACATCAAGCGCCGAGGCGCGCACCGACAGGTGGCCGACCTCGGTCGTACGCACACGGCGTGCCTCAA
This sequence comes from Henriciella sp. AS95, assembly GCF_038900055.1. Classification (NCBI taxonomy): domain Bacteria; kingdom Pseudomonadati; phylum Pseudomonadota; class Alphaproteobacteria; order Hyphomonadales; family Hyphomonadaceae; genus Henriciella; species Henriciella sp. AS95. The sequence continues at coordinate 3,147,211 of NZ_JBBMQM010000001.1, forward strand.
GGTTCTCGATCAGCGCCACGTCGGTGGACGTCCCGCCCACATCGAGCGTGAGAATGTTGCGGATGCCGGCATTCTTGCCGACCCAGATCGCACCGGTGACACCGCCCGCTGGCCCGGACATCAGCAGATTGACCGGATGCTCTTCTGCCTTCTGGGAAGACATCAGCCCGCCATCGGACCGCAACAGCGAGAGCCGGGCATTCATGCCGGACTTGATCAGGCTTTCGCGCAGATTGCGGACATAACGTCCAACGACCGGACGCACCGTCGCATTCGCAACCGTGGTCAGCGTCCGCTCATACTCCTGCATCTCTGGCAGAACCTGGTGGCTCAGCGAATAGGGAACGTCCCGCAGGACTTCCTCGATCAGCTCGCCAACGCGGGCTTCATGATCGCCATTCAGGTAAGCGTTCATCAGCGAGACCGTGATGGCCTCCACCTTGCGCGCCTTCAGCTTTTCGAGCTGGGCGCGAATGTCGTCCTCGTCGATCGGACGGATTTCATCGCCGGTCGCATTCATGCGTCCCTTGATCTCGAACGTATCCTCAAGCGCCGTCATCGGTTCGGGTTTCGGCCACACAATCCAGCCAGCGAGGCCGCCAGGCACGAAGCTGCGCGCAATCTGCATCATCTGGCGGTAGCCTTCGGTGACGATCAGACCGACCCGCGCGCCCTTGCCTTCCAGGACAGCATTGGTGGCAACCGTGGTGCCGTGCAAGAGGACATCGACCTCTGAAGGGTCGACGTCGGCATCCTTGCAGATCGCCTCGACGCCCGTGAGAATTCCCAGAGAGCTGTCTTCGGGCGTGGACGGGGTCTTGTGCCGCCAGAACCGTCCGTCTGCCTCGCTGAAGAGAAGAAGGTCGGTGAACGTGCCACCAACATCCACGCCTAATCGATATGCCATGCAATCTCCTTCTGCCTGCTGGCGTCCGGGAATGCGGCCTTGGCGCAGCCCCCGAAACGCTGTGCCGGCCCTTAACTCAAATCCACCACGACCTTGCCCATGGACTGGCCGGATAGCAGCCGCTCCACGGCGTCATAGACGCCTTCGAGCCCCCGAAAGCGGGGCTCATCAAATTCCACTTTCAGATCGCCTGCCGCAAAGCGGTCGAACATCCATGTGCGGGCATCGTCCCAATAATCCGTGAGCAGACCATTCATGAACCCGCGCACTGAGACCCCTTTGTAATAGATGCTGTTGGCGATACGGGGGCCCGTGACGATTTCGGGTTGCCCTTCAAGATCCTGAGCCGCGCCGCCGACGACCAACCGTCCGTGCACCGCCATGTTCGCCAGGAAAGCGTCGAAGATCTCGCCACTGACCGTATCCACGGCGACATCCAGCTTGTCCTTGTAGTCGGCCGCGAGCACGTCGCTCACCGACTGGCTGCGATAATCGATGACACGATCGGCACCGAGGCCGCGGACGAAATCACCTTTTTTCTCGCCACCGCAAACGGCCACGACATGGCAATCATGCAGCTTGGCCACTTGAATGAGGAGGTGGCCCAGACCGCCAGCCGCAGCTGACACAGCCACGGTTTCACCCGCTTTGAGCGCCCCGATATGGGTCATCGCCACATAGGCCGACACGCCAGTAGAGGCCAGGACCAGCCACTCAGGCCGCTCATCGGGCACTTTCACGAATTGGGAGGCCGGCGCGGTATTCCACTGCCGATAGCCTGATGGAAACCGGGTGGTTACCACCGGGTCGCCCACCGACAGATGATCCACGCCCTCACCGCAAGCCTCTACGACGCCCAGCGCCTCGACGCCGGTCAGCGTTGGCAAGGCAAGGGTCACATAATCGACAGCGTTTCGAGCGATCTGCGTATCGAAGATCCCGTTGATGCCGCAATAAAGGTTGCGAACCTTCACCTCTCCGGGGCCCGGTTCCTTGAGATCAAGCGATATGATCTCGCTACCGGCACGAAAGCTTCCGGCGATCCGTTGCAGCTGGATGGCTTGGTACGTACCACTCATGCCTGGCCGCCTTTGACCGGCAGACCCAGCACGCCAGGGTTCAGCGCGCCTTCCGGATCCATGACAGCCTTGACCGCTTCGAGCAGCTCGACAGACGCATCATCGCGGCTCTCGATATAAGGATAGGTCCGCCCGATCTGGAAATGGCCACAGCCATATTTTTGGAAAATGCCGAGCAGCGCAGCGCGCAGCGTCTTGACCAGAGCTGTTGCTTCAGGATTTTCAGGCCGCTGGGTCAGCCGTGCCGTATGCGATGCTTCCATTCCTTCTTCATGAATTTCACGCCAGCCCTGCGGCCAGAAGAAGACCGGCTCGATGATCAACGCATTGGTCGACATCGAGGTGAACAGGAAGCCCGGATGGACATCCTGCGCGCTCATCTCATCGGCATGCGCCGCATAGACCGACTGAATTTCCTTGAAGATTTCCGGAGCGTTCTTGAGGGAGCACACCCCATGGATCGGCACCCAGGCTTCGCCCGTCGGGCCGACCATGCTGTTGAGGGCTGGAAACGGCATGGAGCGGAGGATTTTCGCGATCGAATTCTCGATCTCCTTGCCGCCGAATGACGACACAATCCGGCGCGCTTCTTTCATGTCGGCATCGACCGCCGCCTCGGAGCGCCCCTCGCAGATCACGTGTAACGGATAGTCGTCCGGCTCCACGAAATTCCTGCCACTCATGGCAATCTTGGAAGCCGACATCAGTCCCTTGATGAGCGACTTCTCCTTGCTCACGACAGAGCCCAGTGTCTTCACATCGGCTGAAAGGCTGGCGCGCTTCAGACGGATTTTGGTCAGGCCTGGATCAAAGGCGCAAATCTCGCACGCCACGCCAGCCCGCGTCAGTTCCGCCATGGCCTTGAGCAGCTCCGGGCCGGAAGGGAAGGAAAACGAGGCCTGCGCCTCGACATCCGGCGCCGTCATCAGGCGCAGCGTGATCTCCGCCTTCACACCGAGCACGCCACAGTCGCCGCAGAACAAGCCGGTGATGTCGGGGCCGAAATGGCGGTAGAACGGCTCTTCACCCCCGACACCGCGGGCGCCCGTCCTGATCGTTTTTCCGGTGGCACCGACAATCGTCATGGCGATCACGCTCTCGCTTGATGTGCCATGATGGGCTGCACCGAACATCGCATTGAGCTGAGAGACCCCGCCGCCAATCGTGGACTTAAGTCCGGACATCGGCCCCCAGAAGGGTGTACGCAAACCGAGCGGCGCAAGCGCATCATTAAGCGCCTTCCAGGTTACCCCGGCTTCGACAGTGACCGTCATGTCCTCGCGGCTGACCGAGAGAATGCGGTTCATCCGCGCCATATCGAGCGAGATCGTTCCGGCATCTGAAGGAACATAGCCGCCGGTGTAGCTCATACCCGCTCCGCGCGGCGCCACTTTCGCACCGGCCTTGTGCGCAACCGCCATCACCGACTGCAACTCTTCAAGCGAGCTCGGCGAAACTACCAGATCGACAAGTTCACCTGCCGGCAGCCATATGTCTTGGCTGAACAGCTTGCGCGTCGCGTCGTCGCGCCTGACATTCGACGCACCGACTATGGATGTAAGCCTTTTGACAAGCGCCTCTTGAATGAGGCCCGTATCAGGTGTTGCGCTGTCAGCCATGTTGACTCCCGTCTGCTCAGGCGGCGAAGACGCCTTATTTGTATTATATGTATGACATATGTTTCCGGAGACGCAAGTCCACCGTCTGGAAGAAATCGCTTCAGCCTGCTTGTTGTGCAATTCTGGCAGCGCCCTGCCCGGCAATCGATCCAAGCGTCACCGCCGTTGTCAGCCCCATGGCTGGCAAATATCCCCATGAGGAGGGCCCTGAAACCGACCGCGCCGAGCCGCCACCGGCAAAAAGATTGGTAAATGGACGACCGTCACTGCGCAGGACACGCGCCTGATCATCAATCTCCAGCCCCCCTTGGGTATGGTAAAGGGCGCCCGTTACCCGAATGAAGTAATATCCACCACGAGGCGCGTGACTGCCTTGCCATGAGCGGCCAAGCCGGTCTTCTTCGCCTCGTCTGGCCGCTTGCCTGATTTCGCGGAGCGAAGCCTGCAGCGCTGATGCAGGCAAGCCCGTCATCTCTGCCAGGCGGGTCATATTGGGCGCCTGGCGTGCCAGTCCCGCCTGCTTCAGCGCGCGCACCTCGGGAATGTGTTCACATTGGCGGTAGATGGACTGGTCGAAAATGAGAAAGCCGACCCCGTCAGGCTGTTCGGAAAGGGGCAGCACCATACCGGCAATATCCTCAGACTCATCGGTAAACCGCTCACCCTTCGTATTGAGGATCACGCCGCCCTCAATCAACGTATTGGGCGGAACAGTCATGCCACCGGGTTCGGCCAGCATGGCGTATCCCTGATAGCTGCCCATATCGCCAACAGCCGCGCCGAGTTTTTCGCCAAGGATGATGGCATCTCCCTCGCTGCTCTCATGTCCGTAATAGCGGAAGGCGGCGGTCTCCGGCATGTATTTTCCGGTCATCTCGCGGTTCGCGCCATACCCACCGCAAGCCAGCACGACCGCGTCGCAACCGATCGTCATCAGGGCCCCGTCGCCGCCCTGGATCCGCGCAGCGTTGACCCGGCCGTCACTATTCTCAATCAGATCGACGAGGCGCGTGTCGAACAGCACATCGATACCGAGATCACTCAGCCGGCGATGCAGCCACTGCACCATGTCCGACCCCGAATGGTCATGCCACCCATGGATGCGCGCGCGGGAATTGCCATAGGATGGCTTGAACCGGGTATCGATTGTCCAGGGAAAATCATGTGCATCGTGAAGCCACTCCAGCACTGGCGCTGACTGGTCGGCAAGAAGACGCGCAATGACCGGGTTGGCCATGCCACGCGACTTTTTCATGATGTCCTCAAAGAAGACGTCCGGCGAATCCTCAATGCCTTCAGCGGCCTGGAAGCGCGTCCCGGCGGCACAAAGCAGGCCCTGAGACATTGCCGTTGATCCGGTCGGATGCGGGTCCCGCTCGATAAGCAGAGGCTCTAGCCCGGCATCGTGCGCCGCCAGCGCGGCCACAGCACCGCAGGCCCCGCCCCCCGCGATCAGGACAGGGACTGAATACTCTGCCTGCTCCATGCCTAGCGAGCGAGTTCTTCGACGAGGTCTTCGGAAGCCACTTCACTTGGCGCCTGTTCGGCTTCGCCACGCTGCTGCAGGATACGCAGCACGCGGGCGATATACTCCTGGGACCAGAGACCGCGCTCTTCAGCGGCTTTCCTGTCCGGCGTATAGGAATCGATTTCCTCGCGGGTGAGCACGCCTTTTTCTTCCAGCAACCGCTCCAGCGTATCGACGCGTTGGCGCGAGACCGCCAGTTCCTGCGAAACTGACAGCGTGATGGCCAGAACGGTTTCGACGTCTTCATCCAGAAACCAGGGCCGCTTACCTGCCGCCTTGGCACCGGATTCTCGAATTGCTGCTTCAATACTCATCAGCCTCTCCCGCCGATTACGTGCCATGCCGCCTTGCGGCCAAAATCCTCGGTCTCATCGTCGGCAGCGTCGGGGAACAGCTCCTTGTCGACCACCGCCGTAACAGCGCCATGGATGATGTCCTTCCGGTCAAAACCGGCCTCGGCCATTGCCTCATCGAGATCAAGCTCGTGCATGCGGCTCCAGAATGGCTCATTGTTGTAGAAGGCATCCCAGTCCCGAAGGGTCTGCTCGAAGATCGGCATGTCCTCAGAGTACTGAGGCTGCTCCACGTGCAGCACCACGCCGCCTGGCCGCAGGAGCCGGCGCGTTTCCTTCAGGATATTGCGCATGGACGATGAGGACAGCTCATGCAGGAACATCGTGGTCTGGATCCAGTCAAAGCTTGCGTCCGGATAGCGCGAAAGATCCTCACCGCTTGCCTGGACGAAACGGATATTGTCCACGCCCAGTGATTTGGCGCGGGCCAGTCCATAGCGCAGCATCGGTGCACCCAGATCGACGACCGTCACCTGAGCATCGGGATAGGCCTCGGCGATTGGCAGGCTGCTATGTCCGACCGTGCCGCCAATATCCAGAATGTCCTTCGGCTTGAAGTCCGGCAGGTTATTCTTCATCCAGTTGACGACAGCCCTGCCGCCACCATCGGTAAATTTGCCGAGCAGACCGGCCGAGGTGACGAAGTTGCCGTGGTCGTAATTGGCGCCATTGGTCACGTCGCCGGGGAAATATTCGGTGTGATAGCTGCCCGGCATGCAGTGGTGATCGACGCCGGAAACATAGCGCGGGATCGGGAGGGTCGGGTCAAGCTCGAGACGATCGTCGCCATCTGTCAGTTCAGCAGCAATCCGGGCCAGATCTTCACGCTGACGGATCGCCGTCCAACGACCGGCCTGCTGGCGCTGCTCCATCGTGGCGCGCCGGGCCGCCGACCAGAAGCGGAAAGCGAAATTGTCGAGAAGGGCCTTGCGGGCTTCCTGGCGGTTTGCGATCGGCCGTCCATTCTTCTTCTCGAATTCTGGCTCGACGCTGTTTTCATAAGCCGTCTTCACGTGCGGGACGAGCCTGGCCGACAGGTGCCGGTTCATCTGCGCGAGAAAGTTGAAGCGCTCGATCTCGTCATGGGTGGTTTTCGGGAAGACCGCATGACGACCAATGACGCGATAGTCAGGTGGGCCTTCATACTGGGGAGCGGAAGTTTCAGACGTCTGTTTCACGGCTAGTTTCCCTTTTTGGTATATGAGTATGCCATATTGTCAGGCTCGCCGTCCTCTGGCAAGGGGGTTGCAGATAGGGATGATTACGTAGGGCCATGCTGGCAGAACCGAAGCTGGCACAGCCCAAACCAATCTGAAATAACAATATCTACGGCACTATTGGGCCTATTTGCGCGCTGAATAGACGATGCAGACGCGCCGCGGCGGCTTGCGTTAAATTGCCGCTCAGGCGCTGACGCGTAGCAGAAGCTCTGTCGCCAGATAGCCGGCCCGCATGGGTTCGATCACGGAAAGCCCCTCGGCCTTCAGGATTGGCCCCATACCGGCCATGCAGGTGCAGCCGAGAACCAGCACGTCAGTATCCTCATGAGACAGGACATCCCGGCACTTCGCGATGACCTGCTGCATCGGCACGTATTGGCACGCCTGCATCTGGCTGATCGCATTACCCTCTTCGCCCATGGTTTCGAGGTCCTGGTCCTGAGACATGAAATGCAGGCCGTGGCAGTCATCTGCGGTCCCGGTCGCCTGAAGCACATGCTCCAGCAGGAAACGCAACCGCGGCGGCCACAGCGAGACGATGGA